>JAKALA010000077.1 GCA_021813325.1 bacterium | reverse complement strand
AACTGGTGGCGGGAAATGTTGGCCAAAATCTCCGCGCTCCCCAACTGCCATGCAGTTGCCTCACTTCAGGCATGAGCGCAAAAAACACACGGAAATTATGCGCTCAACTGCATCGTTCCGGCTAAGTTTCCGCCCGGTTTCCGCGAAACTTACCCGGTTTTCCCCCATCTGGTGTTTTAGGCCAGCCTGACAATTTCAGCCGCCGGGGAGAAGGGCGAAAAGTCCCGCTTGTTGGAAGTGTGGATTTTTTTTGCTCCTGCTTTGATCGCGGCCCGTAGGTGAAGGGCATCGTAGATTTTGTCGCCCGTCTGACCGTTGTCCACCACTTCATCAATCGCCGCCAAGTAATCAGCTTCATCGAGCGTTTGAAACCGGATTTTTGAAAAGTTTCGGCTCATCAACTTGCGGGCCGCAGCCGGGGGTATTTGCAGCCGGTAAGTTAGGCCGTTGAAACATTCCGCCAGCGCGTGCGGGGTGGAAACCAAGTCAGTTGACTCGGCTATCAACTGGCGCGCTTTGTCGCCAAGGGCGGTTTGATTAGCGCAGGCGAACACCAAAACCGGCGTGTCGAGATAATCACTCATGACGGGAGAGGTTGGCGTTTAATGCGGCCTCTTCCGCCGTTTCATCGCTAATGGTTCCAGCCCAGAACAGCAGTCCGGTCTTGCGGTCTCTGGCCACCTTCCCTGCCGCTTCTGAATTGGCGGAGAGCTTCCTTCCTCGTAATTCCCCTGATTGGTCAACCGACCAGAAAATTTCGTCATTTAACCGGAGTCTCGCCGCCTGAACAATCTCGCCGGGCAGGCTTATCCGATTCTTTGAAGTAAGGATGCTTGTATTCATTAGGGAACATTCCCACCGCTTTTAAGCGCTGTCAAGCGGACACCTCAGGAACGGAATTTGGGCAAAAAGTTTCCGGGTTGATGAAAAGCGGCAGGCTTGAGGCGGAAGGCGGAAGCGGAAAACAATCGGAAACCCCGGTTTTGAGGCGGAAACGGGATATTGCGGAAGGCAAACCCGCTCCCCTGTGCCCTCCTGACAGCTTCACTGGACCACTGCCGCCACCGTCATTCTCAACACAAACCCGTATCTTTGGATTGATCAAAATCCCGTCGCCGCAACAAGTTTTATCGGGCGATGCTGCAGCCTTGAGTGATTTGGTCGCAAGCGCATTGAATCTTTGGGAACCTGGCACGTCACCAGCGAATTTCTCGACTCCTTGCCACCGTGCCAAAGGTGAAGCGCGTGGCATGAATTGGGCGGAAGAAAATCAAATGCCAGCAACAATCCCGCGGAGAATCAGCGGCCTTGGGCAACCATTTCGCGCTCCCGTAAATACTCCAATAATACCGGCAGGTTTTTCGGATGCGGCTGGTCCGTATTGGCTTCAATGTGCGCGACCAGCCAGTCGCGGGCTTCGCTGAAGACATGACGCGGAATCCGCTCTATCGGGATTTCGTATTCCAAGCGTGAGGTTTCGTGGGTGTAACCGCTGATCAGCCGCGGAGGCGCGCCGGAGGAAAGCACATAGCGATAGCAGAACCGCGTGCCGCCTTGGTCATGGTCGTAATAGTCAAGCCACAACGATCGGCCATCGGGCGCCATGGCCGCTCCTTGGAAACGGCTGTGATGATAATCGTTCAAATGATTGAGCGGTTCAGGGCTTACTTCGCGGCGACTTGGCAGGGGATGCTTGGTTCTCCGGCTTCGGTAGAAGAAGCGAAGGCATTTGATGACCAGCGAACGATCATCCGTTTGCGTTTCGGGTTCCGGGTAAAGCAATTGGCTTAAGTCCACCAATTTCGAATGAAGTTGCGCCTGTAATTGCGCCTGCCGGACGGCTTCCTGAGCCTGCTCCTGCGCTTTGTGGCGATAAATGGCGCTGGTCTGAGACACGGCATATTCCAGTTGCCGCATATGGCAGGCGGCCATTTCATTGAGCCGGCAATCAATCCATATGGTATCGCGATCCACGCCAATCTGACGTTTCGAAGGATATTCCAAACTCCGCCAGACCGTTGTGAAAATGTAGGCCCAGCCCAATGGCGGCGGCTCGGATAATCGAAAATAAACACGCACCAAATCGTCTCTGGTGGCATGAGAACCGTTGACATCCAGCCCAATGATTTGGAGCTCCCGAAATGTTTTGTTGTAAGGCAGACGCATACCCGTGGTTACTGGCAAATTTGCCAAACAGCACTTTTGTGTTTTTCCCTAACCCAATTTCCCAATGAGTTTTCCCGTCCAGCAAATGCCATAAAGTCCTATAAACCCAGGTCGCACCGGGTTCAAGACAATTCCTCATGGAGGCGAGTGCTTGCGAGTTGACTCAAATTGAAATCCGTTTTGCCAGCAATGATGCCGACCACAAGCCAACCGCCCCGCCCGCCGCCGGAATGCCTTACGGTTTCTGGCTGTGATACAGCGCCACCAAGGCAGCGCCGATGGCCTGCGACATTTCGCCCAATTGGGCCGGGACAATCTTGAGGGTATCTCGTTGTTGCGGCCACAAATAAGGCCGGGCCGTTTCGCTGATAATGCGGAGATAGCGTTCGCGGAATTCCGGTGTGGTGGATTCATGATCCATCAAGCCACCGCCGATGATGAAAATGCCCGGATCCAAAGCCATCGCCAGATTGGCCACGTGGATGCCCATCACGCGGGCTTGAAAATCAAAAATTTCCACGGCCAACGGATCGCCTTTTTGCGCCCGGCCACGCAGCGAAAGCACCTTTTCCTTGGCGGACGCGGTGGATTTTGCCAGTTCGTGATCGGGAAATTTCTGGAGCTTTTCAATGAGCAGATAGGACAATCCGGAGATGGTGGTATAGGCTTCCACACAGCCCCAGTCGCGTCCGCAGCCGCACGGAAACGGCTTGCCTGTCAGTCCCAGCAATTGCAGCGGTGCCGGCATGTGGCCCGCCTCCATGCCCGCCAACGTGTCGCCATCCAGCGCCAAACCGTCCGCGCCCACAAATGCCGCTCCCAGACCAGAACCTGGCATGAGCATGGCCACCGACGCGCGGGTTTTGCCGCGGGCAATTTGCGCTTCGGCCACACCACCGTAGTTGCCGTCGTTTCCAACCGAAAGCGACACGTCCCGGCCGATCTTGGCAGACAGCGCTTCGCTGTAATCTTTATGCACGTCCCAGCCGCAAAAGCTGGCTGGCAAATTCGGTGATTTCCCAAAAACGCCGTAACGTTCATACGGTCCGGGAATGGCCAGGCCGACGCCATGCACCTGCGCCCATTGAAGATTATTTTGGGCCAAAAAGTCGCGCACGCCGCCAATCCACGCGGCAATGACCGCTTCACGTCCGTTTTGCGAATTGGTGGGACGCTGGAGAACTTTGGTGGAGATGGCCTCGCCGTTTTCCCAGACGGCGGAAAATTTGGTGGTGGTGGCGCCACTATCCGTGCCGATGAAGATCTTGTTGCTCATGCTGGCGTTTTAAAATGCTGACCGCCACGGCAAAGGCAAGAATTATTCGTGTTTGCCGGCCAAACTTGTTTAATCTGCCGCCCGCATGTTGCCATCCGAGACCTTTTCAAATTTGCTGCGGGGTGAAGCGCCCTTGCTGGCGCTCGCCCCGATGCAGGATGTGACCACCTTGGAATTCATGCGGGTGATTGACCACTACGGCGGCCCGGAGATTTACTGGACGGAATATTTCCGCGTTCATGGAGATTCGCGTCCCGAGAAGTGGATTCTCGATTCGATTACCAAGAATCCGACCGGCAAACCGGTCGTCGCCCAGCTTATCGGCAACGACATTCCGGCCATGGTTCGCACCGCCAAACTGCTGCAAAAATTTCCGGTGGCCGCCATTGATTTGAATCTGGGCTGTCCCGCGCCCATCGTGTATCGCAAATGCGCCGGTGGCGGATTGCTGCGCGACCCGGAAAAAATAGACGCCATTCTCAGCGCTCTGCGTGAGGTCGTGCATGTGCCATTTACGGTCAAAACCCGGATCGGGTTTGAGTCGCCCGGAGAATTCGCGGCGTTGCTGGAATTGTTTGCCCGCCACGCCATCGACCTGTTGACCATTCACGGACGCACCGTGACGCAAATGTATCGCCCCGGCGTGCGCTATGATTTGATCGCCCAAGCGGCGCGACAATTGCCGTGCCCCGTGCTGTTGAACGGCAATGTCTTCAGCGCGCCACAAGCCAAACAACTGCTCGTGGAAACAGGTGTGCGCGGGTTGATGATTGGCCGGGGGGCGATTCGCAATCCGTGGCTGTTTGAGCAAATCCGAACGGCGCTTCGCGGTGAAAAAGTTATTTTTCCAACGGGCCGCGCTGTGCGGGCATACATCCAGGAATTGTGGGACAACGAAATCACTCCGGGCATCAAGGAATCCGCCCAGGTGCAGCGCATGAAAAAGTTCATGAACTTTATCGGTGAAGGCGTGGCCAGCGGCTTTTTACACGACATTCGGCGCGTGACCACCACGGCCGATTTCTGGCGCGTGTGCGGACAATTCCTGGACCATGACCGACCGATGACGTTGGAACCGATCGACAACGGACAGGCTCCGCTGGCCTTGCCGGCCGCCTTTTGAAACGGAAATTCGTAAATGCGGAATTTGGCGGCCGCGGCGCGTGGCAACGCCGGCGTGATTAAAGTTTCACCTGGAAGCCGCCCGTATTGGTCAGGTTTTCCATTGTGCCTTGATAGAATATATCGCGGTATTCCTCGGTTTCGAGCAGGTGCTGGCGCAAATCCTTTTTGTCGCGGCCCAGGATGAACTTGAGTTCCTTCAAATTATCCGACCAGCGAAAGCCGGTGAAAAACTCAGCGCCGCCAAACTGGGTTTTATACAGCGCGCTTTCCGAGTAGCAGGAGCCGAGATACAAATGCTTCACGCCGCGCCCGGCGAACAGCGCCACCGCCGAGGTCATCATGAACATGCCCAAATTGCGCGCGTAATAATTCAGGTCGTAAAACGCGTAGTAATAAAACGCCAGCGCCTTGCCTTCCAGATACAGCGTGGCCACGCCCACTTCCTTGCCGGTTTCCGCGTCGTTGAAGACCAGCAGGTGCGAAATGATCGGCGAGCCAAACAGTCCGTCCAGCCGTTCGTAACTCATGACATCCTTGCCGAACTTGATGTCCGCATAGGTCTTGAAAAAGGCGCGGCGCTCGGGAGTGAAATCAAACTTGTCTCGCGGCACCAACTTCAACTCAATCCCGCTGCCTTTGCGCAAGATGCGCCGGTTTTCCGAAGACGGCTTGAATTTCGACAAATTCACGCGCACCTGACGGCACAAATAAAACCGGTCCAGATTGCGTGACGACGGCAGGAAGCCGGCGTTGAAAATATCCGCCGGCGTTTCCCCCGACTCGGGAAAAGCCCAGATCGCATATGGAAACTGATAGTTTTCGTAGTCGGAGTTTTGCTCGGAAAAAAGGAGTTTCACAAAATGATTTGGTTGCCCGCAAATTGTCACCAATGAACCACAGATGAGTCAAAAGACCAGCCGTTTTTATCCCACCCGCTCGCGGCCGGAATCGTGTTGCATCTGTGCCCATTTGTGGCTCCAATTATCCGCCCACGCGTTCCAGTTGGACAGCGGGTTTGGGGTGGCCGTTGACGGCTTTGCGGCGGAGGCGGAGGCGCCAGTTGGTCAGCACGTCATAGGTCACGGAATTTTTCAGCTTGGCGAGGTCCCGGACGGTGATTTCATCGTTGCCTTGTTTGCCCATCAACACCGCCTCATCCCACATTTTTGCCTCGGGGATGTCCGTAATGTCCACCATCAACGCATCCATCGCGATGCCGCCGACCAGCGGCGCGCGTTTGCCGTGAATGAGCGCGCAGCCTTCGTTGCGCACGCGGGGAAAACCATCGCCATAGCCGATGGGTAGAATGGCGATGCGGCGTTCCGTCGGCGCGGTGTAACGCATGCCGTAGCCGACCACTTCGCCGGGTTTCAATTTTTGGATTGCCGCGATTTTGGCCTTCACCGACATCACCGCTTCAATGCCGGCGATTTTCCGGCAAACCGTTGACGGAAATACGCCATAGAGCAATATGCCCACGCGCACCATGTCCAGATGCGCGCGCGGCAAATCCAGAAAGCCGCCGCTGTTGCACGTGTGGCGAAGTTTCACGGGAATGCCCGCGTGTTCCATGGCTTGCAACACTTCACCGAACCGGGTGAATTGCAAATTGGCAAAAGTCTTGTCCGTTTCGTCCGACTGAGCAAAGTGCGTCATCACGCCTTCCAGCAGCAGTGATTTTTCCGCAACAATCTGCTGGAGCAGCGGCAGGGCTTCATCCCAGCGCGCGCCGTAGCGGCTCATGCCGGTGTGGATTTTTACGTGAACTGGCACCCGCTTGCCCAAATCGGCGGCCAGTTTGGCCAGTTTGCGAACCGCGTGCGGCTCATTCACACAAACGGTCAGATCATGCGCCACGCACCATTCGAGTTCGGCTTCCTGACGTTCACCGAGTAGCAGCAAGGGAGCTTTGATGCCGCCTTCGCGCAAAGTCATCGCCTCTTCCAGTGTGCTCAGCCCGAAGCCCCAGGCGCCTTCCTCGACGGCGATGCGCGCCACATCCAGGGCGCCGTGCCCGTAGGCTTCATCCTTCACCACGGCCAGCAATCTCACCGCGCGCGGCAAATCGCCCCGGATGAGCTGCAAATTGCGGCGCAACTTGCCGAGATCAATCTCGGTCCACGCCGGACGCAACGGAAATTTCTCAGAATTCAGATTCATCAAATGAATAAATTTAACCACAGATGGCCACAGTCTGTAGCATTGATTTCAGGCGAAGGAAATTAGCGGATGGGTGGTAAAACGAAAGACTATTCAGGGTAATTGGTTGGAATTTCCGGCTGTTTCTGTCAGCTTCCATTGCCAGTTTAACTGACAATGCCAGCGCGTGTTTCAAGCGGGCAAAACGTCCGCCGGATAGAAGGAGTGATATTGGGCGCGCGGGTCTTGGAGATGACGGCCCAGCGGGGCGAACCTGCCGCACGGATGCTGCCAGACACCGCGCCGCCGGCGCGGTTTTAGCAGTCGCTCCCAATCTCGGCCCGGTGTCGGACCAGTGAGCAGCAAAAGGATGGAGTGACGGCTGGCGTAAAAAAGGCGAAGACAAACAACCTGACTGACATCCTCATTTCAATCCCTGCCCGGAGTCTGTGGAAAATGGGCATGGACGCGCCGCCGGAATTTGCGCGGGAAATGCCCACTTTCCGCAGTCTCCCTCAAACATGGGGGCGAGCGCGAGTCTGGCCGCGTGGCAAGGCGTCGTCTTCCAAGGGGAATTGCCAGCCGGCCAGTTTCGCGCACGGGGGCCAGCCCGTCTCCGGGGATTCAGTGGCGAGAAACGGAACGGAAGCGAAGCCATCGGCGTGCGGCTGGAGGTCGCAAGTGATAGCGCAGCGGAGTGAAGTGGAACGCTGCTGCAACCCCGGAGTCAGGCCCACTCCCGCGCGGCAGTCAGCGTGTTTTCGCCAGAGCAAAGCGGCGGGGAAAAGTCGCTGTCTGACCGCGCGCGTCCAACACGAAACACTTGCCTTGAAATTTGTAGGGTTTACGATTGTGCGTCACAACTGGGATGCCAAACGAAGCGGACAATTGCCGGATTTTCGTTGCGCTAAAGCCTGAACCTCCGGGCTGGGACGATGCACGCCACGGCAACACAAACGCAATCATCGGCAACAGCCACGCAGATCAACTCCGCACCGCCGTCAACCAACTCCAATAGCTGCTGTATGCAGCGTAAACAGCATTATCATATATGGCCCAAATCAAACAAGACGTCAGGAGCACTCAACTATTTGAGCATCCGTCAGAGGAGTTGTTGCTAACACCATTTCTTGCTGGGTTTGACGTAACTTGGGGAGCGCGTCGCAAGGCTTTCAACACCGAAGTGTCGATGTATTTCTTGAAGCCAGAGCCGTTCATAACTCAAATGTTCGGATTTGAACATGAGATAGCTTTGTTTCTTTCGGACTTTTCTAGCCTAGAAGCGCGCACGATGCAGGCCACCGATGAATTGTTAAGCGCGTTACCTGCGAAAGGCAGAGTTGATCAAGGGGTCTTCTTCTTAAGCTCGCCTTCGGATAAGGGAAAAGAGTGGGTCGCTGATTACACGGCTAGAAACCCACAAGGCAGAATTCCCGTAGTATTCAATTCAGTGGAGCTTAGAGCTAAAAAGGACGACACTTGGTTGGTTCGAAACATACTTCGTGGCCAGCTATTTTCACGTGATTTGTTCGACTACCAGTTGCCATTGGATAGTGATTTGTTCTTTTTTGGCCGCGATCAAATCATTGCCGAGCACATCGATGCCATCCGGCGATCTCAAAACAGAGGAATCTTCGGACTGAGAAAGACCGGGAAAACATCGATACTCTACAAGCTGCGGCGAATAATGGAGAGAGATAATCTTGGGGCATTTCTTTATTACGACTGCAAATTACCTTCAATTCGAATGCTAAAATGGAACGAGCTGCTAGCTCGTGTCGTGAAAGATATTGGAGCTTATTATGGTATTCCAGTTCCCAAAAGCATGGATGACCCACGCAAAATAGCCGACACACTCATTAGCGTTCTCACTGCGACACCTAAAGACAAGACAACTGCACTGGTGTTTGACGAGATTGAATATGTTTCGCCGTTAGCAATCGACGATGTGCACTGGCACAAAGATTTTGTGCCCTTTTGGCAAACACTTTGGGCAGCTCAAAGTCAGGTAAGACGTCTGTCAAATACTGTCGTTGGCGTAAATCCACGAGTAGTTGAAATGGATACAATTGATGAGATCCAAAATCCGATGTTCGGAATAATTCAGCCGCAATACTTGAAGGGATTGACTTGTGATGAAATTCGGCAAATGGTCCGATTTTTTGGAAAGCGCATGGGATTGGATTTCACCGTGGAGGCGTGCGATTACCTGTTTGATCGATACGGTGGTCATCCTCTTCTTACGCGCATGGCTTGCAGTGAAGTTCACGACATAGACCAAAGGCGAAAGGTAAAACGGCCGGTTACGGTTTCTCAAACAGACTTGGCGCGGGACGCAGAATCACGGGACGCAGAGCTGATTTTTTATTGTCGGCATGTAGTGTCAGAGTTGAAAAAGTTTTACCCTGACGAATATGAACTTCTTGAAATGTTGGCTAGCAAACAGGTAGTTGACGTGATGGATTTAAGTATTGAACCAGAATACACGCGCCATCTAAAAGAATATGGTTTGTTACGAATTGATGATGTGGGGCGTCCAGCTTTTGCAATCCCAGTTGTCGGCCAACATGTTGGCAACGAACTTGCACGTCGAGAAAAAAGAAAACTGGTTCGCCGCGTAATTCCGCTGGCAGAGCGTCAGGGTTGGGTTCAAAGAAGAGCACAAACAATTACACGCGAAATTCGCGAGCTTTGTCGCGTGACTGATTCAAAGAGTTTGCCAAGTCTCTTCGGAACAAATTCTTTTCCTGAGGCTGAGAGATTTGTTTCAGTTCAACCCGCGTCGAGAAACAATGATTTTGTGACGTTCATCAATATTGCAAACAGATGTTTTGTCGAATCGATTGAAAAGCATGGTCGCGCGCTTGGAAGTAAAGATTATTTCTGGACAGATGTGAAGAATGGCTATCCAGATTTATGGGACGCTCTCCAACGTATCAAGATATACAGGCATAATGACCTTCATTTAGAACTGAATGCCACGGCTGAGGCTGAATTAAGGCGTTATTTGGAGACGGACCTTGAAGGGCGTCGGCCTTCACAAGTCGAAGAAGTGTGGTTTGTATTCCAGCAAAGCGTTCTTGATGGTCTTCTTTTAGGTGTTCAGTGTGAATTGAATCGCCTCAGCTAAAGTTTCCAATGCCTATCTCCACCATTAGCTGGGCTACGTTATGAGTGTCATCCTTGATGCACCCAAGATTTCCTTGGTTTTCGACAGGGCGATCAATTATGCCTTCCAGCAAAATGCCATCCCGGTCATCAAGGAATTGAAGTTTTGCAATGATGCGACGGCGCGGAAAAATCTGCGCCTCAAATTGGCCACGGAACCTGCCTTCGCCGAGCCGGTGGAAATCCGTCTGCAAGGCATCGCCGCCCAAGGCGAATATCGGGCGGCTCCGTTGGAACTCAAATTGAGTCCGGATTTTCTCTCGGCATTGGCGGAGAAAGTTTCCGGCCTGTTCAAATGCGAAGTGTTGGATGGCGATGCGGTTGTTTGTTCCCTGACCGAGCCGGTGTCGCTGCTGGCGCGCAATGAGTGGTGCGGTTTGGTTTCCCTGCCGGAAATTCTGGCTGCCTTTGTCCTGCCCAACGACCCGGCGGTGATGCAGATTCTGGATCGCGGCGCGGTCGTGCTGAGGGAGCACACCGGGCAATCGGCGTTCAATGGGTATCAGGATAAAAATCACCGGCGGGCGTGGGAGCAGGTGGCGGCCATTTACAAGTCCGTCAGCGAATTGGGCATTCGCTACATGGTCGCGCCTGCCAGCTTTGAAACGACCGGCCAGAAAGTGCGGACGCCGTCGGAAATCATCCAGCAGCGCTTCGGCAATTGCCTGGACCTCACGCTGCTGTTTTGCGCCTGCTGCGAGCAGGTCGGGCTGCATCCGCTGATTTTGATGCACGAGGGGCACGCGTATGCCGGCTGCTGGCTGGAGGAAAAAACGCTGGCGGAACCGGCGGGCGACGATCTGCAACACATCCGCAAACTGGCGGCGGACGATTTGCTGACGGTTTTTGAATGCACCACGGCCACCAGCGAATCACCGGGAACTCTGAAGGACGCTGAATTGCTGGCTGAACCGCATCTCCGGGGTGACAAGCCGTTCCGGCAGGTGATTGATGTTCGCCGGGCGCGGATCAGCCGGATTCATCCGCTGCCCATTCCCGGCCAGGCGGCGGACAGTCAATTTTCCGGCGCGGTGCGGCCGCAGGCGGCGGGCATCGGCGAGCGTCAATTCATTGACCCGGTCAGCATCAGCAATGCAACTCCGGCGCGTCCGGCTTCCCGGATTGACCAATGGAAAAGCCGGTTGCTGGATTTGAGTTTGCGCAACCGCCTGCTGAATTTCCGCGAGACAAAAGCGGCGATTCAGATTTTGTCCGCCGCGCCGGAGCATGTGGAGGATGGATTGGCGGCGGAACGCGAATTGGCATTGCGGCCCCGTCCCAATGTGATGGGCGAGGACGATCCCCGCAGCGAAACGGCCTACACGCGGATGCAGCGGGCCGACGCGCTGAAAGATCATCTGGTGGATGAATTGGAAAATGGCCGCCTGCATACCAATCTGGAGGATTCGGAGCATGGTCGCCGGCTGACGGATTTGTATCGTTCCGCCAAGAACTCCATCGAGGAGAATGGCACGAACACACTTTTTGCCGCCGTGGGTTTTCTGGAATGGCGGGAGGCCGAGCACAGCGACCGGATTTTCCGCGCGCCGCTGCTGTTGGTGCCGGTGGAATTAAAACGCAAATCGGTGCTGGAAGGATTTTCCCTGCGTCGCATTGACGAAGAAACACGGCTCAACGTCACGCTGATGGAAATGCTGCGCCAGAATTTCCAAAAGGAGATTCCGGGGTTGGATCCTTTGCCGGAAGACGACAGCGGCGTGGATGTCGGCCTGATTTTCAGGATTTTTCGCGAGGCCGTCCGCGATTTGCCCGGCTGGGAAGTCAAAAGCGAAGTGTGGCTGGGGCAATTTTCGTTCACCAAATTTCTGCTCTGGAAAGATTTGGCTGACCGGCTCGATGCCTTGACCCAGAACCGCGTGGTCAATCATCTGGTTCACCAAGCGGGCTTGCCCTACGAAAACCCGGCCACGGACATAAAGCCAGAGCAGTTGGATGCTGATTTTCATCCGCGGGATATTTTTTGTCCCCGCAGCGCCGACTCGTCGCAACTGGCGGCGGTCATGGCGGCGGCGGCGGGACACGATTTTGTCCTCGAAGGTCCACCGGGCACCGGCAAATCCCAGACCATCGCCAACATCATCGCGCACTGCCTGGCCAATCGGAAGCGCGTGCTGTTTGTCGCCGAGAAACGGGCGGCGCTGGATGTGGTGTATCGCCGGTTGCGGGAGGAAGGACTGGAGCCGTTTTGCCTGGAACTGCATTCCAACAAGACCGGCAAGGCGGATGTCGTGGCGCAGTTTGACCGCACCTTGAAACTGGTGGAAGACGGGAAACAGATTGATTGGGAATTGCGCGCGACGGAACTGGAACGGTTGCGGGATGCCTTGAATGCTTATGCCCGCGCCCTGCACCGGCGTTTGCCTTGCGGGCTGAGCGCCCACCAGTGTTTGGATTATTTGCTGCCGCGCCAGCAGGAACCAACCGTCCGCCTGCCGGAATGGAAATCCATTTTGGAAAGCGGTGCGGAAACTTTGGCGCAAGCTCGTGACGCGGCAAAATTATTGCAGGAGCGGTCGCGGATTTTAATGCCGCTGGCCGGGCATCCGCTCGCATGGCTGGCATGTGAAGAGTGGACGCCGGGCTGGGCGGAACACGTCCTGACGCAACTGCGCGACGTTGGCGCGCACGTTCAGCGGCTCGAATCGGTTTATGCAGATTTGCGCCAGTGGCTTCAGTGCCCGGCCGAGCACCCTGGCCACAAGCTGTTGAACGATCTGGCTGCGCTGGTCGAGAGTTTGCTTTCCCCGCAGCCAGTGGGGCCGGCATTCGCCACCACCTCGTGGAGTCAATTAGCCACCGATCTCGACGAATGGACCGCTCGCGTTCGGGAGCGCACCGAACTCCGCTTCACACTCACGTCGTTATTGAAAGAGCGAGCGCAAGCACTAGGCCCAAGCACAGGACTTGCGTGTGAAGAATGGACACCAACTGTCGCTGAACGCATTTTTGAAAATGTGAGAGAACTCGGCACACTCACCGGCGGTGCGGCCGAAGCCGCCCGCGATCTTTGTAATTGGCTGCGTTTTCCAAACGTAAATGTTTCACGCGCAGAGTTGTTTAATCTGCGCAACTTGGTGGATAGTTTAGGTGCATCTGAACCGGTTGGGCCAACATTCGCCACCACCCAATGGAATCAGTTGGTTGCCAATCTCGACGAATGGATCACTCACACTAAAGAGCGCGCCGAACTTCGTATCACGCTCGCATCGTTATTAAAGAAACGGTCGCAAGCATTCACCTCAAGTTCTGGACTTGCGTGCGAGGAATGGACACCGACCGTTGCTAAAAGCATTTTTGACCGTGTGCGTGAACTTGGTGTGCTCGTTGGCGACACCAGCGAAGCTGCCCTAGAACTACACACTTGGCTGCGGTTGAGAAATGCTGCCGTCTCACGTGCGGAGTTGGTAAATATAATCACTCTGGTAGATAGCCTCATTACACCAGAGCCGGTAGGTGAAGCTTTTGCTACAACGCCTTGGGCGCAGCTTGCCGGTGATATTGATTGTTGGATTGCTCTTGTTAAGGAACGAGCAGATTTGCGGGTCAAACTTAAGGGTTACGATGAAGCCAAATTATTGTCACTTGATATTGATGATTTGCAGCAACGTTGGGAAAAAGCTCAACGCTCCTGGCTCATCCTTAAATGGCTACGTGGTGGGGTTGTCAGTCGTCAACTTTTGGCTGTCCGAACCGACAAGACTCGCCCTGATGCCGCTACGCTCGCCGCAATTCTTAAAGACGCGCAGCGTTTACGAGCAATCAATGCTCAACTTACAAAAGCAAATCTTTTTGGTGAGGCCTGTCTTGGGACGATATGGAACAAAGGGGAGCCAGCCCCAGATGCACTTGATCGAGCGCGTGTTTGGGGTGAAGCACTTCATAGCCAAATTGCAGCCTGTTCCGGCAGTGACTCGGATTGTCTCTCCCGATTGAGACAATTACTTGCGGGTCTTTTCAAAGGCGGTTCTGCCTCTTATGGGCCGGGCACAAACATCGGAAACCGTTTGGCCCGCTATCGCGATAGCATTACAGCCTTCGACGAGACTTTTAATGCCTTGAATTCTGAAATTGGCTTGTCTAGCCAGCCGCTTGACGATTCGGCCAACCATCTTGCCGCTGTGGCCGAGGCACTGACCACTTTTCACAAAGTTGGAATGCGTATTCGCATGATCAACGACGATTTCGTGCATGCCACACCCACGGCACAAGATTGTCTTGGTTTGATTTGGAACAAGGGTGAACCTTTGGCGGATAAACTCATAAAAACGCGCATCTGGGGCGAATCGCTTCATGTTCACATGGCATCATGTGCCGGCAACGACGTGGAGTGGCTTAACCAACTCAGGCAGTTGATTGCCAATCTTTTCAGTGACGGTTCCCCGAGTTATGCGCCAGGCACTGTTGTTGGAAAACGGTTATGTAGCTACCGCGACGCCATCACCAAGTTTGACGAATCCTTCAACTTTTTGAATGCCGAGATTGGCCTGAATCGCAAGCCGCTTGATGATGCACCAGATCATCTCGCTGCTGTGGCAACAGCACTCGACAGCTTCCGCAAATCGGCGATGCGTCTCCGCGCAATTAGCGGCAGCTTTACAACTGCAACTCCCACCGCTCAAGCCTGTATCGGCATGCTTTGGAACAGGGGTGAACCATCAGCGGACGATCTTACAAAGGCTCGCACTTGGGGTGAATTGCTCCACACTCGAATGATCGCTTGTTCCGGCGATGACTTGGCCTGGCTGGGGCAACTGCGCCAGCTCATGGCCACACTGTTTGCCGAGGGACCGACGGTTTATGCCGTCGGCACGGTCATTGGAAACCGCTTGGCGGCCTACGGCGAGGCGTTTTCCAAATTTCATCAGGCCATGACGAATTACGCCGGGGCCGTCCGCTTGCGCCATGATCGTCTGGAACTGGCTGAAAATTATCTGGCCGCCGTGCGGCAGCATGTCGAAGCCGTGCCCAAGGCCTGGTCGCAAATTCGCGAATGGTGTTTCTGGCAAAAAATTCGCAGCGAAGCCATGCGGCTTGGCTTGGGCGCAGTGGTGGAAAAGATTGAATCGCCCGGCGGTGATACCCTGGATGTGCCGGCGCTTTTTGAGCGCAGTTTCCGAAAGGAATTATTTTTTGCCACCATCGAGCGCGAGCCTGCGCTGCGGGAATTTTTTGGCCGCGAACACAACGAGCGGATTGAGCGGTTTCGCAAGGTGGACGAGCGGGTTTCGGTGCTGGCCAAGGATTTGATTCGCGCCCGGCTGACGGCCAGCATTCCACGCGACCAAGGATTCAGCGACATTCCCAAGGCGGAGATTGGTTTGTTGCGCAAGGAAATCGGAAAAAAGATGCGGCACATACCCGTGCGCCAATTGTTGAACCGGATTCCCAACCTCCTGCCGCGCTTGAAGCCCTGCGTGTTGATGAGTCCGCTTTCCGTGGCGCAATATCTCGAACCTAATCACGCCGCGTTTGACGTGGTCATTTTCGACGAGGCGTCCCAGATACCGGTTTGGGATGCCGTCGGCGCCATTGCCCGCGGCCAGCAGTTGATCGTGGTCGGCGATCCCAAGCAACTGCCGCCAACGAACTTTTTCAACAGCAGCGCCGAGGACGAAGATAGTCTGGCCCCGGACGAGTTCAAGGATCTCGAAAGCATTCTGGACGAATTGATGAGCAACCAGGTTCGCCAGAAACGCCTCCAGTGGCATTATCGCAGTCGTCACGAAAGCCTCATCACCTTCAGCAACCGGCAATATTATGACAATGAACTGCTGACCTTCCCCTCAGCGGAAACGGCCAGCGGCGGCGTGAAATTCCGCCATCTGCCGGATGCGAAATACGACAAGGGCAAATCCCGAACCAATCGCCGTGAAGCCGAGGCGCTGGTTGCTGAACTGGTGGGTCGCTTGCGGCAAGCGGACGGCCCCGGACGTTCCTACGGTGTGGTCACCTTCAGCCTTGCCCAGCAACAACTGGTGGAAAACCTGCTGGACGAGGAGCGCCGGAAATATCCGGAGATTGAAATTCACTTCGGTGAAGATTGCCCGGTGGAGGGCGAGCCGGTGTTCGTCAAAAATCTGGAAAATGTCCAAGGCGATGAGCGTGACGTGATTTTCTTTTCCATCTGCTATGGGCCGGATGAAACCGGGCGGGTGGCCATGAATTTTGGCCCGTTGAATCGCGACGGTGGCGAGCGTCGCCTGAACGTGGCTATTACCCGTGCCAAGAATGAGATTCAAGTGTTCAGCGGCCTGCGGGCGGACCAAATCGAGTTGACCCGCACCCGGGCGCGCGGCGTTCGCGACCTGAAATACTTTCTGGATTATGCCGAGCGCGGCCCGGCGGCTTTGGCTTCGGCAGCCCTTGCCGGCACGGACGGCGAGGCGGATTCCGAATTTGAAAAAATGGTGGCGGATAAATTGCGGGAGGCCGGTTACAACGTGCATCATCAAGTCGGCTGTTCCGGGTATCGCATAGATTTGGGCATTGTTGACCCCAAAAATCCGGAGCGCTACTTGCTGGGAGTTGAATGCGACGGTGCTACTTACCATCGCGCCGCAACCGCACGTGATCGGGACAAACTGCGCCAAGCCGTCCTTGAGGGACTGGGCTGGGAATTGTATCGGATATGGTCCACCGATTGGTGGCACGACGCCCAAGGGGAAACGCAAAAGTTGATCAGGCATATCAATTCATTGCTAAAATGAATCCAAAAGAAATCTTGGCGGTCATCTCCCTACGCTCTGCCCTCCTCAACCGCGCTTTCAAAGGAGAATTGTGAACCGTGGATAACGTGCCGCCCAAAACTGAGGCCCCGAAAATTGGTTTAGCTTGGCTGCGATGGCTGACGGATGAATAGTAAGCGTCACGCCAGCGACCTTCTTGACGGGGTGATCTCAGAGATTTTGTAGATATCAGAGCGGATTGGCTCTGATAGTTATGATAGTTCTGGGAGT
>JAKALA010000012.1 GCA_021813325.1 bacterium | reverse complement strand
AGACCGGGTGCCGCATCATTGCATCACCATGGGCATCGGCACGATCATGGAAGCGCGGCAAAATCTGTTGCTGGCATTTGGCGAGGCCAAAGCCCATGCCATCGCCGAAGCCGTAGAAGGTCCCATCACCGCGCTCAACCCGGCCTCAATTTTGCAGATGCACGCTTCCGTGAAGGTTTGCCTCGATCCGGGAGCCGCCTCGCTATTGAAGCGAATCGATTATTATCGCTGGGTGTATGAGAACAAGCCCGACTGGCAAAAGATTTGATATGAGCCAAAAACCGAATTACGACCTGCGCACGATTGCCAGCCATTTTCAAATTCTGGGAAATTTTATTGGAGCGGAACCTTACGGCAGCGGGCACATCAACGACACCTATTCTGTCAGCTTTAATCAAGGCGGCAAAGTGGTGCGTTACATCTTTCAGCGCATCAACCACCACATTTTCAAGCAGCCGGTGGCGCTCATGGAAAACATTCAGCGCGTAACGGATCATCTGGGCAAAAAACTCGCCGGCGAGCCAGGCTCCAGCAGCCGGTTGCTAACGTTGATCAAAACACTCGGCGGCGCCCCGTTTTACCGGGATGACGCCGGCAGTTACTGGCGAGCCTACATTTTCATCGAAGGCGCCCGAGGTTATGACGCCGTGGAATCGCCCGCACAAGCGATGGCAGCGGCGCGCGCGTTTGGCCGCTTCCAAAAACTGCTCGCAGACCTCCCCGCTCCGCGCCTGCACGACACGATCCCGGATTTTCACCACACCCCCAAACGGTTTGCGGCTTTGGAAACCGCCATTTCAAACGATGTGGCCAACCGGGCGAAACTGGCCAGATCGGAAATTGAATTTGCGCTCGCACACAAGGAGATCACCGGCATTTTGCTTGATGCCAGGCTGCCGGAGCGGGTCACGCACAATGACACCAAATTTAACAACGTGCTGTTGGACGAGGCCACCGGAGAAGGTATTTGTGTCATTGATCTTGATACAGTCATGCCGGGGCTGGCGCTGTATGATTTCGGCGACATGGTGCGCACCACCACCAGCCCAGCCAGGGAGGACGAACAGGATTTGTCCAAGGTCACCATGCAATTCCCGATGTTTGAAGCTCTGGCCCGCGGCTACCTGTCATCCGCCGGCGATTTTCTTACGCTGGCGGAGAAGCAATTCCTTCCGTTTTCAGGCAAGCTGATCACCTTTGAAATCGGCCTCCGTTTTCTCACAGATTTTCTGGCTGGCGATACTTATTTCAAAATCCATCGCGAGGGACATAATCTTGACCGCTGTCGCACGCAGTTCAAACTCGTGGAATCGATCAAACAACAGGAACCGAACATGAACAAACTGGTGGAGGAACTAGGATGAGAGTAGTTGCCTATTGGCTGACCATGGCCGCGCTGGCCGGCGCCTGTTGCGCAAACGCCCAAACTGGCGCGTGGAAATTCCCATGTCCCACGAATGATATCGCCCGCTACACCGCCCAACGCGCCGCCGGGCCCATCACCATCGACGGTCTGCCGGATGAACCCATCTGGCAGCAGGTCCAATGGTCGCCCCGTTTCACCGACATTTTAACCGGTGCCCCCGTGATTCACGACACCCGCGCCGCCGTGCTGTGGGACGATGATTATCTTTACGTGGCTTACCGGATTGAAGAGCCGTTGGTTCACGCCAAATTTATCCAGCACAACGATCCGATCTGGCAGGACAACGACGTGGAATGCTTTATTGCCGGTCCGGACGCGTATTATGAATTTGAGATCAATGCTTTTAACACCAGTTACGAAGTATTCTTCGCCTGGACCAATACTTTTGAAAGTTCCGGTCTGAACCGGCAGCCCGAATTTGAAAACGCCAAACTCGTGCCGTTCAACGGCGTGGGTTTCACCGATCATCCGCGCGGCGGGCGCATTGGTAATTTTGACAGCACGTTTCCCGGCATGAAGAAGGCGGTGCATGTGGACGGCACCCTCAATGATGATCGCGACCGGGATCGTGGCTGGACGGTGGAACTGGCGTTTCCGTGGAAAAATATGAAATGGCTAGCCACGGATGGCCGCTCGCTGCCGCCCAAAAACGGCGACGTTTGGCGGCTGGATTTCTCGCGGTTCAACAGTTACAAGGAGGCGCCGCCCGCCAAAGATTCCGGCGGCTGGTTTTGGACGCGGCATGGCGTCTGGGATTCGCATATTCCGGAATGTTTTGTTTACGTCACTTTCTCCACCAATGTGGTTTCCGCCGCCAACACTCGGACCTCACCCGTCAAATAGCATGGCACCGGGCCAAAAACCGCGTTAAAATTCCCACAACCTTTCAAATATACGAAATGAAAATACTGGTCACCGGCGGCGCCGGCTTTATTGGCAGTCACATCGTCGAACATTTTCAAGGCCAGGCCGAGGTGCGGGTGCTGGACAACTTGCGCTCCGGCTACAAACACAATCTTGCGGGGCTGGCGCATGAGTTTATTGAAGCCTCGATTTTGGACCGGGATGCCGTCCGCCGGGCGGTTCAGGGCGTGGATTACATTTTTCATTTGGCGGCGATGATCAGCGTCCCGGAATCCATGGCCAAGCCGGTGGAATGCAATGAAATGAACACCACCGGCACACTCATCGTGCTGGAGGAAGCCGCCAAGGCCGGCGTGAAGAAGCTTGTGTTAAGCAGTTCCGCCGCCATTTACGGCGACAATCCCATGGTTCCGAAAATCGAAACCATGTTGCCCGAACCCAAAAGTCCTTATGCCATCACCAAGCTGGACGGCGAATTTTATTGTCAGATGTTCGCCCACGAAGGGCGCCTGCAAACCGCCTGTCTCCGCTATTTCAACGTGTTCGGGCCGCGTCAGGATCCGGGCAGCCAATATGCCGCCGCCGTGCCGATTTTCATTCATCGAGCATTGAAAAACGAACCCATAACCATTTATGGCGACGGCGAGCAGACCCGCGATTTTATTTTCGTTAAAGACATCGCCGCCGCCAACGCACACATGGCGCTGCATCCCGAGGCAGCCGGCGTCTTCAACGTGGCCTACGGCGGCAAAATCACCATCAATGAGCTCTGTCAAACCATCTGCCGCCTGACGGGTTCGCTGTCGGAAGTCAAATACGCGGCGGAGCGTCCCGGCGACGTGAAACATTCGATGGCCGCCGTCGAAAAAATTCGCGGCGCCGGCCTGAAACATCATTGGAATCTACCCGAAGGCTTGAAAGCCACGATCGAGTATTTCAGAAACAACAGCAAGCCAGAGCAGCCTAAAACTTGAGGCGCATGGCTTGAAGCTTGGGCGACGCAACCGCGGCCAATTTGACCGTCCCGGAATCAGCTTGGCGCGGCTGACAGACCGTTGATACTTGCCGTCAACCGGCCGGCTTGAACCGATTTAGAATTTCACTGCGGGAGACCGCGTGCGCCTTGGCTGCTTCCTGCCGTTCCATCACGCCCTGCCCGTAAGTTGGAGGCGGGTTTGGATTGCGATACAAGACGCCGGTGTAAAGTTTATGGCCGTATTCGCGGGCGATCTCGGTGGCTTTGGCGCGATCAGAAGTATCATGCCCCGAAGTCTGCAAGTTTTGCATGTTTGTCTTGTGCGCCCTCAGTTGCTGTTCTTCCAAGCCGTAGGTCACACAGGGTGATTGGACATTGATGAAGGCGAAGCCGGGGTAACGAATGCCTTCCTCGATGATTTTGGCCAATTGATTCATATCCGCTGGCGTGCCTTGGGCAACGTAGTTGGCGCCGTAGCCCATGACATAGAGCAGTGGATTCACCGGTTCCTCCAAACTTCCGAAGCTGGACGTGACCGTTTTGCGTCCGCGCGACGAGGTGGGCGACAACTGGCCTTTGGTGAGGCCGTAAATTTGGTTGTCCATTACGATGTAAGTGAGATCCATGTTGCGGCGAACTACATGAGCCACGTGGCCGCCGCCAATCGAGAACCCATCGCCATCCCCGCTGGCCACCAGCACGAGCAACTCTGGATTGGCCAGCTTGATGCCCTGGGCAATTGGCAACGACCGGCCATGCACCGTATTGAAACCATAAGCCGTCGTATAACCGGGAATGCGGCTGGAACAGCCAATGCCCGATACAAAGGCAATTTCATGCGGCGGACGTCCTATTGCCGCCAGCGCCCGGGTGATGGCGGTAACCACGCCAAAATCGCCACAGCCCGGGCACCAAATGGGTTTGAGGTCGCTTTTGAAATCACCCGCTTGAAATTTGGCAAGCGCAATGGGTTTGGCAACAGTTTCGGGAGTTGTCATGACGAGAATGCTTTCTTCAAATTTTCGGGTTTCAATCGACAAGGGGTTCGGGTTGATGCTGGCTGCCTTGGATGGAAACCACCAGCTCGCGCAACCGGGCGAGCACTTCCGTCGGCAAGATGGGATTTGAGCCGCTCTTGGCAAACGCTTTGACCGTGGCGGGAAAATCCACATGCATTCGAACGACCCGGTATAGTTGCGCCTGGTGGGATTGTTCGATGAACAAGCCCCGTTGCACCGACGCGAAGAAATCCTGATAAATCGGCTCGGCGACTGGATACAGCAACTTGGGCACCAGCAATTTCACCTGCAAACCTTCGGCCTGAGCCAGCCGCAGCGCCTCGCGGGCCACGCCGGCCACGCTGCCCCAGCTCACCATGGCAATGGGCGCGTTGGGATCGCCTTCCACCGTGAACAGATCCCGGCGATTCTTGAGCGGATTGAACTTCTTGAACCGTTTTTCATTCATGCGGGCGTGCATTTCACCACTCGCCGTGGGGCGGCCCACTTCGTTGTGTTCAATGCCGGCCGCCAAATAATTGCCGCCCGCCATGCCCGGATGGCTGATGGGGCTGATCCCGGATTCCGTCAACTTAAACCGGCTGTAATTGGCCAGTTCGGCTTCGGTTGGACGACGACGTTCGATCAGTTCAAACTTGGACGTGTCGATCGGATCGACCGTTTCCTTGCGCTGGGCAATTTCCTGATCCGACAGCACAATCACGGGCGTTTGATAATGCTCCGCCAGGTTAAACGCTTCCACGGTGGTGGAAAAAACATCGCCCACACTGGTGGGGGCCAGCACCGGGCGCAGGCAATCACCATGCCCCGAAAAAGCCGCTTGAAACAAATCCGATTGTTCCGCCTTGGTCGGCATTCCAGTGGAAGGGCCGCCGCGCTGCACATTGACACACACCAGCGGCAGTTCCGCGATGCTTGCCAGACCCAGCATCTCGGTTTTCAACGACATGCCCGGACCGGAAGTGGCCGTCATCGCCTTCTTGCCGGCAAACGAGGCTCCCACCACGGCGCCGATGCCCGCGATTTCATCTTCAGCCTGCAACACGGTCCCACCGTATTTCCAAATCTCGCGGTCGAGATATTGCATGATTTCCGTTGAAGGCGTGATCGGGTAACCGCCAAAAAAAGTGCATCCCGCAAAAATGGCGGCGGCGGCGCACATGTCATTGCCATCCGTCAGAAGCTTGGTTTCACGGCCCGCCTGGGGTGCGGCGAGCTTGCGATCTTCTTTCAGCGGGTTGGCGGCGGCAAAATCGATCCCCGCTTGAAATGCGCGCACATTGCCTTCCACGACGGCGGCGCCTTTCTTGGAGAACTTTTTGCGGATACCCGTCAACATGCTTTCGCGGCCAATGCCGAACCAGCCCGCCAGCAGGCCGGCGATGACAATGTTTTTCGCCTTGTCCGCGCCCGCGTGTTTCACCGCCATTTCGGTGATCGGCACGCGATAAACCATCGCGGGCTTGACGCCTTGCAGCGGCAGATTGTCCGGCGCAACGCCGGTGCTTGCCTCATAAATCACAATGGTCGTCGCCGCCACGGGAAGCTCGGCCCCGAACCGGCGGAAATCTTCCCAGTTCAGCGCCACGGCCACATCGAGCGGCCCGTTGGGATTCAGGACCGGCTGGACGGCCAGTCGCAGCCGGCAAGACGCCTCGCCCCCGCGAATCTGCGATCCGAAGCTCTTGGTCATAATGCAGTGATAGCCCTCCAAGGCCGCGGCGGTGATCAATGATTCGCCCGCGGAAACCACGCCATCCCCGCCGGCGCCGGCAATACCAATTATCAAATCTTGACTCATGTATTAACAAGTCTGCGGGATTATAAGTTTTGCGCACACCGTCTATTGGCAAATCCTTGCTCTTTTTTTGCCCTGCCCCGGTTCGTCACGGATCCGTTGGTTTGATTAATCGCCAACGCATTGGCCCGGGTGGCTGCAAACTCCATTCAGACGGTCAAGCCGGTCAAAATCGCCGGTAAAATCATCGCGGAAACATTTTTGAAGCCGGGTTTGACTTTCACCAAAACTTAGAGTGAAAATCACTCAACGCCATACCCCCACAAATACCATGAATCAATCCCCCACTCATTCCACGACCCGCCGTCAATTCCTGAAAACCACGGGCGGTTTTGCCGCCGCCTCGGCCCTGACCGGCATCCTGTTGCCCGCGGTGCATGCAGCGGACAACGCCCCCATCCAAGTCGCGCTGATCGGCTGCGGTGGGCGCGGCACCGGCGCGGCCGTAAATGCGCTTTCCGTTGGCTTGGTTCCACTCAAACTGGTCGCCATGGCGGATGTGTTCCGAGACCGTCTCGACAGCAGCTATCACGCTTTGAAAGGACATCCGGTGGGCAGCCGGGTGGAGGTGCCGGAAGATCGCAAGTTCATTGGCTTTGACGCGTATCGGAAAGCGATGGATTGCCTGAAGCCCGGCGACATTGCCATCTTTACCACGCCACTGGCATTTCGCTGGGTGCATTTCACCTACGCCATTCAAAAAGGATTGCACGTCTTCATGGAAAAGCCGCTCACCGCCGACGCGCCCACTTCGCGGCGCATGTTGAAGCTGGGCGAAGCGGCATCCGCCAAAAATCTCAAGGTCGGCGTGGGCTTGATGTCGCGCCACAGCCGCGCCATGCAGCAACTCGCCCAACGCATCCAGGACGGCGAGATCGGCGACTTGATCTTGATGCGCGGCTACCGCATGCACGGCCCGGGCGGATCGGCTTATTCGACCAAGTGGCCGGGCAATCCCAGCGAGTTGCTCTGGCAGATTCAACGCTTCCACAGTTTCATCTGGGCCAGCGGCGGCTGTTTCAACGATTTTTACATCCACCACGTTGACCATTGCTGCTGGATGAAAAATGCCTGGCCCGTCAAAGCCCAGGCTTTGGGCGGACGCCACTATCGTTTCGCGCCGGACGGAGCCATGTGCGTGGATCAGAATTTCGATGTCTATTCCGTGGAATATACGTTTGCCGACGGAGCCAAGTTCATCATGGACGGACGTTGCATGAACGGCTGCAAGGAAATTTATTCCAGCTATGCCCAAGGCACCAAAGGCAACGCGATTATTTCCAGTGCCTACGATTGCGGCCTGCCCTCTTCGACGTTCAAGGGGCAAACCCCAGACCGGGCCAATCTGATTTGGGAATCCAACATCAAACCCGAAGAACAAGATCCTTATCTGAACGAATGGAACGATCTCGTGCACGCCATTGTGAACAATCAGCCTTACAATGAAGTGGAACGCGGCGTGTATGCCAGCGCCGTCAGTTCCCTCGGACGTAAGGCGGCGCACACCGGCCAGGAAATCACGTTGGAAGACTTCATGAAATCCGATCAGGAATACGCGCCGGGCGTGGATCAATGGAAGATGGATTCAGCCGGGCCCTTGGTGGCGGATGCCAACGGTCGCTATCCCATTCCTGAACCCGGCTTGAAACCGCATTCGGAATATTGACCGTGCGCCAATATAGAATTTGAGCCGGTGAGGCTATCGGGCATCCACCTTTGTGGGACGCTTTGGCTTCCCGCCTGAGTCTCATCGGCCTGCTTCAACCTACGCCTGAATTGGTCCGGGGCAAGCGACATTTTTCGAATTGGTTGCCGTTCAATCAAATCTCTTCAGGTTGATCATCTCATTCGTGCCCTATGCGAGGACTCGAATCTGCACCAATAAAAATCCATCGATTTAAAACATATGAAATTGCGGCCAAGCCAGACGCGAACGAGATACGGCACAATTTTTATGTTAGGCGTTTGCATTCTCAGCATAACCAGACCAAAATCTCGGACGTTGATCCAATGAACCATCAGCATCAGCATCTCGCCACGCGCTGCGCCCATGGCGGCGCCAGCCGCAAACTTGGGGGACGGACAAACGCGCCTTTTCAGGAACCCATCGCCCAAAGCACTCTTTTCAATCTGGGCAGCACCGAGGACGCGGAAGCCATTTTTTCCGGTGCCCGCAAAGGCTATGCCTACACGCGTTTTGGCAATCCGTCCGTGGATTTATTGGCTGCCACCCTCGCCGATCTGGAAGGCGGCGCGGGTGCGATGATCACCAGTTCCGGGAACGCCGCCGTGCTTTGCGCGGTGACCGCGGCTTTGGATGGCCGCAGCGGACCATTGCTAACACACCCCGATATTTACGGTGGCAGTAGTGAATTGCTGCAGTTACTGGCACGCATTCACCGATTACCGCTCAGTGTTGTTGATCCGGTCGATGCAACCGCCTGGAAACAGGCCGTTATGAATGCCGGTGCCGTTCTGATGGAGACACCGTCGAATCCGTTGATGCGGATCATCGATATCAGGGAAACCGCCGAATCAGCCCATGCGAGTGGCGCGGCAGTCATCGTGGATAACACCGTGGCCACGCCCTTTAACCAACGGCCCTTCGAATTTGGCGCAGATTGGGTGGTGCATTCGATGAGCAAATTCCTCAACGGCCATTCCGACATGATTGGCGGATGTGTCATCAGCCGAAAGCCGCTGACCTCAACCCAGCGTTCCATTCACAAAAATCTGGGCGGCACCATCAACGCGCTCGACGCCTGGCTGGTGCAACGGGGACTCCGGACCTTTGCCTTGCGCATGGCCGCTCATAATCAAAACGGACTGGCGATTGCCGAATGGCTAAATCAGCGACCAGAGGTGGCCCGCGTGAATTATCCCGGATTGGCGAGCTATCCGCAGGCCGAATTGTTTGGCCGGCAAATGAAACACGGCGGCGCCCTGATGTCGTTTGAACTGAAGGGCGGGAAAGCCGCTGCACTTCGTTTTTTAGACCGGCTTCAAGTCGTCGTCCATGCCGTCAGTTTTGGCGGCCTTGAAAGCTTGGCCACGCGGCCCGCCGCCACCAGCCATCGCGGAATGACAGAAACCGCCCGTCAACAGGCCGGCGTGTCCGATGCGCTGATCCGTCTGTCGGTCGGCACCGAAGCCATTGAAGACCTTTACGCGGATTTGGAACAGGCACTCTCGCCTGCTTAAAAGTGAAAATGGGGAACAAAAAAGCGCGCCACTTGAGCAGCGACGCGCTGATGTTTCTGAATCAACAGATCGAGTCAAAATTATTTTTGCAGCTTGGCTTCCCAATCGCGTGACCGGGTATCGCCGTTGCGAGTAAACTCCACTTTGCCTTTGATGGTGCCATCATCCAGTTTGCCGGAGAACTTGTTGGTAAAAGTATTGTCGTTGAAGGAACGCACCACGCAGAATGTGATTTCCGTGTCTTTGAGCGTGGCATCCTGGATATCCGTCTTGACGGTTCGTCCGTTGCGTCCGGGCGTGCTCAGGGATCCCGTGATCTGGTCGCTGTCAAATTTGAGAACAAGGGTATTGGTTCGATCCTCACCGCCGTTGCGTCCGGGAACAACCCAAATATACGTTCCGGTTGGATCCACTTTTTTGTCTTCCGCCCGGGCGGGAAGAATCACACCAGCCAGCACGACGGCAGCGGCAAGAGCAGTGACGAGTTTGCTTGTTTTCATGGGATTTATTTTTGGTTTGAATGACTGCGGGCAGTCACCTCCGCGCCGGTTGCGGCACCTGGAAGAAACTGGTTGCAAGGACTCTACTACAGCGGCCAGCAATTGACAATGGTCCGGCGGCACGAGCTGCGACTCGTCCCATAGACACCGGAATGGCTTGCGCCGACTATGGTTTAAGCAACCCCATTTTCGCCAACGGCAGCGGCTTGATGCCCAAATCCCAGGCTTTGCTTCCCGGCAACAGGTGATAGTCGCCATGCTTCTGGTCCACAAATCCCGGATCGCCATCGGTGAGGTTGTTCCGCACCGCAACATCCCGTTCGCTCAGGCCATCCTGCCATTCGATCCAGCGCGGGCCGACACAGATGTTGTGTTCGATACGGTTGTATTTCGGGAAGCCGGGGCGATCCTGTAAAATGTCGGCCAGGTGCGGATAGCGCGTGCTGTAGGGCGGACGATCAAACGGCACGGCGCGCAAGGTGGTTTGAATGGTTTCTTTGGGATCCTCAAAGCTGGCTTTCATCCAGCCTTCACCGCGGGCATCCACATGCACCGCCGGGTTGCAATCAATGAACACATTATTTTCAACCACATTATCGCGGCCGCCGCCAATCATCACCGCCCGTCCGGCACGCACAAACAAATTGCCTTCGACGGTCGTGCCGCAAGCGCAATCGTCCAGGTAAACGGACATCACATCCACAAAGCTGTTGCTGGAGTTCAGGCTGCGGGCAATGTCATGAAAGTAATTGTAACGGATTTGCGTGCCGCGTGTGGTGAGGTTGCGCCCGGTGTAAAAGGCGCCGGCATCACCGGTTTCGCGGCAAACATCATAAACTTCGTTGTATTCAAACACATGATCGTTGCCGCCGAATAAAATGGCATTGTGCGGTGCCGCATGCAGACGATTGTGGGCGACGTAATTGCCAACGCCATTCACCAAAACCGCCGGGTGATACGTGAAGCACGCCCGCGCATAATCATGAATGTCATTGTTAACGGCGAAATTTCCGGCAGGCACCAAGGTCCGGCGATCCCCGCCTTCCAAATCAACGCCGGTTTCTTCCACGTCATAAATCTGGCAACTGGCCACGCCGGATCGCACAGCTTCGCCGGCGATGCGTGCCGCGCAACCGCCCAAGTTACGGAGCACGCAATTCGTGACCACAGAATTGTCACCGCCGAGAATTTCCACTCCCTCGCCCCGTGAACATTCGAAAGTAAATCCCTGAACCGTGACAAAGGATGCCTGATGCAAGCGAATCAATGGCGTCTCCAACACCGAAACCCAAACGTTATTTGTGTGAATGGCTGCGGGCGGCCAGAAATACATCCGCCCAATTTTCCGGTCCAAAAACCATTCTCCCGGCTGATCCAATTCTTCCAACAGATTTTCGGCAAAATATCGCTGGCCCGCCTTGTAACCAAAGGCGCCATGCGGTGGTTCGGTTTGAATGACATGTTTATCAGGGTCAATGGTTCGCACCTTTTCGCGGCTGTCAGCCCAGTCAAAAGTCCAATAACCATGAAGCCACGCATCTTCCGCCGTGGTCCAGCGCCGCGGACGTTCTCCCACGTAATTAAATTCACCGCCTTGCGGTCCCGCAGGCACGCCGGCGATTCGCGCCCAACCGCTATTGGGCCACCGCGCCAACGTCATGGGTTGATCGTTGAAATACAAAGCCAGACTGCCTTTTGCGGAATTAATATAAAATCCCCGCCGCGTCATCCGCCCCCAATCGTTTATGTTGTTGGAGTTCATCTCCGCCTGCAATACATGCCCAATTGCCGCTGAATCCATACGCTTCAAAATCGCGGAGTCAGTCACTGGACGCCAATCGTTCAAGGGTTTCCCGCCAGTGAAACGAACTTCTTCCCCGGGAAAAGCACGATAGGTTACCGGGGCCAGTTTTGTGCCGCCATCCGATGCCAGCAATTCAAAGGCGTTGGTCAGCGGATAAACACCGCCGCGCACCCAAACCGTCACGCCTTCCCTTAACTGCCCGCCCGCCCGCTTTTGGCGAATAACATCCCGAGCCTTTTCCAGCGTCGCCAGCGGGCCATCGGTTTTGAACCAGTTTGGCTTGGAGCGGGTTCCCGACCAGACGTCGCTGCCATTTTTTGCCACATACAAATCCAGTCCGACGGATGGGATTGCGCTCCAGGCCAGGATGAAAGTCAGCAGAATGGAAACTGGGTATCGTTGCATGATTTACAATAATTTCAAAAGCACCAGCCACTGATCGAGGTGTCCATGTCATTTTTCAGGTGAAATAGTTAGTTCAATCGCCACCGGGAAATGATCACTCGGAAACTGCCCGTCGCGCGAATAAGTGGATAGTTCCGCAGCACCGACTTTCACATTGCCATGAGTCAAAATCCAGTCAATGCGTTCCCCGCCCGGCACGGCGTCCTTAAAATCGTTAAACGTGCCGATGCCTTCACCGCAACGCTCGGATGCCGCCAGCCAGGCGTCGTTGAAAAAGTGATCTTCCGTCAGGATTTTGTATGCCCGGTTGGTTTCCGCCGCCGCATTAAAATCACCCGCCAAAATCACCGGCAATTGAGTGTGTAACGCCGCCACGCGCTGGCGCACCAATTCCGCACTTTTCTCGCGCGCCAGTTGCACTTGATGATCGAAGTGCGTGTTGAAATAGTAAAATTCCTTTCCCGACAGGCGATCGCGGAACTTGACCCACGTCACCATCCGGCGATTCGCATTTCCCCAAGTGGATGACCCCATCACTTCCGGCGTGTCAGACAACCAGAAATGATCAAAGGCCAGCGGTTCCAGGCGGGTCTTGCGGTAAAACACGGCCATGAATTCGCCTTGGCTGCCGCCATCACGCCCCAACCCAATCCAGTCGTAATCCGGCAAATCCGCCGCCAAATCCTTCACCTGGGCATATAGTCCTTCTTGCGTTCCCATCACATCGGGGGCCAGCGTGCGGATTAATTCCCGCATGATTGGCCGGCGTTGCAGCCAGGCGTTTGGCGGATTGGCGCTGGCGTAACGCAAGTTGTAAGTCACGACCTTCAATGGCGCCAAAGCCTTCTGGCTTGAACTTTGCGCGAACACCAGACTGGCCACAGCACATGAAACGGCCAATATCAGGCGCCAAACCAACTGGAAAAATCGCGGGGGCTGTGGCGGGTTCATTTTAAATGGATTGGCGATCATGGGTTGAATTCATCACCGATTAAACCATTCCCGTCCGACAGGAAAGGGCAATCTCCTAAAACAACACCGAAGTCCACGCAAGAAAGGCTGGCATGGGCGTATTCACCTACTGACTGTCTTTTCTTTGTTACCACAACGACGGTCTCACGGGTTCCACGCCGTTTGGGGACCGCCAACCGACATGCACGTCCATACCAGCCAGCCGCAACTTCGCCCGCTTTGCCCAACTGTCAAGGGCGCCACGCCAAATATCTCCGGCCGTCTCGAACAAATTTCCCGCCAGCCGCGGCTAAAATTCAACGTCGCCCACGCATCGCGACCTTAACCAGTCACGCCAAATTATCGGGAGTATGTATTTAACGCAAACCAGGCGCCAACACCGGCATCGGTTCTGAATTGAAGAATCAAATGACTCGGATTCTTGGTTGATGGCCTTCGGTATCTCCAACAAGCAATGCCGATTTGCGTTAGCTACATACTCCCGGAAAATTATTTACCTGGACAGCCAGTGTCCATCCCGGTCGCTAGACTGAATGCTATATGAAATTATTCAATCAACTCGGACACCGCCTGGCCCCGGCAAAAATCATTCGCTACTTCGGTGACGCCCGTCTCATCCGCAACTCCAACGGTCAACACGCCTTGATTGGCGGCAGCGAGCAGGATGTGACTGCGGCCAAGGAATGGGTGTCGCTCTTTGCCCATGACGTGGTCTTCACCCGGCAAAGAATGTCTTCCATCCGCCTGTAAATTTTTTCACCGGCCCAAGCAAAACCAGACAAAGAAAACCAGAAGCATCAGGAAATTAAACACATATACACCAATCACAACCTCTTGATTCAGCTACGTCAAAGAGGCAAGGGTCTTGCGCCGCCAGCCAAACCTGATAACATTCATAAAAATTCAATTGGTGAATTACCTCACCAATTGGAAGTTGTTAAAAGATGTTCTCGCACGAATCCTCATCGCCGTTCCGTCGGCAACCATATCGGTCGCCGTTTGCCCATCCCTACAATCCGCAATATCCACCACGACCGGTGGTTCATGAAGACACGTTGGGATCCAAACAAATCCAGATTGAGCGCAAAATGTTTACGGTCACGTTGAAAGAAAATCCGCGTGGCCGATTCTTGCGCATCACCGAGGAAGGCGGCACCAAACGCGCTTCAGTCATTGTGCCATCGACCGGTCTGGCCGAATTTAAGAAGGTTTTGGACGAAATGGTCGCCGCGGCGGATGCGCCATCGGGCGCGACTGAAAGTGAGCCGGCCCCCGTCATGGCGGAAACAGCGCCTGAACCCGTTGCTGTGGTCACACCGGAACCGGTTGAGTCAGAACCCGCCGCCAAGCCGGCCAAAAGGAGTTTGAGCGAAGCGGCGCGGGCCAAACTTTCCGCCGCCGCCAAGGCCCGGTGGGCAAAAATCAAAGGGTTGGCCGGCGACGACAAGTAACAATTCATCCATTTAAATCAGCAGGCGGAGAAGTTTCTAACTTCTCCGCCTTTCATTTCCACCCAGTGCGCCCCATCAGGCATTGGTATTTCTGCTTGGACATGGAGATTATCAATTATCGTTTACGTAAGAATTTTCCTATGATTGGTTCATGAATACGCCCCAAAACATCAACCGCTTCATCCATTCGATCAAATCAAGAAACCAAGGGTAAAATTGCGCGTGAATTCATGGCGGAATGTTGACTCAAGCGTCAGTCATCATCCCGCGACGGACTGACGAGCACAAAGCCGGCGTGCATCGGCGCCGGCATGGGATGATTGGCTCCCTTCACCGAACGCCAGATCACTTCATTAAACTGGATGTCATCATTGGCATCTTCCTCGGCAAAGTTAAATTTTTCCTGGCCGCCCCAGGCGGCAACACTGTTGGTGGCATGCACGTCCACATTGGCGGGCACGGCAACATACGCATCCAAATCCGGCACCGGCTGGAATGAATTGAACATCGGCGTGGCAGCGGCATCAAACTGCGTCATCGGTTGCAGCCCGAGAATCAATTCCATGGTTCGCAGCATGCTGGTGGTGGAATAGAGCGTGGAATCCACCGCGCCATGTTTGGTGTAGGGGCTGATCACCAGCGCTTCGGTGCGGTGGGCATCCACATGATCCGGTCCGTTTTGCGCGTCATCTTCAACCACAAAGATGGCGGTATGCGGCCAGAACTGGGAACGGCTCACGGCTTCCACCACCCGACCCAGTGCCGCATCATTTTCGGCCACATACGCCGTGGGCGTGGGTTTGCCCGCCGCGACCCCGCGGGTGTGGTCATTCGGAAGCCGAACGATTTGCAGCCGCGGCATGTCGCCTTCTTTTTCAAAACGATGCAGTTCGCTGATAAACCGGTTCGCGCGCCAGGCATCGGCATAATCCAAATCAAAGCTGCGATACCACGGATCAAAATGGCCTTCCAGCCCTTTACGTTTGCTCGTAACCGGCTGATTGGTGGAGGCAGCATTCTGGACAAATTCGCCGTAGCTGCGATAGCTGATGCCAGCTTCGGCGGCGCGATCCCACAAATAGCCGCTCGCGGGCGTGGCAATATTGAAAACGCCTTCGCTCGGATAGGAAAATTTGGATTTTTTGTGGCCATAATTCAACGGCCAGGTTTTTTCCACAAAGTCCGTGGCGTAGCCGGCCATGGACCATTCGTGTCCGTCGGCGCTCACCTCGGCATCCGCATAAAAATTGTCCAGCAACACAAATTGATGCACGAGCTTGTGCAAATTCGGCGTCACAGGCTCCGGGAACAGGCACAAACTGGGATCACCATTGCCTTCCTTGATGTCGCCGAAAACCTGATCATAAGTGCGGTTTTCCTTGATGATGTAAATGCAATGCGTAATCGGACTGGATTCTCCGACCCGTCCGGGAATGGGATTATTCTCCGACCGCGCCACCACCACAGACGCATCCGGCCGCAAGGGCGTGCATTTCAAAACCTCAGCCGTCCAGGCCGCCAATTGCTGGGTAAAATTCTTTTTTGTCGGCAAGTCCACCACGCTCAAAGTGCCTTTCAGCAGGTTGCCGATATATTCCTCGCGGGATGCGCCGCGCACTGGTTGCGGCCCGTGAGGATTTGCCTTGGCCGTGTCGCCTTTGCCATTGGCAATCAACAAATGTTTGCCATCCGGTGTCACCCGCACACAGGTGGGATACCAGCCGCTCGGAATAAAGCCGAGGCTGCGGCCCCGTCCCGGTTGAGACACATCAAATACGGCCACGGCATTGATGTTGGCATTGGCCACAAACAGCATTTTCTCATCAGGCGAAAGCGCCAGGCTGATCGGCGTCGCTCCGCGAGGTGAGTTGGGAAAGAGCGTGGCCCAAAGATGTTCCACCGCCCGGCCGGTTTTGGTATCCAACACGGTCACGGTGTTGTCATTCGCATTCGCTACAAACAGGAATTTTCCATCCCGGCGCAAAGCCATTTCGCAGGGATGCTCGCCCACCTCCCAACGCGCAACGGGTTGCTGGCTTTTCAGATCCACGACCGAAACCGCGGCCGCGCCCCAAAGACTCACATACAGCCGGTCATGCCGGGCATCCAAAATGCAGGCGTAGGGAAAGACCCCGTTCGGATCGTTCTGCTTGGCGGCGGCGGCGGCTTTGGCGCGTTTATTGGCCGCCGCCGTGTCAAAATCTTCCGCCGGCATGGACGGAACCGTCTGCACGGGGACCGCCGTGTTTTCGAGCAGAATGTCCTGCACGGAACGGGTCTGCCCGAGCGCAATCGTTGACACCCGGCTGTTCCAGAGATTGGCCACATACAATGTTTTGCCATTGGGAGACACGGTTAAGCCCACGGGAACGCCCAATTCCTTGGCTGGCCGCACGCGAATGTCGGGTTGCGCTGTGAGTAGCCCCTTTTGAAAATTGAAAACATAAACCAGTTCGTCGCTGGCACCACTGCAATACAGCTTCCGGCCATCCGGCGAGAAATCCAGTCCATAGAATGATTCATTCAAATCGGCGTGGCTGACAATGCAGCCGCGCGCCAAATCAACGATTCTCACCTCATGCTGGCCAAAGCCGCAATGCAAGACCGCCACATAGTGGCCATCCGGCGAAAGCACCATGTTGACGGGAAAATCGCCCAGTTCAATTTGTGTTCCGACCGGACGCAGCGACCATTGGTTGGGCAGAAGCATTGAGCCATCCGCCTGGCGCCCCGGCCAAAGCCCCGGCGCCTTGGGTTCGCTTGCCCGTGACAGCCCACCCAGACAGGCCAGGGCGATGATTGCCAGACTCAACCAGCATTTTTTTGAAATTAAACACATGCTGCGTGTGGAAGATTTAAACGTGAATTTGAACCAATTTCAAACGGCAATTGACCAAGCTGCGCCGATTTTGGCCCGGCAACTTTTTTCCTGGATTTTGTCCGTTTGGGGCATAAACGATTCAAACTCTAACTGCGAAATTGAGAAGCTGTCAAATACAGCCATCAAACTCAAACAGGAGCGATATTCAAATCCCGTCAATCGGGCACTGCGGACAAGGGGTTTTAACCGCAGGATTCGCCAGGTTGGCTCTAAATCCCAAGAAGGTTCATACTTTTTAACCATCGAAGGAAACGCGAATATCTGCCTTTATTAATTTCCAGCAATCCGAAACGGCAGCCCAACTGACCGGCGAATAGTCTAGCTCCTTTGTGTTAGACGCCCACTTCCATTTAAATTCTCTTCGCTTGCCGCAACGCGGCAACCAACAAATAAATCATGCATGTAAAAGCTGAAGTTGGCACACCCACTATCCAAATATAACAACCGACAGGCTGCGCGCTAACTATAGCGACAACCCAAGCAAGCGCAGTAACAAGCATCGGTGCATAAATATAAACCCCAGTGCGAGCCAACTTGCGAGCCAATGCAATAAATAAACCTCCGCCGAGCAAAAATTTACCCGCAAACATGAATGAATCGCGAGATAAAATCGCGCCATCCGGACCGCCAAGCAAACAAAACCCACCCCAAAATGTGGCGGTAAAGCCCAGAATAACAAATATGAAACCGAGAAACGTGCGCATAGCATTACCTTAATTTTTTGTTTACCCAGCAATTGAGCAACTCCAATCGAGCGCGTCTGGCAGCAATTAGACGGACACGGAACTGTTCCCCGGAAATTTTTCCTAAGCGAATGCAATTCCGCACCCGCCACCACTCGATTGTGGCGATTCGCTCCGCACACTCCGCCACCGTGGCCATTAATTGCGGTGGAGCGGACCGTGTTTTTGACGGACCAGATCCAAATCCGCCAGCGCCTTGCAGATGGGACAGTTAACCGTGCGCAACAAGCAATGCGCACGATGCTGTTCATCGGCTGCGTCCGCCACCGCGCACAACACGCGATACTCCTCATCAAGTTCCACCGGCTGAACCACGTCGTTTCCCATATCGTCGGTAATATGCGCTACAATTTCTTCAGCATTCATACCCGGCACCCTACTCGACAAACTGCAATAAGCAATATTTACCATTTCTCCGATTTTGATTCCGATTTTTTATTCTTTGACAAGCGTTGAATGAAAGGGCATTCCCAGCGCGGCGAATGCTTCAGATTGGGTCAGCATCACATGCAACGCCCTAAATTGCATCCGGATCAGGCTGATAATTCGCCACTTAATCTATCGGCAGCCATTTTCCCAGAGTTAGATAAACCGGCATCGCACTCAGTTGAATTCTCGCTCCGCCAGCCACGATGGGAATCTGTCTGTCCGTAACGCCGCCAGCGCCTTGGATCACAGGCAGTTTTCCGGATTTGACATTCACTTTGCATAAAACATCGTGCGAAGCAACCGTGGTCCACGCGGCGATCTTGCTTTGCCCCTCTTCATTCTTCAGCCACAAAAAATAGTCCGCTTCGCCACCCATTTTGAGCCGACGAATCACATGATAACCCGTTAATTCCTTCGTCATGCGGGACAGGGCGCGATAGGCGAGCTTGGGACTGAGATCGGGAAGCACCGTGCCAAAGTTGTGTTCATTTTCCTTCGGATCGGGACCGTCATTTTTCCAGTCATACCAGATGGAAAGCGGCACACGGTTGAGCAAATTGGCCAGTTGCTGACGCACCAAATACGTCGCTTGTGTTTCCAAAGTAACCCCGTTCAAACAGGTGGAATACCCCCATTCACCGCTGATGATCGGAATTTTTCCCCGCCGGCCAGCCGGTGCGTATCGATCAATCAAATCGCGCAGCCGATCATAATCCGCCTTGGCGGTTTCCGGCCCCTGGTCTCCGCCGCGATACGGATGAACACTGACGGCATCCAAATATTCCAGAATGCCGGACTTGAAAAAGGTTTCCAGGAATTCCCAGGGAAACGAGGAACTCGCGGGGGCAATAATGGTGGAATCCGGATCGGCTTTCCGCAGGGCTTTCACCGTGGCCATTGCCAGTTGTGAATATTGATTCACATTGGGTTGCGGTTTCCAAAAGCCAATGTTCGGCTCATTCCAAATTTCCCAGATGATGTGGCGTCCGCGAAAATGCGCCGCCGCTGCTCCGGCCCATTTGGCAAAAGCGGCGATGCTCTCCGAATGTTGCGGGGAGGCAACGGTTCTTTCTTCCGGTTGTCCGGTAACGGGATTTTTGGCCGCGACGTTTGCTTCGTAAAGCGGATTGGAATAATCCAGGATATAAATGGCCCGCAGACCGCGTTTCTCCAAATCCGCCGTCAACGCGTCGTAGTCCGACCAGTTGTATTCAACTTTTTGGCGTTCGATGGCCTCCCAGACGAAATCCATTCGCACAAACCGGAATCCGCCAGCCGCGATTAAATCCAAGTCATGTTCGTGCCCGGACGTGAAGTGAATGTTCACGCCAACGCCATCGGGAATCACCGGCGACGGCAGTTCGGCACCAAATGAAACAATCGGCGTCAGCAGGAAGACCAGCCAGAAAACGGGAGATTTCATGGGACCTTGATGCGGTATCCGGCCGGAAGATTCAATGGAAATATTTCACCGGCCGGACAATCACAGGCTCATTTGTGAACATTGTCCGCTAATCTTGCCTTGCTTGACCGTGAACCCGCCTTACACTCGCGCCATGAGCCTGCTGAAGGTGGACCGTCTCGCCAAATCGTTCGGCGCGATTCGCGCGGTGGACGGTGTAAGCTTTGAAGTGCGCCCGGGCGAAATCTACGGCCTGCTCGGGCCAAACGGCGCCGGCAAAACGACGACCATCTCCATGGTTTGCGGTCTCCTTAAATCCGACGCCGGCGAAGTCATGCTCGCGGGAATCCCATTTGGGTCCGATCCCAAAAAAGCCAAAAGCATCATGGGCGTGGTGCCGCAAGAGCTGGCGGTTTACGAGGAATTGACTGCCCGTGAAAACCTGGAATTTTGGGGGCGGATCGCCGGCCTGAACAGCGCCACCGCCAAATCGCGCGCCGCGGATTTGCTCGACGCCCTCTCGCTCGCGGATCGGGCTAATGACGCGGTAAAAAATTTCTCCGGCGGCATGAAACGGCGCATCAACCTCGGTTGCGCCCTGCTCCACCGACCGCAACTGCTGCTCCTCGACGAACCCACCGTGGGCATTGACCCGCAGGCACGTATGAATATTTTGGAATTCATCCGCCAGCTTCAGGCTAACGGCACCGCCGTCCTCTACACCACGCATTATTTGGAAGAAGCGGAATCGCTCTGCAATCGCATCGGCATCATCGATCACGGACGCTTGCTCGCCGAAGGCAAGTTGAACGAATTGCAAGAACGCATCAGTGGCGATCGGCTGTTCATCCTTGAAGCTAATTTCAACGGGGCTTCGCCCGACAACTGGCCCGATTTCAAGGAACATTTCAAAGTCATTCAAAAAACTGAACGCCAGTTGATTCTTGCCGCCACCAGCCCGCGCGACCCGTCAGAATGCCTGAAAGAATTGCTGAACCTGCCGGTTCAGGTGGAAAACGTCACGCTCAAGCGCCCGAGCTTGAATGATGTGTTTCTACAACTCACCGGCCGCGACCTGAGGGAATAGGATGTTGCGTATTCTGCTTGCCAAAGACTTGCGCCGTGCCCGCCGCAATCCGTTGCCCTGGCTGATCAATTTGATTGTGCCGCTGGTCATGACTGCGTTGATCGGCCTGGTTTTTGGCGGCGGAGACAAATCCGGAGCGCTTGGGCGCATCCGGTTTGCCGTGGTGGATGAAGACCGGAGCGTGTTGAGTGACATGCTGGAAGGCGCCGCCGGCCAGCGCGAAAGCAACCAATATCTCGAACCCGTGTTCATGGATCGGGCCGCCGCCTTGCGCGAAATCAACGCGAACAAAATCAGCGCCGTCCTCATCATTCGAACCAATTTTCTGCACGACTACCTGACAGCTTCCGCTCCGGTCAGTATGCAGCTCATCAAAAATCCAGCCGAATCCATTCACCCAGCGGTGCTGGAAGAACTGCTCGGCGCCCTGACCACAGGCCTGAGTGAACTGTCGCGCAACTTCAACTCCGCTTTTCCAGGATGGCAGTCCGTCATCGCGGGCAAGTCCGATTATCATCAAGTGGCCGCCCTGATTGAAAGCGCCGGCGACAAGCTCCAGTCCGTTAAAAACTTCATCAATCCCCCCCTGGTTGGCTACGAAAAACCGGAACCGGAAGCCAGTCATCCCAAAGCCGCCACATCCACAAACATTTTCGCCTATTTATTAATCGGACTGGCGGCCATGTTCCTTTTGTTTCTGGCCAACAATGCCATGACGGATTTGCATCGCGAAATTCGCCTACGCACGTTTGAACGTTACCAAACGATGCGTCAAACGCTTTGGCCGTTCATTTTCGGCAAATTCATATTCACCGTGGTCATACTGCTGATTTGCAGCGCCATCATGCTCGGCGGCGGCGGACTGATCTTTCGCATCCAATGGCCGCGCCTGCCCGAAATGCTGGCGCTGTGTTTCGGTTACGCCTGTTTCGTCGCCGCATTATTTGCCAGCCTGGTCGCGGTGGTCCCCGATGAACGCCGCGCCGGCGTGCTCAACACCATTGTGGGCATGGCCTTTGGCCTGGCGGGCGGCTGCGCCTTTCCACCGCAACAACTCCCCGCATTTCTGCGCGAGCATATTTCCACCCAGCTACCAAGCTACTGGTTTGCGGAAACCTTGCGCAATCTGGAGTGTGGCAGTGGCGATGCTCCCTGGATTTTCATCACGATCAAACTGGTTGGCGCCAGCCTGTTGTTCATCGGCCTCGCGACCGTGCTGCTGCATCGGCGGCTGCAAACGGGGACAAAAGCATGAACCGCATCCTGACCATCGGACACATCGATCTGCGCCTGTTCATGAAACACAAGAGCGCCTATGTCTGGCTGTTTGTGATTCCGATGGCGTTTGTCTATTTCATGGGTTTTGCCAATCGCGGCCAGAGCCACGCCTATAATCGCACTCCGCCCGTGTTGATTGAAAATAAAGACACCAATTTCCTGGGCCGGATTTTTCTCGAAGAATTGAAGGCCCAGAATATGTATGTGCTCAGTCCAACCAATCGTGAAACTGCGGCTCGAATTATCCGCATCCCGGCCGATTTCACGGAAAAGGCGCAACGACTGCAACCCGGCAAAATTCAATTTCTCAAAGGCCAGGATTCCGGCGAAGCGGACACGGCCTTGATCGAAATCCGCCTCGTGCGCGCCTTGATCGCCATGAACGGTCATCTATTGGAAGCCCGGCCGGGCACCACCAACTTCCCGCCATTTACCGAGGCAAAGCTGCGGGAAGTCATGGCCAGGCCCGATCCGGTTGTCCTGGACGCCACGTTTGCCGGACGCAAGCCGTTGCCATCCGGGTTCAACTTTTCCCTGCCGGGAAATCTGGTGATGTATCTGATGATGAACCTGCTGATTTTCGGCGGTTCAACCATCGCCGCCGAGCGGCGCAACGGCGTCATCAAACGCCTGATGCTACACCCGGTCACCCGGATGGAAATCGTGCTGGGAAAGATTTACGGCCTGTTGTTGCTGGGGCTGGTGCAAATTGTCTTTTTCCTCGCCGTCGGGAAATTTCTCTTCCACGTAAACCTGGGAGCCAATCTTCCGGGGGTTGCCGTCACGCTTATAGTCTTCGCGTGGGTCGCCGGTTCATTCGGCGTGCTGGCCGGTTCGCTGAATGCCGCCGAAGACCGTGTCATCGGCCTTTGCGTGCTGACGAGCCTGCTATTGGCGGCGCTGGGCGGATGCTGGTGGCCGCTGGAAATCGGCCCGCCCGTTTTGAAGACGATTGCACTCTGCACGCCCACGGGCTGGGCATTGCAAGCCCTGCACCAACTCATCAGCTTTGGCAGCGACTTTACCGCCGTATTACTGCCACTGGCCGTTTTGTGCGGATTCGGGCTGGTGGCCAACCTGCTGGCCGCCCGATTCTTCAAGGTTTGAACGAAATTGCCCCCGATAAAATTGTATTCGCGCACCAGACGGTGAGGGGCGAGTCTCGCGAGTTGCAATCCACAAGACCAAACAACTCGCGCGGACGTTCACCCCACCTGCGGGTTTTTAGCAGCCAATGAATCTGTAAGTCGTTTGTGAAATGAGACCTCTGAAAAAATATGGAAGCGATGCCCGCAACAGAGTGAAAACATGGGGCAAGCAACCAGGCTTACGGCGGCGAGGCGCCGCCGCCACGGTTTTTCAGAAGTGTCGAAATATTAAGGCATGTTCAACGTCCAGACACATTCATCAGACATTGCTTGTCCACCACGTTCCGCTCGCGCTTCGATTTTATTTTGTCCGGGAGACAACTTTACATCGCTCCAGGTGAAAACGTCGTTGCCATCGTTATCGCAGGTTTTCTGTGAAGCCCCGTTCACGAGCAGTTCAACGCGGGAGGCATTGGAATAGATTTTGACATTGGTAATCGCATTGGTGCGTTCGGTGAAACGACGATCGGTGATATACAGCACCGGTTCATCCGACCAGTTGGCTTTGTAAAAATAGAACGCGTCCTTTTTGATCTGGCGATCATATGTGATCAGGCCCTTGTCGTTGCGACCGGGAATTCCACCTTCATGCCGCCAATAACTGGTGAAGTCTGCCAGATTCCAAACGAAAGTCCCCCACACGTATGGATGCAATTTGAATTGTTTCCAGGCGGCTTCGTGAACAATGGCCTGCCACTCTTCCGGATGCCACTGGCCGTCGGTCTTGGGATGTTTGGGGTTGTCTTCGTGTTGCGTCACGTTCGCTCCGGCGCCGTATTCGCTCACGCAAAATCCGCCGTGCTGGCTGGTGTGACGATACTTTTCCAAGGCTTCGAAATTTGACAATTGACCCCATTCCGAATACCAGCCCGGATAAATGTTCCAACCGAGCAGGTCGGGAATTTTATTCATCTGCGGCCAGCCATCGGTGCAGGTGGCGGCAATGGTCGGCCGCGTTGGATCTTCGCCGTGGGCGAGCTGGTTCAAGTCCTGCAACTCACGATGCGGGTCAGGGTTATTCGGGCGGAGTTCATTGAACAGGCTCCAAACAAAGATGGATGGATGGTTGATGCTCTGGCGGATTAAATCGAGCAATTGATTCCGGGAAGTTTCTTCAAACTGGGGGCCACCGTTAATGCGATCCACTTGCGGAATTTCCGCCCAAACCAGAATGCCCGCCTTGTCGCACTGGCCGTAGAAATAATCGCTATGCTGATAATGACAGCAGCGGACCACCGTGGCGCCGATTTCCTTCAACAAGCCAATGTCTTCATCCATGTCAGCCTCGGAAATGGCCCAGCCTTTGTTGGGCCGATCCTGATGCCGGTTAACGCCGTGCAGATGATACGGCTGGCCGTTTAAGAAAAAGCCTTTGTCCGGGTCCACCGCATAAAACCGCAAACCCAGCGGCTGTTCCACTGCATCCACCAACGCGGTGCCGTCGCGCAATTCCATCACCGCCCGGTAGAGATAAGGGTCTTTGCGCCCGTTCCAAAGATGTGGATTTTTCAGTTCAATCTGAAGGTGAAATGGCTCGGTCACTTTTGCCTGGGAAACGATTTTTTCTTCCGTGCGGGCCACTTCCGAGCCGTCGGGTTCCAGCACTCGCGCCACCAGCATCAGGGATTTTTTGTGCCTGGTGCCATTGGACACTTCTGCGTTCACATTCAAAAGCGCAGATCCCGGCGACACCCGGGTTTGCAGCCACGCCACTCCCGGCGATGCGTGATCGGTCAGGGTAAAATTCTGTTCGCCGGTTTCAATCAGATGAACGGGACGATACAAGCCGCCATACAAAGGAAAATCGCCACTGAGCGGGGCAATGTCCGGCTGTGCGGTGTTGTCCACGCGGGCGGCAATGACGTTAGTTCCCGATCTGGAAAGATTGGTGGTGATCTCGAAACAGAAAGCGCCGAACGCACCCCGGTGTTCGCCCAGCAATTGCCCGTTGAGATAGACATCGGCCACCGATCCCGCAGCTTCAAAGCGAAGAAAATAGCGGTGGTCAGGCTTGGGTTGCAACGTCAGCTTGCGCCGATACCAGCCGGGACCGCGCAAATATTTTTCGCCACGTTGCGCCTGTTCCCAACCCCAGCAATGCGGAACGGAAATCGCCTGCCAGTTTGAATCATCAAAGCCCGCTTTTTCGGCTCCATTCGGATCGCCCTGCTGGAAGCGCCAATGGTCATCCAGCAATTGAGCGGCGCGATCTTGCGCATTGGTCGAGCCACAGGCTCCCACAAAGAGTAATCCCGCGAGGAATAAAGCGAGGCGATTCATGGTTGCCATTATCAAATAAAAAGCCCGGACGTCGATCTTTCTTGATTAACCGGTTGCCCCGCGATGCCTTCCTGAATGCACATTGGCGTCCGTTTATTCTCCGACCGACCACTCCGATTTCGAAACAAAACCCGTCACGTTTGACACTATGAACAGCGGCCACAGGAACACTGGTTGCCGACGATTTAGTTGCACACACCGGCTGTTTTTGATGTTTCAAGGTGAAAATCATTCGAATTGCTCTATTTTCTGCGGTTTTTAGCTTGCGAACCGGTCTGCCGCCAATGATTCTTGAGGCCTATGGCAAAATCCTTGACCAAATCCCAAATCATCGGCGCCGTCGCTGAAACCGTCGGCATTACCAAGAAACAAGCTGGAGCTACGCTTGAAGCTATCGTCAATCTCGCTTACAAGAATGCGAAGAACTCCTTCACCCTACCCGGCCTCGGCAAGCTGGTGTTGGTCAACCGCAAAGCTCGCATGGGCCGCAATCCGGCAACCGGCGAAACCATCAAGATCGCGGCCAAGCGCGTGGTGAAATTCCGCGTCGCCAAGGCGGCCAAGGACGCGATCCTGGGTGCCAAAAAGTAATTAACCCGATAAAATTGATTTTGATTTTACGGCGGAGGCTTTGCCTCCGCCGTTTTTGTTTTTCCGGCAAACGAGACCTCAAAGAAGAAATGCTCACGCCAAGAAAAGCCCGCCATGATTATTTCAAAACCGTAGTGATTGAAGCGAGATAATTGAAATTTGCCACGTCTCCTGGAAGTGTGGCATACGATCCATATGCGGATGAAATAATTTTACCTTGCCATCGGTGGACAACGGTGTTCGCATCCACATCCAGTAACCGGGTGGTCGCCGTATTTAAATCCCGGCGATAAATGTGATAAGTGTTGGAAACGACATTGCTCACCAGATTGGTGGCGGAACTGTTGAAGGCGACGTATTGACCATCGAAGGACATTGCCGGCCAGTCATAATCTCCCACAGCCGGAGCCGCACCATCGCGATCCAAGCTGACGAGCGTGTTGATGCCGGTTTGGGCATCCCAGCGGTAAATCGCCTTGCCGCTGGTTTGTTTGGCCACGTAGGAAACAAACCGGCCATCCGGCGACATCGAAAGGTCATGCATAGAGGCAAAACTCAAGCTCTGCACGAAGACATTGGTGTTGATGATGTCAGTGGTGCCGGCTGACATGTTCTGGCGCAAAATAATGCCGGCGGCGGCGCCCGATGAAGTGGCGTTGGTGCAGGCTTCATAGACGACGTATTTGCCGTCGTCGCTGATGGAAAAATTGCAATACACGATGTTGGATGAGCCATAGACGGACTCGAAAATCGCGCGGGCATTCGTGCTGGGTGCATCTTGACACTGTTCTTACCCTGTAGGAGTAAATGGTTCCTCGACCGGCAGAAAGTGAACTGACGGCCATGAAAGAAGCGAAGCAACTATCGGCCCTGCCGACGCTGGCGGACTTGGAACGGGAAGTGGTGGCTGAATACCGGGACCTGGGGCGGCAAACCTTGGAACAGCGGCTGCAACAACTCGCCGATCAGACGGGCGAGTCCCCCCCCCTGCGCCAGCGCAAACGCCGCCCGTTGACGCTGCGGACGGAGTTGGGCGAGGTCAGGCTAACGGTGGACTATGGTCAACAGCCCGCCACGGGTAAGTGGCATAGTCCGCAGCAACAAGTCTGGGGACTGACGCCGCATCAGAAGCTCACGCCCGGACTGGCCGAAAAGCTGTCCTTCACGGCACTGGCGACGACGTCCTATGAACAGGCCGCCGCCGTGGCGGGGCGCTGGGGCGGGTGGGGCAGGTCTTTGTCGTGGCCGATGGCGGCGTGTGGATTTGGAACCTCGTGGCCGACCGGTTTGCTGAAGCCACCGGCGTGCTGGATTTCTATCATGCCAGCCAGCATCTCTGGGCGGTGGCGCACGCGCTGCACCCGGAAAACGCAACGGCGGCGCGGGCGTGGGTGGAACCGCTGTGGCACCAGTTGCGGCACGGCGGCGAAGCCGGGGTGTTGCAGGCGTTGCAAGACCTGCCGGCCTGGTGTGCGCGGCGGGCACAAGCGTTGCCACCGCCGGTGCCGACGGAAATCCTGTATTTTGAAAAACACCGGGAGCATCCGCATTACGCCACGCAGGCCGCCAAAGGCTGTCCGGTGGGCAGCGGCGCGATGGAGTCCTTCTGCGCCCAACGGCAAACGCTGCGGCCAGTTCTGGAGCGAACCCGGTCGCCGCCTCATGGCCCTTGAAATTGCCCGCCGCAACCACGACTGCTCACAGGTCTGCCACCAAAATTAAGAACAGTGTCAAGATGCACCCCCATGAGCAACATTGGCTTCGCGGAAAATCAGTTCAGCGCCGGCCAACGCGCCTTGGCCAAAACCAGTCGCATGGCAGTGTAAATTATCGCCGCCAGCACCACTTCTCCAAGCACCAGCCACCAATACCAGCCTTGCGCCCAACCGACCGAGGCCAGCGCGGAAAGTCCAAGGGCGATGAACATGACGAAAATCAGGCTCAAGCCGCGACCGGCGGATTTAGCGGTGTCCGATGGCATAGACAGCGGCACGCCACGTCCACGCACCCCGGGCACCAAGGCAAAAACCGGCAACGCGATCAGACCCGGGATGAACAACAAAAGCTGCGTCAAATCGCCGCGCAACAACCAGACCACGCCCGCCACGAGCACGAACATCGGCAAGGCAAGAAAGCACAGGACGGCCCGGCGGGCACCATGGCAGAGCGGCGCCGGACCGTGAATCGGCGCCAGGCGGAAGATGTCGGACGCCTGCCATTGTTGAGAATATTGCAGTAGTTGCAGTCCCAACAGCGGAACCATGCCGAGATACAATCCGGAGAACGGCACGCCAAAACCCATTGGCTGATGGCCGGAGCCGCGTCCGTCCTGCAACAGAAACACAAAGGGAATAATCAAGACGGGCGCGATTCCCGGATAGACGCGGAGTTTCACATCGCGGTCGCGAAACAAATAGGCGGTCGTCAGTAAAAAAGAGGCCCGCGTCACCGGATCGCGCAGCCACCAACTGAGCGGCGGCAATTGCACCAGCTTGTTTAGCCAGCGTCGTCCGCCCCGTGTCTTAACCCGCCGCGAACTGGTTTCGTTGATCGTCTGTAAGCCGACTTCATAGTCACGCGCCAGTTTGACGAAAGCCAGCCACAACACCACCGAGGTGACGGCGAGACCCATGGCCGCCAAAAGCCAGGAATTTAACGCCAGGCTTCCAGCCACCGCGTCATCCAAACCGGCAAACCACGCGGGCGGCAGCAGGCCGATCCACCACGAAGCTTCCGTAAGATTCAGCACATGATCGAGCCGGAAAATCATCCGCGGCAACAACTGGCTGGCGGCGATCATGGCCACCGAGACCAGGACTTGAACCGTGGTCATCAGTCCATCCAGCCGTTCGCGTCCGAACCAACGCAGGCAAAGCTGGTAGGCCAGCACCACAAAACCTGTGCAGAACAGCGCTTCCATGATCGTGGAAACGACATGGATCAAAGGGAAACGCCAGTTGCCCGCCGCGCCAAAACCGACGCACAGTCCCACCAGATTGAAGGCGCCGGCCAGCCAGAGCGAAACTTCGACCAATACGCGAATCTTGGCCCACAACATCGTTTTGGGCGTGATGGGGCGATGCAGCAAAATATCGGTTTCTTCTTTGTTGAAGAGAATTTCGCCCGCCGAAGCCGCCACGAACATGCCCAGGAAAACAAACGTCATCGCGTGGAGATAAACGGAAAGTGCAAACACCGATTGCCGGACGAAATAGAGCGCCATACAGCCAAACAACAAATAGAACACCAGGGTAAGCGCCAGTTTGCGGCCGATGGATTTGGGCGCACCTTGTTTGTTCAGTCCGCGCGCTCCACGGCCTCGCAAAAAGAGCGTCAAAAACAAACGGCGCAAGGTTTTTTCCGGCGCAGGCGGCGGTTCCGGCAAAATCGGCGGGGCGGCGGGAGAACTCATGGCCGGAAAGTTTTGGCAAAGTCTTCGGCGCGACGTTCCAGTTCCGCGCCGCCGGTCAGTTGCGTAAACAGTTTTTCCAGCGTGCCGGACTGATGGGCCGCCACCAGTTCATCGGGCTTGCCGTCCAGCAGCAGTTTGCCTTTGTCGATGATGATGACGCGATGGCACACCCGCTCGACCACATCCAGAATGTGCGAACTGTAAACAATGGTTTTGCCTTCGCGGGCGAGGGTCTGAATGAGCGCCTTGAAGCCGACCGCCGCATTGGCGTCCAGGCCATCCAACGGCTCATCGAAGAAGACGACGGGCGGATTGTGCAACAGCGCGGAAGTGATCACCACTTTGCGCCGCATGCCTTTGGAATAGGCGCCCAGCAGCTTGTCGGTGAGCGTTTCAAAGCTCAGGTCAAAGAAAGCGATGAATTGCTTGATCCGCGCCCGCGCGGCGTTGGGCGGTATGCCATACAACGCGGCGACCATTTCCAGATATTCCAAGCCGGTGAGCGATTCAAAAACCGCGCCGGATTCGGGCACAAAGCCGACGTGCCGTTTCACTTCAATGGGCTGTTGTCGAAGGTCAAATCCGCAGATGCTGGCCTGCCCGCGGGTTGGTTCCAACATGCCGGTCAGCATTTTCAGGGTGGTGGATTTGCCAGCGCCGTTCGGCCCCAAAAAGCCGACGATTTGGCCGGCCGGAATTTCCAGCGAGAGGGCGTCCACCGCCGTCTGCTCCCCATAACATTTGGTGAGTTGGTCAAGGCTGATAACCATATTTCAAAATTATTTTTTCACGGCGTGTTCCGCCTCGGCTGTCGATTCAAGAGCGGGCGCGACAGTTAGTTTTTTCGCGCCGCCGAAGCGGATGACCATGTAGTTGTTGGTTTCCACCGGATAAAAACCCGATCGCTGAATCTCGCGGGCGATGCCGGGCATGTGCGCCACGCCCCAGGGCACCACAATGTGATCGGATTTGGCCAGTTGTTTGTGGATTTGCCCCAGCAAATGAGCGTTGCGTTTCCAGAGCAGATCATTCAACAACTGTGTCTGGAAGTCCGGCCCGGCGGAATAGGTCATCACTTTTTCCAGCGTCGCCAGATCGGCCTGGCCGGAATGAAAGCGGAAAACCAAATTCAGCAAATCCAACGTATTCGTGGAAAACTGTGAAACATCGACATCCGCCAAAACCACCTTGCCCCGCCCGGGCTTAAATTCCGTGTGCTGTTCGGTCAAACCCAGTGTGTTGGCCATCCGTTGATAATTGATCTTTTGCTTGAGCAGATGTTTTTCATCCGAGACGCCTTCCATCAACACCACGGCATTGGTGGGAAAGGATTGTTCAACCTGACGGTAGAATTCGGCGTCGGCCACGTGCGCCATGGGAAAGAGCTGAATGGTTTTGCCGCTGTCGCTCTCGTATTTGCGAACCTGCATTTGAAAGCCGCCGGGATGCAACGTCATGAACCCTTCTGTAAAATGGCTGATCAAACCGGCGGTGCACAAAAAGAGGTAAAGCAGCACGGCCGGAATCAGGACAAAAAGGTTTGCCAGGGAAAACCCGGCCAGATTGCGCCAGCCAAAACCACTACGAATGCCCAGGGATTCAGGCGGCACCAGAGGCCAGCCCAGCCGCCAGCGGCCGCGAACGCGACGCAGCAGCCACAGGCCCAAAACCGTTTGCGCCAGTGACATGAACCAGGAGATTTGCGGCAGGTGATCATTATAAATGAAATAACAGGGAAAACCGGCCAGTTCGGTAACCAGATAAAACAAGGCCAGCGGCACAAAACAACGTTTCGGAATGGCCCGCGAAAACGCCAGCAGCCCGTAAACCACGAGCGCCAGCAAGACCGCCAGGAAGCCGGCCAACATGCGGACGGGCAGCAGCGCATGAACATGAAGAATCACGCCGGTGGTGTCATCCAGCAACGACACCAATCCATCCGCCAGGAATGCTCCGAGGCACAAACTTAGCAGATAGGCCAGAAACTTAACCCCGCCGGACACGCGGAAGCCCCCCGCCGACGCCGCATCAGAGCCTGAGCCGGCCTTGGGCGGCTCAATGACCGGCGGCGCGTCTGACATTTTAAGATTTTCCATGATGGTCCCTGCCTGACGGTTGGCCAGCCGCCGCGTCTGATCCCGCACGGATTAAGCGAATGAAACAACATTTCCACGCCGGTTTACCATCGGCAGTCCCACTCCGCGCCAGAGCCATGACCAGCGGTTGCATTGCGCAGCAGCTTGGAAGTTTTCATTCCCGGTTGCAAGCGATTGTTCACCCGGGCAAAGCACGGGATGGATGGACGTTGGAAAAAAACCGGAAGCATTCGCCGCTACCAATGCCAGAGATGGTGCAAGGTCTGATAAACCAGCAAGGCCGCCAAATAGGCGAGCACACTCATGTAACCCACCTGAAACAAGGCCCATTTCCAACTGTTGGTTTCCCGCCGAATCACGGCGGAAGTCGGCAAACACTGCGCCGCCAGAATATAGAAAACCAGCAGGCTCACGCAGGTGGCCACATTAAAAATCGGGGTGCCGTCGCTACGTTTGGCTTTGCGGAGGGAATCGTAAAGCGAGGTGCGACCATTGGCGCTGTCGTCGTCGCCAACGCCATAAACAATGGACAAGGTGGAAACAATCACTTCCCGGGCGGCAAAGGAGCTGACAATGCCAATGCCGATTTGCCAGTCGTAGCCCAGCGGCGCAATGACCGGCTCCAGCAGATGGCCCAGTTTTCCGGCGAACGAGTGTTGCAGCGCAGATTGTGCCGTCAGCCGGTCGGCGGCCGCGCGCAATTCATCCGCTTGTTTGGCATTGCCCGCTTGCTCGACCTGCGTGGCTTGTTCTGTCAAATGGACCGCCTCGGCGGGAGGGGACGATTTGGGATAATGGGCGAGCGCCCACAGGACCAGAGAAATCATCAAAATGATCGTGCCCGCCTGTTTCACAAAAATTTTCGCCCGGTCAAAGGTGTGCAGCAAGGCCGTCCGCCAGCCGGGAATACGATACGGCGGCAGTTCGATGATCAGGGGCTTGCTTTCGCCCGGCAGAATGGTCCGCCGGAACAGCAGGGCCATGCTCAAGGCCGCCGCCACGCCCACGCCATACGCTGCGGTAAAAACAAGCGCCGCCTTGATGGGTGAATGCGGAAAAAGCAACGCCGTCACCATGGCGTAAACCGGAATGCGCGCCGAACAGGTCATCAAGGGCGCAATCAACACGGTCAGCAGCCGGTCGCGGGGGTTTTCGATCACGCGGGCGGACATGATGGCGGGAATGGCGCAGGCATGCGCGGACAGCAACGGCACAAAGGATTTACCCGGCAGGCCCAGTTTGCGCATGATTTTGTCCATCACGAACGCCGCCCGGGACAGGTAACCGGTGTCTTCCAGCAACGAGAGCGCAAAGAACAAAATGCAGATTTGCGGCAGGAACACCAAAATGCCACCGACGCCGCCGATGACACCATCCACAATCAGACTTTGCAAATCGCCTTCCGGCATGTGGTTTCCCACCCATTGCCCGACACCGGCAAATAAGTGGTCAATCAATTCCATGGGGATTTGCGCCGCCCAGAAGATCAGCACAAACAGCAACGCCATCACCACGTGAAACACCACCACGCCAATAATTGGATGCGTGAAATAATCGTCCAATTTGTCCGTCCAGACCGAACGCTGGATAATGGCGGCATCCATGACGCGGGTGGAAATTTGCTCCGTCCACTCGTAGCGCGCTTGAAAGGTGCAGCCGGTGCAGCCGGCGCAGTTTGGATCGACGTGGTTGACCGCCTCCGGCATGGCGCCGGCAACCAGCCGGTTCAGCTCCTGCTTTAATTCCTTAATTCCTTCCCCGACCCGCGCGGCGATGGGCACCACCACGCAGCCCAGTTCCGCCCGCAATTTTGCCACATCAATCGAAATGCCGTCCCGACGGGCCATATCCATCATGTTCAACGCCACGATAACCGGACATTTCAATTCAAGGATCTGGCTGGTCAGGAAGAGATTGCGTTCCAAATTGGTGGCATCCACCACCACCAGAACCGCATCGGGCGCGGTATGTCCCAGTTTGCCTTGCAAGGCGTCGGCTGCGAGTTTTTCATCCGGCGACTTGCTATCCAAACTATAAAGTCCTGGCAGATCAATCACCACCACTTGCCGGTGATTCAAATGAAGTCTTCCGACTTTGCGCTCCACGGTGGTGCCGGCGAAGTTTGCCGTTTTGGCGCGCAGCCCCGTCAACGCATTGAAGAGCGTGGTTTTCCCGGCGTTGGGATTGCCTACCAAGGCCAGGGTAAAGTGATGATGATGCGCCGGATCCAGAACCGGCGACGATGTTTCATGACAATCGCTCATGCGGCTTCATGGTCCCGCAACGCACAGCGGCCTTGATCGCAGATTTCCACCCGCACCCGGGAAGCCAGCTCGACGGAAAGTCCTAAACGCGAGCCGAATATCTTCACAATGACGGGGTCGCCCGCCCGCACCAATTCCACCCGGCGCCCGACACAAACGCCAAGGGTTTTGAGTCGCTGGGTATCCTCGTCATCCGTCTCCACGCTACGGACGACGGCACAAACGCGGGCCGGCATCAGATCCAGCCGGACCAACGGGGCAGGTTGAGCAATTGTTGTCACAACGAGAACAAAATAAGCCTTCCACCTTCCAAGTCAAACCCTCTGCCAACCAAGGTTGAGACGGAAATTGTGGTCAGTTTTCAGCATTTCAAACATGTTTGATTGTAAAGAACCGGAGCTGAACCGCCACCGGTCGTTTGCGATAAATTGTCGGCAGTTTGCACCGGAACTGAAGAACTTGGATTGAAAACCGTTTCGGGCTGAGGCAAATTGGCTCCGTGAATTTTTGGAAATCATTGGCCAGCATTGCCGGATTGGCCGTTTTAGCGGTCGGTTGTGGGCATGACCAACCTGCGAAAGTCATCACGTCTCCGGTGGATCTGATTACGCACGCGCAGCCCAAACTGCGGACCATGAAGATTTATCTTGGCCCGGAAACCTTTGATGCCGAACTGGCCTTGAGCGCCGAGGAACAAATGATCGGCATGATGTTCCGCACCAATATCCAGGAAACCGATGCCATGCTGTTTGTGCTGCCCTACACCCAACGCGCCGATTTTTGGATGAAGAACTGCCCCGAATCCATCTCGGCCGCCTACATCAGTCCCGACGGGGTCATTCAAGAAATCCACCATTTGGAGAAAAACAACACCAATAGTGTGATGGCCGCCAGTGACAATATCCGGTTCGTGCTCGAAACCAGCGACGGGTGGTTTGATCGGCACCACATCTCGACGGGAACCGTCATCACCACGGAAAAAGGCTCTCTGGCCCACACTTTTTTACAACGCCAGTGACTTATTTGCCGGCGGCCAAAGCTGCCAATTGTTTTTTAAAAGCCTCCTCGTCCGGCAGCCCCAGCATCCGGTCCACAACCCGGCCGTTTTTAAAAATAATCACGGTGGGAATCGCCTGAAACTGAAACTGCTGCGCCAGCGCCGACGATTCATCAATGTTCACTTTGAGAAATTTTACCCGGTTGGTGAATGTGCCCGCCAAGCGGTCCAAACGTGGTGCCAGACGCCGGCACGGGCCGCACCAAGTGGCATAAAAATCCACCACCACCGGCAAGGGGCTTTGCATTACTTCGGCTGGGAAATCGCTGCCGGTAATGTGTTTCACGTTGGCCGTGGATTCATTCATAGCCGCTGAATTTCCACAGCCGGCCAGCCAGCCCACGATCAAAACGGCGGCCACAACTCCGGATAAATTAAGCAATCTTCGTTTCATGGCGTGAACGTAGCGTGACCCTCACCCAAATTCCAATGTGTTTGCGAAAAAATCGATCTGGCATACGATGCCTCCATGCTTTCGCTCGAACAATTGGCCGGCTTGTGGGAATCTCATCGCGAAGTTGCCGCCGCCAAAATCAAAGAATTTGCCATCGGCGGACAAAGGTTCGCCTTCAACAGCCAGCCGGCGATCATGGGGGTGGTTAATTTGTCAGCCGATTCCTGGTATCGCGAAAGCGTTTGTTTAAGCACAGAAGCGGCGGTTCAGCGCGGGCTAACGCTCGCGGCGCAAGGCGCTCAAATCATTGATGTCGGCGCCGAATCCACGCTGGCCCACGCCGCCCGGGCTGATGCGACCTTGCAAAATTCCAGGCTCATTCCCGCCATCCGCGAACTGCGGGCGGCGAATATTTTGGTTTCGGTCGAAACGTATTCGCCGGCTGTTACCCGCGCCAGTTTGGAGGCCGGAGCCAACATTTTAAACCTCACCGGCACGGAGGCGTCGGATGAAATTTTCCGCATGGTGGCCGCGCAGGACGCCGCAGTGATCATCTGCCACGTGGCCGGCAGCAATGTTCGCGACGTCGGCCGCTACGATTTAAGCGCCGATCCCATTCCGATGCTGCGCGAATTTTTTGTCCGCCAGATTGATCTGGCCCAACGCCATGGCGTGGAAAAAATCTTCATCGATCCCGGCCTCGGCTTTTACTATCGCAATTTGCAGGACAGCGCCGTTCGCGTGCAGCATCAGATGCGCGTGTTTCTCAACACGTTTCGGCTGCGCGAACTGGGCTTTCCCGTCTGCCACGCGCTGCCACACGCCTTTGAGTATTTCCAGGAAGAAGTCCGTTGTGCGGAACCATTCTTTGCGGTGCTCGCGGCTTTGGGCAAAACCGATTTGTTCCGCACGCACGAAGTCCGGCGCATCAAAGCGGTTTTGGATACGCTGGGAATATTTTAGATTTCCGGCGCTTGAACGCTTGAGCCATGTTCAGCCGCTTCGCCGGCAAAAGAACACGCCTTCCTCGCCGGATTGCGCAAGCCATTGCTCGACCACATTCAAACCATGTTCTTCAAGTAACATTCGCAATCGCGGTGGCGTGTGGCGATAGGAAAAAAACAACCGGATTTTATCACCCGCCGCAAAGGCGAAGGTGTTTTTCTCGACACAAATCATACGCGGTTGCACGAAGCAGAAATCCGCCACCACGCGCAAAAGTCCATTCGCCGGAACTTTTTCGATGGAAAAGCGCAACTCGCCATCGCCGCGCTCCACACCCAAATCCAACAGAAACGTCAGCAGCCACTCTCGCGTCGGCGGATTGTCGTATTGAGGCAAAATCTGATTCACCCCAGCCGCATAATCATTTCCCGGCGCCAGGTTGGCGCTGAACAACAAACGATCTTCCGAACGAACCAAAGCCGCGAGTTTGGGCAAAATCTGTTCCGGTTCAAAATTCGGGATCATCCCGAAAAAAGTCAGCAGCGTCGGCGGTGGAACCGTCAATGATTCAGGCAAATCCCCTGCCGAAGCCAAATCACAGGCAAACGGAAAACATTGGTCCGCACGCACCACTTCCAGCGCCGCTTGCCGCGCCACCAGCGTCATGGCCGCAGCGACATCGCAGGGCGTGTAGGATGTTTGCTTGCCGGCGCGGGCCAGAATTTTTAGCAAGCGCGTGTCTTTTTGTCCGCCACCGCAGCCCAGTCCCAATATGTGAACCTGGGGCAGGGTCATGGCGGCCGCTGCCGCCTCAAAGCTTTGTTCGTAGATGGAAATACAATCCGCGTCGTTGCGGGTGGGCGAATAGAGCTGATGCAACGCCAGCCATTTCTGGGTTTGCTTGACGCTGTCGTAATGAAACTTGTGGTTCACCGAACGGTTTCGCAGCGAATTCAACAGATCATCGCGCACCTGATCGGGAAACTGGCTGGAATGAATGCCCACCTGGGCGACGTTTGGCATGTCCACGTTGTCGTAAATAAAGCGCCGGAGAACAAGCCCGTTCTTCGCTTTGACGGCCGCGACCAGTTGAGAAACCGGGGCCAAAACGTGATGGACTTTGCGTCTCCGTTCGACTAAACCTAGCCCGCTCAATGGCAGCAATGCCCTAAAATGGATACGCTTTATCAATCCCGATGGCTTCCCGTCATCCTGCTCACCTGTTCCAATGTTTTCATGACCTTCGCATGGTATGGTCATCTCAAATTCAAAAATCGACCATTGCTGCTGGTCATTCTTGCCAGTTGGGGAATCGCGTTTTTTGAATATCTGCTGCAAGTGCCGGCCAATCGCTGGGGCAGTTCCGTGTATTCGGCGACGCAGCTTAAAATCCTGCAGGAAATCATCACGCTCACGGTCTTTGTGGTATTCGCCATGTTTTATTTGGGCGAAAAACTCCGCTGGAATCATTTGGCGGCCTTTGCGTGCATTCTGGCGGCCGTGGCGTTCATCTTTTTGCCCAAGAAATAGCCAGCCTCCAGGGGTGGCCAAGCGCCGCAAAGCGGTTTGATCGGCTCCGGCAAGCTCCCAGTGAAAGACCCGCAAATGCTGCTTGGCACTGCGGGTTGGTTCTGTTTAATTGGCCGCGCTTGATGAAACCATTTCCCGCCATTGCGCTGCTCTGCTCGCTGTTTTTCGCCCTGTCGGCTTCGGCGCAAACGGAACCCGGTCTGATCATTGATACGCTAAACCACATTCTCCCGGGTCACGTCGCCGGCAAAGTGCAGTTCAGCCTGGCTTCCGGCATTGCCACGGCCACCAACGGCATTTATATCAAATACACGGATGAAAAATACTCCACCATCATGACCGCCGACTCGGCCACGGTGAACCAGGCCACCGGTGATGTGGAAGCCGACGGCCATGTGCGCGTTGAATCCGGCGATCAAATCTGGCTGGGCGAACATATTTATTACAACTTCAAAACCCGCCAGATGCGCAGCGAACAGTTTCGCACCGGCAAAGCGCCCATCTTTGCCGGTGGAGTGGGATTGAGCGGCGATGCCAGCAATCATGTTTACACGGCCAAAGGCGGTTTTGTCACCACCGATGATCTGGCCGATCCGGCCTATGAGGTGCGCGCCAGCCGCATCCGCATGATTCCCGGAAAATCCATCGAATTGTGGAATGCCGTGGTTTATGTGGGGAATGTGCCGGTGTTCTATTTCCCGTATTACAAGCGCAATCTCGGACATCACGCCAACAATTACACCCCCACGCCGGGTTTCACCAGCCGCTACGGAGGGTATCTCCTCAACACCTACCGCTGGTATCTGGGCGATACGGCCGACGGACAAATTCACGTGGACTACCGCGCCAAACGCGGCGTGGGCGTGGGACCGGATGTCGCCGCCCGCCTTGGGCCATGGGGCGATTTCAACCTGAGGTATTATTACACCCACGATGACCGGCCCAATAGCAGCACCAACAGCTTTCCCCAATTCGGCGACATTCCGAAAAACCGTCAGTTCGTCAACTTCGACTGGCAAGCCACACCCGCCACCAACCTGAACTTGAAAGCGCTGGTCAATTACCAGTCCGATCCGCTGATGGTGCATGATTTCCGTCCGGGCGATTATTCGGGCAACCCGCAGCCCAACACATTCATTGAAGCCAACAAATACTGGGACAACTGGAGCCTCGACGCGTTGACCACGCCCCGGGTGAACAGTTTCTTCAATCAAGTGGAGCGGTTGCCGGATGTCCGGCTCACCGGCTACCAGCAGCAGGTGCTGGACTCGCCGGTTTATTACGACAGCCAGAGTTCCGTTGGCTGGTATCGTCAGTTCACGACCTACACCAACGGCCTGTATCAGGACACCAACGGTTTTTACACCAGTTCCGCCATGCGCGCCGACACCTATCATCAACTGACGTTGCCGTGGACCTTTTTCAACTGGCTGAAGGTCACGCCGCGCGTGGGCGGACGGGTGACTTACTACGGCAGCCAATATCTGACCAATGGCGAACCCAACGGCGACCTCACGCGGGAAGTTTTCAATACCGGCGTGGGCGCCTCGTTCAAAGCCTCGCAATTATGGGCCGGCGCCACCAATTCGTTTTTTCAAGTCAATGGTCTGCGCCATATCATTGAACCTTCCATCAATTACGTCTTTGTGCCCGATCCCAGCACGCCGCCCGCCCAACTGCCGCGGTTTGACGCCGAGCAGCCAAGCCTGATGCTGTTGCCGCTGACGTTTACAGATTACAACAGCATTGACTCCATTGACTCGCAAAACGTCATTCGCCTGGGCTTGCGCAACACGCTCCAAACCAAGCGTGATGGCGGGTTGGACAATTTGCTCTCCAGCGATTTGCAAATCGACTGCCGTTTGGACCCCCAAAGCAATCAAGGCACATGGAACGATCTTTACTCGGCGGTCGCCTTCCGCCCGCGCTCCTGGCTCACCGCCGAATCCCAGACCCGTCACGATCTCAATGGCGGGGACTTAAACATGGCATTTGAACAACTGACGTTTGCGCCCAACGACCGCTGGAGCTGGGGACTTGGCTACTGGTATTTGCGCGGCGGACAATGGGGCAACAGCACCTGGAGCGGAAACAACACCCTGACCAGCACCGTCTTTGTGCGAATGAGCGACAACTGGGGCGCCCGCATGACGGATAACTATAATCTCGTGAACGACCGCTTGCAGGAACAGTTCTATACCCTTTACCGGGATTTGCGCAGTTGGACCGCCGCCCTGACCTTCCGCGTCACCAACAACGAAAATGACACCAGGAACTACACGGTTGCCATTGCCTTTTCACTCAAAGCCTCGCCATCGATGCACGTGGGGGAAGATGTGGTCAATCGTTACCGGCTGGTGGGGGAATAAACGCGGAAAACCACCTTCACGCGAAGCAGCCTGCGGACGCTTAACTGGCCGCGACCAAGGCGACCGTAAAAGTCGAGCCGCATCCGTCTTTGCTTTGCACTTCAATGCTGCCGTTATGCTCTTCGGCAACGTGACGGCAAATGGCGAGTCCCAAGCCGGTGCCATTTTTCTTGGTGGTAAAAAACGGGTCAAAAACGTGGGACAAATGTTCCGGGGAAATCCCGGCGCCCGTGTCGGAAATATGCACCTTCAGGCGCTTGATCCCGGCGCCCGACTGAACCACCTCCGTCCGCACAGTCACCTGCCCGTTGCCGTCAATTGATTCCACGGCATTCAACATCAAATTCATGAACACCTGTTGCAATTGCGATTCGTCCCCCTTGACCACTCCGGGTTTGGCGTCATATTCACGCTTTAAAACAATGGTGCGTCCCGCCATTTGATGCTCCAACAGGCGCAGTGAATGGTCCAGCAACCGGTGAATCGGCACGGTTGTGGATTCGGCGGGCCTGGGTGAGGCGTAGCGAAGCATCTGCGTGACCAGGGAATCAATGCGCTTTATTTCCTTTTGCACCATCCCGGCCATTTCCGGATCCTCGCTCTTTTCCAACAACACCTGGGTGAAAGTGTTAATGGCTACCAGGCCGTTTTTGACTTCATGGGCGACACTCGCCGCGATCAGGCCCAAACTGGCCAGCCGGTCAAGTTGTCGGAGATTGGAATTGAGTCCGTCAGCAGCAGTCGAGGAACTCACCGCCATGCTGCCGGTTGTTTTTTCTTTATGGGCTGATGACATCACTTGTATGGCGCCATTTCGCCCCTCGCCGATATGGGTATCAAATTGTCCGGTTAGCATAGACGGATTTTGGCTCGCTGCCAGCAAAATCGAAATCACAAAATCGAAATGGCTGCATTTTGACACAGTCCTTGGTTCGCCGCCCCGAGCTCATCCCAGTGCCGATTGGGCGGGCTTCATCAAGCGCAGAGGGGGCGCAACCCCGCCTGGCTCCAGAACCGGCCGCAGCACTTGAAACGACGCTGTTTTTGCCGAGCGGCATTGGTTATGAAAATAATTCTGCTCACGCTCAATCACTTTTCCCGCCTGCTTGATCTGGCCGATCTGGCGCAAGCCCCGGCGTTCCTTTCCGCGCCGGAGCTGAGGCCGCAGGGGTTCCACCCACCGCGCAAGTTCGGGCCGCTTTGGGCCGTGTTCCACCAGGTTCCAAACCAGGGCGCTCCGTCGGCCCGGCACAGCGTGTCCCTGGCCCGGCCGGCCCACCCGTTGCCCCGGCGCGTGCAGGAGGGGCATCCACGGTGTGCGACCATGGGGCTGGCCACTTGCGCCGCTTTCTCGTAAGCCCCGGTCGCGGAACCGTTACCCCTCAAATCTTAAGAACCGTGTCAAGCTGCACCCGACTTCATCCGCGTTGCCTGTAAAATAAAACGCCCGCGGGGAAACGTTTCCACGCGGGCGGATGTTTGATCAAAAAATATTCAAGCTTTGCGGCGGCGGATCAACAGTCCCACCCCGCCAAGGGCGAACAACGCCAGCGTCGTTGGCTCGGGCACCGGGGCGATGGTGGAAACAGAGAAATTATCAAAAGTCACCGCTGAACTGTCGCGGCCATCAATCCCAATGTAATTTTCATCCGTGCCGCTCCAGGTGAATGAACCGGCGCCTTCGGAAGTCCCATTATACAGGATTTCGTAATTGACGGTGCTGCCGGCGGCAAAGCTGGAGAACATGAAGTTGGCGCTGATGACACCCGCCTTGCTCAAGCCGGAAACGCCGTTGATCACCCCCGAACTGCTGCCCCAGGCCAAACTGCCGTTACCGCGCAACGCCACCCAAAAGTCAGAGAGAACCGTGCCGTAAACATTGGCGCCAAGCGTATCCGCATCATTGAACGCACCCGTCATGCTCGGCGCGGAATTGAAAGCATCCCCCGCCGTGGCGGCCTTGGCTTGGGACATGCCAATGGCAAACGCGCCGCCTTGCTGATAGCCGGTTTGACTTTCCCCCAGAACATTCAAGGAAACCGAAAAGCCCCCGCTCGAAAGGATCGGGGAATCCACAAAATTATGGTTCACGAAGAGGTCTGAAGTTCCCGCGCCCACCGCCAATTGCAGTTGGCTGGACAAAACCTGGGCGCCGCCGCCATTCGCCGCCACGCTGTCTTGAACGCCAAACGTGGGCGAGGCGTTGTTCGGATCAATCCACGGCTGACTATACACCGTTCCGGCGGTGAAGGACGATCCCGTGTTATCGGTGATGCCGGTCATTGAAGCCTGGATATTCCGGCTGTCCGAACGGTTGAAATTATCGGCGAACAGAACGGATTCAGCCGTGGCCTGATGGCAATAAACTCCTAAAACTGCGCCAGATAAAAGCGCGGCGGCGGTGAACTTCAACATAAATATTGGGGGTTGTTTCTAATTATGGAACCAAGAACGGCGACTTTTTACACCAGCCCCCCAAAACTGTATATCGTCCAAAGAGATGATATGGCGGCAATCCCGGTGGCGCCAACGCCTAATTCAACGCTTCATCGGTTTGGACGATTGTCACCGTCCGCCCCAATAATTAATCTCCAAGCTTATGCACATGAATTCGGACTGGTCAAATCTCCAAATCTTGAAATGGGCCAAAGTTTCACTGGCAATTTCCGCCGTCGGCCTGGCCAAACTGCCGGCCCAGGCCGCCGCAACCAACGCCTTGCGCCCCAACATCGTGCTGATTCTGGCCGATGACATGGGCTATTCCGACCTCAGTTGTTACGGCTCGGAAATCCAGACCCCCCATATCGACAAAATGGCGGCCGAAGGCCTGAAGCTGTCACAATTCTACACCACCCCGCGCTGTTGTCCGACCCGCGCCTCCCTGCTCACCGGCCTGTATCCCCAGGAAGCCGGCATTGGCGCCATGATGCAGGACCACGGCTTGCCCGGCTATCGGGGCGAATTGAATCACAACTGCCTGACTATCGCCGAAGAATTGCGCCGGGCCGATTATCACACGCTGATGGTTGGCAAATGGCACATCTGCCACATTTTCTTTGACGGAAAAAAACAGTTGAACCATGAATCCACCGTGCCGTTCTGGGACAATAAGGACGACTGGCCCAAGCAACGCGGGTTTGAAAAATACTTCGGCACCATCCACGGCGTTTGCAGCTATTACGATCCCTTCTCCCTGGTCGAGGGCAACACGCCCATTGAAGCCGGCCCCACGAATTTTTACTATACCGACGTGATCACCGATCATGCCGTGGCCAACATTGCCCAGTATGCCGGCGGCGACCAACCCTTCTTCATGTATGTGGCCTACACCGCGCCGCATTGGCCGTTGCAAGCGCCGGAAGCGGACATTGCCAAATACCGCGAGCGTTACCTGGCCGGATGGGATGTCATCCGCACCAACCGTTACCACCGGCAAATCGCGCTGGGCCTCATCGACAAATCCTGGCCCTTGTCGCCGCGCGATCCGCGGGTGCCCGATTGGAACGACGTCAAAGACAAAAAATGGGAGGCCAACCGCATGGCCACCTATGCCGCCATGGTGGAACATCTGGACCACGGCGTGGGCCGCATCATGGATGAAATCAAAGCCAAGGGAATTGATAAAAACACGCTGGTGATTTTCCTGTCCGACAATGGCGGCTGCGCCGAAGTCGTGCAGCCCGGCTGGTATGATGTGCCCAGCAAAACCCGCTCCGGCGAGCCGGTCAAAGTCGGCAACAGCAACCATGCGGTCTTCGCCGGCCCGGTCGATGTCTGGCAAAGCTACGGAATCCCCTGGGCCAATGTCAGCGACACGCCGTTTCTGCTTTACAAACATTTCACCCATGAAGGCGGCATCTCCACCCCCTTCATCGCCCGCTGGCCCGCCGTCATTAAAAACGGCGGCACACTGTCGCGGCAGGTTGGCCACATCACGGACATTATGGCGACATTCGTGGATGTGGCCGGCGCCCGACATCCCACCAATTTCAACGGCCATGCCATTCTGCCGCTGGAAGGCACCAGTCTGCTGCCGATCTTTGAAGGCCGGCAACGCGCGCACCCGGCCCCGATATTCTGGGAACACGAAGGCAACCGCGCCGTGCGGCTGGGCAATTGGAAACTCGTCGCCAATGATCGCCGGCCCTGGGAACTTTACAACGTCGAAGAAGATCGGACGGAACACCACAACCTGGCGGACAGCCAGCCGGAACGCGTAAAGGAAATGGCCGCTCTTTATGATGCCTGGGCCAGGCGTTGTCAGGTGGTTCCGCCGGAAGCGTTGCCCCGGCTGCAAAAAATCATTCCCGCCAGCAACGACTAGCCATCCAGCACCGGGCCGTTGCCATCGTCAGTTCGGGACGGTGGCCATTCATCGGAACGGCAACAACTGAGGAGTTTGGAAACGGCTTCGACCAGTTCCGATACGGGAAACGGCTTCAAAATCAAGTGGTCCAGATGCCCGGGTAATTTGCCTCCGGGCAGCACCTCGTCCGGATAAGCCGTGACCATGATCACCGGCAAACTCGGGAATTGTCGTTTGATTTGGGAGGCAAGCTGGTCCCCTTTCATTCCGGGCATGAAATAATCCGTCACCACCAGATGGAACGGCTCTTGTTGGAGCAGACTCAAGGCGGCCTCGCCGTCGCCCGCGATTTCCACCGTGTAACCATGATAATTGAGCACCATGCGAATGGTATTCCGCACGGAAGGCTCATCATCGACCACCAATATTCGACGCCCAGACATGAGTTTAAAAACCAACAAAGGTTTAGCCCCTAGATAGGCCGTAACTTAGCAAGTGAGTCCCTGCCCTGCATCAAAAATTTCAGAAATTCAACAGGCTTTCACCGGCTTTTGCTACCGTTTAAATTCCAAGACATTAGGCGCACAGGTCTGGAACGAATCTTTGATCCACCGGTTCCGCAACCCGCCCCGAATCAAGCCGGCCAAGCAAATCTTCGCATTCTTTTGCAATATTTCAGAGCTTGAAAGCCAGCGCATGGCACGATACGACAACTCCCGAAACGGAGGTTGGGACAAGCTTGGCCAATATCGCCGGATGATCGACATTACCCATTGACATTTGTTGCCAATCAAAACCAACATTGCCCTTATGCAAAAGGCAACCTTGGGAAAATGCACCGCCACCACCTTCACGGGACTGTTTCTCGCATTTGCCAACGCCGCTCACGCAGATGCCACCGTGTATTGGGATTCAGATAACGGCTTCGTCCCTTCCACTGTCGTTATCGGCTCAACTGAAACCGTTACCTGGTGGAATACCGATATTTATGGTTTTCCTCTAACCGTCACCTTTACCGGCGGCTTCAATTTCTCCTTGGACCCTTACACAGACCAGCCGCTTATCTTCCCAGCTCAACCCGGCGTTTATAACTACCAAAGCAATTGGGGAGAACACGGCTCGGTCATCATCAACCTCGCGCCCACTGTTGCCATCATCCAGCCGGCTAACAACGTCACCGTCCCGGCGCCCGCGAGCGTCACCATCCAGGCAACAGCCAACGATACAGCCGATGACTTCATATCCGATGTGGAGTTTTTTCTCAGCACCGGGCAGGACACTTCTTCCATTGAGGACGTCTTCTCCGCGCCATACAGCACCACGATCACCAACCTCGCTGCCGGCAGCTATATTTTGATTGCCGTTGCGCGGGATTCGCGCGGCTGGACAGCGACCAATTCGGTTAGCCTTTCCGTGGGCGTCAGCGAACCCATCAGGTTAAGCTCGCCGCGGATAATCTCCGGAAAATTCCTCTTTGAAACCAGCGGTCTGACGATCGGCAAAACAAGCATCCTCCAAGCCTCAACCGAGCTTGCCAGTTGGACCTCCGTTAAAACCAACCTGGCCACCGGCACCACCATGACCATCACCAACAATCCGAGCTTGGGCCAGCAATTTTACCGGGTGATTCAACTCCCGTGAATTAGTTTCCAAGGACTGCGGCTGGACAAATCGAATTCCACGGAGATCTAAATGAAGATCGCCGGTTTGACTGAAGCGAATTTGTAATTCTTAATTGGCCGAGGCGGCACGCCTCTCACCAATCCGTCTCTCGATAATCCTTCAGAAATTTCCCCCAGACGTGCGTGCCGGTGTTGAGGCCGGCGATAATCGGATCCACAATACGCGCCGCGCCATCCACAATGTCCAGCGGCGGATGAAACCGGTGCTCGGCTTGCTTGCGTTCGGCGATGTGGTGCGGATCTTCATCCGTCACCCAGCCGGTGTCCACGGCGTTCATGTGAATGCCGTCGGCGTGATAATCAGCGGCGGCCGTGCGCGTCATCATGTTCAATGCCGCCTTGGCCATGTTGGTGTGCGGATGTCGCGTGGTCTTGAACTTGCGGTAGAACTGTCCCTCGACCGCCGACACATTGACGATGTGCTTGTCGCGCTCCGGCGTGCGCAGCATGAGCGGCTTGAGCCGGGCGTTGAGAAGGAACGGTGCAATGGCGTTGACAAGCTGCACTTCGAGTAATTCCACTGTCGGCACCTCGTGCATGAGAAAACGCCACGAATTGCGATCGCGCAAATCCACCTGCTGCAAATCCTGATCAAGCTGGCCTTGCGGAAACAACGCTTGCTGCGCGGCGAGTTCTTCCGGCAACAGCGGCACCTGCGACAACGCCGCAGCGTGCGTGAGTCCAGGCAATGGGGCGCCGAGCTTTTGCTCGGCGTGAGGCGATGGTTTTCCCAACGCGCCGCGCAAAGGCTCGGCGCTCCGATTCGCGTTGCCTTCGGGCAGCAAATGATAACCACGCAAACCTTCGTAAGCGCCGAGTAGTTTCGCCGCCGCTGGAGGCAACCCCTGCAAGGAGCCGGTTTCGCGCTCCATCATGTGCGCGTAAAAATCCGGCGGACGCCGCACGGTCTGGCAGGCGTTGTTCACGATGAAATCCAGCCGCTGATATTTCGTCATGACGTGTTTGCAAAACGCCTCCACGCTCGGCGTGTGGCGCAAATCCAAACCAAAGATTTCCAGCCGATGGCCCCAGTCCTTGAAATCCGGTTCAGCCGCGTAACGCATCGCCGAGTCGCGAGGGAACCGCGTGGTCACGATGAGTTGCGCGCCGCAACGGAGCAGCTTGATGCCAGCCTGATAACCAATTTTTACGCGCCCGCCGGTCAGCAGCGCCACGCGGCCGCGCAGGTCGGCCAGTTCGCCGCGTTTGCGCCAGTTCAGTTCGGCACACGCGGGACAAAGTTGGTCGTAAAAATGATGGATCTGCGAGTAATCTTTTTTGCAGACGTAGCAATTTTGCGGTTCGACGGCCTCGTGAAAATCAGGATTCTCCGTGATCTCCTGCGGTTCGCCGATCTGCGGCGGGAAATAATTCGGCGTGGTAAAAACGGGTTTGCGGCGCAGTTCGCGGATGCCGGTTTGATGCAGCCTGGCGTCGTCCTTGGATTTTTTCTCCGCCTTGCGCTGCTTGACTTTCGCTTTGACGAGCTTGCGGCGCTGGGTCAAATCCGGGCAATACAAATCGCCCGCCGCCTTCATCAGGCGGGTGTGATCCGCATCCGAAAGGCTGGCCAGCAAAGCCCGATTAGCCGCCGCTTTTTCAATCAAGGCGATGGCGGCGTGAAGCTCTTCCGGCGTGGGCGAATATTTCTTTTCGGCGGACATTATTGAGCGGCGGAGCATAGCAGCAAGCCGGTGCGTGAGCGAATGAAATCCAGCCATTGACACCGCCGGGCAACCAGCAAAAAAACCTTCACAAAACTCGCCCTAGAATCGTCGCCTCACTATCATTTCCCCATGCCCCCCGCGTCTCAAAATCAAACTCAATTAAAACCGTCCGGCACAATGCCGGCGTTCCGCTTTCACCACCTTCGCCTGGAAATCTGGATCCTTTTAATACTGCTTCAATTCGCGCTGTTTTCACCCCAATCCCCTGCCGCCACGGCCATGATTTTTTGCAACGGCAACATGGGCAGCGCGAGCGGATTGACCAGCTCGCAAATCAACGGGCTGCGCGCCTCCGGCTTCACCACCATGATTCTTTTTACCATGAGCGTGGCCACGAACGGCGATTTCACCTACAACGGCGGCGTGGTGATTTGCCGCAACGGCGTTTATGTCGGCCCATCCAACTGGGGCTCGTTATTGTCGCAATGCCGCACGGCGCCGACGAGCATTCAGCGCATTGAAATGTGCATTGGCGGCTGGGGCGACGTGAGCTGGGCCAACATCAAAGACTTGGTCGCCGCCAATGGCACCAACACCACCGCCGTGCTTTATCGGAACCTGGTGGCGCTCAAAAACGCACTCGGGATTGAGGCCATCGATAGCGACGACGAGTCGGCGTATGACTCCAGTTCGGCCATCCTGTTTGGCAAAATGTGTGGTTCGGTGGGATTGAAACTGACCCTGTGTCCATACACCAATCCGAGCTATTGGCAGGCCGTTCAGGCCGGGTTGGGCAGCACGTGCGACGCGATTTATCTTCAGTGCTATGACGGCGGCGCGGGCAATAATCCGGCGAGTTGGAATAGTTATTTCAGCGGATTAAAAGTCATCCCCGGTTACTGGGATTGGGAGCGCACCTCCATTTTCTCCACCAACATGGTCACTTGGAGCGCTGCCGGTGGTCCCGGCGGATTTCTGTGGCCTTCCTGCACGGGCTGCACGCCGCCCGCCGATGCAAGTGAAATGCTCCAATATGCAACTTGGATTAAAAAAGCGTATTTCCAATTTCAGCCGGGCCTCACTCCCGCCAGTGGATTTGACGGCATTGCGGCTTATGGTCAAAGCGCCTGGCCGATGAGCACCACGTTCGCGTTGACCAATTCGACAACCGGGACGTTTGTTTGGATTCTCAACAACACGTCGAGCTGGTTGAAAGTCACCAGCGCTTCGGGCGTTCTCCCAGCCGGAGGCGCCACCACCGTCACCGCCAGTCTAAACACGGCCATTGCCACGAATCTGGCACCCGGTTCCTATGCCGCCAGCATTGTGTTCACCAATCCAACCCTCGGCGGCAGCGCGGTGCGAAATTTCACATTGAACACAGCCGTGGCCAACTGGCCTTTGGCGGTGACCGGATTCAACGCCGCCATTTTGGCCGGCAACAACGCAACTTTAAGTTCTCCCGGCGCGACGGCGTTTGATATTCCCAACAACTACTGCTTTTACCAGCAAGGCTTGGGCGGCACCGCGCAGGGATTGCCACTGACCGGCATATTCCCCAGTCAGGCGGATGCCTACACGGCTTTTCAACTTGGCCCGTATGGCGCCAGCGACGCACTGATGTTGGGCAATACCTATCCCAAATCCGGCACGCTTGCATTGAATCCGCCGCAAGCTCTCAATTCCCTGGCGGTGCTCGCGACCTCGGCCAATGGCGGTGGTCAGGGCACTTTTTTCCTCACCTTCACCAACGGCACACGCAGCCCGCTGTTCGTCTATAATTGTCAGGATTGGTTTTACACGGTGACCAATGTCGCCATCCAGGGATTCGGTCGTCTAAAGCTCACCACCTTGAACGCGGAGGACAATGGGGCGAGCAACCCAAACATGTATCAAACCACGGTTAATCTGGCCGCCTTGGGATTGTCGCAGCCTGTTTCGTCCGTCACCTTTTCCAATCCCGCTTCCGCCGGATCATCCCAGACCACGGCGATTTTGGCTTTGAGCGGCATGTCCGCCAGCATCCCGCTGCCACCGCCAACGGGTTTGACGGCCATTCCCGGAACGAATGCCACCGCGCGTTTGACCTGGAATCCGGTCATTGGCGCGACGAATTACCTCGTTTATGAATCACTCACCAGCGGCGGCGCTTATCAACTAGCCAGCAGCACCGTGACGAACAATTGTCAGATCGCTCATCTGGCCAATGGCTATACCTGCTATTTCGTGGTTTCCGCCCAGGGCACCTTGAATGAAAGTGCCTATTCCAGTCCGGCGAACGCCATGCCCGGATCGTATTTAAGCTGGGCCTTCAGTCAAAATCCGGTGGCTTACTGGCCGTTGAATGAAACGTCCGGGCCGACCACTTTTGACTGGGTCAAGGGGAACAATGGCACCTACAGCGGTGGCTACACCCTTACTTTGGGCGGCGCAGTCGGCGCCGGATTCGGTTCGCCCCATCGCATTGTATATTACAACGGATCGACCGGTTTCGCGCAGGTTCCACGCGTGATCGGCACCAATTTTTCCATTGTTTTCTGGATGCGCACAGCCGCCACGGGCGGCACGCCCAACTGGTATGACGGCCGCGGGCTGGTAGATGGCGAAGTCGGCGGCACAACCGGTGATTTTGGCACCGCACTGGTGGGCAATAAAGTGGCTTTTGGCATTGGCAATCCCGACACCACGTTGACTTCCGTGAAAGCCGTCAGTGACAACACTTGGCATCAGGTTGTGGCCACGCGCGACGCCAGCAGCGGCTTGATGAGTCTTTACATCGACGGCAAATTCGACAGCAGCCTGACCGGACCGACTGGCCTTCGCACCAATTCACCGGCACTCCGGTTTGGCAGCCTGGCAACCGGCGCGAACTTCTACAACGGCAGCCTCTCCGACGTGACATTTTACCAGCAGGTGCTGAACGCCGATCAAATCGCGACGCTTTACAGCGCCGCCACGGGAATTTTCTACGACATCACGCTCACCAACGCCATCAGCGGCGGCAACGTCAACCTCAATTGGATTGGCAATGGCAAACTGCTCGAAGCCACCAATCTGGCCGGGCCGTGGACCACCAATTCCAGCAGTTCTCCGGCAACGATCACTCCGGCTGAACCGCAAAAATTCTACCGCATTCAAACCCAATGATCGTCCAACCCGGAAACCGGTTGACCTTCAACTATCGCGTCAGAATTCTTGACCTGACATTTCAAAGCCGTAAGACTTTCCGCCACACTTATGGCAACTAAAACCATCATCAAACCCGCAAAATCACCCGCGTCCGTCGGACCGTATAACCACGCTGTGCGCGTGGGCGATCTTCTCTTCTGCGCCGGCCAGATCCCGATTGATCCCAAGGACGGCAACCTGGTCGCCGGCGACATCAAGGTTCAAACCGAACGCGTTTTGGAAAACGTGAAGGCCATTTTGGACGATCAGGGACTCACTTTTTCGAACGTGGTCAAATCCACGGTCTTCCTGACCGATCTCGCGAATTTCGCCGGCATGAACGAAGTTTACGCGAAATATTTCACCGAAAATTTCCCCGCCCGTTCCACCATTCAAGTGGCCGGCTTGCCCAAGGCCGCTTCCGTGGAAATTGAAGTGGTTGCGCATTTTTAATTCACGGGGGCGCCGCCTGACCGGGGCCAATCGGCGCAAACCCATCCGCCATTGCCAATGAAAAAAACCTGGCAAGAAAAACTGGCCGACGACAAGGGCCTGCCCCGCGTTGGCCGGGCCACCGGCAAAATGAGTCGGCGCTGGGGAAATGGCATGATGGTCATCCCCGCTCCACGTGAAGTTGACGCCCTGATGCGACAGGTTCCGCGAGGAAGGCTGGTGACAATTAATGAACTAAGGTCCGCCCTGGCCAGGAAGCACCGGGCGGACTTTGCTTGTCCGATCACTACCGGCATCTTTTCTTGGGTCGCGGACCATGCAGCAATGGAAGCGGTGAACGCCGGCAAAAAGCGGATCACGCCGTTTTGGCGCACGCTTAAAACCGGCGGTGAAATCAATCCGAAATATCCGGGCGGCATGGTCGAAATCACCAAACGGCTTCGAGCCGAAGGCCATCAATTCGTCACCCAGGGCAAGCGAACCCTGGTGGCCGATTTTGAGAAAAAACTTTTCAAGCGTTTAACCTGAATATGTCTGGCAGCATTTATTTGATGATCGGAATGGCGGTCGGCGGTGGAGCCGGACTGCTGGTGGGCTGGTTGCTGGCCAGCCGCCGCACGGCGTCAGCGCCCGTCGATTCACGCTTGGAAGAGGAACTGCGCCTGCAACTGAAGACGCGCGAAACCGAACTGGGCCAAACTCGTGAATCGTTGGTTCAGAGCCAGACCTCACTGGCCACGGCCCAGGCGAATCAGGCGGCCGCTGAAAAAGTCCTCGCCGAACAAAAGCAGCTTCACGAACAAAATCTTCGCGACACCAAACTGGCGCAGGAAAAGGCGCTGGCTGATTTGCGGGAGACGTTCAAGGCCTTGAGCGCCGACGCCCTGAAACAAAACGCGCCGGAGTTTCTGCGACTGGCGGAACAGTCGTTCGGCAAATTGCAGGAAGCCGCCAAAAGCGATTTGGAAAAGCGCCAGGAATCCATCAAGGGGCTGGTGGAACCGCTCAAGCAGCAGTTGGAAACCTATCAGAAAAATTTGCAACAAAGCTCCGCCACGCAATCATCGACATTGGGAGAAGTCAAGAAGCAGTTGGAATTGCTCTCGCAACAAAGCGCTTCTCTGGCCAGCGAAACCCAGCAATTCCGGCTGGTGTTGCATTCCAACCAGGCCCGCGGCAAATGGGGCGAAGAAACGTTGCGACGCGTCGTCGAAGCCGCCGGCATGAGCGCGCACTGCGATTTTACCGAGCAAACGTCATCCGGCGAAAATCGTCCCGACCTGATCGTGCGGCTGCCCGGCGAACGCTTCATCATTGTGGATGCCAAAGTGCCTGACTTCGACTTTCTGAATGCGTTGGAATCCGCCGAGCCAATGAAACGCGCGGAGGCGCTGATGGCGCATGCGGCCAAATTGAAGGGCACCATCAAGGCGCTGGCCGACCGGGATTATCCGCATCAATTCCCCAACGCGCTGGATTACGTCGTCCTATTCGTGCCCGCCGAATCATTGTTCAGCGCCGCACTGGAGGGTGACCATGATTTGATTGTCTGGGCGGCCGAACGGCGGATTTTACTGGCCACGCCGGCATCGTTGATTGCCCTGCTCCGCTCCGTGGCCGTGAGCTGGCAGCAACATGCCCAGACCGAAAATGCACAAAAAATCGCTGAAGCTGCGCAGGAACTTTTTGTGCGCGTGGTAAAATTTACCGAGCACTTTGAAAAAATCCGCGGCGGATTGGAACGAGCCAACAGCGCCTTCAACGACGCCGTGGGCAGCTATGAACGCATGGTCAAACCGAGCGGTGAACGCATTCAAAAGTTGGGCGGACCGACGGCGGGCAAGGAACTTGCCGACGTGCCTCCGCTTGATGCCACCCTGCGTCTGCCGCCGCAATAACGACTTTGCCCGGCTCACGACCGTTCACGAAAAATGGCTTCGATATTATTGCCATCCGGTTCCAACAGATAAGCGCCGTAAACGCCTTCGCCACAAACCGCCGGGGTGCCATTATCCTTGCCGCCGTTTGCCAAACCCAGGCGATAAACTCTTCAACCGCCGCCTTTGAAGGCGCTTTCAATGCCAGATGCAGTGGACGCCGTTCCGCAATTTTCACTTCGGTTCCATAATAAGTGCCGCCCGCCGGCCCTATCCACAGAAACGCGGCCATTGTTCGAAACTCACGACCATCGCCCCCCACTTGTGTTGGCGTTCGCGAACCAAGATTCCCAGCGGCGCCAGGGCTTTCTCAAAAAACAGAAAGCTGCGTTCGGTGTTGGAAACAAAAATGCCGATATGGTCAAACCTAGCCGTAGTGAAAACCAAACCTGGTGTTCCCGACAAGTGTGAAGCGCGGTGAAGTCGGTGAAAGGCCAGACCGATGTCAGGCTCCAGCTTTGTGATATGCCTTTGATTCCAGACTTCCTATCTCTCTTTTGACCCTGGAAATGGCAACCAGACTCCAACCCAGAAAACCCGTGAGCGCAACGAACGAGACAAAGCACAACAACAGCAAGGCATTTTTTTCATGCCGGAATTTTGCCAGACTGGTGACGGCGGATCGCAGGTCAGTTTGCAACTGGGACAAATCTGCTCTTTGAATCTCATGTTCGGCCAGGCCCATGCTGCTCCACATCGGCTGCCCCGTCGGAAGGACAAAATAAAGGTAGGCGGCCAAAAGGCCACAAAACATCAAGAGAATCAGGGTCCAAATTTGAAGTCGGAACAAGCGCTTTGTTGGCATAACATCCTTTATGATTGTGTCGAGGCGGCCGTTTAAAACCAATTGCGCTCACCTCATGCACACGTCGGGTTCGGACGCAAACTCGCACCACTCAAACTGGCTTGCAAGTCAAAGGGCAATCAGCGATTCCGCAGCGGCTTTTGATCCCGGCGCTTTGCGTTAGTTGGCCGACGGGCCGGATGCCGCCGGTTTTTCCTGAGCGTGGAGATATGGGGCCATTTCTTCGCGAATGGTTTTTAACGCAGCCCGCATGTCGGGCGATTGCAGCATGGTCTTGCCAATGGCTTCACCCAGCATTTCGCCCGCTTCGGTGTCGCTGGGGTAGTGCGCGCCGCCCAGCACCCGGCACCACATCACTTCATGGATTTGCTTGTTAAACGCATCCGCCTTGCCAGGAAAAACCGCGCTCAGGATGGTTCCCCACAAAGCGGCGGCGGCGGAATGTCCGCTCGGATACGAAGCGTTGTCCGGGCGTCCCACGATGGGATGAACCGCCGGCGAAAAAATATAGGGCCGCGTGCGGTTCCAATGTTTCTTGACCCGCGCATCCACGATGGACTGGCTCTCGCGATCGATCTCACGGAAAATAGCCATCGTGCGGGGAAAGTCCTTGGAATGAAACCATTCACCCAAAACCGGCCGGGCAAAGGAAGTCACAGTCTGCCGCGCCACGCGCTGGGCACGCTGGATTTGCGCCGGGGTCCGGTCGGCTTGCACCTGCAGGACTGTTTCCAAGTCGGCGCGACCGGCCGGAGAATCATTGGCGGGCGGCGCCGGCAGCAGATGAACCAACGCCGAGCAATCCGCCGGCAGAAAGTGCTGCGCCGCCGCCGACAAAACCAGGCACAACCACAACGCCAGAGAGAATAAACATCGTGAAATCATGGCGTGATTGTAGGTCGCAGCTCCGCCGGCTGTCAAAAGGAAGCACTCAGTCGCGGCTCACCTCGGGCTAGTCCGAAGGCTCTGTAACGCGACGCAGTTTGATGTCGCGCATGGCGGCGCTGGTCACCCACGTGGCCAGGCCAAAAGGTTTGGACAGCGAAATATCCCCCGGGCGCAGTGAAAACTGCAGCCCATCCGTTTTCACATTAACAACCCGCTTTTGATCAATCCACGCCTCCAGCCGATGTTCTGTGACCCGCAGCCGGATGCGATACCAGCGTCCCGAATCAAAATCGATGGTCTGCGTGGTTTCATTTTGCGAAGCATCGTTGCCATCGATGGACGAAATGCCGGTTACCGATCCGCCCCAGCCACCGACAATCAAACTGGCAAATGCATTCCCGATGGGAAATGTCAGGCCGCAAAAAAAGTCATCCCCCTTGACGCGCATCGCTTCCAGCGTGACTTCATAATTCATTTTGGGAAATGGGTTGGTGTAATTAACGCCGGAAAATGGCCCGCCCATGCGGAAGAACATCAACCCGTGCTGAAGTTCCACCCGGCCAACTCCGCCAAAATCGGTCATGCGCCAGCCGGTGAACGAGGAGCCATCGAACAGGCTTTGCCATCCCTCGCCTTGAACTTCAGTAGCCGGCTGACGAGCCGCCGCGCGGAGGATTTCGGCGGGCGACAGCGATTCGACATTCAGCATGCTTGCCGGGGTGGCATCCGGTTTCGACATCCCAGCCTGCGCCAGGCGAAGTTGATAAAGCTGCCGTCCCAAATCACGGCTGGCTTCCACCGTTTCCCGATACGGCGTGTCGGCCACATCGACCATTCCGATTTGATAATTTTCCTCGTCATACACCCGGCCGGTGACCGGCTCATCCTGCCACTGAAACCAGTGCGTGCCGACAAATTGCGGATGACGCAGTGCGCCCAGCACATAGTCATGATAAGCCTCCGCGCGATGGGCTTGATTTTCCACCGGCACCAGCCCGGTGTGAAACAGCCCGCGATCCAGCGCCCCAAAATGAAATTCGCCCACCAGCAGCGGCTTGTCGCCGCCCGGATATTTAAAATCGGCAATGCTGCGGCGATACAAATTATAGCTGACCACGTCACAATATTTGCCGGCAGCCTTTGCAGCATCGCCGTTCACCCACGCAAACCGGCAGCCCAGATAGAGCTGATGCGGTGCCACCGATTTGATGGTTTCACGCACGGTGCGAAAATACGTTTCCGCCAGCTTGGTCGAAAACGCGGTCAAATCTACGCGCGCCCTGGCTGCGTCTGGCGCAGTCCGGCAGGCCAGCAGGTCGTCCCAAGATTTGTAGCCGGCTCCCCAAACAACATTGAGTTTGGCCACGTCGCCATACTTTGCTTTGAGATTCTTCACAAATTCGCCTTTGGCCGCCTGATCTGCCGGCGACCTCAGCACCCCCAGCGCCAATGATGTTTCATCGCCCCACGACATTTCATTGTCGCTGAAGTAACCGATGCACCACGGATCGTTTGCACTGGAATTGTTTTTGGCCGCCATCGCCCGATGCAGTGACGCGGCGAAGCCGGCATCAAACACGTCGGGAAACCGGCCCCAATACCCTTCGCTGCCTTCGATCATTTTTGCGCCCGAGGAACCAAGGTTGTCCGTGTAGGGCGTGCGGCGCATGAGATAAATGTATGAATCCGACCAATTGGCAATCGTATTCAGCCCCCAGCTTCGCAAACGACGATGCACCGTCTCGGCGTATTCTTGCCGCCAGTGTTCCCCGTATTTGCGCTTCAGATTGGCCCCGGCAAAGGAAAAGGTGTTCACGGTTCGGCCCGCATAGTGGCCCTTGAGCGCAAAGCCCCGCCCCACAAACTCGGCGAACGCGGCTTGCGCTCCCGGAAAATCATCAAACCATGTGGCGCGCTCGTCAGTTGGCGTGGCATCCAGCATTCCCACGCAATCCACACCGTGCGACCAGAACAAGCGTCCATCCGGATCGACCAGCCACCATTTGCCATCCACCTTCTGCGTGCGAAAATATCCCGTGGCTTCGAGCTGCGGGCCGTTCGCCCAGCCGCCGTATTGGTCCCAGCCAGGCGGACCGGGCTTGGCCGCAAGTTCGGCGGCCTCATCGCTCCGTCGTTGTTGCAGGTCACTCAGCGAATGAACTTTGCCCGGCCAGTCTTTGTGCAGGTATTGCCCGAACGTATCGATGAAAGGGAAAAAGGGATTGGCGTCGGTCACCCAGGCGGTGGGCGGCGTGGGTTCGCCGCCGGCACGAATGGCCGACAGTTCAAAACTGTGCGACTCCTTTGGATAATTCACGAACAGGAGCACTTGAGTGATATTCGTGACATTGAGCGCGTCAGGATCGCCAGCCACCTTCGGATAACCGCGCATCCCGAAGAGTTTGCCATCCAAGGTGCCGTCCGCCTCCCGCTGAAGCCGCACCTGAAGCGTGCCGCTTTGACCGGGCTTCAAATCGAGTGAATCGGTCACGCAATGTTTCGTGCCATCGGCGCCCGGATTATCCACCCGGCAATAAATTTTCACCGCATTGGTTCCCGTATTTTTCAGGTCTGCCAGCAATACGGCGGAGTTAGACAAGTCCCAATGTCCGGCTGGCGGGGACAACACGATTCCCGGCCAGTGTTGTTCATGCCCGGTATGAATGCTCAATCCAAAGCCCGTGTCCGACTGACGCAAGGTCACGCTGGCGTCGGTGCAGCGAACCTGGGTCACATCGAATCCCCGCGCAAAACTGAAAATAGTCCGCTCGGCGGCCCGGGAATTCCCGGGCACCCACACCGGCATGGCCGCGAGCAGGCCGAACGCGACCAGTAAACGCGGCGCGAGAAAGCGGCCCATCGGACAGATACGAATCAGGGTTTGCGAAAACAAGATGGGGAAATTCATTCTCATGGGTGTGGAAGCTAAACCGAGGATGGCGAGGATCACCGCGCCCACACAAGCCTGAAATCGCCAAACCAGATCGTCGCGCCAAGCGGCGCTGAACGGCGAACGCATTTCGAGGTTAAACGTCGGCCTCGGGAAAACATTCGCGAATTTGCCGGCGCAAATCAGTTTCATCCACCGGCTGGTAGCGGCGGCGATTGATCAGCCGTTGCATGGCATCGAGCAAAGCCATCCAGTCTTCCAGGGGCGGCTCCAGAATGCGCTGCCAGACGTCATAGCGTTTGCCGCGATGGAAGAAATGCCATTCCCGGCCCACGTGCTGGGCGTAAACCTGCAACTTTTCACCTTCGTCGGTGGTGCGTTTCCAACTGATTTCAGCTTTGGCCATGGGAAATTATGCGGGCAAATCAATACTGGCCACCGCCATGGCCGCGATGCCCTCTTCACGACCGATGAAACCCATCGTTTCATTGGTGGTAGCCTTGACGCCAACCTGCTTCTCGGCAATGTCCAGCGCGATGGAAATGTGCCGTTTCATTTCGGCAATGTGGGGATAAATTTTCGGAGCCTGGGCAATGACCGTGGCGTCGATGTTCACAATTCTACCATTGCGCAATTTGATAATCCGCGCGGCTTCCTCCAGGAAAATCCGGCTGGGCACGCCTTTCCAGCGCGGGTCGGTGTTGGGGAAAAAGTGGCCGATGTCTTCCTCGCCCAGCGCGCCAAGCACCGCATCGCAAATGGCGTGCATCAGCGCATCGGCATCCGAATGACCGTCCAGCCCCTTGGGGTGCGGAATTTCCACTCCGCCCAACACGAGCTTGCGGCCAACGACCAGTTGATGAACATCGTAACCAATGCCGACATGAACCATGCGGAAACTGTAAACGCTTTTGCGAAGGGAAAAAGAAATTTCGGCAACGCGCCCGAATCACGGACGCATCTGGACACCATTATTGGCAGGGCGCCGCGACTGCGCCGCCGGACCGAAGCATGATTTCCCAATCAAAACCATGCGGTTGAATTAGGATGTGAAGTGGGCAATGCAGCGTAGGACAAGCATCGCGCCTGTCTCTCTCTTCTCAAATTCCAGTCATGGAATGGCGTGAAGCGTTGGATTCTTTCAACTCCGCTCAAGGTGATCTTTTGGAGTTAGCGACAGGCGAGACGCCTGTCCTACTACGTGCGCCGCCGCTGATGGTCACCCGCAACCCTTTCGGCTGCGCAAAATTCCGCTGGCGCCCCCTGCCGCCGGGCTTGGTTTTTACCAAGGGTTTATCCGGATCAAGCGGGCCGTTCAAAATCCAAGTTTATTCAGGCGATCACCAGGCCCCCCAAAAACAAGTCCCAAATTCCGGCGCATCACTCTTGTCTTATGCCGATGAATCTGAGTAATCTGACTCAAGATGGTCCCGGAGCTTGAACGAAGTGTGAACTTTGACAACTTCGCCGCCGCCGCGCTGAAATACTTGACTGTAAATTAATGGGGTCCGTTGTCTGGGGGGGTGATAACGGAATCTCAGGGTGTTTATTGCTGCGGCCGCATGCCTTTTTGCCATGAAATACTTATCAAGATGCTTTTTGCCCGCATTAATACTGATGCTGGCTTCATGCAAGAGCAACCAGTCAGCGACGTCAAGCCGCCAGGCTGCGCCCGCCGCCGCCACTGATAAAACCGCAATTTCGCCGGCCGACACGGACTCGGCCGCCAAAGTCCGACTGGACCAGGATGCGCGGATGAAAGAAATCTTCAGTCTGGCTGCACAAAAGCAATGGGTTCAAGCCAAAGCCATGGCGGCCGACCTGCTCAAAGATTTTCCCGATGACGAGACCGCGCAACGCATCGCCAATTGGACTGCGCGGGAAGAGCAGGTTCAGCGGTCCAAAGCCGTGGAGGATACGATCCGCGACATTGAAGCCAAACAGGACACCACCTTCAACCCGACCATCAAAAGCATTCTGACCGATGGGAGTGGCCGGGCCCAGCCTTTGCGCAAAGATGTGCGCGATGCGGTCCAGAAAATTGAGGCCGCCCCCTACATACCCGACTCCTTTGGCAAGGTCATCCGCCGGACGGAAACCCTGAACGAACTGGATTCCCCGGAAGGCGCGATGTCGAAACTGGTGGACAAACAAATTTCCGTGCATCTCGAAAATGTGACCCTTGAATCCATTATTTTTAACATCGGCCAGGCCGAAGGCATCAATTTCGTCGCGGACAAAAGCCTGCCGGCGTTCAAGCAGTCCTTGAGCGTCAACATGAACAACGTCAAACTCGGGGAATTTCTTCGTTACGTTGCGCGCAATCTGGATGTGCAATTCCAGATCGGCAACGATTTGATCTGGATTGTGGATGCCAAGGATCCCAAACGGCTGCTGGAGGAAACCCGCGTTTTTCAGCTCAAGAATGGCTTTGTAACGCCCGCGCAATTCGGGCCGGTGGACGTGCCTCGCGTGGTTTCAACCGTCAACAACATTACCACGGTAACCGAAGGCACGCTTACAAGAAAATTCGTCAATGACGGCGCCCCGGCCTCCCCCGCCCTTGAGATGGCGATAACGAACTTCTTCGCCGGCTCAAAATACCAGATTGATTATGAACGCAACCTGGTGATCGCCCGCGGGACGGCGGAGCAACTTCGCGAATTGGAGCGCATCATCGAAAGTTTTGACAAGCCACTCCAACAGGTGCTGATCGAGGCGCGCTTTATCACCATCAGCGAATCCGCCTTCATGCAACTGGGGGTAAACTGGGAAGCCAACGGCACCGGCATTCCGCGATCCACGGCGGATTTTACCGGTTTGGGCATGATTGGGGCAAACGCCATCGGCACTGGAGCCGGGCTAACTTACGTCTTCACGAATGTCTTTAACCAGTCAGATCTGTCTGCCACGCTCTCGGCCCTGCAGCAATCCGGCGAAAGCCAGACTTTGAGCGCCCCGCGCCTGACGGTGGTTAATAATCGTCCGGCCATGATCAACGACGGCGTGGTTCAATACTATTACGATCAATATAACGTTGAGCAAACCGTTGGCCAGTATTTCAGCTCGTCCAGCCTCGTGCCGGCCGGCAAGCCGGTTAAAATCACGGCCGGCATTTCGCTCTATGTGATGGCCAGCATTGGCGGCGATGGCAAGAGCATTTTGCTGGCCCTCAATCCGCAGGTAAATCAAAGCGTTGAAATGAAAAACTTTGGCACCATCAATACGGGCTCCTCGAACGCGCTCCAAATCCTGCTGCCACAATATCGCACCCAGGAACTCGCCACGCGGGTCGTCGTCAAGTCCGGCGAAACCGTGGCGATGGGCGGAGTCCTGGAGCGCGAACAACGCACCGTGGTGGAAGGCGTGCCGGTGTTGAGCCGCATCCCCTTCATTGGCCCCCTCTTTCGCAAGCACACCGATTACAACCAGCCCCGCTACCTCCTGATTTTTGTCACCGCCACACTCCTGAACGAAAACGGCGAAATGGTGGTGCCCGAGGATTCCACCCGAAACCGGCGGGCGACGATCAACAATCCGCCGCCGGCCGCCAAACAATAGCGTGCGCTTTTCACCGCCATCGCCATTTGTTTTTGGAGTGCCTCTGCTGCCGGCGGGGCGAGTGATTGCCATTGATGCTGGCCCCCATGAAATCAAGGTGGTGCTGGCGCAATTGTTCCTGAAGCGCATCACCATCCTCGCGCGTGAAACCATTGCGGTTCCGGCCTCGCCGGCGGGAGATGACAGCGGGTTGGCCAAACTTTTGAAAAGCACCTGTCATCGGCTGGGCGGATACCCGATGGCACTGGCGCTGCCGCAACATTTGACGCTGTCGCAGGTCATTGACCTGCCGATGGCCCCGCGATCGGACGTGCGGAAGCTCATCGAAAATGAGACCGTCAGTCTCAGCGGTTTAAGCGGGACAAAAATCACCCATGATTACGCCGCCCTGGCTCCCTTCGGACAATACCAGAACCCCTATTGGATCACGCTCTGCCAGGAGCAGGAAGTCGCCGCCGAAATTGGGAGGCTGGGATTGGCGCGAGAAGATGTCTGCGACGCGACCTCGGTCGGCAACGCCTTGCAGGCAGCTTATCTGAACCGCATTCCGGCCACCGTTCCCACCGTGCTGACGGACATTGGCGGGCGCAGCACAACAGTGGTTATTCTGCACAAAGGGCAGACGGTGCATATTTCAAGCTTCGGCATGGGGGCTGAAATGTTGTTTGAGTCGGTGGCCAGCGAGCGGGATTGCTCCCCCGCCGCCGCGGTGGAATGGGGAATTGCCAACAATCTGTTTGCCGGGGCGGCGGCTTCAGCCGCGCTCCCGTTGCTGATGGACAACTGGCACGATGAATTACTGCGGATCATCCGGGAATGGCTTTCGGACCAGTCCGAACTGGCACTCGATCTGGAGACGTTTCAGTTTGTGCTCGGCGGCGCCGGCGCGGTATTTCAGGGCCTGGTGCCCCACCTAAACCAGCGCTTCGGGGCGCCGCGCTTTCTCCCCTGGCCGGGGGACACGGAGAATAATTCACAAGCCCCCGGGCATTACGCCGTGGCCGTCGGCGCCGCCGTCCAGGCACTGGGCAAAAATCCCCAGTCGGCCTCGCTGTTGCCTGCCGATCTGCGAGCGCATTGGAAAACCCAAAAAAGCTGGCTGCGGCTGCAGTCGGTTTGTTTTCTGTTGCTGTTGTTGCTGGCCATTTTTCTCGGCGCGGGCGCTTGGAACAAGCTTTCGTTGATCCGCCACAAAGCAGCCTTGATGCAGCAAGCCGAGCTGGCGCTGGAAAAAGTCGCGCAAAATGAAAAGGCATCGCAGGGGCTGGCCCTGGAGTATGAACGCCTTCGCCCGGCCTTGGACTATCAGCGGCGAACCATTGACATCTTGCAGACCCTGGCCGCCCTGAACCAGGCACGGAGCAATCGCGTGCTGTGGTTGGGGCTATTTGCGGATCAGCCGGGCTATTTCAACGCTCCCGTGGACACCAATAAGGTTCCGGTGGCGGCCGGACCGCCATTGCCCGCTTCCCCGGCGGTCAGCGCGACCGCCACCAACGTGCAATCCATCCAGCCAAACCTGATCGCCGAAATCGGCATACCGGAAGACGGTGAGGCGATGCGGCAAACGCTGGGCCAACTGGTGGCTGACTTCAAGAAAAATCCCCGGTTTCGCAATGTGGACATCCTGCCCGCCGAGCAGCGCCGCGCCCCGGCAGATTACAAGGTGAACAACCCGGACCATTATTTTACCATCGCCTTCGAACTGGCGGACCATGAATTTCGCCAGGTGCAACCCCCCAGGCAACTTGCCAGCCCAAGCGGTTCGACCAATGGCTCCGTGAAAATGGAGGTGCCAGCGCCAACGCCGTTGTCCCGCAGCGATACCAACGGGAAGGGGAACACGCCATGATCACCTCGCGCAGATTTCTGGTGGCGCAGCGCAATCTGTTTTTGGGCGTGCTGTTGGGCATGCTGTTTTATGCCTTTGTTTTTGAACCCCTTTCACGCAAGGCAGCCGCTCAGGACAAACATCTGACATCACTGTGGAAGCGATTAACCAAGGTGGAGGTGGCGGCGGCGGCTGACACCGGCGTGGATCTGGCGGCATTGGATGCGCAGGCCAAGGTATTCGAAGGCTTGGCCAAACGCCTCGGGACGGCCGACCGCGGTTTGACCAACCGGCTGGCGCTGGACCCGCCCATCCGTGAAAAAATCCGCCTGCCATTCCAGCTCTTTGAGTTTCAAAACGAGCGGCAGTTGCAAATCGAAACCCTGGGAAAGTTGGGCCGGGAGAAAAACGTGGTCATTGCGCCGGCAACCTTTGTGGGATTTCCTAATTACTCCTCGGAGCAGAAGCAGCCGGGGTTGCTCTGGGGGCAGTTGGCTATGGTGCAGTATGCCCTGGCAGCGGGGATCCAATGCCAGTTGACGTCCATTGACAACCTTTCAGCCAGCCTGCCCCGGCCCATCACAACGGAAACCAACCAGCCGGCTTCGGCTGACGAACTTTCTGTCACCTTGGAGGTCACCGGCACGTCGCCCGCCATCACGCGGTTTCTACTCTGCCTCGCCCTCAAACCGGAGGAAGCCAAGGCCATGGGGTTGCCCGTTGCATCCGAAAACAAGCCGGCATTATTCGTGGACCGCATCCTGATGCGCAAATACTCCATTGAAAAACCGGATTTGTTCAAATTGCAACTGCGGGTAACCGCCGTGGTATTCAGGACTTAATTCATTGAAGACGCTACCCGACATCAAGTCCGGCTTAAGGACGCTGTTCAACCGCCGGGGAATTATTCCCCTGGCCGGAGTGGCGACACTGGTGATGATTTATCTGGCGATCCTGAAATTAAACATGGGCATGCCGGGGCTGAAAGCGATTCCTCTTGTGCCCGCTCACAAAGAAGAGATTCCGCTCAACCAAATCGAACAATTGGCCGCCATGGGCTTCTGGACCGGTTCTCTGGAACCCATGAGTCCGCCGCCTCCCGCGCCGCCTACTACCATGAAAGTATCTTTGACCTACCAAGGCTTTTTTGAAACTGCGGACGGGCGCAAACTGGCCTATGTCAAAGTGGCGGATAAACAAGTCATCGGCACCCGTGGCACCATCGTGTCCGCCGATTATGCGATTGCCGGAATCGACCTGAAAACACTCACAATTCGCAATGCCGCGCAGACCAACGTGCTGAACTTCAACACCCCGACTGACATTGAAGTGCCAATAAGGTGAACATGAGCCTCGACAGCCTCAAGAAAGACGTCGGTGACCTGCTCTTCGAACAAGGGCAACTGACCGACAAGCAACTGGAGCAGGTGCGGCGACACCAAAAGCGTTTCAACCTCAAACAACAGCGCTCCCTGGTGGACTTGAACTTTGCCACTGAAGAAGTCGCCTACCGTGCGGTCGCCCAACTCGCACGGCTGGACTACGTGGAACTCCTTAAGCAGGAAATTCCGGCGGCGGTGCTGCAGATCATACCGGTCAAGGCGATTTTCAACTACCGCATGGTCCCGCTTTCCCTGGAAGGAGATTTGCTCACGATCGTGACCAGCGAGCCGCTCCTCCCGCTGGAACAAGGCAACCTGCGGATGATGCTGAACAAGCGCCTCAAAATGGCGATCACCACCCCCAGTGCCATCAGCTCGTTTCTCAAGGAAAAATTCGGGCTGGGAGCGGCCACCATTGAAAAGCTCCGTGAAAGAAAGGAGGTGACGTGGTCCTCGGGCGAAACCGTTTTCGACGTCAAGTCCACTGATGCGGGCCAGATGGATCCCACCATCGTGGATTTCGTGGACCAGATTTTGGCCGAGGCCCTGCGCCTGCAAGCCACCGATATTCATCTTGAGCCCTACAGCGCCACCATGCATTTGCGCTACCGGATTGATGGCATGATGCAATCCATTCCCATCCCTCCCGGGCTGCGCCAGTTTTATGGGACGATTATTTCCCGGATAAAAATCATGGCCCGCCTGGATATCGCCGAGCGCCGTCAGCCCCAGGATGGACGGATCACCATGAAGCGGGACGGCGAGGATTATGACCTGCGCGTTTCCGTCCTGCCGACCAAGCATGGCGAGGCGGTATGTCTGCGAATCTTGGGCCGGCAAAGCATGTTTTTAGAAATGAGCCAATTGGGCATGGAACCGGCCCAGGAGGCGCTGTTTGCCCAGCTTACGCGCCTGCAACAGGGGATGATTCTCATCACCGGGCCGACCGGCAGCGGAAAAACCACGACCCTTTACGCCGCCCTGGCCCATGCCAATGATGAATCCCGCAAAGTGATCACCATTGAGGATCCGGTTGAATATCAGCTTGAGGGCGTCCAGCAAATCCAGGCCCATGAGGACATCGGGCTGACCTTTTCGGCAGGTTTGCGCTCCGTGTTGCGCCACGATCCCGACGTTGTGCTCATTGGCGAAATACGCGATATGGAGACGGCGGAAATCGCCGTCCGTTCCGCCCAGACCGGACACCTGGTTTTTTCCACGTTGCACACCAATGACAGCGTCAGCGCGGTAACCCGGCTGATGGACATGCGCATCGAACCATTCTTGATTGGTTCGTCGCTGGTCTGCAGCATCGCCCAACGTTTGGCGCGACGCACCTGCCGGCATTGCGTCACCGGGGATCAAGCCATCCCGCCGGAGGTGCGCCAAGAAATGGCGAGGAATCTCCGGATGGCACCCGAGTTGGTCAAAGCCTACCGGGGCGCCGGGTGCGAGGAATGCGGCCAGCGCGGATTTCGCGGGCGGGTGGCGCTTTACGAGTTTTTTCTCGTCACCGACGAAATTGCTGATTTGATAACGCCGTCAGTCACCACCGGACAATTGCGGGAAGCCGCGCGAAAATACGGTTGGAGTTCTCTGCGCGAACAGGCCTGGGTCAAAGTTCACAACGGGTTGATTCCGCTGTTTGAACAGCAGCGGCTCACGCACAAAATCGACCCTCAAGCCCTGTTTCGCAGCACCGCATAGCGATCTCCGGAATCTGGTCCACTATAAACGATTGGCCGCTCTGAACTAGGGCGTTGCTGATGAGATGGTTTTCGGACACCCGCAGGAAAAACCGAATCGGCAGAAATATGCCGCCAAAGGTTATTCCAATGCCTGCTTCTGTGATTCCTAGAGTCGCAGCTCATGGCTCCTCGGATCAAGCTTCAGATCCTGTTTGGAGTTGTATGGCATGCGTCATGCCAAAGCACCTTTTGACTGAGCAATGAGTGGATTTTGTAAGTATCAGAGTATTCTGCTACGATGATTCTGATGCCGGGGTGATGTTTCTTCGTTTTTGTGGGGAGTTCTTTCCAAGGTGTAGAAAGAACGTAAGCGTCACGCGGAGCTTTCAATTACCCACAAGTTTCGCGGCCAAGACAAAGCCAAGTTGAATATCATTGAGCCGAGATAGACCGCGCCACATCACCATGTTGCCCGGCGGCGGATCAGTGGTGCAGGCCAGATGCCCCCACAGTGCGCAGCGACCAGATTGGCAAACCGACTTCGATCTTTCTGACCAACCAACTTGAAATCCCGGCGCTGACAGTGGCATTGCTTTACCGCCTGCGTGGCGGATCGAGTTGTTCTTTCGCTGGATCAAAGGCCAACTCCGCATCAAGCACTACTACGGCACGAGTCCCAATGCAGTGAAGACCCAAATCTGGATTGCCATCACCGTTTACCTGATGGTCGCCAGCCAGCACAAACAGTTGCATCTGCCCGGAACCTTGCACCGAACTTTGCAGCTTTTGAGCGTTCATCCATTTGAGAAAGCGCCTTTGCATAAACTGTTTACAGAATTAGAGATCGAAGCGCCCCCAACCAATACAGGCAAATAATTGTTGCTCTTAAACTTATAGCCGGACACGCGTGACAAAAAATAAAAAAGCCCTAGCTTTGCTAGGGCTTTGAAAGACTGGCGGCTACCTACTCTCGCGGAATCTATAAGACCACTACCATCGGCCATGCAGCGTTTGACGGCCGTGTTCGGAATGGGAACGGGTCGGACCACTGCGGTAATGCCACCAAAAATTGTTCGCAAATACTATTGCGATGTTAAAGATCACGTAACTGGCATGTTCTCTGAAAACTATACATAAAATTAAGGGAATACGATTCGCGAGTTAAAATTGCAGTCCTTTTAAAGGAATAAGCAATCAAGCCGCACAACCGATTAGTATTGGTCAACTAAATACTTCGCAGCACTTACATTTCCAACCTATCAAACGGGTAGTCTGCCCGTGGTTTTTAGGGACTTGCGTCCGGGAAACATTATCTTGGGATGAGCTTGGCACTTAGATGCTTTCAGCGCTTATCTCTTCCGCACGTGGCTACGCAGCGATGCCCCTGACGGAACAACTGCCACACCAGAAGTGCGTCTAACCCGGTCCTCTCGTACTAAGGTTAGAACCCCTCAAGTTTCCTTCGCCCACAGTGGATAAGGACCGAACTGTCTCACGACGTTCTGAACCCAGCTCGCGTACCGCTTTAACCGGCGAACAGCCGGACCCTTGGGACCTTCTCCAGCCCCAGGATGCGATGAGCCGACATCGAGGTGCCAAACCGGTTCGTCGATATGAACTCTTGGAACCGATCAGCCTGTTATCCCTAGCGTACCTTTTGTCCGATGAGCGACGGCAATTCCACATTAAACCGTCGGATCATTTGGGCCTGCTTTCGCATCTGCTCGACTTGTAGGTCTTACAGTCAACCTAGTTTCTAGCCATACCCTCAACACACGGTTGCCAACCGTGCTGAACTAAGCTTAGCGCTCCTCCGTTACTCTTTTGGAGGAAACCGCCCCAGTCAAACTGACCTGCACGCACTGTCCACTAGCTGGTTAACAGCTTAGTGTTAGAATCCTAATTAGCAAAGAGTGGTGTTTCACATTGCGACTCCACGAGCACCGAGGCACTCGCTTCAAAGTCTCCCACCTACGCTACGCATCACCAACCAGAACACAATACGAGCTTACAGTAAAGGTGCATAGGGTCTTTCCGTCCTACTGCGGGTATGCGGCATCTTCACCGCAATTACAGTTTCGCCGAGATCCTCTCCGAGACAGTCGTTCAGTCGTTACAAGATTCGTGCAGGTCGGAACTTACCCGACAAGGAATTTCGCTACCTTAGGACCGTTATAGTTACGGCCGACATTCACGGGGACTTAAAGACCGAGCTTCGCTTGCGCTAACAGGATCTCTTGATCTTTCCGCATTGGTCACTTGTCACTCCCTATACGTCGTCTTAACGACTTAGCAGAGAGCTGTGTTTTTGTTAAACAGTCGCTAAACGCAATTTACTGTGGCTCACCGAAGTGAGCACCTCTTTTCCCGAAGTTACGAGGCTAATGTGCCGAGTTCCTTAGAGAGGTCTCTCTCGCGCGCCTGAGTGCGCTTACACTCACCCACCTGTGTCGGTTTGCGGTACGGGCCGTGTCGGGAACAACTGCAAATTTTTCTCGGCACAGAAACCCACCAATACGCTTCGGCCAAAGCCTAAGCTCAACATTCGATTGTCTAATTGATGTCTTTCCATGCGTTATTCGCAGTCTTAACCTAACGGGCGCAGGAATATTTAACCTGCTGTGCATCGATTACGCCTTACGGCCTCATCTTAGCTCCCGGCTAACCCTGGGAGGACGAACCTCGCCCAGGAAACCTTGGGTTTACGGCGAACAGGATTCTAACCTGTTTTATCGCTACTCGTGTCTGCATTCTCACTAATCAACGCTCCACTGTCCGTTTCCGTTCAGCTTCGCAGCATTGATTACGCTCTCCTACCACTGAAAAATTCCGAAGAAATTTTCAATCCATAGCTTCGGTATGTAATTTAATCGCCAATCATTTTCGGCGCGACCTCGCTCGATGAGTCAGCTATTACGCACTGTTTAAATGATGGCTGCCTCTAAGCCAACATCCTCACTGTCTAAGCAAAGTCACATCCTTTCCACTTAATCACATTTAGGCACCTTAGCTGATGGTCTGGGCTGTTGCCCTCTCGGCTACAGATCTTATCACCTACAGCCTGACTCCTATGATACAGAGACCGACGGAATTCGGAGTTTAATTGGTTTTGGCAGCCTGGTGGGGCCCCTAAGCCATTCAGTGCTCTACCTCCGCCGGGTACTTCCATAAGACTCGCCCTCAAGCGATTTCGGAGAGAACCAGCTATCACGGGGTTTGATTAGTCTTTCGCTCCTACTCTCAAGTCATCTCAGGATTTTTCAACATCCACGAGTTCGGTCCTTCACTACATGTTACTGCAGCTTCAACCTGCTCAAGAGTAGATCACCTCCGCTTCGGGTCTATTGCCAGCGACTGGTCGCGCTATTCGCACTCGGTTTCCCTTCGCCTCCGGTTCAGAGAACATTAGGCTGGCCACTGACAATAACTCGCAGACTCATTATGCAAAAGGCAAGCTGTCACCGCTAACGCGGCTCCAACACATTGTAGGCATATGGTTTCAGGTTCTATTTCACTCCGCTAACAGCGGTTCTTTTCGCCTTTCCCTCGCGGTACTAGTTCACTATCGGTTGCCAATTAGTATTTAGGCTTATCCGGTGGTCCGGACAGATTCACACAGAGTTTCACGTGCACCGTGTTACTTGGGATTCCACTAGACGGCATTCGGTTTACGCCTACCCGGCTGTCACGGTCTTTGGCTCAACTTTCCAGAAGATTCGACTAACCTACTGCCTATCACGACGTGGTCCCACTACCCCAAGGAGACAAGTCCCCCTGGTTTGGCCTTTTCCGCTTTCGCTCGCCACTACTGACGGAATCATTTGATTTTATTTTCCTGCGGTTACTGAGATGTTTCACTTCACCGCGTTTTGCATTGCCGGACTATGAATTCATCCGGTCAATAATCAGATATAACTCTGATTGGGTTGTCCCATTCGGAGATCCACGGATTACAGCCTGCTTGCGGCTCCCCGTGGCTTATCGCAACTTACTACGTCCTTCATCGCCTATTGGCACCAAGGCATTCACCATAAGCCCTTAGTAGCTTGATCACAAAAGTTACCATCGTTAAACGATGGATACTCAGCGAATTGTATTTCTACCCATTAACATTTATGTATAGTTTTCAAAGAACTTAAACCAATGCGCCTTATTACCGGCACATCAGAGTAAATTAGAATTATCAAATGGTAGGCGTGACTGGATTTGAACCAGTGACCCTGCGCTTATCAAGCGCATGCTCTAACCAACTGAGCTACACGCCTGTAAACATGGTGGAGCTGAGGAGATTCGAACTCCTGACCTATAGCTTGCAAAGCTACCGCTCTACCAACTGAGCTACAGCCCCAATTAAATTTCGCCGATGGTCAGCGTTCGATCTCGTTCACTTGATAAATAAAAGAACAAACCCCTTGGAAACTGAATTGCGCGATTAGCTTAAGCCATCGGTCTTTTGGACCGTCGACCTCGGAAGTCTCGTTAAATCGAGACCCGTGGTTTCTCCTTAGAAAGGAGGTGATCCAGCCGCAGGTTCCCCTACGGCTACCTTGTTACGACTTCATCCCAATCACCAGTCATACCTTCGACGCCTTTTTAGGGGCGGCTTCGGGTGCAACCGGCTTTCATGATGTGACGGGCGGTGTGTACAAGGCCTGGGAACGTATTCACGGCGCCGTAGCTGATGCGCCATTACTAGCGATTCCAGCTTCATGCCGTCGAGTTGCAGACGACAATCTGAACTGGGCCCGATTTTCGGGGGTTTGCTCCACCTTACAGTCTTGCATCCCTTTGTACCGGGCATTGTAGTACGTGTGCAGCCCTAGCCGTAAGGGCCATACTGACTTGACGTCATCCCCACCTTCCTCCTCGTTAAAGCGAGGCAGTCTGTCCAGAGTGCTCCCATTTAAGGGGTGGCAACAGGACAAAGGGGTTGCGCTCGTTGCGGGACTTAACCCAACATCTCACGACACGAGCTGACGACAGCCATGCAGCACCTGTGCAAACTGATATTGCTATCTCGTCAGGCTTTCACCCTTCTACTATTTGCATGTCAAGGCTAGGTAAGGTTCTTCGCGTTGCATCGAATTAAGCCACATACTCCACCGCTTGTGCAGGCCCCCGTCAATTTCTTTGAGTTTTAACCTTGCGGCCGTACTTCCCAGGCGGCGCGTTTAACGTGTTAACTTCGCCACAAGTGGGGTCGAATCCACTTACAGCAAACGCGCACCGTTTAGGGCCAGGACTACCGGGGTATCTAATCCCGTTTGCTCCCCTGGCTTTCGTGCCTCAGCGTCAGGAAATGTCTAGAGACTCGCCTTCGCCACTGGTGTTCCACTTGATATCTACGCATTTCACTGCTACACCAAGTATTCCAGTCTCCCCTCCATTCCTCCAGCTTGATAGTTTCCAACGCAGTTTCCGGGTTAAGCCCGGAGATTTCACGTCAGACTTATCAAACCGCCTACGCACCCTTTACGCCCAGTGAATCCGAACAACGCTTGGGACCTCTGTATTACCGCGGCTGCTGGCACAGAGTTAGCCGTCCCTTCCTCTTTCGCTACAATCAATGCTTCACGTATTAGGTGAATCAACTTGTTCGCAAATGACAGGGGTTTACGGGCCGAAGCCATTCATCCCCCACGCGGCGTCGCTCCTTCAGGCTTTCGCCCATTGAGAAAAATTCTCGACTGCTGCCACCCGTAGGTGTCTGGACCG
>JAKALA010000011.1 GCA_021813325.1 bacterium | reverse complement strand
ATGACATTATGGATTTCTCCAAAATTGAAGCCGGGAAAATGGAGTTGGAGCACCGGCCCTTTGACCTCAGGGTTTGCCTGGAAGAGTCGCTGGATCTTTTATCGGCGAAAACGTTCGAGAAGAAGCTGGAGCTTGCCTATGAAGTGGCGGATGTGATTCCGGCGATGGTCGAAGGCGACAGCCAGCGGTTGCGCCAGGTGCTGGTGAATTTGATCGGCAATGCGAGCAAGTTCACCGAGCGGGGCGGCATTTTTATCAACGTCGAGAAGATCGCGCCAACCGCGTCGGAAATGGGCAATCCGCAGGCCATGCGCCTGCATTTCGCGGTGCGCGATTCGGGCATCGGCATTCAACCCGAGCAACTGGCGCGGTTGTTTCGTCCGTTCGCCCAGGGGGAGGTTTCCACTGCCCGCAAATATGGCGGCACGGGTTTGGGACTGGCCATCAGCCGCCGCCTGGTGGAATTGATGGGCGGACGCATGTGGGCTGAGAGTGTTCCCGGCGAGGGGGCGACGTTTCATTTCACCATCAGTTCAACGGTTCCGGAAGGTTCCTGTCCGCCGCCCCATGCCCAACACCAGCCCCGGCTGGCTGATCTAAAGATCCTGATTTTGGAGGATAACGCCGAGGTGCGCGCCCAATTAACCGACCAGTGCCGGCGCTGGGGAATGCAGCCCACGGCGGTGGAAAGTCCCGCGCAGGTCCGGGAATTGTTCCGCAAGGGCGAGGCGTTTGACCTGGCTTTGATCGACGCTCAACTGCCCGGCTCGGACGGCGCCTCCGTGGCGGCGGAAATTCAAAAATTTCCCGCTGCGGCCATGATGCCCGTGGTGTTTCTTGTGACCATGGGCAAGCAGGCCAATGGAGCCGAGGATGCTCATGTGGTTTTCGCCCATTACGTTTCCAAGCCCGTAAAACCCGCGCAATTATGCGCCGTGCTGGAACGTTCCCTGACCAGCCGCAAAACCCCGGCCCGCCCCGTGGAACCACCGAAAACCGAGGTGCCGTTGAGCGTTCGCATGCCGTTGCGCATCCTGCTGGTGGATGACAACGCCATCAACCAAAAGGTGGCCGTGCGCATCATTCAACTCATGGGTTACCAGCCAGTCGTGGCTGGCAATGGCCGCGAGGCGTTGGCGGCCATTCAACGTGAGCCGATGGATTTGGTATTTATGGATGTCATGATGCCCGAGATGGATGGATTGGAAGCCACCCGGGAAATCCGCAAACTACAGGCCGACGGCGGCCATCCCAATTTCCAATCGCGCATCATTGTCATCGCCATGACGGCGCACGCGATGCAAGGCGACCGGGAGAAATGCATTGGCGCGGGAATGGATGACTATTTATCCAAACCGGTCCGACCCAAAGACGTTCGGGACATGATTGAAAAATGGGGAGGAAAGCTGGGGGTGAAAGCTGATTTGCCGCCCGCGCCGGTGCCCGCGCCCGCCGTGGAAGAATGTCCGGTAGATATGGACCGGATGCGGGAATTGACCGATGGCAACCTGGATAATTTGCGCGAATTGGTGGACATGTATTTCAAGCAGACCTTGAAGCAATTTGGCCAGATGCGGGAGGCCATCCGCGACGGGAATGCGGATCAAGTGCGGCGCGTGGCACACAGTTGTGCCGGGGCCAGCGCGACCCTCGGAATGAATCTGCTGGTGCCGAAACTGCGCGAACTGGAAAAACTCGGCGCATCCGGGTCATTGACGGGGGCCGGGCCGATTTGTGACAATGCCGCCCGCGAATTGGAGCGGGTCCGGGACTATTTGAAAGCGCGGCCGGACCTTGCCGAAGTTATTGCCAATTTGAATGCCGCATGAAAAAAATCCTGCTTATTGAAGACGACCCGATCGTGGCCAACGTTTACCGCAACAAACTTGCGGTGGATGGCTATCAGGCCGAGGTGGCGTCCGATGGCGAGGCGGGATTGAAACTCCTGGGCACGTTCAAGCCGGACTTGGTGATTTTGGACCTGATGCTGCCGACCATTTCCGGCGTGGAGGTCATCCGCTCCATGCGCGGCGAAGAGGAATTTGCCAAGATTCCGGTGATTGTTTTTTCCAACACCTATTTGACGAACCTGATTCAGGAAGCTTGGCGTGCCGGCGCCAACAAGTGTCTTTCCAAGGCCAATTGCTCACCTCAGGATTTCATGAACGTGGTGCGCCAAACCATCGGTGACAGTGGCGCGATAACTTCGCCGCCAACGTCACAAACCGGCACGGCGAATGCAAAAAACGTCGAGGCGGCTGCCTGCACCGATCGCAACTCGCAGTCGGAGATTAGAAAAAATTTCGTCGAGGCTCTGCCCAATACGCTGTATTATCTGCGGCTTGGCCTGAAGGAATTGATCAAGGCCGCCACCCCGGAAGACCGGATCAAGCAAGTTCATGAACTGTATCGCCGGGTTCATGTGCTGCACAGCAACGCCAGCCTCGCCGGAGGCGGACGCATTGCTCATCTGGCGTCGGCTCTGGAGGCTTTGCTCAAGGAAATCCACGAAAAACCCAAGAATATCAATGCTTCCACCATTCGCACGGTGGCCTCAGCGGTGGATTTTCTGGCGGTTCTCTTTGAGCGCGGAACCCAGCCGGATAAACCGGAAATGCTGGCTTCGAAAATTTTGGTGGTTGATGACGAGGCCATTTCACGGCGGGCCATTGTCTATGCGTTGGAAAAGGCCAAGCTCAAATCCATCAATGTGGAGGATCCCAACCAGGCGCTGGAATTGCTGGCCGAAAACGACTTCGACATCGTCTTTCTGGACGTGGACATGCCGGATATGACCGGCTTTGAACTTTGTGCCAAGCTGCGCGCTTTTCCCCACCTGAAACAAACGCCCGTCGTGTTTGTCACCAGCTTGAATGATTTTGAAAGCCGCACCAATTCGACCATGGCCGGTGGAAATGATTTTATCGCCAAGCCGTTTCTGTTTATTGAACTGACGGTCAAGGCGTTGATTTACGTCATGCGCGCCCTCCTACAGTCGCAACCGGGCGCCCTTCGATAACTTTCATGCTTCACGGAGAATTGATCCCCGCCGCCGATCCGAACTCTCGCCGGCTGTTTGTTTTGCTTCATGGCCTGGGCGACAGCCTGGAAGGCTGGCGCTGGTTTCCCGGCGCGCTCCGGCTGCCCTGGATGAATTATCTGCTCCTCAACGCGCCGGACGAATACTACGGCGGCTATTCGTGGTTTGACTTTCCCGGCGACAGTGTTCCGGGCATCCATCGCAGTCGTCAACTGTTGTTCGAACTGCTTGACGATTTGCGGGCCAAAAATTTTCCGGCCGACCAAATCACGCTCGGCGGATTTTCGCAGGGCTGCCTGATGTCGCTGGAGACGGGATTGCATTATCCCCACCGGCTGGCGGGCATTGTGGGCATCAGCGGCTGGGTGTTTGAACTGGAAAAGTTGCTCTCAAACCTCACGTCGGTTGCCAGGTCGCAAAGGCTGCTGGTGACGCACGGCTATTTTGATCCGCTCCTGCCCTTTGCCGACACGCGGGATCAAATCCAACGGTTGAAGTCGGCCGGCCTGAACATCACCTGGCGCGAATACCCCAAAGAACACAGCGTTCACGGCCAAGAAGAAATCAGCGCCATCCGCGAATTTGTCTGCGCCGGCTATCCGGTTGTGGACGGATAACCGGCGCTGAACGGGCCGCGCGGCGGCGCGGGCTTGGCAAGATTATATCTTGATCTGGTGGCCTGTGCCGGGCATCCAGATTTGTTCGGGCCGGGCGGACGCGGCGTTTTGCCAGGCCATCGCGTTTTCCACCGCTTCGCGCATTTGCGCAAACCACCATTTGGCCCGGGCCACGCGCACTTCGCGGCGGCGTCCGAAAATACGGGATTGAGTTCCGTTGAAACCAAGTTCGAGTTGTTGGGTGGTCGTCATATTTAGCCTTTCTTTTGACGACAGCCTGACACACGACCATGGACACTGGCTGTCCATGTGAAAATAAATCCGGGGAAATTTTTGGAGCCCGGGCGGTTGAACCCAAAAAACGAAGTTGGAATGGAGACCACACGCGGCTCGCGTGTGGTTTTCGGCAGCCCGCCGAAATCCTTGTTGAACCAATATTTCCCCGTTTCGTTCGGTAAAGAAATGGTTGGACGCCGTGTTTGGCGGCCCGCCAAACACCGCAGGCCAGCGGCCTCCGCTCCCCAACTTCAGAGTTCGGGTTGAAGAAAATCCTACTGCTGAAGCTCGATCACGTCACCAGGCTCCAGGGTAATCACCGCCCCGTTGATCAGCGCGTCGGGCGCCAGCACCGCGCTTTCGCCCCGGCGGGTAATGATGATTTGTTTGGGATCCTGCGCGCCCAGATAATTTGCCGTGGCGATGGCTTGCGTCAGCGTCAAACCGGCTACCCAGGGAATCTGCTGGTTTTGCACCGGGCCGATGATCGTGACGCCGTTGGATTGGGCCGCCAGTTCCTGGCGCAGCGCCGCGTTTTGACCGGCCAGATAAGCGTTTTGCGCCATGCGTTGCGAGCGAGCGCGCGTCGTGCAACCAGTGATGGCCAGGGCGCAAAACAGGAGAATGGCGAAAAACTTCATTTCAAATTCAACACCTGCATGGACCGGAAAGTTTCCGGCCAATCAAGCGGTCGTCGGTGGCGTTTGCAGGGCATTTTTCCATTCTCCGACCACGGATTTGATGTTGCCTGCGATGTGCGCCCTAGGTTTGACAAATCGGGGCGTGAACCAGGGAAATCCGCCAACCAGATCGTGCGTCACCAAGATCTGACCGTCGCAGTCCTGGCCGCTGCCGATGCCGATGGTCGGGATTTGAAGCGCCTGCGAAATTTCCCTGGCCACGGGCGGAGTCACCAATTCCAGCACGATGGCAAAAGCGCCGGCCTCGGCCAAAAGCTTTGCATCATCCAGCAATCGCTGATGCTCGGCTTCAACTTTGCCTTTGATGTGATAGCCGCCCTCTTCCAGCACATGCTGGGGCAACATGCCCAGATGACCGCAAAATGGAATGCCGGCCGCAATAATGGCTTTCACCTGCGGCAATACTTCGCGCCCGCCTTCCGCCTTCACAAATTCCGCTCCGGCGGCGACGAGACGTTTGGCGTTGCTGACGGCGGCGTCAACGGTCTCATAACTCTTGAACGGCAGATCGCCGCCGAGCAGGGCGTTGGGTTTGGCGCGAGCCGCCGCGGCGACATGGTGCTCCATTTCCGCCATCGTGACGTGGGTCGTATCCGGATAACCCAGCACCACCATCCCGACGGAATCGCCCACCAAGAGCAGGGGAATGCCGGCTTCATCCAGCATTTTGGCCATGGGATAATCATACGCGGTCAGGGCGGCAATCTTTTCGCCACACGCTTTCATGGCGCGGATCATCCCTGTGGAGACTTTTTTGATCATGATTAATTCGCTGGAAACATTCACATTCAACGGCGTTGAAAGCTTTTGATCAATTCTTCCGGCGTGGTGGTCGCCGTGCCGACTTTGCCGACGACAATGCCGGCGGCGTGATTGGAGAGGATCGCCGCTTCACCCGGTGACGCCCCGGCGGCGATAGCCAGGGTAAACGTGGCAATGACGGTGTCGCCGGCGCCGGAGACATCGAATACCTCCTGGGCGACGGTCGGAATGTGAAACGGCTTTTGACCGCGCTGGCACAGGAGCATGCCCAGTTCGCCGAGGGTGATCAGCAAGGCTGCGGGGCGTAATTCGGCCAGCAATTTTTCGGCAACCAGTTGGAGGTTTTTATCAGCCAAGGGATTTTCATTCCTGGTGTCATCCGGAAAATCAGCCAGTTCAAACGCTTCTTTGCGATTGGGGGTAATGAGCGAAAGATTGCCAAGGTTCAAGTGGTGAATGGGCTTTGGATCAAGACTGAGCCAGATACCGCGCTCGCGACAGAGCAATTTAAGCTCATCCAGCAAACCTTGTGTGACCACGCCTTTGCCGTAATCGCCAACGATGACCGCATCCGTCTGGTCAAGTTTGGATTTGATGACCGACAAAAGGCGTTTGGTGGTTTGGCTGTCAAGATGCGCCCGCGTTTCGCGATCGACCCGCACGACTTGCTGCTGATGCGCCACAATGCGGGTTTTGATGCTCGTGTGCCGGGAAGCGTTTTTGATCAAGCCGGCGCAACCGATGTTTTGTCCGGCCAATAATTGCTGCAGTTTCCTGGCCGCTTCGTCGTTGCCGGTTGCGCCAAAAATTTCCGTCGGCACTTGCAGGTCGGCCAGATTGCGCGAGACGTTGGCCGCGCCGCCGGGCATGAAACTTTCCCGGAGAAAATCAACCACCGGCACCGGTGCTTCCGGCGAGATGCGCGAGACGCCGCCCCAAATAAACTGGTCGAGCATCACGTCGCCGACGACCAGAATGCGGGCTTTGCCGGCGGCGGCAAGAATTTGCCGGGCACGATTGGCGGAAAGTTTTGCTGAGTTCATTTTAGTTTAAAAACCCGGTCAGCGGGCTGGTGGCCACGGCCTCATCGCTTTGAGCGCCGAGGCCGATTTCAAACGCCGCGCGTCCGGCTTCCACGGCTTGCTTGAAGGCTTCGCCCATTCGATTCGCGTCATTGGCCACGGCGATCGCTGTGTTGACCAAAACGGCGTCGGCGCCCATTTCCATCGCTTCCGCCGCGTGGCTGGGCGCGCCAATGCCGGCATCCACCACGACCGGAACGGTGGCCTGTTCGATGATGATTCTGATTTGATCGCGGGTTTGGATGCCGCGGTTGGAGCCGATCGGAGCGCCAAGTGGCATGACCGTGGCACAGCCCACTTCCTGCAGACGTTTGGCGAGCACCGGGTCGGCATTGATGTAGGGCAGCACGGTGAAGCCTTCCTTGACCAACATTTCGGCGGCATTGAAAGTTTCGATCGGGTCGGGCAGCAGATAGCGCGGGTCCGGGTGAATTTCCAGCTTCACCCACTTGGGCAAGCCGGCGGCAACGGCCAGGCGCGCGAGGCGCACGGCTTCCCCGGCATTCATGGCGCCGCTGGTATTGGGCAGCAGCAAATATTTTTGCGGATCAATGAATTCGAGGATGTTCGCGAAAGGATCTTTTTTCCCGGACAAATCCGCGCGGCGCAGAGCCACGGTGACCATTTCAGTGCCGCTGGCGGCGAGCGCATCGCGCATCGTTTCCGGCGACGGGAATTTTCCGGTTCCGAGAATGAGCCGCGATTGAAAAACTCGTCCGGCAATGGTCAATGGTTTTGGTGGCAACGACATTCCTTTCAATCTAAAAAGAAATCACGAATTGTCGAGGCGGGAAGGGTGGTTGGCGGGTAAAGCCGGCAGGCCGAACGATGAACATTTCTTCGGCCAAATACGATCCGTTTTCGCGGTTTCCAACGCCGTAAACATTCGGGGTAGGCGGTTGTGACACGCGGTGGCAGTGTGTGGCTGGGGAATAAGCTCAGAGCGAAATGTATTCCGCCCGCATGCCCGATTCATCGCAGTGCAGGATGGCAACGCTCCGCTCCGCTCCAAACTTGGGTTTGCCGGAATAACCGGGATTGAAATACAGGACGCCATCGATGGTTTCCGAATATTTCTTGTGCGTATGTCCAAATACCACAACATTCGGTTTTGCTTTGGTGATGGCTGTTTTCGCGGTTTCGGACAGGGCAAACGGATTGATGATGTGATGAACCAGAAACTTCTTCTTGGCCAGTTCAATGATCTCAGTCGAGCGATAATCCATGTCGCTGTCGCAATTTCCAATGACGGCCGTAACCGGGGCGATAAATTGGAGTTCCAAAATCAGCGAGGCGTAGCCGATGTCGCCGGCGTGCAAAATGTGGTCCACGCCCGTGAAAATCTTTTCCACCCGCGGATCCAGAAAACCGTGCGTGTCGGAAATCACTCCAATTTTCATGCCTTGGCCTCCTCGGGTTCAGCTTCGGGTTCTACTTCAGCCTCCGGTCGGGTTGCCCCGGCAGTTTTATCGGCCGGCGATTCGGCGGTCAACTTTGCGGCGGCCACAAAAAACGCGGTAAACAATCCGCTTCCCAGCAGGGTATTGCGAAAAAACTCCAACGTGCTGGGGTAGCCGCCGGTGCCTTTGGTCAGCGCTATGATCCAGCCAGCAATGGTTTTGGTGTATTCCGGATTGTGGAACGGGTTGAAAAACCAGGAGGCGGTGTTTGTGATCAGGTAAAACAAAATGGCGCCCAGCAGACCACCGCCAATTAGTTTGATGATGGATTTTTGAGATTTGAATATCTGTCCCAGTCCAATCAAAACTGCGTAAGCAGCATAATTAAAAGCAAGGTTCGCCAAGTCGGGCCCGTCCCATACCACGTATCCCTTGGACTGATAAAAAAAATTCAGGCCAAGGTCAGTCACCAGCATGGTGCCCAGAGGCAGCCACCATGCCATGGAACCGCGAAAAAATACTCCAGCGCAAAAAACGAACGCATACGCAGCGCTGAAATTTGATGGCAGCAAACCCGGAATTCGCGACAACGCAAACGTTGCCACAAAGATCAAGGATAGGAGGATTCTGCCTTTCATTATCTGGATTTTACCCCGCGACTTGGGAGATTCAAAGCGCGAAACCAAGTTTGGCAGGGTGATTAAACGCAGAAAATCGTCAACTTTTTCGGTCCGTGTGCGCCGAGGACAAGAATGCGCTCAATATCGCCGGTGCGGCTTGGCCCGGTGATAAACGAAATCATGCTGGGAAAATTCGGCGCGTATGTCTGCTGTAATAGTTCAAAGACCGACGGTAGATCCGCCACCAATTGTTTGCGCCGGGCGATGACGACGTGATGGGGTGGTAAAACGGTTAATGCGCGTCCGCCCGCGCTGCGGCTCGTCACGACCACCCCACCAGTCTGGGCAACCAGCGCGTCACATTCCGTGATGCCGACGTCGCATTTTTCCAACGCCCGCACATCGTAGCCGCGATCAGTCAGCAGCGTTGGCAGACCAAGGGCTTTACAGGCGAAGTCGGTAAGTTCGCCGCTGTGGCTGGCAGCTCGCTGCCATTTTTCGGCATCGCGTAATTTGATCAAGGCCGCTTTCAATTCCTCCCGTTGGTTCAACAAATGAAAATCAGTCTTCAGATCAGCACAGTATTTGGCGAACAAATCCATCTGTTCTGCAATGCTGGAACCAACCGACGGCAACCATTCCCGCGCATGATTGGTGGGCGGCTCCACTGGCATGTGTTCGCCGGGACCAGCGTGTGAACCGGGCAGGGGAGCGCTGCATTGCAAAGCCTCGTGGATGCGGCGCAAAATATTTTCGCGTTCGCTCATTTGCGGTTCCTCCACCAATCTTTGAAAGTTTCCGGCTGAATTTGCGGCAGTTCGCGGCTTTGCGTCCAGGCCCTGGCCGGGTCCAGCGGCGAACGTTCGACAAAGTTGTGCAATGGTTGCGCTAGCCAGCCCATTTTTTTGGCCAGCCACCAGAGCTTGGGATCATTCGCCACGATGGCAAATATTCTATACGCGAGTCGTTCGAAGAACGCTGGTTGGCCAGCGGAAGCATTCCGCCGGTTTTGCAGCAGATGATGGTGCAAATCAATTTTCACCGGGCAGGCTTCGGTGCAGGCGCCGCAGAGTGAACTGGCGTTGGAAAGATGCTTCCAATCCTGCAAACCGCGTAAATGCGGCGTGATGACCGAACCGACCGGGCCGCTGTAAGTGGTGCCATACGTGTGCCCGCCTACGTTGCGAAAAACCGGACAAACATTCAGACACGCGCCACAGCGGATACAGTGCAGCGCATCGCGCTGTTCCGCATCGGCCAGGAGTTCGGTGCGGCGGTTGTCGAGGAAAACCACATGCCATTCCTCCGGGCCGTCCGCCTCGCCGGGCTGGCGCGGACCCGAATACATGGTGTTGTAGCACGTCATTGGCTGGCCGGCGCCGGCCGTCGCGAGCATCGGCAAAAAAAGCGCCAGGTCGGCAAAGCGCGGCAGCACTTTTTCGATGCCAATAAGCGTGACCATGGTTTTAGGCAGCGCGGCCGTCAGCCGTGAGTTGCCCTCGTTTTCGGTGATGGAAATCATCCCGGTTTCGGCAATGGCAAAATTGGCGCCGGTGAATCCGACATCCGCTTGAAGGTATTTTTGCCGCATGACGCGACGGGCCACCATGGTCAGGTCTTCCGGGGTGTTCGACGGCGCGTCGCCCAATTCCTTTTGAAACAAATCGCGGATTTCGTCGCGCGTCAGATGCATCGACGGAAAAACAATGTGATACGGCGCTTCATGGCGAAGTTGCACGATGAATTCGCCGAGATCGGATTCCACCACCTGAAATCCTTCGGCTTCCAACGCATGGTTCAGATGAATTTCCTCCGAAGTCATGGACTTCGATTTGATGATCGAACGCGCCTTTTTGTCGCGGAGAATTTGCGCGATGATCTCGCGGGCTTGATTACCGGTGCTGGCCCAATGGACTTTGGTGCCCCGCGCTTCCAGTTTGGTGGTCAACGCAACGAGATGTTCATCGAGGTGATGGATGGCCTGCCATTTGGTTTCCGCCGCCGCTTGCCGGGCGGATTCCCAGCTTTGGAAGGCGTCTTTGCGTTTGTCCCGCGCCACTTCGTATCCGCGCAGCGCCGTGCGAATGAACTGGCGCAATCGCAGATCGCCGGTCTTTTCAGCGGCGCGAGCCTTAAATTCGGTGACGGATTTCATTCAGTTAATGGGCCACGGATGGGCACGGTCTGAAGCATTGATTTCCAGTGAATGAAATTAGCGAATGGGTGGAAAAACTAAAGACTATTCGGGGTAAATTGGTTTAATTATCGGCTATCCTGCCAGCTTTGACTGACCGTGCCCGCGCGGATTAGAAATTGATTTTCATTGGTTCAAGCGGGCAAAACATCGGCTGGGAAGAAGGCGTCATACTTGGCGCGCGGGTCTTGGGGGTGACTGCCCAACGGGTCGAACGAGCCGCGGGGATGTTGCCAGACATGACGGCGATGGTTCCAATGAAAGCCCAAAGTCCAAAGCCGTCTGGCCAGATCGGGTTTGCGCGATGGCGAGACCTCCGGCCAGATCCATTTGCCGCCGACCTCGGCCAAACGTCCGGCCAAGCTCCCGGCGGCGATCACCGAACAGATCGTCGAACTCAAACCGCAAAACCCCACGTTCGGCATCAAACGCATCAGTCAGGTGTTGCGCCGTTGGTTCATGCTGCCGGCCAGTCCGGAGACGGTGCGCCAGCGGTTGCATGACGGCGACCTGATGCCGGATCATCCGCCCCGCAAGCAGCGGAACATGGTTCGGCCCCGGTTCTTCGAACGGGCCACACCCAATCAGATGTGGCAGACGGACATCTTTACCTTCCGGCTCGGCGGCCGTTACGCGTATCTCATCGCCTTCATGGATGATTACTCGCGATTCATCGTGGGGGCGGATTTGTTCCGCAGTCCCACGGCGGCCGCAGTGATCGAAGTGTATCGCGTCGCGGCCGGCGAGTAGCGCGTTGTCGAAGCGGTCAAACGCACCGAAGGCAGGCGACTGACATATAACCAATGCGTGGGTCGGGACTAAAATTTCAACCCCAATTTGCGTTATCTACATACTCCCGATTTTGTCGCGGCGGATAAAATTCCCCATGCGCTTGTTCGGCCTGCCAAAAATCATTGCACCCAATGACTGGCTGGTTTCGTGAGAAATTCTTCCAACGCCATCCCCTGTCCGCCCACCAACAGTTTGCGCTTCGGTTTGAATTGTTTGGCAAACGCCTCCATGCCCGGCAACGATTCGGATCGGCGACCACTTTTCACCTCAATAGCCGTGGCCGTTTTGCCTTGGCGCAAAATAAAATCCACTTCCTGATTGCGTTCCCGCCAATACGTCACTTCGATGTCGCTGCTAAAAGTGGTGTTGAGCAGGTGCGCGCCGACGCAGGATTCTACCAGCCGTCCCCAATGGTTGCCGTCGCGCCGCGCTTCGGCCATCGTCCGGCTGTCCTGCGCGGTCATCAAGGCGGTGTTGAGGACTTGGAGCTTTGGACTTGATCCGCGCTGGCGAACCAGGCCGTGGGCATATTTGGAAAGGCCCGCGACCATGCCCGCGCCTTGCAGCAAGTCCAAGTAGTGCGCGAGCGTGACGGTGTTGCCGGCGTCCGTCAGTTGGCCGAGCATTTTTTGATATGAAAGAATCTGGCCCGAATAGGCGCAGCCCAGATGAAAGAGGCGGCGCAGCAACGCGGGCTTGTCCACGCGCGTCATCAGTAAAATGTCGCGGGAAATGGTGGTTTCAATCAGTGAATCCGTGACGTAACGCCGCCAGCGTTCGGGACTGGCAATCAATTCGGCAGAACCGGGATACGCGCCGTAGAAAATGTATTGCTCCAGATTCCAGCCGAAGGCTTCCCGCATTTCAGCGAATGACCAGTGTGGCACTGGAATCAACTCGAATCGTCCGGCAAGGCTTTCCGTCAGGCCGCTCTGAATCAGGAGCGGCGCAGATCCCAGCAGGACAACTTTAAGCGGCACACCCGCATGGGTGTCGGCATCCCAAAGCAATTTCACCAAATTCGACCAGTCGGAGACCTTTTGCACCTCGTCCAGCACCAGCAATGCGCCAGCCTTGCCTTCATTTGCCTTGAGCCGTGCCAGATCCCATTGCTGCTCAATCCAAGTGCGGTCGCGCAAGCTCGGTTCATCCGCCGAGGCGTAGTGGGCGGGCAATTTTGACGCCTGCATGACTTGCCGCGCCAAAGTGGTTTTGCCCACCTGACGCGGGCCGGCCAGCACTTGCAGAAAACGGCGCTTTTCCTTCAGCCGTTTCAGCAGTTCATCATGCAGAATTTGCCGCTTCATACAATTTACTCAATGTAATGAGTAATTTTACTCAAAGCCGTGAACTGGTCAAAAGTTATCTCGTGGAGGGTTTCGGGCGGCGGGGCGGCGGGCGGAAAGTGGAGCAAGCGCAACGTCCGCTGCCGCGCCGCCGGTGGAAAGCCTGCCGACTTTTCGGCGCAGCCAAAATACCGCTCGTGACGAGCGCGCAGCATACTGCGCGTTGGTCACGGCGGTGGCAGCTTTTTTTTCGGTTTCGTAATTGGCGTGGGGTCACTCCAACCCACCGGCAAAGTTCGGCGTGCGTCATTTTGTCGTAGCCGATGGGGTGCTTGGTTGGTGTCAGGCTGGCATTATTAGGGCTTTGAGGACAGCCGCTTCGTGGCAGGGACGCCGGATCAACGCCAGCCCACTCGCAAAGTTTCCGGTGCGCATAGATACCCTAGGTAGGCGGATATTGGGTGGCCACGGTGGGACGGGACGAAGTCGCGGTGCGTCGTTACATCCAGGAACAAGAGAAGGAAGATCAGCGCCTGGATCAACTGACGCTGATGCCGCTTTGAGCGGCTAACGCTATCTCAAGCCTCCGGTTTTATCGGAGGTTGCAAACTTTCGCCCTGCGGTCATGCCTTGGGAACCCTGTGCGTGCTTGATTCCTTTCCGCGGGCGCTGAAGGAAACCCAAAAGCAGGCGTTGCGTGTTTTGTCGCGGTATGTCGTCACCCAGCTCGAATTGCGCGGCATGCCCGCGAATTGCAGCGCCACCGCGAAGACCGGGACCCATTGCAGCAGGAACTGGCCAGGGCGCGGCGCAAGCTGGCCGGCCCCGGCAAATCTTCATCGCGCCGCGCCGGTCGCCGCCAATAATCTGTCCCCGCCGCCAAGCGATTCGGCTTTTCCGAATTGGAAAATTGACCTAATCTTGCCGCATGGAAGCGGCGATGGTGACGGCGATCTTGATTTTCGCGGGCGCGAGTTTCTTCTTCGCGCTGGCGGAAACGGCGCTGTTTTCCCTGAGCAAATGGCAGGTGGCCCACTTGTCCGAACGCAAATCCCGCGGCGGCAAAATTGTCTCCGATCTGTTGCAGCGTCCGCAGGATTTACAGGCCACGCTGGCGCTGGGCAACACCTTTGCCAACGCGGCCATTCTGGCGGTGGCGCTCCGCCTGGTCTTTGACGAACGCTGGGGCTTTGGGCTGACGATGCTGGCACTGGCCGCCGTGGTTTTGTTGATCGGCGAAGTGCTGCCCAAAACACTCGCCGTGCGGCGGCCGGAATATTGGTCGCTGCGGGTGGCCTGGCCGCTGCTGACCTTTCGGCGGCTCACCAAGCCGTTTTACCGGGCCGCACAATGGACCAATGCGGCCATTCTCAAACAGGCGGCCGCCAAGGCCGCGCCGCCCGCCGCCGTCACCGAAGCGGAATATCAGGAACTGCTGGAACTGGCCTGGCAACAGGGCACGCTGGAAGAGTCGGAGCGCGAAATCATCCTGCAAATTATCAACCTCGACCGCCGCACGGCGCGGGATGTCATGCGCCCGCGGGCTGGAATGGAAAGCATTTCCGACGAATTGACCGTGGAGGAAATGCTGGTGGCGGCGCGCAAATTCAGGCACCGCCGGTTGCCGATTTACGACGAAACGCCCGATACCATCGTCGGTATTTTAAACACGCGCGCCCTGTTGCTGGACCCCAAAGCCGACCTCTCCGAGGTGATTGAATTTCCGTCGTTCGTTCCCGAATCCATGAATTTGTTGCAGTTGTTCCGCGCCCTGCAAAAGCAACAGCGCGGATTGGCCATTGTGCTCGACGAGTTTGGCGGAGCCGCCGGGCTGGTGACCATGGAAGATATTCTCGGCGGCATCGTTGGAAAAATTCGCATGGCGACCGCGCCGCAGCGGTTTGTGCTGGAGAAAGTCGGCGCCGGCCAATGGCGGGTGAATGGCACCATGCGGCTGGACGATTTTCGCCGCGAATTTCCCGCGCTGCCCGTGGTGGAAGCGGTCGAAACGATGGGCGGACTTTTGACGCATCTGCTGGGCGTGGTGCCCCAGACGGGTGAAGCCTCCGTTTTCGCCGGTTTGAAACTCACCGCCCAAGTGGTCGATGACCGGCGCGTGCGCGAACTGTTGGTGCAACAAATCAAATGATGGGATCACTGCCGACATTCTTTGCGTTAGGCCTCTGCCTGCTGTTGTCGTTTTTGCTGTCGGGCATGGAAGCCGGCGTGTTCGGGTTGAACCGGCTGCGGATTCGCCGGCTGGCCCGCGGCGGCAACGCCCAAGCGCGCCAGTTGCAACTTTTTTTGGAAAGGCCGGAGCGCTTTTTGTGGACAATTCTCGTCGGGAATACGCTGGTCAACTTTTTAATTTTGGGCTGGGTTTTGGTTAAATTGCACGACCGGTTTTCCGGGCAGGCAGGCTGGATCGTGAGCGCGTTTGCCGTGGTCGTTTTCACGTTTTACGCGTTCTTTGATCTGCTGCCCAAAATGCTGTTTCGGGCGTATCCCAACCGGCTTTGCCTCGCCGCCGCCAGCGTGGTGCGGCTGGCTTATCTGGCGCTGCGTCCCCTGGTGTTTGTGGTGGAGAGCATCTCGCAAATCGTCCTGCATTGGCGCGGTTCAAAAGCCTTTACCGGCCGGCTGTTCGGCAACCGCGAGGAAATGCGCGCGGTCATGGCGGAAGCCGCCCAGGCGCTGACCAGCGAGGAACATGTCATGGTCAATCGCGTGCTCGACCTGCAAAATTTCACAGTCGCTAAAATCAGCGTGCCTCTCGGCAGCCTTTGCTCGGTGGAAAAGCAGACGCCGCTGGCGGCGGCCTTTCAACTGGCGCGCGACAAGAATTTGACCCGGCTGCCGGTATGGGAAGAGCGGGACGGCAAACGCCGGATCGCCGGGTTGCTGGACACGACCGTGCTGCTGTTCCAGGAAGATTTGGATCTGCGGCAAACGGCCGGGGAATTTCTTTTACCCGCCTTGTTCCTTCCCGACGATGCGCATCTGGAAATCGCGTTGCGCCAATTGCAACGTTCGGGGCAGCGCCTGGCCATTGTCCTGGCGCGGGACGGGCGCGAAGTGGGCGTGGTTTCGCTGGAAGATATTTTGAAGCTCATGTTTGGCGAGGTAAAATTATGAGCTGGGATGCTGCCATTATCGCAGCCTTAAAGATTGTCGCTGTCTTGGTGTTGGTGGCGATCAACGGATTTTTTGTGGCGGCCGAATTTGCCTTGGTGCGCATTCGTGAAACACAACTCAACGCGCTGGTGGAGAAAGGTCGGCGCGGGGCGCGTCTGACCCAACATATCGTCCAAAATTTGAACGCCTATCTCAGCGCCTGTCAGTTGGGCATTACGCTGGCCAGCCTGGGTTTGGGATGGATCGGGGAGCCGGTATTTATGGCGCTGCTGGACCCGATATTTAACTGGCTGCGTTTGGAGTCACTGGAACTGCAGCACGTGTTGGCCTTCATTATTGGCATCTCGGCGATTACTTTTTTACACATCACCACGGGGGAACAGGCGCCCAAGCTGCTCGCCATCCAAAGGACATTGCCCACCGCCCTGTGGGTGGCGTATCCGCTGTTGTGGTTTTACCGGCTGTCCTATCCCTTCGTTGTTATTCTGAACTCGGCTTCCAACTGGCTATTGCGCCGCGCGGGATTCGAGGTGGTTTCAGAGGATGAGCATACCTATTCAGAAGATGAGTTGCGGGTGGTGCTGGCGTCGGCAAAAGGTTCTGTTGACCGGCGCGACCTGATTTTAAATGCGCTGGATTTGCGTTATCGCACAGCCCGCGAAGTGATGCGACCGCGCAATGAGATAACTTGCTTCAGCTCCAGTGCATTCATTGCTGAATGCGTCAGCATTGCAGAAAAGACGCGCTACTCGCGCTTTCCCATTTGTGTCGATGGGGATTTGGACAAGACTCTGGGGGTAATCCACATCAAGGATCTTTACGCCATGCGCGACAAAGCCCGCACCGCCGCGGATTTGTTGCCGCTGGCGCGCCAGCTGATTTATGTGCCGGAAACGGCCGCGTTGGACAAATTGCTCAAACGCTTTTTAAACCGGAAACTGCACTTCGCCGTGGTGGTGGATGAATACGGCGGCACGGTCGGTGTTTTGACCTTGGAAAATACCATTGAAGCGTTGGTGGGCCAGATTCAGGACGAGTTTGATGCGGAAAAATCAGAGCTGATCCGCCTGGGCGAAACCGCATGGGAAGCGGCCGGCACATTGGCCTTGCATGAACTGGAACGGGTCATCGGCTCCGTCCAGCATGACGATAACACCACCACGGCGAGCGGTTGGCTGACGGAAAAATTGGGCGGTTTTCCGAAGACCGGCGACATTGTCAGCGTGAACGATTTCGAATTGCGCGTGGAAGAAATGGACGGCCCGCGGGTGGCCCGGCTTAAAGTCTCGCGCAATCTGGATTCGCCCTGACGCTCCGGGTTCGTGCTGTTTCAGGCCGTTCGCTCCGCACTTTCCGATTCGGTTTTTTCCGTTTTCCAGAACACTCCCCGCAAAGACGGCAAAGTGACGCTGGCCATCAACGCCGCGTCGAATATCACCGCATTCCATTGGCCGGCGCGGATGGATGCGGTGAGAAACATCGCCAAGCCGCCCAGCCACACAAGCAAAGGCGTGATGTCCGAACGATCTGATTCGCCCGGCTGTTTGCGGATGAAGAAGGGCGAGATCATTCCCAGGATGATGAGCGCCATAAAGCTCAACACAAAATAGTATAAAACCGGCGCGTCGAACCAAGTGAAGCGCATTTTTGTATGCTGCCACAGCCAGAAATGGCGCAGTTTCCCGAAGGGTTCCAGGGCCGCAAAAAGCGCCGAAGTGAACACCGCGGTCAAGCCCATCAGCCAGAAGCCGTAGTTCGGAACCTGACGCCACGGGCGCAATATCAACCGGGCCACGCCGCGGGAACTGAAGGTGAAAACGATCCAGACCGCGCCCATGGCCAGCGGCACGGTTTTGAACAGCTTCAACCCGATGGTTTGGCCAAATGCGATGGGGCCGAAAGGAATGCCCGTGAGCACGCTCAAAGCGTGCGCGGCACAGCCCATCGATGCGGTGAGCAGAGCCGCGAACAATACGCTTTGGAGCGGTAATTGCACGGCCAATCCACTGATTGAACCCACCGTTGCCAGGAGCAGCAGCAGGACTTCCCACGCGCCGGTGTGGACCCGCGAACTTGAAATTTCCAAGGCCATGACCGCCATGGTCAGCACGATAATGACGTAATGGGGCTTTTGACTTTTGGTGGCACTGCCGATGGATGACGCTGCCGTGTTGGGCAATTGATAATGCATGAGACGGATGAGTGAATGAAGCTAAACTCAGCGCAAGTTCCATTCGTTTAATAAATCTTTGGGAATCTCCGAAAGAAACCGGGAGGGCGATTGAAAAATGTCGCCTCCGGAATGGCCGAAGCTGCTCCGGATTTGCGGGTAGCACAAATACAATTCATTTTTCGCCCGGGTAATCGAGACATAGAACAACCGGCGTTCTTCCTCCTCGCCGTCGTTGGTTTCCGTGGAACGAGAGGAGGGAAACAGTCCGTCGCAAAGCATGATGACAAACACAACCTCAAATTCCAGCCCCTTGGCCTGATGGATGGTGGACAACTTGATGCGTTCCGTGTCATCACCGGGATCGTCTTCGGCTTCCACGTTGGTCAGCAGCGCCAGTTGGGTGAGAAATTCTTCAACCGTGCCAAACTGGAACGCAAATTCCGCCAGTTGCTGGATTTCATCCAGGCGCCGCTCATAATTGTCGTAAGTTTCCTTGAGATAATCATCGTAACCGGCATCCATGATCAGACGCAGCATTTTGGCCGCGCTTCGCCTGGTGGCGTCGGCTTCCAGTTGGGAGATGGTGGCGACAAATTGCGCCCAAGGTGTGACGGCCTTTTTGGGCACGGCCTTCGCGCAGGCTTGCAGGAGCGGAGCCAAACTGGTCTGTGATGCTGCCGGTTCGTTGGCGGCGTCTGGCAACATTGTCAGGGGCAGACGGCTCGCGCCGGTGTCCTTTAATTTTTCAGAAAAAATCTGGAATAATTTATCCGCCCCTTTGGCTCCCACGCCCGGCAGCAAGAGCGCCAGCCGCTTGAAGGATACTTCATCTTTCGGGTTGGCCACGAATTTGAGATAGGCCGTGGCGTCCTTGATGTGGGCCTGTTCAAAGAAACGGATGCCGCTGGTGATCGAGAAGGGAATCTGCCGCCGGGTTAATTCCAACTGCAATTCCAGGACATGAAAATGCGAGCGATACAGCACGGCGATTTGATTCAGGCTGACACCTTCCTCGCGCAATTCCAGCACGCGTTGGGCAATAAAGGCGGACTGTTGCCCCGCGTCGTGGCATGGGATCAAGGCCGGTTTCAAGCCGGAACGCCTGGCCGGTGACAATTCCTTGGCGAACTGATTGACATTGGCGGTGATGGCGGCGTTGGCCACGTTCAGGATTTCAGGCGTGCTGCGGTAATTGGTTTCAATTTTAAAAACCTTTGCGCCGGGATACCGTTTGGGGAAATTCAGGATGTTCGCAAAATTGGCGCCGCGCCAGGCGTAAATGCTTTGGGCGTCATCTCCGACCACGGTGACGTTATGGTGCCGGGCGGCGAGCAAATCAATCAAATCGCCCTGCAATTTGTTGGTGTCTTGATATTCATCCACGAGGATGAACTGGAAGCGGCGCTGGTAGTGTTCCAGCACGGTGGGATGCTCCTGCATGAGCTTCAGCCAGAGGGCCAGCAAATCGTCAAAGTCCATCCCATTGGCGGCGCGTTTGCGTTCGATGTATCGCTTGTGCTGGTCCGCAATTTCAGTCGCGTAGGCCGAGAAATAGCCGAATTGACCATCGATCAATTCGGCAATGGATCGATGGGTGTTGGCCGCGAGCGAGAACATTTCATTCAACACGTCCGGTTTGGGAAAGTGCTTGTCCTTTTTGTCGATTTTGGCGTCAGCCAAGCCGGCTTTAATCAAATCCTTGGCGTCATCCCGATCAAGGATGGTGAAGTCGCGCTGGTAACCCAGCAACTCCGCGTGCAGGCGCAAAAGGCGCGCGCCAATCGAATGAAAGGTGCCGCCCCACAAGGAACGAAGTTCATGACCGAGCAGCTCAGACACGCGCCGCATCATTTCGGCCGCGGCTTTGTTGGTGAAAGTCAGCAGCAAAATCCGGTCGGGCGGGATGCCTTGTTCCAGCAGGTAGGCCACCCGGTAGGTCAGCGTCCGGGTTTTGCCTGAACCGGCGCCGGCGATGACGAGGGCGGGGCCGGGCGGAGCCGTGACGGCGGCCAGTTGTTGTTCGTTCAGTTCGCGCGGATAGTCGATGTTCAGCCGGATTTCCGGCGTGTTGGACTTGAATTTACTATGAATGTAGTATTCGTGCATGAAAACGGTGCAATCCAAAACGGCATACAGTTACGTCAGGTTGACATCAAAACGCCAGACCAAAGGGAGTGGCGAGCAACGGCAACTTGCCAAACCACTGGAGATTTGCAAAGCAAATGGATGGACACTTCCCAGAAAACCTTTTCGGATTTAGGCGTAAGCGCATTCTCTGGCGCAAATCGATTGAAGGGGGACTTGGCAGACTTCATCAAACTCGCCAATGAAAACAAACTTGGCCGTTCGCCAGTGTTGCTGATTGAAGCGTTTGTTCGGCAACGGCGGGATGTTCCTCCCTCACCGGCTGGCATCGCAACCGGTCTTGGGGCAACTATCGGGCGTTTGTCGCCGATCTCACGCGCACGCCGGGGCCGCGCTTCCCCAACCGCGCGATCATTATTGCTCCGGCAAACCCAGAGAAATTCGTCACCGAAATCTCGCCATTCGCCTTCCGGCATTGAGTTATTTTTTCCGTTGGCATAAGATCCCGATCAATTGATGCCAAGCTCCCCTACCCGACATTGCCATAAATGCGGCGAACCCTGGAAGTTGAACGGCAACCCCGGCCGGGGCGAAACCTGCCTGCAATGCCGCGCCGATCTGCGTTGCTGCCTGAACTGCCTGTATTATGACCCCCGCGCGGCGGAGCAATGCCGCGAGCGCCGCGCCGATCTCGTCCACGAAAAGCACGTCGGCAATTTCTGCGAGTTTTTTGACTTTGCCAAACGCGCGTGGCGGGGTTTGGACTTCAAAAACGTCCGCGAAGATGCCGCCCGGGCCAATTTGAAGAAGTTGCTTGGCGATTAGACCCGTTCTGGAAGTTTTCCCTTTTTTGACCTGCGCCCGAATCGCAAATTATAAACCATAATGAAAGTCAGCGGATTCACCTTCCTACGCAACGGCCAGAAACTGGGCTATCCGTTCGTCGCGTCCATCCGCTCGCTTTTGCCCCTCGTGGACGAGTTCGTCATCGCGCTCGGCCCGTGCGACGACGCCACGGAAGAAATACTCCGTGAAATTGGCGATCCGAAAATCCGCCTCATCCCGACGACGTGGAACGAAAACCTGCGCAGCGATTATTCGGTGAAGGGCTTCGTCTATGGCCAGCAGAAATCCATCGCGCTGTTCAACTGCACCGGCGACTGGGCGTTTTATCTCGAAGCGGACGAAGTTCTGCACGAAAATGATCTGCCCAAAATCCGCGCAGTAATGGAAAAATATCTCCGCGACGAGCGCGTCGAGGCGCTGGCGTTCGATTACCTGCATTTTTACGGCAACAAAAACACCCTCGCGTGGTCGCCCGGCTGGTATCGCCGCGAAGTCCGCATCATTCGCAACACGATTCCGGCGTGGTCCAGCGAGGCGCTGTTTTTCAACGTCGTCACCGGTCACAAAAAATCACGCTACCCGCGCGCGGCGCACAGCGGAGCGACGATTTACCACTACGGCTGGGTGCGGAGCGAGGCGCAGATGAATTTGAAATCCGCCAGCGTCCTGAAATTCTGGAACAACCGCGAATTGAAGCCGGTGGATTATTCCCAGATTGATCCCGGCGTGCTCCGTCAGTTCGCCGGCACGCATCCGCAAATCGTGCAGGACTGGCTGCCGGCGGCGGAGGGCCTTTTTCATGCCGACCCCAATCATCAACTGACCGCGCGCGAGAAAAAACATCGCCGGCTGCGGTGGCTGGAAAAAACCTTCGGCTGGGATTTCAGCCGGCAACATTACCGGCCGGTGCGCTGAAAATTTTCGCGACCTCGGTGTTCACAGCAGCGATGGGAATTTCCGCAATGGCGACTGGGCGCGGCGCGGTGACCACCCACTCCGGATGTTGGAAGGGCGTTGGGCTGCCGGCGGTTGCCTCGTGCATGAGCATCAGCACGCGTTTGCCCAGCGCCACGGCCAGATGCAGTGCCCCGGTATCGCCGCCGAGCACCAGCGTGGAGAGTTGCATCAACCCGCCGGTGACCAGCAGCGGCACGCCGGCCGAGATGGCGAAACCTTCCTTTTCCGCCGATGCCAGTCTGGCGCGGTCGCCGGGTCCGCCGCCGAAAATAATTTGGACCCCGCGCGCCTGCCAATGCCGCGCCACGGCCAGATAATTTTCCAGCGGCCAATTCTTATGCGCCATGCTGGTGAAGGGCTGGATGAACATGGTCGGACAGACCGGATCCAGCCGGTGGTCCGTAAAAAATTTTCTCGCAGTTGCCAGTGCTTCCGGCGGCAGGGAAAATCCGTTGCGGATGCGGCTCACGCGCAGCCCGCCGTGGCGCAGCAGGGCCAGGTGATCGTCGGTGGCGTGAACCTGGGTGTTGCGCGGCAGGTGGCGCGTGTAGGCCCAGCGCCGGCCGGAACTGTAGATCGTGCCCCAGCGCTCCGCGGCGCCGGTGAGCCGCGCCAGCCAGGCGGTTTCGCCGTAGCCTTGCAAATCCACCACCAGCGAAAACCGGCCCCGGCGCAGCCGCGCGAGCAAGCCGAGAAATACCGGCACGATGCGGAACGGATTGCCGCTGCGCAGCGCCTCGCGATCGAACGCGATCACCTCGTCCACCTCGCGAAAACCCTGGAGCAACGGCGCGTTGTCGCGGATGGTGCAGAACGCAATGTGCGCGTCCGGAAAATTTTCGCGGACGGCCTGCACCGTCGGCAGCGTCAGCACCACGTCGCCGATGGACTTGAAACGAATGAGCAGAATGGATTTTTTCTTTGCCATTTTATCGGGGCAACCCGCCGGTTGCGGGGCAGCCGCGCAAATGCCAGGCGACGAGGGCGGAATAAATTTTCAGCCGCGAGGTCCAGCGGGAATTCGTTCCAAACGTCACCAGCGTCAGGAGCAGGGCCGCCAGCCAGTCCACGAACAGCCGCAGCAGCAGGCCGATTCGCAAGGCCCGCCGGGTCACCCCGCCGAAATTTTTGGCGAAGTAGGCGTAGCGCGAGCGCCAGTATTCAATGCGTGCGCCCACCGAAACTTGTTTGGCGGTCTGGCCCTGGCCGTGGCAGACGCGCACCTGTGGCAGGTGCATGACCGTGAAGCTTTTCGCGCGGACCTGCCGGCAAAAATCGGTTTCTTCCAGAAAGAAAAAGAAGCGTTCGTCCAGTCCGCCGAGCGCATCCCAGACGGATCGGCGGATAAGCATGAACGCGCCGACGACCGTTTCCACTTCAATCGGCTCCGGAAAAAACTGCTCTTTGCCAGGAAATTTTTTTGGCCAGAGCCGGCGCAGCAGGGATTTGTTCAGTAACTCGGTCGCGAGCGTCGGCAGATTCGCGATGGAATTTTGCCGCGAACCGTCGGCGTTGATCAATTGCGCGCCGGCGACGGCGCATTCGGGATGATCGCGCAGCCATTGCCGCGCCAGGGTCAGCGAATCCGTCGCCACCCGCGCGTCGGAATTCAGCAGCAGGATGAATTCGCCGGCGGCCCGGCGCGCGGCGAGATTGACGGCGCGGGCGAAACCGAGGTTTCGCTCCGAGCGGATGAAATGGATTTCGGGAAATTCCCGCGCGAAAAATTCCGCCGTGCCGTCGGCCGAGCCGTTGTCCACCACCAAAATTTCCCGGCGCACCGAGGCATCGCTGGCGAGCACGGAACGCACCGCCTCGGCCGTCATGGCGCGAGTGTTGAAGGTGAGGATGATGACGGAAACGTCCATGCTGGCTCAACCGGCTTTCTGTGCCGCGCGGATTTTTGCGTAGCGCGTGGCGGTGTAAAACGCCGTCATCCAGGCGATGTAGAGACCCTGCCATCCGTCGAGAAATCCGCGCCGAAAAAAATAGCAGCGGACAAAACGCCAGACCGGGCGGAACGCCAAGTCCCACGCTCCTGCGCGTGCGCCCGCCGCCTGCGCGTGGCGAAGAAAATCCTCGCTGTAGCGGGAGATTTTGGCGATCTGCCGGTCAATCGTCTCGGCGTTATCATGCCAGAGGTCGTGATCCAAGCGGCCGATGGTTCCTTGGACAAGCAGCTTGTCGTGCGGGTCCACGCCGCCCCAGCGGGCCTGGCCGCGCCGCCAGAGTCGAGTTTGACGGTCGGGATACCAGTCGCCATGGCGGATCCAGCGGCCGCAAAACAGGGTGCAGCGTGGAAAACAAAACGCGGCGTAATTGTCCGGATTGGCCACGGCCTGCCGGATGGCTTCCGCCAGTGGCGGAGAAATCGCCTCATCGGCATCAAGTCCCAGCAGCCAGGGTTGCGTGGCTTTGTCGACGGCGGAATTTTTTTGGCCGATGTGCCCTTTCCACGGCTCGCGGAAAACTTTCGCGCCGAATTCTGTGGCGATTTTGTCTGTGCCGTCGCTGACGTCGTCGTTAATGACCACGATGATTTCCGCCGCCCAGCCGGCGACGCTTTCGAGTGCGCGGCGGATGCGGGCGGCCTCGTTGCCAGCAATGAGACAGACGGAAATGGGAAGCGCGATCATGAATTCATGGCGCGGATGTTAGCCCACATATTCACACCAGGCATAAACCGCCGACAGTCTGGAGCGCCGGCTGTGACCGGTTTTGGAGGTTCGCCCGTCAATAAGCCGGTCACCGAGCGGCGCTCCGTCCGCCGAGTGTGAAATCTGCGGGTCAAGACGGGGTTAGGCGGCCAGCAATGCGGCTTGGCGGGCTGATTTCCGCAGCGCACATCTTGGCTGAAAAAACAAGGCATTGGGACGCTAAGGTGACGGCAACCGGGAGTGGAGCGAAGTGACTTTGATTCCGGAAACCCGGAAGACCGGCTTGCCGGGCAGCTCGCTGGTAATGAATTCGGACGCACCCTGCCGGAGGGCGGACGCCAGATTCAAGGCGTCGCCGGCGGCCAGGCCGTGTTTTTTGGCCAGCGCCATCGCCGCTTTCCCCAGCGCGTCGCTGAACGGCTCGCACGCCACAGTCTGGGAAAAATGTTCGTGATAAAAGGCCGTTTCCGCGCGGCGTTTTTCAAAGGCGGGTTTGGGCAGCAATTCCAGTTGCACATTTTCGCAGGTCACAAACTCACGGGAGTTGTCTTCCAGGACATGCTTGGCCGTCGCCGCCGCCGGCGAGTGGCCTCGCCACGCCAGCAACAAAACACCCGAATCCAAAAATGTCTTCAATGGAACCTCCCGCGGCGCTCCTGCAATTCGCGGGCCACTTCTTCATCCGACAACAAAGGTCCGCGTTCGGCCGCGCCCCGGTCCAAAATCGCTTTCAGCCGCCGGCCGCGTTCAGTGGTCGGCTGCCATTCCGCTTCCTGCCGCCGCATTTTTTCCTCCAACGCCGAGAGGATGAACCGGCTGCGGCCCTGGTGGGCGCCGGGCAGCGCGCGGAAGATCCTCAGCGGCACTTTTACGCTCACGAGTTTCGTGCTGGTCATACTGGGAGTATTACCTTTGTAAAATGCCGGGTCAAGGCCGGTTCGCCCCGAAAATCCAAGTTGGGGAGCGCGTCCGCCTTCGGGTGTGGCTGGACGCGTGGCTGCGGCGCCGCGCCCCCGCCGCGCCCCAAGCCAGACACCCGTTTGGTTCGTCGGTCACTCCCCGGCGACGAGACGTCGCCGACACGCTCTGCGACGGGAGCGTCGCAGCCACGCGGCTCACGGCAAGTGTTCCAACTGCACCGTTGCGGCTGGGGTTTTCCGGGTGCGAAAAACCGCACGCGAGTCGTGTGCGCTCCTCGTGCAATTGCGGCCTTCAGGCTCCCGCTGGCTTCAAAATGGTTTGCACGGCGGCGACCAGATTTTCCGTGGCGATGCCGCCGAGATATTGCGCATTCGGCGGCTGGGTGCCGACGACGACTTGGAACTGCTCGCCAGCCGGGATCCACTGTTGCAAGCCGGGGTTCGGCCAGAACCACGCGACGGTCGGCGTCTCGGTCATGGCGGCGAGGTGCAGCGTGCCGGTGTCGCCGCAGAAGTGCGTCGCGCTGTGCCGGATGACGGCGGCGAGTTGCGTCAAATTCAGGTTGCCGGCGAAAACGCGCCACGGTTTTTCCGGCAGCAGCGCGAGCAGCTCCGCCATTTTTTTCTTTTCGCGTTCGGTCGGTGCGCAGGACAACACGATTTTTTTATCGGGAAATTTTTTTTTCAGCGCGATGACGAGTTCGGCGGTTTGGGCCGGCGCCAGTTCCTTGTAATCGGCCGTGGTGAACGGGCTGAGGTGAAAATAATTTCCGGTGTCGGCTGCGGACATTTCCGCCGTGCGCAGATGCGCCGGATTGATTTCGGCGTGGAAATGCGGCGGCGTGGCGGGAAAGCCGGCCAGTTCCAGACAGCGGCAGCGCTGGAGATAAATCGGGTCCGGCTTGAACGGATAATCCACGTGCGCCGTGAACATCTGTCGCCAAAACGGCGGGCCGCCTTTCTCCGGCAGCCGGCCCAGCCGCTCGCGGGCGCCGCTGAAAAAGGTCAGCCAGCTTGACCGGTCGGAGCCGTTGAGATTGATGAGCACGTCGAATTTCTCGCGGCGCAGCGCGGTGATCAGTTGCCAGTTTTCCCGCAGCGTGGCGTGCCGCGGAAACCGCATGTAACCCCAGGTTTGGTCCACCCACGGCACGCAGTCCATGAGCGAGGTCACGTGGGCGGCGACGGCGACGTGGAGCCGCGCCTGCGGATACGCCTGCCGCACCATCCAAAGCGCGGGGAGCAGATGCACCGTGTCGCCGAGAAAGCCAAGGTCCAGCACCATTACCTTTTTGGCGGCGCGGGTGCGTTCCAGAAAATGCGCGGTTTTCCCAAGCGCGGGCTGAGGCACGACAACTGGTGGAGTTTTCATGGGCGAATTGGTTTGCCGGACGCCACCGGGGACTGGCTGGAAGTAATTTTCCGGTTCATTCCGGCGGACAAATCAGCGGAATCGCCTCGCGTTTGTTCCGGCGATAGACCCGGAAATCCTCGCGGTCCACGGTAAGCACCGGATGTTTGGGAAACAACTCACTCATGCGGATGAGGCACAAATCGGCCAAGTCCGGTTTGCGGTCGGCATAGCGTTCCGCCAGCGCCTCGAGGCAGGGCAAATGGTCTTTGCCATCAAATGCCAGGATGATCAAACCCTCGTTCAACATTTCAAAAACCGGGGCGCAATTGCCCAGCTGAAAAGCGGTTTCCGCCAGCACAGCTTCGCAAGTCAAAAGCGGCTCGGTCAACTGCGCCGCCACGCCCGCCGCCCAATCATGATGGTGGTCGCGGCGGCTGATGAACGCGACCAGGAACCCGGTATCGGCGATGCCGGTCATGAGCGTGAAAAACCTTTGCGGCTGGACAAATCACGCGGCAAACCACGCATGGAACCCGCCAGCCGCATGAACGGTTTCTCCGCCCTGATGTTTTTGGCTTTTTCCAACTGGCTGCGCACAATCTGGCTTTGCGGCAGGCCGACCCGCTCGGCCGTTTCCTCCAGCCACGCGGCCAGCTCTTTGTTGAGACGAACGGTGATGGTCTGGCTCATTTGAAAGAAAGGTAATCGGTTTTCACCCAATGCCAAAGCCAAAAATCTCCCGCCCGCCGTCCGCCTTGCGCCGGCGGAGAAATTCCACCCAGGACAAAGGCAGGCAGTTGTCAACGACGAGGGTCACGCGGGCTGAAGCTCGAGTTCACGTTCCCGCGTGAGCCAGGCGGCATAGGCCAGGCACGCCTTGAGGTCGTCTGGTTCGAGGTCGGGATAGTCCACCAGAATTTCCGGTTCCGTCGCGCCGGCGGCCAGCAGACCGAGAATGGTCGTGGCCGGGATTCGCAGGCTGCGAATGCAGGGCAGTCCGCTCATCACCGCCGGATTCACCGTGATGCGCTTCAAAAGCTCATTTATGCTTTTACTCTACCACCGAACGGAAAATAGCCAATGACAATCCCGATCCGCCTGCGGATACGCCGACCGCACCATCCAGAGCGCGGGGAGCAGAGGCACCGTGTCCCCAAGAAAGCCGAGGTCGAGCACCATGACTTTGCTGGCGGGGCGGGTGCGTTGAAGAAAAGGGTCCGACACAGCGGTTATTTTGCGGGCGGAAACGTGGTGAAGGGACGGTCGTGTGCCTGAATTTTTTGTTGGAGCCGGTCCAGCTTGGCCGGTTGTTCCTGGAGGTCGAGCAGCGGCTTGAGTTCGCGCCGGACCAAATTAAAATCCAATTTTCCCTTTTGCCGGGCCAGAATGCCGTCCACATCCGCCCAGTCGCGCTCGCGCCCGGCAAAGCATTTATGCACCAGCAAATCTTCCGCCGAACAGGTGCGGATCGCGCCGGCGGGCGTTGCCCAAAGCGAACTGCGCTGAACGGAACGCTGCTCGAAATCAATCGCGCCCAAGGCCACGTCCACCGCCGTGCCGCGCGCATTGGCCAGCAGCAGCACGCGATGTTGCAGCGCCAGCGCCAGCGAGCCGGGCGGGCGAAACCGGTAGTGGCGCAGCCAGGTTTCGACAAATGCTTGCTCACGGCCAAATCCGGTGATGAGCGTTAAATCCACATCGGTGGTCAGACGCGGTTCGCCCCAGCGTTGAACGGCCACGCCGCCGATGAAACAAAACTGCCAGGCCTGGCTTTCGCAGAACCGTTGGATTTCAAACGCCGTTTGATAAAGCTCGGTCATGCAATTTTTTGAAAAGCGCCTGTTGTTCAATCAACCCGGATGACTGGTCCGGCTCCCGCCAGACATCAGAAAGGGATTGGAGCGCTTCAATTTGCGCCCAGGCCTGTTCCTCGGTGAGCGTTTGAAGTTGGTGGCGTTTCATTTCCTCCAGCGCCACGGCGGCGCCCCGCCACTGTTGCATCCAGCGACGTTGTTCTTCGGGAGTCACGGCCAGTTTCATAACCTGATTTTAGCCCGCCATCCACCGAACGTCAGTCAAAAAGCGCGGGGAGCAGAGGCACCGGGTCGCCGAGAAAGCCGGGGTCCAGCACCGTCACTTTGCGGGCGGTGCGGGTGCGCTAAAGAAATTGCCGGGCATGGAATCAGATCATTTCGGGAAGTCAAATACCCGCAGCAATGCACGACAAGCAGAAATGCGCTGAAAATGTCCTTCATATTCAGCATGGCGAGTTTATCATGTGACGTCATGAAAGTCAGCGTATTGATTCCGACTTATAACTCTGAGCGTTACCTCGAAGAATGTCTCGATTCGGTTCTTGCCCAGGACTTCAGAGACATGGAAATTCTCATTTCCGACAATGGCTCAAATGACGGAACACTGGAAATCATTAAAAAATTTGCTGCATACGACAATCGTATTCGTTGGTGGCAGAATGCCAAAAATCTTGGCATGGTGGCCAACCACAACATACTGTTGCATGAAGCTCACGGTGAATACATTAAAATTTTACATTCGGACGACACATTGATCTCCCCTGTCTCCATTGCCAGAATGGCTGCGGTTCTAGCCGACAATCCGGCAGTTTCGTTGGTAGGTTCGGCATGTGAACTGATAGATTCACAATCGCATGCGCTGGCAAATGATCGACTGAATATTTTCAGTGCTGGAGTTTGGGATGGCCAGCGCATTATAAAGTCGTGCTTTGAATTTCAAGTGGCCGCCAATTATATTGGTCAACCATCGCTAGTTATGTTCCGCCGTTCGCAAGCACTACGAGGATTTTTAAGTGATTACGATTATCTCTTAGATTTGGCAATGTGGTTTCATTTGTTGGAGCAAGGGAAATTTGCGCATTTGCCTGACGTGCTCTGTGGATATCGGTATCATCACGTCCAAATGAGCAGATTCAATTCCAACGGAAAAAATGAGATTGAATTTTTGAAGCTGCTTGAAATCTATTGGCCCAAGTCATGGGTAGGCGGAATAGCAACACGGCGGATGATGTCTAGCCAAATTCGGTTTCTAAAAAAGAACCGTGCCAAATTTGGCCCTCATATCGGTCGGGCGGATACTTTGCTTGCAGAAATAAAAGACCGCGTAAATCCTATTGCCCGCGTTTTTTTCTGGCTAGAACATAAAACTCTCCGTTCATTTAAAAAAATGAGAAGTGCTGCGGTCAGACGGGTAATCCAGCGGTGTAAGGTCAACTATGTATATGTGGATTGACGCTAGTTGTGCATGATGGACGGAAATTAACTCCGGTTCTTCTGCCTTAACAGTGACCGCTTGTGTTTGCCAAGCCAAACCGCGAATTCCTCAAGCCGCAATCTTACCCTCAGCCACCGTTTTCTCCCGGTCATTTTCAGGAACAATTTCCGGTAGTCATCCGCCGCTTTGTAACGTCGCCCGAACTTCGGCTTCTTACAAATCCAATGAATAATGGCCGGTCGCGGATTGTTTCTGGGAAAGAAACGATTTCTTGAGGTATAGATGGACTGGAAGCCCTCCTGGGCGGGATACAGTTGCACCCGGCATCCACTCACCCGTGGTTGCCCCTCACGGATTGCTCGCCAGCGGAGAAAATTAATCATTCCTTGCTCGTAACAAACCCAGCAGGGCATTTGCTTTAATTGCTTTAGCTGCTTTTCGCCAAAGACATGGCGGCGGGCGAAGAACGCCCCATTGTTGGCAAGCGCCATACCCGGCCAGTTCAGGTTGGGATATATCTTCCGGACGGCATCAACATCAAATACAAAATTTCTAATTTCCTCTTCCGATTGGAATGTTTGTTGCATGTCAAAATGAAGTCCGGCAATGAAATCATATTGTTCCAAATCGGCATAAACGCGCACGTCCCCCCAAACCAAAGTGTCGGCATCTAGATATAGGAAGCGTTCGTAGGGGCTGTGGTTGAACACCAGCATTTTCACCCAAAATCCGCTCCAAAATGATGAATATTCTTCCCCGGCCAGGTCGGGGGCAGACAGGCGATTGACATTTGGCAAGCGCTCGATTTCTGAGGTGTCGGTATGCAAGCCATCCACCAAAAGTGTGATTGGAATATTGCCCATGGATTGACGAATACTGGCACAACATGCTTTGGCCAGATACACGTCATTCTCTGATACCAGAACAATGACGCCATCCAGTCTGTTGGCAAAAGAGGGATGTGGCGGTGGCGGAATCGGCAGGCTTTCCTTCCGGGGATCTATAAGCTCCGTTTGTGTTTCGAAATGTTGCATTCTTTCGGGCAAAACCGCATTCATCGGATCAAGGTGATCTTGCAAAGCTTGGTTAAATGAGCGGCCAACGCTGAATTTCTGCCACACCACAAAACATCCCCGTCGCAATGAATCTTCAGGTCAAACGGTTCAAAAAAATTAGTTTGACGCCCAGCCTCGTAGGCGCGCTGTTGGCCCGCTTTAACGCGCCGATTCCCCGCAGCAGATCCAAAGCCAATAAATCCATGCGACATCATCAAGTCAGCCGCCTCCTCGCGATCATTCGTCATTTCCACATAAACCATTTTTAAAAAATCAGGACGAAGATAGTTTCCCAGGCTTTTTAACGCATTCAAATCATTGCCTTCAGTGTCTATTTTCAAAAAATCAATCCCGTTTAATTTTCTGGAATCAATGATTTCCCCCAAGGTCATGCAAGGCACGTTGCCGATAACTTTGAGATTTTTTCCCCAACTGGCATGAATCGAGTGTGAGCCATCATTTTGAAGGTCTTCATAAAAATTTATTTTCCCCTGCACATTGGATACCGCAGCTTCAATTAGTTCACAACTGTCGGCAAAACCATTAAGTTGTATATTGGCTTGAATGGTTTTTGCCAGCCTCGGGTGCGGTTCGATGAAAATTACTTTGGCAAATCGGTATTGGCGTGCCAGCAAGCCCATTAATCCACAGTTCGCGCCACAATCAACAAACACCCCACCTACAGGAACCAATTCGCGAATAGCCCAATATAATTGTGCGTCAACGTCTCCATCGTTCCAAAAAATCGCATTTTGGTTGCCCTTGGATAAGTCTATCTTCATTTTCAGGCCTGAACGCAATTGTATTTCTTGGTATTGCGACAGGGGCAACTCTAACAGGCGGCGAACAAACGAATGCCCGAGGGGTAGTGAACCATTGCGATAGCTGCGGAAAAACTTGCGGGCAAAAGCGGGGAATGGACTCGGCATAGGAAATTGATCCGTGGTTATGGTTCGTTTTACTGATTCAGCATTGCCAAGTGGGCGGCTGCATGGGATGCCAGTGATGCCGCTTCACCAGCTTCCAGCGCCCAAACATTTTCCCGAAAAATGATTTTCGCCGGGCTTGGGCGATAGGCGTGATTTTTTTGGAAAAAACGTTTTCAAAAAAATTCAGGATGCGCTCGTGGCTGAAATATTGGTTGGGGCTGTCGTCATGGAAATACGGCTGGCGCAGATATTCCATATATTTTGCATCGTCTTGATCCAGCTCAATGATTTTTTCAATGAGCGCCTCGTCGCTGGAGAAATCCGCGCGGTTCAGGAAGCTGCGCGGGTTGAAATGCTCATTGATATCGGGATCGCCCCAGTAAATCGGCAGGCACCGCGAAATCATGGGTTCAAAAATTTTTTCCGTGGTATAGCCGGCCAGCGAACGGTTTTCAAAGGCAATGTTGAATTTGTAAGGGCGGAGAAACTCGATTTTCCCGCGCGGACCGCCGGGAATCGGCCCGCCAATGTTGTTAAACTTCCGACCGCCGCTGTCCACTTTTTTGTATTGGCAGAGCTTCTGAAAAAATTCCACTCGGTTGCCGTTTTTACGCGGGTTGTAGCCACTGACAAGAAAGCTGCAAAACTTGGTCTTCCCCGCCAAAATTTTTTCCGGGTCATCGTTACGTTTGATGATTTCTTCCGGCTCCCCATAATGAACATAATTGGGATATTGCAAATGGCGTGGATCATCCAATTTGGCTGAAGCGATTGAATAGTCGCACTCCTGAAAATTGGGAATGTCGGATTCACCAGAAAAAAAGATTTTAATGCAGGAATGGAGGCGGTGCGAATGGCCGCCACAACAATAAATCAAAAAATCCGGCTGGTCACAAAGCTCCACGTTAAATCGCTCCTTTAGGAGTTTATAAAAATATATGTCAGTCTTGCTCAAGTTGGGACCGAAATCGCAAAAGTCTATACGGATTTTTCTCATTTGATGGCAATGACTGATTCGATTAATTTAGCTCTTGGGCTGTATAATCAGTTCCTTGACGCGCCGAAAAGCCGTGCCCAGATACATCTTCCGCAGCAGCTTGAGTTTTTCCCAGGTCGTCTGGTCAAAAGGCTGGTCGCGGGGAATATACCAATTGTTGCAACCGGTCCGCTTAACCAGACGGTAGCCTCGACTTTTGATATGATGATGCACCGGCAAGCGATTGGCATAATTGTCCTCCACCAGCATCAGTTTAGGACGATGTTGTTCGAGGCTGAAGCCTTGCAGCACCTGCATTTCAAATCCTTCGACATCAATGGACAAAAAATCAATCCGCGGATTTCCCGCCTGTGACAAAATCTCGTCCAAGGTTAATACTTGCACCTCTTCATGCCCGGCCACCGGCATCCCATTCGTTTGAATGGAGGTGAGTTTTGATCCGGTGTCATTAACATGTAAAAATGCCTTGCCCCGTTGCTGAGGTGAGCCACATGCGGCCTGAAAAACCTGAGATCTTGGACGATTGGCGCGGAGGCGCTCGCAACAATCTGGCAACGGTTCGACCAGAATGCCACGCCATCCCTTTTGCTCCAAAAGGAAGGTTTGCGAAAGATTTTTTGGATCATTCGCCCCAACTTCAACAAAATAACCATCACTTTTCCCAGCAAAGAATTTTAATATCAAGGCGTCTTCTCCCGCCTGGGAAAATGACTGCTCACGCGTGTTGCATGCGGACTGACTGCTCATAAAAATGAAGAGTAATGATTAGCTGTTTCACGGGCAAGGATCGAGTGTGAATGCTAAATAAAGCAGGCAATACTGGAGTCAGCCACATTAAGCCGCCGACTGCAGCCTCCGGATGTCTTACTGGGTCCACAACCCCGACCCGCGCCAAAACTTTCATCAACCAAGCGGCCCGACGCTTGGAGTCGCTGGTTGGTAGATGAACCGTCTGAACCATCGGTGGCATAGTTTCAAAACAAAACTTTCACTTTTCGTAGTCATTGCCAGAATGTTCGCAATGATTGATTTCTTGCGCCAGCTTTGGGGTTTTGTCCGTCCGTATCGGGCCAGATTCTTTCTGGGCTTGCTCTGCGGCACGTTTTATGGCGTGGTCAACGGCCTGCTCATTGGGAGCGTCAAGGTGGTCATTCAGTTGGTGTTTGAAGGCCGGTGCGATTTTCACAAGCAGCTTGAAGCCGCGCCCCACTGGATTTATCCGGTGGCGCACCGACTGGCGGGCATCGTGCCGGACATGCAGGCGCCGGCGGCCAACGATCATCTTGGGTGGCTGCTGATCATTGGCGTCATTCCCCTTGTGATGCTGGCGCGAAACACCCTGCAATACTTGAGCACCTATTTGACCAATTGGGCGGCCATGCATGCCATCGCCGACATCCGCACCAAACTCTTTGCCCATTTGCAAAACCTTTCGCTCGGCTTTTTCAACCAGACCAGCACCGGCGACCTCATCGCCCGCATCACCAGCGACACCCAGACGCTTTATGGCATTGTTGGCACCACCCTGGTTTCGATTGTCAAGGATCCGATGACCATCTTTTGTTTGCTGGCTTACCAACTCATTGTCCAACCCAAGCTCACGCTGATTTCCATGCTCGTATTTCCAATCTGCGTCGTGCCCATGGTTATTTACGGGCGCAAGGTCCGCAAATCCGCCCGCGCCGTCCAAAATTTCAACGCCGAGCAAACCAACCTGATGCATGAATCCTTCACCGGCAACCGCGTCATCAAGGCTTACAATCTCGAAAACACCGTCGGTGAACAATTCAAGGTCGTGACGGGGAAATTTGTCGGCCAGATGATGCGGGTCATCCGCGCCAACGAAATTCCCGGCCAGTTCACGGAATTTTTCGCCGCGCTGGGCATGGCGCTGGTGTTTTTCTACATTTTGAGCCTGCCACCGGAACAGCGCCCGCACCAAGCCGACTTGACGGCGTTTGTGCTCGCCATTGTGATGATTTATCCGCCAATCAAGCAAATCACGCGCACGCACAACCAACTGCACCAGGCCCGCGCCGCCAGCGAACGGGTTTTTCAATTGCTGGCCGCGCAAAATTCCGTGCCGGAACCCGTGCAACCCAAAATGTTGCACGCCGACCGGGCGGATGTTGTTTTTGAAAATCTCGATTTCAGCTACGGCGAAAAACCGGTGCTGCGGAACATTAATCTCACCGTCAAAGCCGGCCAGTTGGTGGCGCTCGTCGGGGCCAGCGGCTCCGGCAAAACCACGCTGGCCAACTTGCTTTTGCGCTTTTACGACCCGACCAAAGGCGGCATCAAAATTGGCGGCGTGGATTTGCGGGAGGTTTCCACCCGCGACCTGCGCCATCAAATCGCCGTGGTGGCGCAGGAAAATATTCTGTTCAACGACAGCATCCGCCGGAACATTGAACTGGGCCGGCTGGGCGCCCGGGAGCAGGAAATCATCACCGCCGCCCGGCGCGCCCACGCCTACGAATTCATCATGCAAAAGCCCCAGGGCTTTGACACGATCATCGGCGAAAAAGGCGTTTCCCTCTCCGGCGGCCAGCGTCAGCGGCTGGCCATCGCCCGGGCCGTGCTGAAAAACGCGCCGATTTTGGTGCTGGACGAAGCCACCAGCGCGCTGGACACCGAATCCGAACGCGCCGTGCAGGCGGCCTTGGATGAAATCATGGTGGGCCGGACCACGGTTTGCATCGCCCACCGGCTTTCCACCGTTCGGCACGCCGATGTGATCGTGGTGTTGGACGAGGGCCGGATTGTGGAACAAGGGCGGCACGAGGAACTGGTCAAACTGGGCGGAGTGTATCAGAAACTTTACGAACTGCAATTCGCCTCGTGAAGCCAGGTTTTTTATGAGAAATCCAAGAAACCAGGAACCGGCAAAAAATTTTTATTTTCCCGGTTTCCTAGCTTCCTTGTTAAATTTGGGCGGGGATTCTTGAATGAAAATTCTCGCCCTGCAATTCAAATACTTCGGCGACGCCGTGCTCATGACACCCGCGCTCCGCGCCTTGCGTGAACATTTTCCCGAAGCGGAACTGCATGTGCTGGTGCCGCAAGAAATGACCCCGCTCTTCCAGCATCTTCCCTGGCTAAATCGCGTCTGGGGCATGCCCCGGCATCGCGGCCACGCGAGCCTTTCGGAAACCTGGCCGTTTATCGCCGCCCTGCGGCGGGAACGGTTTGATCGGTCCGTGGATTTTGCCGGCAATGATCGGGGGGCCATTCTGAGCCGGCTGATCGGATCCCGCCAGCGTTTGAGTTGGACCACGAGGCACAGTCGCTGGTGGCGAACTTTTTGTTACCATCAGCAAGTGCTGGAGCCGGAAGTGTTGCCCCATGAAAGCCGCCGTTTAGCGCAGTTGTTATCGGCCTGGCAGGTGCCATCTCCGCGTTCTTACGAATCCGAAATCCGGCCCAATCCGACACTCATGGATGAAGCCCGCCGATTGTTGCCGTCGGACAACGTCATTCTATGCCACATCGCTTCCAGCCAGCCGAAGAAGGAATGGCCGGTGAAAAGTTGGGTCGAATTTTACCACCTTGCTGGCGGGGCCGGGCTGAAGCTGGCGTTCACCACCGCCCGTGGTCAGCGAGAAGCGTCGTTGATCGATGAACTTAAAAGTCATCTGCCCGAGGCAGAAGTCCTGCCAGAAATAGCTGATTTAGCTCTGTTTTTAGCCGTCCTGGCCAGATCCCGAGGTTTTGTCTCCGGTGACACGGGACCGTTGCATTTTGCCGCCGGTTTAGGCGTGCCAACCTTGTCGTTGTTTGGCCCAACCTCTCCGAATCGCTGGGCACCGTTGGGAGAAAAGCACCGCTATTTGGTCGGTGGACCGTGCGAGTGCAGCGGGCACTCGGCCGTCTGCCAAGCGCCAAAACATTGTCTCATGGCCGCCCCCCCCGCGAAGGTCTTGTCCGCGTTACAAGACTTGCTGCTTTTAAAATAGCCAAATTTTAGGCTGTTCTTACTTTGGCGGTTTCAGAAATAATAGGCGTTCGCACCGCAAATTAAATTTGAAACATGAAATCTGAACACACCGCCAAGGACAACGCGGCCAGCCGCTGGCTCTCCTATCGCCCGGAAATCAAAGTCGTGGATTGCACCATCCGCGACGGTGGCTTGATGAATAATCACCATTTTGAAGACAACATTGTCAAGGTGGTTTACGACACCTGTGTCGCCGCCGGCGTGGATTACATGGAGCTGGGTTACAAAGCCTCGCGCAAAAACATCAAAGCCGGCGAACACGGCGATTGGAAGTATTGCGCCGAAGATTCCCTCCGGCGCATTGTGGGCGAGAATAAAACCGGTTTGAAGCTGTGCGTCATGGCCGATGCCGAACGGTGCGATTATCATGAGGACATCCTTCCGAAAAAGGATTCCGTGTTGGACATGATCCGCGTGGCCACTTACATCCACCAGATTCCCACCGCGCTGGACATGGTCAAGGATGCGCATGACAAGGGTTACGAGACGACCTTAAACCTGATGGCCGCCTCGACCATTCCCGACGGCGAATTGAGCGAAGGCTTGGAGATGATGGCCAAATCCGAGGCCAAGGCGATTTATGTGGTGGACAGCTTTGGCGCCTTCTATAGCGAACAAATCCGGGCCCTCGTAAAAAAATATCTCCATTATTGCAAAGCTTCCGGCAAGGAAGTCGGCATGCACATGCACAACAACATGCACCTGGCCTTTGCCAATACCATTGAAGGCATCATTGAAGGGGCGAATTATCTGGATGCCACCATGGCCGGCTTGGGCCGCGGGGCGGGCAATTGCCAGATGGAACTGCTCCTGGCTTTCCTGCACAACCCAAAATACGAACTGCGCCCCGTGCTCGACTGCGTGCAAAACCACATTGAGCCGATGCGGTCCCAATTGCTCTGGGGCTACGACTTGCCGTATCTGCTCACCGGCATGTTGAACCAGCATCCCCGCACCGCCATCAAGTTCAAGGAAGCGGAACTTAAGGGCGAAAAGGGCGACATTCTTAAATTCCACGACACCGTGACCGACCAGGAATAAGAGCAGTCCGTTCCGTCTCCATTTACTGCCAACAGCCGGTCAAGCCCAAACCTTGGCCGGCTGATCTTTTTCGGGGTGACAAGAGGGATTTATTTGCTTCTCGCCAGATGGTTTTGATTCCAATGGCGCTGAAACCGCCCCACATGGCCAAGCGGGCCATTCAATGGGACCGCCGCCTGATTTAAGCCGAAGCCGCGATTACAACATCTTATCAAAAACTTAAGCCAGCCGGGAAAAGTTCCGTTTTGAATTATAAGCCTCTTGATAACAACATTATATAAAGATCATTAGAAATTGACACATTCACCATATGTGCCGTAACGTGTCAAGGCATAGGTGTCGCCCTGAAATGTCTTCAGGCGTCAATCCACCTTGCCACAGTAATCTTAGATTCCGAGGTCTCATGAGCGAAGCAATTGCAGCGGTTCCGTCGCCGGGTGGCGCGGCCAAAGTCTCAAAAATCAATGAAGTGGTGATCCGTATTGCCGGGAATTCCCAGGACGGCATTCAGGCCATCGGTGGTTTCCTGGCCCGGCTGGCGGGGCGCAGCGAACAGGAAGTCATGACGTTCATGACCATTCCGTCCACCATTTCCGGCGGACCGTCCATTTTCCAAGTGCGCATCGGCAGCGGCGAAGTGCAGACCTCGGGGGATGACGCCGACGTTTTACTTGCCTTCTATCAGCATAGTTACGAAGGCCATATCAATTCGCTCAAAAAGAAGGGCATTGTGCTTTTTGATTCCGACCATGTTCAACCCAAACCCGAATGGGAAACGGAATATCACCACATCGGCATCCCCATTTCGTCCCTGACGGTGGAAGCCATTGGCGGCACGGCCAAAGACAAAGGCAAAAACATTTATGCGCTGGGCGTTATTGCCAGAATGTTCGACCTCAATGTTGCCAAGCTGGAGAAGCTTTTGGGCGAACGTTTCGGCGGCAAGGATCCCAGTGTGTTAAACAATGCTTTGGCCGCTTTCCACGCCGGCCACGCCAATTCACCCAGCAACGTGCTGGAAACCTATCAGTTCACGGACAGCGAGCGAAAAGGCGTTCAGCAAGTGGTGATGAACGGCAACGAAGCCATCGCCTACGGTCTGATTGCCGCCGGCGTGCGTTTCGGGGCGGCCTATCCGATTACGCCCTGGACGGACATCATGGAAATCATGCGCCGCGAACTTCCAAAATACGGCGGCACTTTTATTCAATGCGAAGATGAAATCGCCTCCGTCTCGATGGCCATCGGCGCCAGCTTTGCCGGGCGCGTGGCGGTGACCGGCTCCAGCGGCCCCGGCATTTCGCTGAAAACGGAAGCGCTCGGCTGGGCGGTCATGGCGGAAATGCCACTCGTGGTCATCAACGTGCAGCGCGGCGGCCCTTCCACCGGCATGCCGACCAACATTGAGCAGTCCGACCTGAACATCGCCATCAACGGCGGCCACGGTGATTCGCCCCGCGTCGTCATTGCGCCGGCGAATGTCGAAGATTGTTTTTACATGGCGATTGAAGCCGTGAATATCGCCCGCAAATACAGCGTGCCGGTGATGTTCCTGACTGATCAAGGCATCGCCACGCGGATCGAAGCCTTCGTGCAACCCAATCTCGAAAAGGTTTGCCAGGACATCACGCCAGATTTCACTCCGGTGCCCACGCACAAGCCCTACGACTTGTCCACCGCCGACGGTCTCACCCACCACGTGAAACCCGGCACTCGCATTTTGGATGGACGTTATCCCATCGCCACCGGCTTGGAACACGACGAATACGGCCACCCGACCGGCTCCCCCAAACTGCACATGCAGCAAATGGCCAAACGCCGCAAGAAACTCCAAGCGTTGGGCGCCACCCTGCCGTTGCCCAAGATTTATGGCCCGTCGGAAGGCAACATCCTGCTCGTCGGCTGGGGTTCCACCGAAGGTCCAATTCGCGAAGCCGTGGATCGTTTCCGTGCCGCTGGCGACAGCGTTTCCGCCATTCATTTGCGGCATTTGAATCCTTTGCCCAACGGCTTGGAAAACATCTTCTCCGGGTTCAATCGCATTTTCGTTGTGGAAATGAACGATGAAGGTCTCTACGGCGTTGGCCAGCTTGGTTCCGTCCTCCGGTCCCGCTATGCCGAGGCCAAGATTCAGGGCATCAACAAAACCGACGGTCTCACCTGGAAAGTCAAGGAGATCGTCGAACTGGTAAAAAGCAAATCTCAAAAATAATTCCAACCTCCAAATATCATGAGCCAGACGTTGACTGAAAAACCCATCGCAGTGGTCTCCCCCGCTCCCCAAACCGCCACCGGCGACCGCAAGGGGCTGACCAAAAAAGAAATTGCCGCCGATCATCCGACGTGGTGTCCGGGCTGCGGCGACTTTTCCATCCTCGCGCTCTACTTCAAATTGATTGAAAAGCGCAAATTGTGGCACGAGAAGATCACCACCATTTCCGGCATCGGCTGCTCCAGCCGTTTTCCGTATTTCGTGCAGGCCCACGGCGCCCACTTCATTCATGGACGCGCCCTGCCCTTCGCCAGCGGCGTTTCCCTGTCGCGACCGGATTTACACGTCTTTGCCTTCAGTGGCGACGGCGACGCCTTCTCCATCGGCGGCAACCACTTCACCCACACCGCGCGCAAAAACATCAAAATGACGCTCGTGGTCATGGACAACCAGGTTTATGGCCTGACCAAAAAACAAACCTCGCCCACCTCGCCGCTCGGCTTCAAAAGCAAGACGGACACCTGGGGTGCGATCGATTACCCTATCAATCCTGCGAAACAAGCCATTGCGGTCGGCGCCACCTTCGTGGCCCGCACCACCTCCACCAATCCCAACCACGTCCTCGCGATGATGGAAGCGGCCATGGATCACGATGGCTTCAGCTTCGTGCATTGCCTGAGCGAATGCGTGGAATTCTATGACGGCGCGTTTGACGCGGCCAATCCGCGCAAGGGCGGTGTCTTCAACGAAGTCCCCAAGTCGCATGATGTGACGGACGAATTTGCCGCTTACAAACTTGCCAGCCAGGATTTCCCCGGCAGCTTTGGCGTGCTTTACAAGGTCAACAAGCCGACCAAGAATGCCCGCGAAGCCGAGATCAATCAAAGCCATCAGAGCAAATTTACCGGTCTGAAAGACTGGCAAATCCTGCAAAAGACCTTTGATCGGATGAAATAACTTTGTAATCTCAAATTATAAGAAACGCGTTACGAGTCCGATGCGAATCGGACTCGTAATTTTTTATATTGCGCCCAACCAGCGTCTGTTGCCATGGCACACATCCACGAGAAAATTGATTTCACCGTCGCCATCTTCATTGTTCACGATGGAAAGATTTTGCTGATTCATCATCGCAAGCTCGACAAATGGCTGCCGCTGGGCGGCCATATTGAATTGGATGAAGACCCCGAGCAGGCCGCGCTCCGTGAAGCCAAGGAGGAAAGCGGCTTGGAGGTCGAATTACTGGGCGAACGTCCGCCCACCACGTCACCGGGCACGCGCGCCCTCATTGCACCACGCTTTCTCGATATTCATCGCATCTCCGACACGCACGAGCATATTGGCATGATCTATTGGTCCCGGCCCAAGCAGGGTCAATTGACCTTGGCCAGGGACGAACACCACGACATCCGCTGGTGTAGTGCCGAAGATTTGGATAAGCTCTCCCCGCCCATGACTGAAGCTGTGAAATGGTATTGCCTGAAAGCGTTGGCGGAAATTTCCGCCCATTTGTGAACCCTGCCCAAAAACGCCGGACGTTGTGCTACGTCATCGAAGGATTGAGTTCCTTCGGCACCGCCTTTTTCTTCGCCTACATTTATTTTTTCCTGCACGACCGGTTCGGCTTCCTCGACAAATCGAACCTGATTGTTGCCGCCGTGCTGGGGCTTTGTTACGCCGTGGCTTCCTGGTCAGCCGGACGATTGGCCCAAAGCTGGGGATACTATGCCACGCTGAAACTGGGCTTTGGCAGCATGGTTGCCGGCTTGGTTATTGGCCTGTTATTTCCGAGCGTCATTGGCGTCATTGTTTCCGCTGCCGTGGTGACATTGGGAATGAGCTTCATCTGGCCGGTGCTCGAAGCCATCGTCAGTCAGGGCGAAAGCCCTGATCACGTGCCCAATGCCGTCGGCCTCTACAACATCACGTGGGCGGTCACCAACGCCATCGCCTTGTTCATCGGCGGAACGTTGATTGTAAAATTCGGCTATCACACTCTGTTCTATGTCCCGCTTGGATTGTTTGCCAGCCAGATGGCTTTGACGTTCTGGATGGAAAAACTGCCGGTGCCGACAGTCATTCAAAAGGCGCCGCATCTGGCCGACGCCCCGCAGCGTCCGTCGCCAAAGCTGACCAAATCGTTTCAGCGCATGTCGTGGCTGGCGAATCCGTTTGCTTACATCGGCATCAACACGCTGCTGGCGGTGTTGCCCGGCATTGCCACCAAATTCCACCTGTCGCCGATGTTCGCCGGGTTTGCCTGTTCGCTGTGGGGATTTGTTCGCTTGTTGAGCTTCGTTGCCTTGTGGCGCTGGACCGGCTGGCATTACCGTTTCCGCTGGCTGGCCACGGCCTATGCCATGCTCATTTTTTCGTTTGCCACCATCTTGATCGCGCCCAGCTTGCTCATGGTCCTGATGGCGCAACTCTTTTTCGGCGCCGCCATTGGCCTGATTTATTACTCGTCGCTGTTTTACGCCATGGACGCCCAGGATTCGACCAGCGAACACGGAGGCATTCATGAGGCCGCCATCGGCATCGGCAATTGTCTGGGACCGGCCGCCGGGGCCACCGCCTTGTGGCTGGCACCGCAAAACCTCAACGGCGGCGCGTGGGCGGTGTCCGGCTTGCTCCTGGCCGGTTTGGGCGGCTTGCTTTGGCTGCGAAAATCCAGCGGTTAAATTCGCTTAATTTTTCACCCGCAACCGATTAAACTGCGCCCATTAAGCATTCAAAATGAAAGCCATTCCGTTGCCAGCCGAATTGTTCACGCTCAATCGCGAGCGCGTTGTTAAGAAACTTGTGCCGCGTTCGCTCGCCGTGCTGAACGCCAACGACATCATGCCCACCAACGCCGACGGCTCCATGGGCCACCTGCAAAATGCCGATCTTTTTCACCTGACCGGCATTCACCAGGAAGAAACCATGCTGCTGCTCGCGCCGGATGCCTTTGATCCGAACCAGCGCGAAATCCTGTTTATCCGCCAGCCCAATGAACATTTGGCCATCTGGGAAGGCCACAAGCTGACCAAGGAACAGGCCACCGCCATTTCCGGCATCAAAAACGTGAAATGGCTTTCCGATTTCCAAGGCATCTTCCGCCAGCTCATGTGCGAGCTGGAAAATCTCTATCTCAACGACAACGAGCATCAACGCGCCGATGCCACCGTGGAAACCCGCGACCGCCGTTTCATTCGCGACTGCCAGAGAAACTTCCCCCTGCACCGCGTCCGCCGGCTGGCGCCCATCATGCACGAATTGCGCGCCGTGAAATCCGCTCACGAAATCAATGCCATTCAGGCCGCGTGCCATCTGACCGGCCAGGGCTTCCGCCGCGTGCTCAAATTTGTCAAACCCGGCGTGAACGAAACCGAGGTCGAAGCCGAGTTCGCGCATGAATTCATCCGGCACAAAGGCCAGTTCGCGTATCCGCCCATCATTGCCAGCGGCGCCAACAACAACATTCTCCACTACAACCAGAACGATCAGGTCTGCAAAAAGGGCGACCTGCTGTTACTCGACGTCGCCGCCGGGCTCGGCAATTACATGAGCGATCTGACGCGCACCATCCCCGTGAGCGGCAAATTTTCCCGTCGCCAGAAACAGGTTTACAATGCCGTTCTCCGTATTTTCCGCGCCCAGGTTGCCGCGCTGGTTCCCGGCAAGACCACCAAGGATTTGCGCCAGGAATGCGAAGAAATCACCGCCAAGGAATGCGTCGATCTGGGTCTCCTCAAACCCGCGCAACTAAAAAAACAAACGCCCGACAATCCCGCCGTCCGGCCCTTTTTCATGCACGGCGTTTCCCATCCCATCGGTTTGGACGTGCACGATGTCACCTACAACCATTTCAAAATCGCGCCCGGCTGGGTGCTGACCGTGGAACCGGCCATCTACATCAAGGAAGAAGGCTTTGGCGTGCGCATTGAAAACACCGTGGTGGTCACTGAAAACGGCCAGCTCGACTTGATGGCCGATATTCCCATCGAAGCGGACGAGATTGAGGATTTGATGAATCGCCGCTGAACGTGATGTTCCGGCGTCAGGTCGAACGCAGTTCGCGGTGCGCCGCAAAAACAAGCCAAGATTCCACAACGGCGCACACGGAGTGCCGCGCCCTGCCAACCAATTCAAGGAAAGCCACATCAAGCTGCGCCTGGATCCAGGGCAAAATTAGGCAGGGCAAAATGAGATTTGCCATTTTTCAGCAATTTCACTAGCTTTCCAGCGTGTCCAAAAAGCTGAACACCACGACTACCATTTAGCGTTCATTCCCCGGGAATGAACGCCAACGCCTCTCACCCACCGTGCGGGGCGTTTTTGTTTGATGAGACACGAATTACACGAATTGACACGAAGGCCAATAGAGACCGGTTTCGCCCGTCTCTTTGATGCTTTCCCATTCGTGTTCATTCGTGCAATTAGTGTCTAAATTTATGGCCGAAGAAAATCAAAACCAGCCGCCGCAACCGAACTCCGATCGCAAAACGCTCGACCAGCGTAATCAGATGACCGAGCTGGAGCGCATCCGTCACTCGTGCGCCCACGTGATGGCCACCGCCATCCTGCGCCTGTGGCCGGACGCGCAATTCGCTTACGGTCCACCCGTGGAGACTGGCTTTTACTACGACTTGGAATGCTCGCATCGCATCTCGCCCGAGGACTTCGAGAAGATCGAGGCGGAGATGAAGAAGGAGATCAAGGCGAACAATACTTTTGAGAAACTTGTTGTCACGCGTGAACAGGCCATCGCCGAAGCGACGAGCGGACGTCTTGGTGGTCTGACCGAGCGCCTCGGCAATGCCAGCAAGTTCAAGCTCGACCTGCTCAAGCAGATTCCCGAGGGCGAACCGATTTCCTATTTCAAGAACGGCGATTTCATCGATCTCTGCGCCGGGCCGCACGTGATGCGCACCGGCAACATCGGCGCGTTCAAGCTCACCAGCGTGGCTGCCGCGTATTACAAGGGCGACGAAAAAGGGCCGCAACTCCAGCGCCTCTACGGCACGGCGTTCAAGAACAAGACCGCCATGGACGAGTATTTCAAGATGATCGAGGAGGCCAAGCGCCGCGACCATCGCAAGATCGGCGCGGAGATGGGGCTGTTCGCGATTGACACCGAATACGTCGGGCCGGGCATGCCGCTGTGGCTGCCCAAGGGCACGGTGCTCGTCGAGGAACTGGAAAAGCTGGCGAAGGAAACCGAATTCGCCGCCGGCTACGTCCGCGTCCGCACGCCGCATCTGGCCAAGGAGAAAATGTATAAAACCTCCGGCCATCTGCCGTATTACGCGGAGAGCATGTTTCCGAAAATGGAAATGGACGAACACCGCGAAGCCCGCGCGAAACTCCAGTCCCGCATCGCCGAACTGGAAAAGCAACTGGCCGATTACGCGAAGAAATCGCAATGATACGATTGCATTTGACCCGTAGTTAAACTGCTGGCATACTTTCTTGGTGATGAAGCTGCGCGACAATCAAACTTTCATGTCGCTATATTTCGAGCCGAACGCAGTGGAATTTGCCACCGGCGAATCGGACTCGTTTGATTCCATTGAAAATTGGGAGCGTGAAACCAAGCAGTTTGGCCAAGTGGCAACACCCGAGCCGATTGCAGACTTGATGGCAAAGTGGGTGATGTCATCGAAGCCAGCATCCGTGCTTGATCCAGCAGCGGGCTTGGGCGGATTACTTTCGGCGTGCCGAAAGTTTCGCAAAGAATCCGTTCTGGTTGGCGTGGAGCGCGATACTGAAACATTGCAGCGTGCAAAAAGCTCTGCGACCAAGGGGGCGAAGCTGATTCTTGCTGATTATCTCAAATCTGATGCCGGTTTATTCGATGGCATCATTGCCAACCCGCCGTATGTGAAAGCCCAACGGCTGGAATACTCCGAAAAGGACTGGTCTTATTTTGAGGAAAGATTTGGCACTCCATTGGATCGCCTGACAAATATCTACGCTTTGTTCTTACTAAAGATTTGGGAAGACCTAGCGCCACGCGGACGGGCTGCGGTCATTTTGCCAGCCGAGTTTTTGAACGCGAACTTTGGTGTAGAAATCAAAGACAGGCTCGTAAAGGTGATTCGGCCAGTGGCCATCACTGTTTTCTCGCCATCGTTGAACATTTTTGCGGATGCGCTTACCACTAGCGCAATTGTGTTCATGGAGAAAGGGCGTTCCCCAAAATTGCCAAGCAGAATGATGCGTGCGGACTCTATTCTGGAAGCTTCGCACTTTGTGGATGGCTTGCTTGCGGATGTGTCGGAACATGCAAACGATGTCTGCATTGACCTCAAAACACTTCAACCTTCCGCCAAGTGGCTGAATCTTTTGTTTAATGGAGAAAGGCCAACCGGTTCAGATGCGTTGTCGAATCGAGTCGGTGATTATTTTAATTGTCGTCGCGGCATTGCCACCGGCGCAAACGACTATTTTTGTTTTAGCCCCGCCGACATCCGTGAGCATCATCTGACGGAAGCTCATGTCGAGCCATGTATCACCAAGGCCGCTGATGCGGATGGACTCGTGTTCACCCGTGATAAATTTAATTCTTTGGCTGCGCGTGAACGCCGATGCTTCCTTTTGAATCCATCTCGCAACGGGCGAGACCTCACGCTTTACTTGAAACTTGGCGAGCAACAAGGCATCCCGCAACGGCATCTGCCCAGCCATCGGCCAATCTGGTATATGCCGGAAAACCGGGCAGTGGCTGACATTTGGGTTGCCGTGTTTTCGCGGGCGTCGGTCAAATATATCCTCAATGCTTCTGGTGCAAAGAACTTGACCTGCTTTCACGGCCTCTACGCCAAGCCGGGCTACGAATCACTTGCCCCATTGATGACCTTGTTTCTTAACAGTTCGGGCGGACGTCGCTCGTTTTCACAAGTTAATCGGTTTTATGGTGACGGCTTGAACAAACTAGAACCCAAGGACGTGGAAGAAATGCCGTGTCCGGTAATGCCAAAACTGAATCAGAAAGAAGCGGCAGAACTTGTCGGAAAACTGGCAGCCTTGGAAACGCTTGCTCCGTCAAAACAATTGGCGGGCATTGACAAACTGGCCGCAAGCTACTTTGACATCAAGGCAGCAGAACCTTTTTCATTGCCGCTGGATCGAGTTCAAATCCGCCGCCCTGTGGAACAACGTAAGCATCATGCCGTCCCAGTTTAGTGACGTGATGCTCGGCTGCGAATGTCGGAAGGCTGGTAGCTTTTCCCACCTGAACACCGCGAGTGATCGGAATCATGATGGTTGCCTTCTCCTGGCTTTTTGCGGGCGTCTCGATTGAGAAATCTTCCCCGCTGGCAATCGTTGCAAAAATGTCCAGGAAGTTGATGGCGAAAACAGAGTCGAAGAACACTTGGCAGTAGCTCTGTGAAACGTGATGCCGTTCCAACCAGCGATAGACGATGACAAGGTCTTCGACTTTCACTGTGAAACTTGGCGTTTCACGTCCACCCTTTTCGCCGTCGTCCCGCTGCTTTTGTCTCACAGCCATGTATTTCAAAGCTTCAAATTTGCTGGAACGCACTTCGACGGCTGCTGAAGCCTGCTTGACCAACGATTCAATTTCTGTGTGGTTACGTTCCGACAAGTTGCTGTCCACGTCGAAAGCATTTGGAAACACAAGCAAGTCGGGACGCTTACCAAACATTCGCGTCTCCTCCAAACCAGCAAGATAGCGAGCTTTGAAATCAGGATGCCCGGCTGCGATTGTGTCGGTGTTGCCATACTGCACAACTTTCCACTCTGGCAGCGCAGAGACAATCGCCGCGCTCAACATCCGCTCGGCCCAGTCTCCCATCGCACGATTGGCAAGAAATTCGGAGCGCGCATCCGTCGGCACTCTGATTTTCTCGGCCGGCTTTGCACCTTCTCCGCCAAATGTGAGGCGACTGGCTTGGATTTTCTTGGCGGTGAGTTTGGCAACAACGCCATCCAATGTTGCCTGCAAGCGTTGGAAATAGGAACTGCTCATCGTTTCTTCTCCTCGAAGTTGAACAGTTCCTTGACCTCCGTTTTCAAAACCTTGGCGAACTTTTCCAGGCCAGCAACCGATGGAGCATTGACGCCACGTTCGACGAGGCTGATGAACTCAACCGAACAGCCAAGCGCTTCGGCAAGTTGCTCTTGAGTGAGCTTCCTCGCTTTACGAAGGGAGGCAATGCGTTGGCCGAGTTTTCGTTGAAGCACGCAGTTTAACTACCAGAATCACCCGTAAGTTGCCACGCAGCTAAACTACGTCTGTATTTTGTTCGGCATTAAAGCCTGCTCCAACGAGCCAGAAAGTTTGAGATTTCATTGCGGTTCGCGGACGGCTATTTTCTCCGTCATGTCTGCCATTTTGAAAGACGAAGATTTTTCGGCCATTGAATCAGCCGTCAAGGCCAGCGCCGCGCCGACGGAGGTTGTCGCCGCGTTCAACGAGTTGGCCACGTTGCGCGCGCAGTTGAACAAGCTCGGCGAGGCGGAGAGTTATTACCTCAAAGCCATGAACTGCCCGCATCATCACCGCATTTTTGCGGCCGAGCCGCGCAGTTATCGCGACCTGCCGTTGCGCCTCGCGGAATACGGCTGCTGCTATCGCTACGAGCAGTCGGGCGAGTTGTTCGGCCTCATGCGCGTGCGTTCGCTCAACATGAACGACGCCCACATCTATTGCACCGAGGACCAGTTCGCGTCCGAGTTCAAGGCCGTGAACGACATGTATCTGAAATATTTCAAGACCTTCGGCCTCGAAAAATATCAGATGCGCTTCAGCACGTCGTCGCCGGAGGGCTTGGGCAAAAAATATGTCAACGAACCCGAGTTGTGGAAGAAGACCGAGGACATGGTGCGCCGCGTGTTGCAGGAGAGCGGCATCAATTACGTCGAGGTCGCGAACGAGGCAGCGTTCTACGGGCCGAAGATTGACGTGCAGGTGTGGAGCGCCATCGGCCGCGAATTCACCATCGCCACGAATCAGGTGGACTTCGCCGTGCCGGCGCGGTTCGGCCTGACCTATCGCGACAAGGATAATTCCAATAAGACGCCGCTCTGCATCCATCGCGCGCCGCTCGGCACGCACGAGCGGTTCATCGGCTTCCTCATCGAGCATTACGCGGGCAACTTCCCGCTCTGGCTCGCGCCGGATCAAGTGCGCGTCATCACGCTCAATGACGACGCGGCGCTGATTGATTACGCCCAACCCATCGTGAACGAGCTACGCGCGAACATGGTGCGCGTGGATTCCGATTTCAGCGCCACGCCGTTCAAGGCGAAGATTTCCAACGCGGAACAATTGCGCGTCCACACGATGCTCGTCATCGGCGGCAAGGACATGGAAGCGGGTAACGTTTCCGTGCGTCTCCACCACGGCGGCCCGCAAGGCGCGAAGCCCAAGGCGGAAGTCATCGCGAAAATTCTGGCGGACATCAAAGAGCGGCGGGCGTAGCATTCTGATATGCCGAACCAGCCGGAATTGTTTCGTTTGCTGAACCAAGGCTTGGAACGCACCTTGCGTGACATGAATCCTTGGTGGCAGGGCGATCCGATTCCACCAACGCCCCCCATTCGCCGGTGGGCCTATCAGCCGGTTTTGAACGGCCTTAGAAGCCAGTTATCTCCCGCCGTGGTGCTGAGGGGGGCCGCGCCAAGTTGGGAAGTCAACCCTTTTGGCGCAAGTCATCGAAACTTTGCTGGCTGATGGCGTCTCGCCGAAACGGATTTTCCGCATCCAATTTGATGATCTGCCCGAACTAAAGCGGCTAGCTTCACCCATCACAGAGCTGGGCCAATGGTATTGTGACCATATTCTCGGTAAAAGCTATGCCCGGGCAGCGGCAGACGGTGAGTCGCCTTACTTCGTTTTGGATGAGGTGCAAAATCTGGCAGATTGGGCACCGCAATTAAAACACGTTCTGGATATCGGGAAAATCCGCGCCTTAGTCACCGGCAGTTCGGCCCTGCGGATTCAAGCCGGGCATGACAGTCTGGCAGGACGGCTGTTTACCGTGGAAATGGGCCCTTTGCTTTTGCGTGAGATTGCCGGGTTTCGCCAGCTTGGCGAGCTGTCGCCTTACCTCCCATTTAACGGATTAAGCCCGTTAAAAGACAAGGCGTTTTGGGAAGGGTTGCGGGAGTTTGGCGAAAGGCATACCCAAATCCGCAGAACGGCCTTTGCTGCTTTCTCAGAACGAGGTGCCTATCCCATAGCCCAAGCCAATGCCAGTGAACCATGGGAACGGGTCGCTGATGTGCTTGAGGAAACCGTTATTCGCCGCGCCATCCAGCATGATTTACGAATGGGTCCGCGAGGTCAAAAACGAGACGAAGCCCTGTTAGAAGAAGTTTTTCGGCTGGCCTGCCGCTACGCCGGACAAGCGCCTAAACAAGCCTTGTATTTGGATGAACTCCGGCGTTCGCAAAACGCCAACTTGGGCTGGCCCCGCGTCTTAAGTTATCTGCGTTTTTTGGATGGCACACTGCTGCTGCATCTGATCAAACCTCTGGAACTCCGGCTCAAACGCAAACAAGGCGCGGCCAAAGTCTGCCTTTGTGATCATGCGTTGCGGGCCGCATGGCTGCAAGAGCAGGTGCCGCTTGATCCAGACGAGCTTGGTCGTAAGCCCGAACTGGCGGATTTGGCAGGGCATTTGGCTGAAAGTGCCACCGGTTACTTTTTGGGTTCCATTCCACATCTGGATGTCGCCCATTTTCCTGAGCGGGCAGCGGAGCGAGAGGTGGATTTTGTCATCACTATTGGTGATCAACGAATTCCCATTGAGGTCAAATATCGCGGCCGGATTACCCCTGAAGACGTGCGAGGACTGCAATCATTTATTGAAAAACCGGTTTATCGGGCGCCTTTCGGTTTGCTGATAACCCGTGATGATCAGGCTGCGACCGACGATCCTCGCATCATCAGTCTGCCGCTTTCGACGTTGTTGTTTATGCGTTGAAGTATCCTGCGCCGCTCGGCACGTCTGATCGCTTCATCGGCGGCAACGTTTCCGTGCGTCCCCACCACGGCGGCCCGCAAGGCGCGAAGCCGAAGGGGGAGGCATCGCGAAGATTCTGGCGGACATCATAAAGCGAAACGGTTAGATTTCCCCGCCGGCAAGTCCGGGAACAGCTGATGCTCCAAACGTTTTGGCATACGTTCGCGGAATTGATCGCGACGCCGTTCGCGCACATCGAACTGGTTTGGGGCATCGTGCCACTCTACTTCGGGCTGTTGTTGAATGAACTGACCTCGGACAAGGCCAATTTCAGCACCGCCTTGCAAACAGGCTTCAGTTTTCTGTGGGCGAGTGCGCAATGGATCTGGCCTTACTTTGTGCCGCACGCGGCGCACGGGCATTACCTGAGACTGGATGCCATTTTGCCGGTCAACCTGCTCGTGACCGCACTGACTCTGCTGCTGGGCGCGCTGGCTTTGGTCAGCGGGTTGCGGAAAAAATTTCCACGTTACGGGCGGTTTATTGGACACACACGATTTGCGAACTATTTCATGATCACCCTTTTTCCCATCCAGGCGCACGCATTGTCGTGGACGTGGCAGAGACTGGAAAGCATTGGGGTGTTCGCCGTGCCAGTTTGGCTGCTGCTGCATTTCGGCCTGATGCCATTACGAGGTCAGAAGTAAAATTACTCTGTAGAAAAGATGGTTTTTAAGATGGCGGCGACGCCTTCGCCGCCGAAAGTTCTAATAATGCCGATTGCGACGAGGCGTCGCAGCCACCATTCCAGCATCTTTTCTACAAAGCCAATTTAATTTGAAAGTATCTTCCATGAACTGGCTTAGCCCTCTCCCCGCCATCAGCAACGTTTCACCAATTTGGGGGAACCGCTGGTCACTGGAAATGGTGGTGGTTGACCACACTGAATTCCCGTGCGGTTGCAAAACCTTGCGCTAGCATGGAGCAAACCCCATGCAATCAACCACACTACTCCTCGGCGCCGCCATTTGCCTGTGCATCTGCGGTCCTGCCGCCGCAACCGAAGCTTCCTTGCCACAACGCGCCCCAACGTTTTCGGATCAACCGGTGAATGATGTTTTCGCCCCGGCAGCGCCCGAATCCGTGCGGATCGGCGGGCGATTAGGGGAAAAACTCGACCTGTGCATCACGAACCGGCTCTTGGCTCAAGACAGCGACGCGGTGGTGGCGCCTTACTGCGCCAAAACGGAAACCGGCAGCGCCGACTGGCGCTGTGAATATTGGGGCAAATGGTTTACCTCACTGGCGCTGGCGGACGCTTATCGCTCCACAGCGACCATTCGTGCGAAGCGCGACGCGGCGGCCAAAGCGTTGATCAACTCGGCGGCGCCGGATGGATATTTGGGAACTCGCAAGTATGCCCACCGATTGGAAGGCTGGGATGTTTGGGGCTGCAAATATGCTTTGCTGGGCCTGATTTCAGACTATGACCGGACGCATGACTCTGCAGTGCTGAAGGCGGCTTGCCGGGAAACGGATGTTTTGATGGCAGAAATGGGGCCGGGCGACACAGACATCGCTGACGTGGGCGAATGGAACGGGTTACCGGCCTCCTCGGTGCTGGAGCCGATGGCGCTGCTTTACAAACGGACCGGGCAGAAGAAATATCTGGATTTTGCCGAACACATCGTCGCCTGCTGGAGCCAACCGTCCAAACGACTGCCCAACGGCATGCGATTGATCGAAGATGCGATGGCGGGCAAAAATCCAACTCAAATGTGCGCTCCGAAAGCGTATGAGATGATGTCGTGCTTCGAAGGTTTGTGCGAACTCTACCGGGCCACCGGCCGGCACGAGTATTTGGAAGCTTCGGTGAAACTTGCCGACAAGGTATTTCAAAATGAGGCGACCCTCGTTGGTCCCGGCACGAGCGGTGAAATATGGTGTGACGGTGCGACGAAGCAGACTGGCCTGGTCGAGAAACCGATGGAAACCTGTGTAACGGTGACCTGGATGAAACTCTGCGATCAGTTGTTGCGCCTGACCGGGGATACGCGATATGCGGATGAAATGGAGAAGAATCTCTACAACGGACTGCTCGGCGCGATGATGCCGGACGGAAAATGGTGGGCTTACTTTGACGGCTTGATGGGTGTGCGCGTGCCGAGCTATGTGCAGCACGGGGATGTCGGACTGAGTTGCTGCGTCTGCAATGGACCGCGCGGGCTAATGTTGACGCCGTTCTGGGCGTTCATGCAGAGCACCAACGGCCCGGTCATCAATCTCTACGCTCCCGGAAGCGCCCAGGTTGGCACTGTGAAACTGACCATCGCGGGTGATTATCCCGTAAGCAATCAGGTGGAAATCCAGGTAACGCCGGCCAGTCCGGAGGAATTCACCCTGTCATTGCGTATTCCCGCTTGGAGCGAACGGACGGAATTAAAAGTGAATGGCGAACCGGTGACCGTAACGCCCTGTTACACGCGCATTCGTCGCACGTGGCGCAAAGACGACCGGGTGACCCTCGCTTTCGACATGAGGGTGAGGAAGGTTGAATTGAACGGTCAGGTAGCTTTCTTGCGCGGGCCGGTGGTATTGTCGCTGGACAACCGGCTTACACCCGCCGCCACCGGCGAGATCACGCTTGATCGGAATCCGGAATTCAAACCAGATCCAGCCGCCGCAAAAAAAATCGGAGCTTGGATGGCATTTGCCGTAGATGGGCTGACCTTTTGCGATTATGCCTCGGCCGGCAATGCTTTCAGTGAGCAAAACATTTTTCGCACCTGGCTGCCGCAGCCGCTGGACACAGCCAAAGTTTATGAAACCGGTCAGACTTGGAGGACGCTGACCCACGCCCCGGTTTGGACGAATCCCCCCAAACCGAGGCCGCAAATTGAAAACCCGGCGACCGATCTCGCCCTCGACCAAAACGGGGCCACCGCCACGTCGGACAGCGAATACGACCATGAGCTAGGTTGCACCGCCAAATTAATTGACGGCGTGATTGCCACCGCCGAAGAATTCTCAAACCGGTGGCATTCCTCACTGGATCAGCCGCATCCGCACTGGGTGGAAGTGCATCTGGCCAGGCCATCAAAAATTTCCCGGGTGGTGATTCATTTTGCCGACCCGGGTGATCATCCCATTGATTTTGTCGGCTCGGTGCGATCCAACGGCGGGACACGCGAGATTTTCAAGGTCGCCGGCAATCAGGCACCGGATATTTATCGCGCCGAAATTGCACCGGTGACGGCGGAGTCATTCCGTTTGACAATTAACGCTTCGGCAGACAAAACCCGCCCCAACGCCGCCCAGATCAGCGAAATCGAACTTTATCCGTGAACCAGCGAACCGCAGACGCGGATGCCGCCAGCGCATTGCGCCGTTGAGAAATATTGAGTTTGTCGATTTGGCCGGGTCATAATCGGCGGCATGTTGCATGACCTGCTGCTGCTCATTGGCGGATTGGTGCTGATCATCAAAGGCGGCGATCTGTTCGTCGCGGCGGCCATCCGCATTGCCGAATTCCTGCGCATGCCGCGTGTAGTGATCGGCTCGACCCTGGTCAGTCTGGCCACCACCACGCCTGAATTGGTGGTATCGGTCATGTCCGGCATCAAAGGCGAACCCGGCCTAGCCGTCGGCAACGCCGTGGGTTCCGTCATTTGCAACATCGGCTTGATTCTCGGAATTGCCGCCGCCATCAAGCATGTGGACATTCATTTGCGGGCATTACGGACTTCGCTGCTGGCCATGTTTGGCGCCGGCATATTGCTGTTTTTGATGACGCTGGAACTGCGACTGGTGCGCTGGCAGGGCGTGATTTTGCTGATCATGGGAACGGTTTATTTTGTGTGGAATTTCTGGGAAAACTGGCGCGATCGCAAACCGGAAGATTTGGCCGAAGCCCAAGCCATTGAAGCCGGTGTCACCACCACTCGTTTTGCCTGGCTGAAAAGCAAACCAGGCAGCCTTGTTCAATTCCTGGCGGGCGCGTTGATCGTGATTGTGGGCAGCCATTTTTTGGTGGATGGCGCCATCAACACAGCCACCCGACTGGGCGTGCCAAGCATCATCCTGGGATTGACGGTGGTCGCGATAGGAACATCCCTCCCCGAACTGGTCACAGCCATCACTTCTTCACGCAAATCCGTCTCCGATCTGGCGGTGGGCAACGTGCTGGGGGCAAATATTGCCAACCTGACGCTGATTGTCGGCATTGCCGCCGTGGTTCAAAACGTCCCCTTGGACCGCAAAACTCAACTGCTCAATTTTCCCGCCATGCTGATCATGATGGGACTTCTGTTGTGGATGTTGCTCACGGATCGAAAAATTACACAGCGGGAAGGCTTGGTGTTGATCGGGACGTATATCATCTATCTGGCCCTGGTTGCGTTCGAAAGCCTGCCACACGCTGTCCGTTAAAGGGCTGGCACAGGCCAGCTTTCTGCCTCTGGGAACACAAATTTTATGACGAAACAAATCCTCTGTTTCCTTGCCACTTGATTAATGGCATGCTTTACGAATTATGATCTTACTATTGAAAGTTGCCATCGCCATCGGTTCCGGCTACGTGATGTTGGCGCTGCTATGAGCCGGTTTGGTTATTGGCGCGATCCTTTGTTTCTCGCCGCCTGCGGGCTTTATGCCGTCAACCGCTGGCTGGTCAAACCCCATGTTCACTCCGCTTTTCTCCGCAGTCAGTTTGATGACTGCCTGCTGATTCCCTGCGCGCTGCCTTTGATTTTATGGCTGCACCGGCGGCTGGGTTTACGACATCACGACCATTTCCCATCGCCCGGTGAAATCAGCCTGCACTGCCTCGTTTGGTCGGTGTTTTGCGAAATCATCGGACCGCATCTCATGCAAACCACCGGCGATGTAAAAGACATTCTGGCCTACAGCGCCGGCAGCGTATTGGCCTGGCTTTGGTGGCGATGGCGGGAAAATCATTTGTTTCGCGCGGCATGAGCTTCGACCGGCTGGCGTGGCATTACCGCTGGATGGAAGCCGTGCTGGCCGGAGGTTTGTTGCAACGCTGCCGCACGCGTTGGCTCGCAGAAGTGCCCACAGCCAGCAACGTGCTCCTCGTCGGCGAAGGCCATGGGCGCATGCTTGAAGCCTGCGCCCGGACCATGCCGCAGGCCCGTTTCACCGTTTTGGATCAAAGCGCCGCCATGCTCGACCAGGCGCGACGACGCTGGCGCAAAATTGGGACGCATCAAAATATTACCTTCCAGCAGACCGACCTGAGGACCTGGCGGCACACCGGTGCGCCCTTTGATTTGATCGTCAGCAACTTTTTCCTGGACTGCTTCTCACCGGAGGAACTGCCGCGGGTCATTGCCAACATTGGAGCCGCGTCCGCCCCCACGGCGAGCTGGCTGGTGAGTGATTTTATCGTGCCCGCCGCAGGCTGGAAACGCCTGCGAGCCCAATTGGTTTTGGCGCTGGCTTATGGTTTTTTCCGCGTCGCGACCGATATTTCAGCCCGGCGGATCGTCAACCCGGAAGGCTTTCTGCAACAGCAGGATTTTCAGTTGCAGCGCCGGGAACGGTTCAACCACGAACTGTTGCAGGCGGATTTATGGCAGCGGCTGGCTCCAAAACCAAAGACACAAGATGCGGTTAGCCTTGGCAAACCGACTTGAACCGCCCTGGCTCAAACCTGATTGATTTACCGGGTTCACAGGCGTTACGCAATTGTTGCCAGGGCGCAATACAAATGACACGGGCAACCCTCATTCTTTTCCGCGAAACGATGTTCATTCTTGGGAATCAGCCGGCCAGCCGGTTTGCCCAATGAGCAGAATGATTGATTAAATTTGGGTCATGGAAAGGGAAACAGCGCGGTTGAACGCATCAGGTCAACCGCGCTGTCTTTTTAACCGGAAACATTCACAACGTATTTTGCTGCAGCCACGACTGGATGGCATCGAGCGCCGCCGGAGAAAAAGTTTCCTCAATTTCGCCGTATTCCTTGAGCGCTCCAGTCTTCGCCGGTTGGAACAGGTGGTTGAGGCCTTTTAATTCCTGGGTAGTGACGCGGGTATTGCCGCCAGCCCGAATGCCGGTGGCAATCGCGGGCAGATTTTGCGAAGCCAGCACCTGTTGGTCCAGTTCCCCGTTCAACGCCAGCACCGGACATTTGACCCGGACCAAGTCACCTGCCGGATCGTAACGCAGAAGGAACTGCATCCAGGCGGAATGCAACTGGGCGAGGCCGATTTCCATGCTCGCCTCGCGTTCACTTTTGGAACGCTCATAAAGTTTGCGGTCTGATTCCTCCATCAGCGGGATCGTCCGCGCTTCCATCTCCCGGGTTTTGGCACGCACCTCCTCCGCGGTTGGATTGGACCGCAGCCACTGAACCATCTCGCGCGTCAACGGCCGGCTTTTGACGATGAAATCTTCGCTGTATCCTTTCAGCCGGGAAAACGACTCCGCCTGCGCAATGGCAATTTCCTCGCCTGAAACGCCCGGCGCGGCCAGCAGCACCAGAAATGCAACGTCGTTTCGCCGCGCCGCGATCATGGGCGCAATCATGCCGCCTTCGCTGTGACCCAGAAATCCAATCCGTTTCGGACCAATCTCGGGACGTTGTTTCAGAAAATCCAAAGCCGCCTCCGCATCGCGGGAAAAATCTTCCGACGTCGCGCTTTTGAAATCACCCGTGGATTTTCCAAAACCGCGATCATCAAAACGGAGCACGGCAAACCCGTGCCGGGTCAAATCATCGGCAATCACCGCGAACGGCTTGTGACCAAACAACGTTTCATCCCGATCTTGCGGCCCGGAGCCGGTAATGCAAATCACCGCGGGAAACGGCCCGGCGGCGGCCGGCTTGGTCAGGGTCCCTGCGAGTTTGACGCCGGCGGGTTGGTTTTCGAAAACTACTTCCTCCGAAACATATGGAAACGGCGGCCTGGGTGTTTGCGGGCGACGCTGCTTCCAACTCTCCTCCGTGAAAACCAAATTGAGCGGAAAGGTTTTGCCACCCTGCTTCCATTCGCCCTTGATCTCACGGGTTTCACCATTGATTTGGCCCGTAAAATTTCCCCCGATCGAAGCCACGCCGAATTCGACGTTATTACTCGTCACCTCCGTTCGCGTCAGCGGCAGCTTCATCGCACTTTGATCCGGCGAAACAAAATAGCCCAATACGCGGCGCGGATTTTCCGCCTCAAACACAAAAAACACTCGCAATGAAATCGGCCCGATTTCCAATGCGCCCTTCCAGTTACCCGCCAAAGCTTCGAGTTCCGGCGTGGCGACAGTGTCCAGCTCTTCGATTCGCACGTTGTCCCACCAGGCCGTGGCGCCGTCCAGCGCCATCATTCCGAGCGTTACCTGCTCCGCATCCGACGCCACCTCCAGGGTGATCGAGTAGTCCGCCCAGCCAGTTTTCTTCACCGGGCGATCATCCATGTTGTCAAACGCCGTGACGCCACGCGGTGCATTTACGCGCAACCACATTTGCGCGCGTCCTCCCGCCTCCGTGGCATTATCGCGCATCGCGGCAGTGACTTTAATTCGCTTTCCCCGAAAAGGTCTGGCGTCCACCGACTGCATCAGATTGGCGAACAGATTGGGCGGCACGGTTGAATTGGTGGACCACCGGATTTCCACACACTGCCTGCCCAGGGCGGGCTGATTGGTCACCAGCACCGCACTGAACCCTTGAGCAGCCAGGGCTTTGGAAACCCGCCAGCCGGGCGGCGTGGTGCCCGGTGCGCCCTCTTCAAAGTTTAAATTTGAAAAGCCATTCGTTTCGGCTTGATCAGCATTTGATTGTCCCCCAACCGTGCCGGGCAGAAACACGGCCAAACCGGCCAAAAGGATTGCCAACCCCGTTCTGATGGTTTTCATGGTAAAAGATTAGACCGCGCATAAACCGAATCCTCACGGGTTCCAGCGGCCCGACCCGCCCGGAACAAAGACGCGTTTAAGCCAATTCCACCCGCCGACTTGCCCGCCAAAAAATTTACCGCCGCAAAAATTTTCTGACTGCAATCAATTGCGAATCAGTTTAGGCTGCGGTCCATCAACCCATCAGCATCGTGAAACGCCATCGTCCAAACCTTTCGCGCCGGAATTTCCTATCCTTGTCCACCGCTGCTGTTGCCGCGTTCGCCCTGCCAGGAACCGGCAACCTCGCCCGCGCCGAAACGACCAGTCCGGAAACCACAGCCAAGCGGCCGAAGAAATATCCCATCGGTCTGGAACTCTATTCCGTCCGCTCCGAACTGGCGCGCGACCTGCCAAACACACTGCGACAAGTTTCCCAAATGGGATACGAAGTGGTGGAATTTTACGCGCCGTATGCGCACTGGTCATTTCCCTACGCCAAGGAAGTTCGTTCCCGGATGGATGATCTGGGTTTACGCTGCTATTCCACCCACAACGATTTTGGCTCGTTCACGCCAGGCGATTCGATGAAGAAGGCGATTGAGCTGAATCAAATTCTGGGCGTGCGCCATCTCATCCTCGCCAGCGAACCGGGCGAAATCAAAGGCCGCGACGGCTGGCAGAAGCTTTGCGACCAACTCACGGCCGCAACCGAAAAATTCAAGCCCCACGGACTTTCCGCCGGATTTCACAATCACGGCAGCGAATGGGCAGCGCTCGATGGCAACATGCGCATCATGGATTTCATTGCCGCGAACACGCCCAAGGACTTTGTGCTGCAATTGGACGTTGGCACCTGCGTGGCGGCGGGAGCCGATCCGGTGGCATGGATTAACGCCAATCCTGGACGCATTAAAATCGTCCACCTCAAGGACTGGGCGCCCGGCAGCGAGGCCGATAACAAGGGCTATCGCGTCCTTTTCGGCGAGGGCGTGGCGCCCTGGAAAGCCATCACTGCGGCCTCGGAAGCGGACGGCGGCGTGGAATTTTATTTATTGGAACAGGAAGGCAGCCGCTTTTCCGAATTTGAAACCGCCCGAAGATGCCTCAATTCGTGGAAACGATTTAGAAACGAGAGCTGAATGATCTACGGCGCGGTTATTTCCAACCGTGGCTTTGCATTGCGTTGGCCCGACCTTCGCACTAGCCTGCGTTCAAATGAAAAGAACCCTGCTGGCAGTGCTTGTCTCGGCAAACTTTTTCACCGCCCGGGCCGATGAAGGCATGTGGCTCTTCAATCAGCCGCCGCGACAATTGCTGCAAGACCGCTATCACTTCGATGCCACCGACGCCTGGCTGGACCACTTGCAACACGCGTCGATTCGCTTTAATTCCGGCGGCTCGGGAAGCTTTGTGAGCGAAGACGGTTTGTTGATTTCCAATCATCATGTCGGGTCGGACGCCTTGCAAAAACTCAGCAACGCCGGGACGAATTATTTGAAGGACGGGTTCTACGCGCGCACTCCCGCCGAGGAAATCAAATGTCTGGACCTTGAACTCAATGTGCTGGATTCGATTGTCGATGTCACGGCGCGGGTCAATGCCGCCATCCCCACCAACGCCGCACCGGACGTGGCATTTGCCGCCCGCCGCAAAGTGATCGCCGAGATCGAAAAGGAATCGCAGGATCAAACCGGATTGCGCTCCGACGTCGTCACGCTCTGGCAGGGCGGCGCCTACCACCTCTACCGCTACAAACGTTACACCGACGTGCGGCTGGTTTTCGCGCCCGAACAGCAAATCGCCTTTTACGGCGGCGACCCGGATAATTTTGAATTTCCCCGCTACGATTTGGACATCTGCCTGTTTCGCGCCTACGAAAATGGCCGGCCGGCCAAGATCAAAAACTACCTGCGCTTTTCTCCCACCGGCGCCCGGGAAGGCGAACTGGTTTTCGTCTCGGGCAATCCGGGCCACACCAGCCGCTCGCTGACCGTGGCGGAACTCACGGAAATCCGCGACCTCGCCCTGCCCTTTCGGCTGAGTTTGTTGCATCGCCGCGAAGTGCTGCTTTCCACCTGGAGCGCCCGTTCCGAAGAAAACACCCGGCGCGCCCGGAACGCACTCTTTGGCACCCAAAACGGTCGCAAAGCGCTGAATGGTCGCCTCGCCGGCCTGCTTGATCCCGATTTGTTCAACGCCAAGGTAAAGGCGGAAACTGACTTCAAACAACGTCTTGCCGGCAAACCAGAATTTGCCGATGCGCTGGACGCCTATGACCGCATCGCCGCCGCCACCAGCAGGCAAGCCGCGCAAGCCGTTCGCTATTCTTTGCTGGAAGGCGGCCAGGCTTTTCTTTGCGACAGCTTCAAACTGGCCCGCACTTTGTTGCGCGCCGGCGATGAACTTTCCAAAGCCAATGGCGATCGCCTCCGGGAATTTTCGGATTCAGGGAAAGTCTCGCTGGAACTGGCGCTTTTTTCAAAAAAACCGATTTATCCCGATTTGGAAATTCTTTCCCTCAGCGATTCATTGACCTTCCTGGCCGGCCAGTTGGGCCTGGAAGACCCGACGGTTCAAAAAATTCTCGCCGGAAAATCGCCGCATGAACGCGCCGTTGAACTGATCAACGGCACCAAGGTCCGCGAGGTCGCTTTCCGTCATCAGCTCTACGAGGGCGGCAGCAACGCGGTGCTGGCCGCCCATGATCCGATGATTGAACTGGCCCGGCTGGTGGATGGCGAAGCCCGGGCGCTGCGCAAGGTTGAGGAAGATCAGGACGAGGTAAAACAACAGGCGCATGCCGCCATTGCCCGCGCCCAGAATGCCTTGCTGGGAACCGACGGTTATCCGGATGCGACGTTCACGCTGCGTCTCGCGTTTGGCGAGGTGAAAGGTTATCAGGAAGATGGAATGCAGATACCGGCGACGACCACATTTGGCGGACTGTATCAACGAGCGGCCACCTTGAAAAACGAGCCGCCCTTTGATCTGCCTCCGCGCTGGGAGAAACGCCAAGTCAAACTCAATCTACAGACGCCGTTCAATTTCGTCAGCACGGCGGACATCATTGGCGGCAACTCCGGCAGCCCGGTGGTGAACCGGGCGGGCGAATTTGTCGGCATTATCTTCGACGGCAATCTGCAAAGTCTGCCGTGGGATTACGCGTTCAGCGACAAGCAAGGCCGCGCCACGTCGGTCAGTTCCGCCGCCATTTTGGAAGCCTTGAGCAAGGTTTACCGAACCACCGATTTGGTGAACGAACTCAAAACCGGCAAGAGACGTCCATAATGATCTTCGTGATTTTGAGCGTTTCGACAAGAACGGTCTCGGGGAAACGCGGTCGCTATTCGTGACGGCAATTTAGCGCGGTTTAAACAATCTCGTAGCCGGAGATTTGGGGGAGCGGTTCTCCCTCACCCCGGCCCTCTCCCGCTGGGCGAGGGGGAAATGTTCGCCGCGTCAGGGCGAATTCAACCCGGGATTCAGGTTGAAACCATTCGCGTTTTATCAAAGTAATCAAGGCTGCTTCCCTCTCCCTGCGGGAGAGGGATTGAGGGTGAGGGAAAAGCATCGGGATCCCCATCCGGCCACAGTTTAACTTAAACCGCTCTAAATAGAAAACCCTCCATCTACGAACAGATGGAGGGTGCCAAAACAAACAGCGCATCAAGCGTTCTTTTCCGGCGCGGACGGCGGCGGATTCTGAACTGGCGCGGCGATCACCGGCACGGGGTAACGCAGCTTCATGACATCGTCCACCAGCACTTCCACATAGTAGGTGCCGGCGGTTTCAAATTTGACCTGGCCAAAAAACATCACGTTGGTGGCGCTCATGGATGGATCGCGCAATTCGAACTTCATCTCGCCCTTGCTGACCACGGTCGTCTGATCCGGAGCAATCAAGCGGACGCTTTCGGAAAATTGGCCGATGCCGGCCGTCCAGCGATTAAAAATACAGATACGGCCCGCCACGATTGGGAGTTGCGGCACCCGCACCACGTTGACAACGCCGATGAGGAAGAGGTTGCCGTTGACTTCCTGGCGGACTTCTTCGCACAGGAGGGAGCATTGCAGATCGGGGAGAATTCGTGTGGCTTGCATAGATATTGGGCGTGTTGTGGGTTCGGTATTAATTAAGAAATTGGCAGTGGGCCGGCGCGGGCCACGGTTTTAAATCATTGGTTCGAAGGCTCCCTTGCATTTTTGGTCAGCCCAAGGATTGCTCCGCCGCGCGCACGGTGTTTTGCAAGAGCATGGCAATGGTCATCGGCCCAACGCCGCCCGGATTAGGAGTGATCTTGCTCGCGATCGGCTGGATGGCCTCGAAATCCACATCGCCGACCAGCCTGGCGCCCGACTTGGCACTGGAATCGGAAATTCGATTGACGCCGACATCCATGATGACCACGCCCGGCTTAACCATGTCGGCCTTCACAAAATGAGCCGACCCCATGGCGGCAACAATAATATCAGCACGGAGACAATGGGCTTTGATGTCGCGCGTGGCGGAATGACAAATGGTGATGGTGCTGTTGGCGGTCCGGCCTTTCTGGCAAAGCATGGCGGCCATCGGTTTGCCCACGATATTGCCACGGCCCAGAATCACCACTTCCGCGCCTTCGGTTTTCACCCCGGAGCGAATCAGCAATTCCACCACGCCCGCCGGAGTGCAAGGTTTGAAGCCGGTAGTGTCCCCAAGCATCAGTTTGCCAACGTTAACCGGATGAAAGCCATCCACGTCCTTGGTCGGCAAAACGGCGGAGAAGACGAGGGACTCACGAATCTGCCTGGGCAAAGGCGCTTGCACCAAAATGCCGTGCAAATGGGTGGCGGCGTTCAGCCGGGCAATCAAGGCAAGCAGTTCGGCTTCGGAGGTTTGCTCCGGCAAGATGTGCGTTTCGGAGACGATCCCCAATTCCGCGCACGCCTTTTCCTTGCGGCCAACATAGACCTTGGAAGCGGGATCTTCGCCCACGCGCACGAAGGCGAGACCGGGCGTCACGCCACGGCCTTTTAAAGCCGCGACCCGGACTGAGAGTTCGCTTTGGATTTGCGCCGCAATGGCACGCCCATCAACGACGTTACTGCTGGCTGGCACGGGGACTGGTGACACGTTGATAGGTGGTCGGAGGATTGGTGGAAATCACATAGATGCGTTGAATCGTCAAAACCGGCGTGGCCGCCCAACGCGCCGCCAGGCCTTCCTCGCCTGTCACGATGATTTGCGAACCATTGTAAATGGCCAGATTGAGATTGGTGGTGCTGGAGTATAGATAGTTGATGGCCCGACCGGTGACCGGATCATACAACTCATAGTAAGTTGGAGCCACCACGCTTACCGACGGACGCACATAACCCTCATGCGAAACAATGCGCGGCGGGGGCGGGGGCAAATTGGTGTCCACTTCCGCAGTATTGGTGGTGGTCAGCGTCGCCGCCGTTTCCGCGGGCTTTTCCACCGTTGCCGTCGGGGTTTCGGCGCCAGTCGTTGGAGCCGCCGTGTTGGTGGCGGGAGTGGTTTCCGTGGTGGCGACGGCGGTTTCCGCCGGCGGATTGGTCACGTTGGTTTCCGGCACGGGAATGGTTTCGGTGGTGGCAACCGTCGTTTCAGCCGAAGGCGGGGTGGATTCTTTGGCCACGGTTTCCGCCGGCGTGGTTGATTGATCGAGATACATGGCGGCGACAAAGGCAAAAGCCGATGAAGGCGCCTCGATCTCGATCCAATTTCCCTTGGTGGAAAGTTGATTGACGACCGCGCCTTGCTCGACAATCCCCAAAACGCTGTAGTTCTCGCCCGGACCAGCGCGAAGATTCAGCCGCTTGACGGACACGGTATTGTTCGTGGCATCCACAAAATGGGCGCTGACCCAGACTTTGGTGCCGGCGGGCAAAGCGATCTTGGCCCATTGCGAAGGTTCATCCGGCGTGTGTTTGTCGAGATTGATTTGGGCCAGCACGTCCACCGTTTCGCCTTTTTTCAGATGCGCAATGACCTCGCCTTTCAAGCCAGCCTGACCGCGGACGTTCAGGTTTGGCGGAATCACTTTGGCCGGACCGGGAACCAGCGTCACCGCCGGCTCGGAGATTTTCTTGACGACCCGCTTTTTGTGGACGGGCGCCTTGACGTGCGTGACCGCGTTCGTGGTTTCAGCGGCCACCGGTGCTGTGGCGCCGGAAGCTGGGGCGGGGATTTCCGGCAACACGTTCGTGTTCACCTGCGCCACGGCGCTCGTGGCAAGGATCGTTCCCAAAAACAACCAACAGTTCGTTTTCATAAATCTGAAGTTAAAGCTTTTATTTCAACCGCGTTCAACGCCCGCCATTTGCCCGGCTTCAATTCGCCGAGTTTAATTTTTCCAATCTGCGTCCGTTGCAATTTTTTCACCGTGACGGCCTGCGACTCAAAGAGCCGGCGCACTTCCCGGTTTTTGCCTTCGCCTAATTCCAGCTCCACCACACTGTGGCTGCGCGTGCCGCTGACCATTCTTGCGGACAACGCTTTGAGCCGTTCACCCTCATGAAAAATGCCCCGTTTAAACAGTTCCAGCATCGCCGGCGTCACGTCGCCTTCAACGGACGCTAAATATTTCTTGCGGACACCGTAACGCGGATGCGTCAAGCGCAAGGCAAATTGTCCATCATTGGTCAGAAAAATCAATCCTTCGCTGTTATAGTCCAGCCGCCCAACGGATTGCACGGTGCTCCATTCCTTGGGCAACAATTCGTAAATCGTGGGGCGATCATGCTCATCGTGGCGCGAACAAACACAGCCAACCGGCTTGTTCAGGGCCACATAGATGAGTTTTTTGGCGCGGACAAGTTTCCCGTCCACCGTCACCTTGTCCCGCTCCGGATCCACTTTGGATCCCAGCAAACGGACGGTCTGCCCATTCACCGAAACGCGCCCGTCCAAAATAAATTGCTCGCCGACCCGGCGGGAGGCCACACCGGCGTCGGCGAGAAATTTTTGCAGGCGAACCATGTTGATTTGCGATTGCGGTCGGCCCTGGCGATGGCAAGCGAACGGAGCGCCGTCAATCGCAAATCACCGACGCAAAATCGGAAGTAAAATCAGGCTTCGGGCTTGGTCTTACGGAGGCCCGTGATCTTTTCACCGGGCTTGCGCTGGCCCCGTTTTTCGAGGAGCGCCGTGCGCTCGAACCGCTTGAGAACATTGCGTTTGCCGCCCAAGGTCGATACGCCGCGGAGACTAGGATGCTGTGACATAAATATTGATTCGTGTATTTGCGTTAAAAAACGAGCGGTTAACATACCAAAAGTCCAGTTGCCCGCAATGCAGAAATGCACGCCGCCAATCCGCCGGCCCAAAACCAACATTCGCAATGAAACGGACCCGTGATGGGAATGGGTGGGAACCCGACCGTCACCGCGCCGGTTTAGGCATGATTCGCCCGATGGGTAGATTCTGCCCATTGAACCGCGTGGCTGCGCCCTGGCGTCCGTATAATCTTGACCAGATGGGCACAATGTAGAAAAGTCGTTGCAAATTAGAGACAATAAACCGAACTGCTCTGAAATAAATCCCGTTTTGTCGGCTCAAGGTTCAGAATTATCACGCTATGAAAAAGCATCTCTGCCTACTGTTTCTGGCGCAAGCCCTGTTGATCCTGCCTGCTCAAGCCAGCCCCATCGTTGTTAACGGCGATCTGACCACGTCCTCGTTCTTGGGGACCGACAGCTCCGGCAATCATTTTTATTACGACATTTACAACGTCAGCAATCCGACGGGAAATCCCATTACCGTCAATATTTCCGCCACGCCCGCCGCGCAACTGGCCCCCATGATTGAACTGTGGAGTGGCATCCATTTGCCAACTTCCAATTGGGAATCACCGGTGGATTTATACGCCTCGGCTTATCGTGTCGCCTTCAGCAGCACCGCCGGGACTTCTATTGTTGTGCCGTCCTTTCAATTGCCGTCGGCGGCCACTTACCAACTCGCAATGACCACGTATAATTATGTGGAAAACGGAGCGCAACTTGGAACCTATACGCTGACCATAGCCGGCGATGGCGCCAGCCTCAACGGGGTTCCCGAACCCAGCAGCCTTGCCCTTTTTGCCAGCGCGGCTTGCATGCTGATTGGCGTTTCCAAAATCCGCGCGAAATACTCCAACTCCCGGGAGCGAATTTAGTTTTCGGGCCACAGCCGATTGGCGCAAATCAAGGCGGACACCGATTTTGAACGGATGTGTCCGCCTCGCGGTATAAAATACGACCGGCAAAATAAGGCGGTTCGCCAGATGAAAATTTCCACCTTGTTAAATCCCGCCGAACTGCCGGCGCTGGCCAACCGTGATCTCGGTGAAACCGTCTGCGTGGTTTTTGACATCCTTCGCGCCACCAGCACCTTCATCACCGCCCTGCAAAATGGAGCTCAAGCCGTCCTGCCCGTGAGCGAAATTGAAGAAGCCCTGGCGCTCCGCCAAAACCACCCGGAATTCCTGCTCGCAGGCGAACGGAACGGACGCCGTATCCTCGCCGAACAATCCGGCGGCACAAATTTTGACTTCGGCAATTCGCCCCGGGAATTTGCGCCACCCAAAGTTCGGGGAAAAACCATTGTCAGCACCACCACCAATGGCACCCGCGCCTTGCGCGCTTGCCGGCATGCGCAGCTCGTCCTGGCCGCTTCCTTTTTGAATCTTTCCACAACGGCAAAATTCCTGACCAAGATGCAACCAGAGGAACTTCTGCTCATCTGCGCGGGCACGGGTGAAACCACGGCGCTGGAAGATGTGCTGGCCGCCGGAGCGCTGGCGGATCTGCTCGCGGATGAATTGACCGATGCCACTGAAATCGCCCGGCAAACTTTTTTGCGATTGAAAGCGGATCTCCCGTCGAGCATCGCCAGTTCATGCAACGGACAGCGGCTGCTGGACATTCCTGACCTCCAGGCTGACGTGGCCTTTTGTTCGCAGCGTGACGTTTTTAACCTCGTCGTCAAAATGAATGCTGACGGCGCTTTGACGCGGGTTTAGGCTGACCATGACGTGCGCGGAGGAGTGCATGGTCCGCAATCATTTGTCACCTAAAAATTGCTCGACTTGCCGGGTCGCGGGTTTAAGGTGACGCCATGACGACCATCTTTCTGGGCCTGGTTCTTGGCTTTGTGGTTTGGTTCTTGTCCCGTTACCTTATCGGCGGCCTCTACACGGTGGATCAAAATGAACGCGCCGTGAAAACCATTTTCGGACGTGCCGATCGGGTGCCCGACGCCACAACCTTGGATGATCCGATCTCGCAATCGCTCAACGACGACGAAAAACTCCGCTACAAATATCCACAGGTGCGCGTCATTCCGCCGGGCGGACCCTACTTCAAATGGCCGTGGGAAAAAGTTTACAAGGTCTCCATCGCCACGCAGACGTTGAACATGGCGTTCGATCCGGATTCGCCCTCGGCCAACAGCGACGGGCAAATCCTGGAGGCCGTCACCAAAGATCAATTGAACACCGGCCTGTCCGGGCAAATCCGCTATCGCGTTTCCGAGCGCAACCTCTATGCCTACCTGTTTGGAGTAAAACGTCCGATCAGCCATGTCATGGGCTATTTTGTTTCCGTTCTGCGCGAGCGCATCGCCAACTTTGAAGCGCCCAAAGCCAAAAGCGCCGATCCTGAAGCCAGCATTGTGTCCGGCATTTCCATCAACGACCTTCGCAAAAACCTGCGCGACATCAACGAGCACATGGATCGCGAATGCGCCTCCTCCGCCGCGCGCTACGGCATGGTGCTGGACGCGTCGTTGATCACGGGCATCGATCCGCCCCCGGAAGTTGAATCGGCGCTTGCCGCCATCAATACCGCGCACAACCAGGTTTCTTCCGACATCAGCCTGGCGCAAGCCACGGCCGACCAGAAAATCGAACAGTCCAAACGCGCCGTTGAAATTGAAACCCTCAAAGCGCAGGCCGAAGTGGAACCGCTCCGACAAATGACCACCCAGCTCGCGGATCTCAAAAAGGCGGGCGACGGTGCTCTGGAAGCCTATCAACGCAATGTCCGGCTTTCACTTTATACGCGTGCTGAACAAGTGATTTTGGAGGCCAAATGAAATTTTTCCTCATCGCATTCATCGGATCGTTCATCGGCTTTTCAAGCCTCGTCCCGCTGCTGCTGAGATTGATTCGTCTGTGCGGCGTTTTCACCATCGTGAATGAAGGCCGGTGCAAAGTTTACGTCTTGTTCGGCAAAGTCCTGGCCACTCTGGACGAACCCGGCCTGCATTTTCTGCCCGCCAAACTGGGCATGCCCGCGTTTATCGTTCACCTCTTGGGCAAATGCTACGAAATGGATCTGCGACTGGATCAGGAATATCTGCGCAGCCAGCCCGTGAATTCCGAGGAAGGCGCCCCCATGGGCATCGGCATCTGGTATGAAATGGTCATCAGCGACCCGGTCGCCTATCTCTTCAAGAATGCCGACCCGCGCGGTTCGCTCAGTGCCAATGTCAGCAATTCCACCGTCCGCTGCCTGAGCAACATGCCGCTGGACAGCATGCTGGAAAACCGCCACGCCATGAGCCAGACCGTGCGCGAGGAAGTTTCGCCCCAATCCAGCGAATGGGGCTACAAGCTGGGTTCCGTTTACATTCGCAAAGTGCATTTTCGCGACTCGAACATGATCCGGCAGATTGAGGAAAAAGTCGTCAACCGTCTGCGCCAGGTCACCGCCGCCATCAAGCAGGCCGGTGCCAATCAAGTAAGCATCATCACCAGCACCGCGGAACGCCAGGCCGCCATCGAATTTGCCAAGGCCGGTGCCATGCGCCCGCGCATTGTTGGCGCCGCGTTGCAGGAAATCTCCAAAGACCAGGAAGTCGCACAGGCGCTGTTCAATGTTCTGGAAATCCAAAATCTGCTGGCTGGCAAAGGCCGCATCACCATCATTCCCAGAAACAATGAACTGCTCTCCGCCCTTGTTGCCGGCCGAACCGAAAACCAATAAAGGCGCGGATCAGGCTACAGAAACACCCCAGCCAACAAACCGTGCGACAACTTGCCGCTTGCACCGGCTAATATCGGCTTTAACCTGTTGTCATGGCTTGGTTCACTGACCGGCATTGTTTTTTGCTCGCGGTGCTCATTTACGGATTGAGCACCGTTTATTCTGTTTTCCTGTGGCGCAAAGGCTTTCGGCGCGATGAATGGCTGAACTACTGTCTGCTGGCCGGCGGCGTGGCCATTCACACGCTGGCCATGACCAAACGCGGCCTGACGTTGCACAGTTGTCCGGTCAACAACCTCTACGAAGCCACCACCTTTCTGCTCTGGGCGCTGGGACTGGCCAGCCTGGTCTATTCCCTGTTGCCCCGGCTGAAATTCTTGAGCGCGTTCACCGCGCCGGTTCTGTTTACCATCGGCGTTTTCGCCTTGATGCCAGCGCTCGACCCGCCGCTCGGGCCGAAACCGGAGTTTTCCGGGGCGGTGCGCAGTCTGCACGCGGCCACCATTCTGCAATCTTACGGAGCCTTCGGCTTGGCGGCCGTGGCGGCAGGCATGTTTTTGATGCAACGCCATGACTTGAAAGCGCACAAATTGCGCGCGCTGCTCTCCCTGCTGCCCTCCATTCAACGACTGGAATTCGTCACGTTCCGGTTGGTGCTGGTCGGCTTTTCGTTGCTCACGATTGGATTGATCGCCGGCTCACAATTGCCGCGCCCGGCCGGCGACAATTATTTCAACGACCCCAAAGTCGTCTGGTCGGCGTTGCTTTGGTTTGCCTATCTCGAATCGCTCGTCGCCTACAAATTCTTTGGCCGTGCCAGCCGCCGCTTCGCCATCGGCGTCATCATATTATTCGCATTTTTACTGCTGACGTTCTGGATCACCAACCTGTTTTCAGCCATGCATCAACAATGAGAAGGCCAATCGCATTCAGAATGAAAACCGCTCGGCGCCGTGATGAATGTCCCGCCAGCACGCGGCCTTTGATTTAAAGCCGTTTCTGAATCCACTGAATTAAACAGATGAGCGTCATTGTCATTGGTTTGAGCCATCGTTCAGCGCCCGTGGAACTGCGGGAACGTTTCGCTTTCAGCAGCGATAAAATCCCGAACGCTTTGGAAGCAATGCGGTCGGCGGGATTGACCACCGAAGGCGTGGTGCTCTCCACCTGTAACCGCGTGGAAATCTACGCCGTCACTCCGCTGGCACCGGCAGAAGCGTTCGCCAAAATGCGCCAGTTTCTCATCAATCACCACGCCTATGACGGCGCGCTGGGCGATGAGCTTTATACCTTCGCCGAACCGGAAAGCCTGCATCACCTCTTCAAGGTTGCCAGCGGACTCGACTCCATGGTGATCGGTGAAACGGAAATTTTCGGCCAGCTCAAACAGGCATACGATCTGGCCTTCACCCACAAGCAGACCGGCGCCCGGTTAAACAAGGCGTTTCAACGCGCCTTCAACGTGGCCAAGCACATTCGCACCGCCACCAACATTCAGCGCGGCAGCGTTTCCGTCATGTCTGCCGCCGTGGAACTGGCCGAAAAAATTTTCGCTTCGCTGGCCGAACACGAAGTCCTCGTCATTGGCGCCGGCGAAACCAGCGAAAAAACCGCCCGCGCCCTGCTCTCGCGCGGCGCCTGCGGCGTCGTGGTCACCAACCGTTCGCCCGAACGCGCCGCCGCCCTGGCGGCTGAATTGGGCGGACGTTCCGTTCCGTTTGAGCAATGGCCGGACGAATTTGAGAAGATTGACATCGCCGTCAGCAGCACTTCGGCGCCGCACCATATTTTGGATCGGGCAACGCTGGAGCCGCTCATGCGCCGCCGTAAACATCGGCCGCTGCTGCTCATCGACATCGCCGTGCCGCGCGACATCGCGCCGGATGTCAGCAAACTGGACCATGTTTATCTCTACAACGTGGACGACTTGAAAGCCATCGCCGACGAATATTTGAAGCTGCGCCACGAGGAACTGGATCGCTGCAATGCCATCATCGCGGAAAAAGTCGCCGCCTTGCTGGAGGCCAACAAATTCGCCATGGCCGGCAGACCCTGATGTTTTCTTTTCATCGGCATCAACTGTGTTCATCTGTGTTCAAGTTAACAAACTCCGCATAAACACAGGGTTTCTTGAGCCGATGGACGGCCACTGTCAGTGGAACTGCCAGCCCGGCGGCAGATGGAACCGCCATCCGCCACAAGTCGGCCACTATCCCGCTGAAACTCGCCCACAACTCCCTAACGGATTGTCCGACAGTCTGTGCATGATTCAGAACCATGCATATGAAAACGAAATACACCTTATTCCGGCGCGGTGATGTCTATTACATCCAAGACACCGCCACCGGCAAACAAACCAGCCTGCGCACCAAGGACGAAGCCGAGGCCCGCAGCCTGCTCAACGCCAAGAACGAGGCGCAGCGCCAGCCGGTGCTCAACCTCCATCTGGCCCGCGCCTACCTAACCGCCAGCGACCCCGCCTATGTGGAACGCACCTGGCAGGTCGTTATGGAACAGATGCAAGCCCGCGGCAAGGACAGCAGCCGCGAGCGTTACGCCAGCGTATTCAAGTCGCCTTCCTTTGACGGTCTAAGACACAAACGGTTGATGGAAACCACCGCCGATGATTTCTTGGCGGTGTTCAAGCTCGGCAAAGTGGCCATAAACGAGTTTTTGAAACGCCTGCCCAACTTCGCCTTGAACTTGGGCTGGATTGCCGTTCCCATCGTCGCCCCGTATCTCTGGCCGAAATACGAACCCAAAGACCGGCGCGGTATCACGCGGGACGAACACGAAGCCATTCTGGCGAAGGAAAAGCAAGCCGAGTGGAAACTGTTTCTGGAATTGCTTTGGGAAACGGGCGCGGCGCAAAGTGACGCGGCGAACTTCAAGGCGGAAGACATTGACTGGCCGACGCGCACGATCTCTTATTTCCGGCAAAAGACCGGCTCGCTGGCGCAATTCACCGTCAGCACGGCCTTGGAAAGGGTGTTGCACCAGTTGCCGACCTGCGGGGTCTTGTTTCCGCACCTTTCCCAATTCACCGCCAATGACCGGGCCAGCCGGTTCCGCCGCCGTTGCCACAAAGCAGGCGTGCAGGGCATCACCTTGCATTGTTATAGATACGCATGGGCAGAGAGAGCTAAAATGGTGGGAATGCCCGAGCGCTTTGCACAGGCGGCACTGGGCCACAATAGCAAGGCGATTCACCGCGCCTATGCCAAAAAGGCGGTTATCATTGCGCCCTCGCTGGAGGATTACGAGAAAAATGCGGTCCCCTTGCCGCTAGTCGTAGGGGCCTAAAAAAATTCAGCGGTTGAGCCTCACGACTCAACCGCTTTTTGTCGTTGTTGGGGACTGGCGTCGTCCCCAAACCCCGCGCCAAAGAGCAAGGCCCTTTGGAATCCGTCATTCATTGCCCGTGCGGCTCGCACCTCACGCTGGCCAGTTCGCTAGCGCACGTCTTTTCGCCCAGCGAAAAGGCCACTGGAGTGTCGATCCAAGTGGGCTTTTTTGAGCGGCTATTTTGTATGGCATTACAATTGATGCAAAACAGGGATTTACGTAAGCGTCACGCGTAGCTTTCAATTACCCATAAGTTTCGCGGCCAAGGCAAAGCCAAGTTGAATATCATTGAGCCGAGATAGACCGCGCCAGATCACCATGTTGCCCGGCGGTGGATCAGTGG
>JAKALA010000076.1 GCA_021813325.1 bacterium | reverse complement strand
GCCCCGGCCAATTTTGGACGCCGACAGGCATGCGCAACCTCGGCGCGCTGGCCGAAGCCAGACACAATGGTCATTGGGACGAACTCTGGCTCACAGCCTAATCGGGGGCAGTGTCAAGATGCGCCCGTTTGGGCGCATCCGAACACGGCCCTTGATTTTTGGTCCAGAATTCATCCCAGTGATGGTTGCGGCGGGCTTCATCCAAAGCGCAGAGGTGGGGGCGCAAGTCTGCCTGAAGCGTGCGACTACAACCGGTTTAACGCGCTTAAAACCGCCTTTACGGATGCGAGTTCAATGTTGGTATCCACCCCGGCGCCCCAGCGGATTTTTCCGTCGCTGGTTTTGATTTGGATGTAGGCGATGGCACTGGCCTCCTCGCCGGCACTCAAGGCGTGTTCGCTATAGCCGGCGATTTCAAAACGCGGCACATCGGCCATCTTGGAAAAACCATGGACCAAGGCGGCCAACGGGCCGTTGCCTTCGCCTGCGATGACGGCAACCGGCCCGGGATGCCTGGCAATTCGCGCGGCGCAACGCACTTTTCCATTGTCACTTTCCGTTTTAAAGCCAAACAACTCCCACGGCTGGGTGCGTTCGATATATTCCTTCCAGAACATGGCCTTGAGTTCCGCGCCGCTCACTTCGCGGCCAAGCTTATCCACCGCGTCATTGGCGATGGGACCGAACTCGCGCTGCATGTCCTTGGGCAAGGAAATGCCGAATTCGCTTTCAAGCAAATAGGCCACGCCGCCCTTGCCGGACTGGGAATTGACGCGGATGACTTCGCGGTATTCGCGGCCAATGTCCGCCGGATCGATCGTGAGGTAAGGCACGTCCCAATGTTCACGTTTCTGGTCCGCCCATTCCGCCAGGCCTTTCTTGATGGCATCCTGATGCGAGCCGCTGAACGCGGTGAATACCAATTCGCCGGCATAAGGCTGGCGCGCGGGAATGGTCATGCCGGTGCAACGCTCGTAAACATCGATGATCGAGTTGAGGTTTGAGAAATCCAATTTTGGATTAATCCCGTGCATATAGAGGTTCAACGCCACGGTGACAATATCCAGATTCCCCGTGCGTTCACCGTTGCCAAACAACGTGCCTTCCACGCGGTCCGCGCCGGCCAACATGCCCAGTTCCGTCGCCGCCACGCCGGTGGAACGGTCATTATGGGTGTGCAAACTGATAACGAGCGAATCGCGGTTCTTGATATGGCGGCACAGCCATTCGATTTGATCCGCATAAACATTGGGCATGGCGACCTCCACCGTATCCGGCAAATTCAAGATCACCTTGCGCTCGGGCGTGGGCTGCCACACGTCCATGACGGCCTCGGAAATTTCCCTGGCGAATTCCACTTCCGTCGCCGAAAAACTTTCCGGCGAATATTGAAGCATCACTTCCGTGCCCTTGAGCCGGGGCAACCGGTCTTTGATCATCTGCGCACCTTTTACCGCGATGGCCTTGATCTCATCCTTGGACTTGCCGAACACCACGCGGCGTTGTGCCGGCGAGGTGGAATTATACATGTGAATGATGACTTTTTTTGCGCCCATCAAAGATTCGACCGTGCGTTCGATCAAATCCTCGCGCGCCTGGACGAGCACCTGGAGCCAGACATCATCGGGCGCGCGCTTTTCCTCGATAAGCCTGCGATTGAAGGTGAATTCGGTATTGGATGCCGAGGGGAAGCCCACTTCAATTTCCTTGAAGCCAATTTTCACGAGCGTCTGGAACAATTCCAACTTTTGCGACACGTTCATGGGCACGGCGAGGGCCTGATTGCCATCGCGCAAGTCCACGCTGCACCAGCGGGGTGCGGTGGTGAGAACGCGATTGGGCCATTGCCGTTCCGTGAGCTGCGGGGCATGTTGGAACGGACGGTATTTCTTGAACGATTCGTTTTGCATGATGTGTGGCTTTCTAATTATTGCCATCCGGCAGCCGAGTTAAAACAAAAAACCCACCGCCGGGCTGGCAGTGGGTTTGGTAAATTTGGTTGAAAATCAAAACCCATCTGCCGCGCTGGTCAGCCGCGCGTTCGTAAGCAGCAGGTTTAGATTTGCAATCACGCGCCAACATTAGCGCATTTGGATTGAGTTGTCATGGCTAAAAATATTGAATGGGCAAAATGTCAAAAACGGACGTCAAGACAGCCAAGTTTTCCGCGTCAGCAGAGATGATTCTGGCCTTGGTGCTGACCTGTATCATCGCGGCGCTACATTTCTATTTTTACCGCCATGCGGGCGGTCTGTGGCGGGATGAAGTTAATTCCATCAATATTGGCCGGGGAAACTGGCAGGCCATGATGCACGATTCGTTCCCATTGTTGTTTCCGTTGATGATTCGCGTCTATGGCGGGGTGGTCGGTTCGGATTGGAGAGTTTTGGGTTTGCTGTTTGGTTTGTCGCTGACGGCGGCTTGGTGGTCGGCCATGTGGAAGGTGCGCCGGATGCCGCCACTCTGGTCCCTGGTGCTAATGGGGTTGAACTCTTGGATCATCATCTATGCCTCGTCACTGCGTGCCTATGGCTTGGGTAGCGCTGGGATAGTGCTTTGTTTTGGCGCGGCGTGGTCTTTCTTGGAACGGCCCAATCTGCTGCGGTGGTTTTGTTATGGCCTGGCCGCCACACTTAGCGTGCAGGTGTTGTATCACAATGCTGCTTTGGTGGCGGCGATTTGTGTGGGGGCTATGACGGTTGCGGCCATCCGCAATCAACGACGTGCCATGGCGGGTATTGTGTTAGGAGGTTTGATGGCGGCATCAACGCTTTTACCGTATTGGCACAGCATCACGGGAATTACTCGCTCCACTTATCTCAAACGGGATTTTTTTGATGCCACAACCGCGTTGACCAATGTGCAGTCAATCCTGGCATTTCCTTTGCCGCAGTTTTTTGGATTTGGGTGGGATTAGTGTTGTGGGTTTGCTACCGTGGCATTCGTGAAGCCTGCAAGGAAGCGGGCGATGAACGAATTTTGTTTGGCGCCGTTACCCTGGTTTGCGGTTTATTCGCCTATACCTTGTTTTTGAGGAAAGCGAATTTTTACGTGCAGCCATGGTATTTTTTACCTTTGTTGGCGTTGGTGGGGATTATTTTCGACTCTGTCATGCCCCGATTGGAGGGAAAGTATCGCTCGGTTCTTTGGGGGAGCGCGTTAGCGGTTGCGTTGGTTTCTGCCAATGATTCTCTTCAACTGCTGAACTGGCGTTTAACCAATATCGATCTTTTGGCTGCTAAAATCAGTCGGGAAGCGGATCGAGACGACTATGTCATAGTCAAGAACTGGACCTACGGCATTACCTTCAACCATTATTTCAAAGGTCCTTGCGGTTGGTCCACCGTTCCCCCGATCAGCGATCATCAGACCGCACGGATGGATCTATACGATGATCAAACCCGGAATCCCAATGCCATGAGTTTGTTGCTCGAACAATTGAGCCATACATTGCAATCCGGCCACAAAGTTTGGATTGTTGGCCGTTTCAACGGTTGGGATCAATCCTACGATGCAAAGAGAAGTGTTTCCATCGGCTGGGATGAAATGGTGGGGGGGCAATTTAACCAAAACGTGAACGACTTTTTGCGTCGTCACTGTAAAAAAATCCAGTGCCTGAATCCGGGAACAAGCCAGAACGTCAATTTCAACGAGCAGGCGGCCCTGTTTCAAGGACAGGGCTGGCAGGATCCGCAGTAACCGAATCAACCAATGAATGCCGCGTGGACGGCTTTGACCGCCTGCTCGCCCATGGCCAAGTCAATAACAACGGAAATCTTGATTTCGCTGGTGGAAATCATGTCGATATTGATGCCTTCGTTGGCCAGCGTTTCAAAGAGTTTGCCCGCCACGCCGGTGTGCGACTTCATCCCCACACCCACAATGGAAACCTTGCCGATTTTCTCGGAAGTGATGATTTGTTTGATGCCCACTTCGCTTTTTAAACCATCAATCACGTTTTGCGCCTTGAGCAAATCGGGCTTGTCCACGGTGAAGGAAATATCGGTGGCCGGCGAACTCGTCCCATGGCTGATGTTTTGAATGATCATGTCCACGTTGACCGTGGCGTCGCCCAGCGCCTTGAAGATTTTCGCGGCCACACCGGGTTTGTCGGGCACGCCAACAATGGTGACTTTAGCCTGGTTTTTGTCGAAGGCCACGCCGCGCACGACCACGCCTTCCATGCTTTTGGTTTCTTCTTTCACAATCGTTCCTGGGTTGTCATTAAGGCTGGAGCGCACTTCAAACACGACTCCAAATTTTTTTGCGAATTCCACCGAGCGGCTTTGCATCACCTTCGCCCCGAGGCTGGCGAGTTCCAGCATTTCGTCGTAGGAAATTTCCTGCAATTTTTTCGCATTCGGCACGATGCGCGGATCGGTGGTGTAAACACCGTCCACGTCCGTGTAAATCTGGCAAAGATCGGCCTTGAGCGCGGCCGCCAAAGCAATGGCGGTCAAATCCGAACCGCCCCGGCCGAGCGTGGTGATCTGACCTTCGGGAGTTTCGCCTTGAAAGCCGGCCACGATGACGACCTTGCCCTCGCTCAAATAGTCATGAACTTGTCTGGGCGAAATGTTGTGGATTTTGGCCTTGGTATGAACGCCATCCGTCACAATGCCGGCCTGGGCGCCCGTCATGGAAATGGCGGGCACACCCAGCGTGTGCAGCGCAATGGCCGTCAAAGCGATCGTCTGTTGCTCGCCCGTGGCGAGCAGCATGTCCATCTCGCGTTCGCTGGGGAGCGGGGCAATGTCCTTGGCCAGCTTGATCAGGCCATCGGTCACGCCGCTCATGGCCGAAACCACGACGACAACCTGGTCGCCGCGGGAGCGGTATTCCGCGACACGCTTGGCGACGTTTTTGATGCGGTCGGTGTTGCCGACCGACGTGCCACCATATTTTTGAACAATCAGTGCCATACAAAAAACAGCATCGGGGATCTTGTCCGCGAGGCTTAAACGGGTCGGGAGCATAGTCAGAGATTTGCCGTTTGAAAAGCCGGAACTGGCGCCGGCTCGTGGCAGTGGTCGATGGCGGCTTTGGCAACATTTTGTTTTACCAATCAAGTTTTTTGGGCGGAACCGGCTTTGCTCAAAAAAGTTTTCGCATGATGGTGGAACGTGAACTAGGTTGAGCTGCCGGACTTGCCGAGTGCAAGTGACCAACATCAAACCGAAGCCATTAAACGAGAAAGGATGATTATGACAAACGAAGCGAACATGGAAAAAATCGTATCGGACTTGAAGATGTTGTCGCGCGACGCCGAAGCGGTGATGGCCGCTACCGCCGGGCAAACCGGGGAGAAAATCACCGAATTGCGCGGGCGTTTGTCGGCAACTTTGGAATCGGCCAAGGCCACTTACCATCGCCTGGAAGAGAAAACCGTGGCCGGGGCCAAAGCGGCGGACAAAACCATCCGTGAGCATCCGTATGAATCCATCGGCGCCGCCTTTGGAATCGGATTATTGATCGGGGTTTTGGTCGGACGTCGCTAAGTCATGAACGAATCAACTGCCAACGCGGGCGGAATTTTCGCCACGGTGAAGCGCGTCTTTAAAACCCTGCGCGACGTGGCGGAAAACCGCTTGGAGTTATTTCTGGTTGAACTCAAGGAAGAGCGCATCCGGCTGTTTGATGCGCTTTTCCTGTTGCTGGCCGGTGTGGTCTGTTTGCTTATGATGCTGATCATGGGCACGCTGACACTGGTGGTGATTTTTTGGGAGACCCACCGGGTATTAATTCTTGGGCTGGCCACGCTTGCCTATGGCGGGGCGGCGGTGACGGCGTTTGCACGGCTGCGCTCCCGTTTGCAACACTGGCGGGCGTTTTCAGCCACCTTGGATCAAATCAAGAGGGATCGCGCATGTTTCGAAAAGACGAACTAGCCTCGCTGAAACTCCAGAAAGATTTGCTGGTGCTGCAAAGTGAAGCCAACCGGTTGCTGATCATGAGTGACTGCCAACGGCTGCGTTCACCGGAAAACTGGCTGCGCGGAATGCAAACCCAAGCGCAGGCGCATCCTTGGGGGGCGGCAGCCTTGGCGGCCATCGCCGGACTGGTGGCGGTGCGCACGGCGCGGCGCCCGGGTTCGGTGTGGCGGGGGGTGGGTAACCTCAGCAAGCTGGCGGTCAAAGCTTATTCGTTGTGGCGATTGTTCCGGCGGAATAAGGCTTGAATGCCGTCAGCCCGGCGCCGGTTAATGTTGCGGCTGTGACGGCTGACCCAACGGTAAAAGGGCGCGACCGTAGAGTTCATTCACCACTTGCGCCAAGCCGGTGTAAATGGCGGAAAAACCGCAGATGACGCCTTCATAACCGGCCAGGTGTTCGATGCTTTCGTTCCCGGAATGTTTGGCGGCGGCCAGCAGAAAGAAAAGTATGGTCAGCGAGCCGAAGACAAATTGCAAAGCCCGGCTCAATTTAAAAGTCCCCCAAAACATGACCGCCGTGAAAATGCCCCACAGGACCAGAAACGCGGCCATGGCATCCGCCGTCGGCGCGGCGATGGCGGGAACCAGGCTGGGCAGCACCACCAAGGCCACCAGCGTCAACCAAAAGAAGCCGTAGGAGATGAACGCCGTGGCGGCAAAGGTGTTTTGCTTTTTCCATTCCATCATGCCGGCAATGACCTGGGCCGCGCCGCCGTAAAAAATCCCCATGCCCAGGATCATGCTGTTCAGGCCAAAAAAAACGGCGTTGTGCAGGTTCAACAAAACCGTGGTCATGCCGAAGCCGAGCAGGCCAAGCGGGGCGGGGTTGGCGGTGGTGTCCTTGATCTGAAAGGTGTTTTCGTTCATAGCGATCAGTAATGATGGATTGAATGGGTGCTAATGGTTGCGTCACTGTGCCGGTTGCTTTGGCGCGAAGCCAGTATAAATTTCGCCGGGGTGGCGGCGGACGGTCTAAACCGCCGTTGCGAAGGATTATCCGGCAACCCGGGTTTCCACCCAGCGGGCGAGCAGCCAGAGCAAATCGGAAAGCCGATTGAGATAAATAATAATTTCCTCGTTCTTCAAAAAGCCGGCCGCCTGCACGTCGCAAACGCGCCTCTCGGCCCGTCGGCAAACCGTGCGGGCCACGTCCAAGGCCGCCGAATGCGGCGTCGCGCCCGGCGTGGCCCAGCCGTGAAAACTGATCTGCTGAGTCTCGATTTCAGTGATCAAGCTGTCGAGCTTGGCGGTGAAGGCCGGCGTGACCAGCGAATAACCGCCTTTGGCATAACGCTCCAAGTCATCATTGGCCACCGCGAGTTCGCCCATCAACGTGACCAGTGTCTGTTGGATGCCGAACACATTCACCCGCACGAATTCATGGGGGGCCGTGGCGCGGGCAAGACCGAGCGCGGCGTTCAGTTCATCCACCGCCCCGTAGGCTTCGACCTGCGGATGGTTCTTGGGCACGCGCCGACCGAACATCAGCGCGGTGGTGCCGTTGTCCCCCGTCTTGGTGGCGATGCTCATTTGCTCTTGGAAAATTTGGTGGCCGGCTGGGTCAACCGCTGATAATCCAGAATGCCTTTGACGATGGCGGCGGCGATTTGTCTGCGATAAGCCGGGGTGTAGATTTTTTTGCCTTCGGTCGGATGGGTCATGTAACCGCTTTCCACGAGAATGGCGGGCATTTTGGCGTCGCGCAAAACGGCAAACCGCGCCCGCCGGACGCTGCGATCGGTTGCGCCCAGGTTTTTGACGAGCGCTTTTTGAACTTCGAAGGCCAGCAGCAGGCTTTCGGTTTCCACGGAATTGGCCAGCGTTCTACTGTAGGAAGCGCCGGCTCCGCCGGCGTTGCTGGAGCTCGCGCCGACGGGGGTGATGCAATAGGTCTCGGCCCCGCTCACCCGGTCCTTGCCGCTGGCCGTGGCGTTGAAGTGCAGGCTCACAAACAAATCCGCGCGGTGGCGATTGGCCAGGTTGGGGCGGTCATCGAGGTCCACGTATTGATCCTTGGTGCGAGTCAGCATGGTTTTGAATCCCGCTTTTTTGAGCTGTTGGGAAAGCTCGGTTGCGAGCAGCAGCGTGTAAGTTTTTTCGCTGTGCCAGCCGACCCGGTTGCCGGGATCTTTGCCGCCGTGGCCGGGATCGATGGCAATGGTGGAAATTTTGTTATCGTCGGCTTTCCACGGAAAAACCAGCGGTTCCAGGGTTTTACCGGCATCCATCTGCGCGATCAGAAATTCACCCTTGTCCTCTGCCACGGGAAACGACAACGCCACGTTGATGCCGTTGATTTCGGCCACATGCGAATCTTTCTCGAAAATCACTTTGGAATAGCGATTGGTAAAGATGGCGGTGTCGCGGGAGCAGGCATAACTGCGGCTGAACCCGTTGGCCCGGCCCCAGTCCCGCAGCGCCAGGTAACTGTGGCCGTTGATCAATGCAGCCGGAGCTGGCAAGGTGCAAAACACAGTGGCCAGCGGCAAAAGGAAAAAGAAGCTGCGCGGTCTCAACGCACCGCAACTTGCCTGTGCCGCCCTTCGGATTCAAGGCAAATACGGGACAAATTTTGGTGGCGGAAACAACCTTTCCGAGCCAACGGAGTTTCCGCGACAGGGAAACTCGATGAACGCCTTGTCTGGCGGGGACCGGCGCGAATTTGGCGGAAGTTTACCTTGGATTGCGGATGGCTTCAAAGCCCGGCAGGACTTGAAACGTTAAACTTATCGTTTGAATGAGGTTAACAGTTGATTTTCGATGGCAATCGTCTTTAATTTTAAAACTAATTCTGAAATGAACATCCACGAATATCAGGCCAAGCAACTGCTCGCCAAATACGGTGTCGCCGTTCCGTTTGAAATCCCCGCCCAAACCCTTGCCGAGGTGCGTCCGGCGGCGGACAAAATTGCCGCCAGCGGCAGCGCCAAGGTGGTGGTGAAATCGCAGATCCATGCCGGCGGACGCGGCAAAGGCACGTTCAAAACCGGCTTTCAAGGCGGGGTAAAAGTAGCTTCGTCAGTGGATGAAGCGGTGGGTTTTGCCGAACAAATGCTCGGCCAGGTGCTCGTCACCAAGCAAACCGGTGCCGAAGGTCGCCAGGTGCAAACCCTGTTGCTCGCGGCCGGCGCGAAAATCAAAAAGGAATTTTATCTCGCCGTTCTGCTGGACCGGAATAATTCGCGCCCGCTCATCATGGCCAGCACCGAGGGCGGCATGGATATCGAGGAAGTGGCTGAGAAGCATCCGGATAAAATTTTCAAGGAACACATTGATCCCGCCCTCGGTATCATGCCGTATCAGGCACGGAAAATTTCCGCGGCGCTCGGCCTCAAGGGCGATCTGTTTAGCGCCGGCGTGAAACTGATCACCGGTGTTTATAACACCTGGTGGGAAACCGATGCTTCGATGGTGGAATTGAATCCGCTCGCCATCGTGGAACTGGCTGATGGCAAGGAGACGGTCATGGCGCTGGATGCCAAAATTTCCCTGGATGACAACGCGCTTTATCGGCACAAGGACATTCAGGAAATGCGCGATCTCAACGAGGAAGCGCCGCTGGAAATCGAAGCCAGTAAGTTCAATCTCAATTACATCAAACTCGACGGCAGCATTGCCTGTCTCGTCAACGGTGCCGGACTGGCGATGGCCACGATGGACATCATTCAGCATTTCGGCGGCAGCCCGGCGAACTTTCTGGACGTTGGCGGCGGCGCCAGCAAGGAACAGGTGACGGCGGCGTTCAAGATCATTTTAAGCGATCCCAATGTGAAGGGGATTTTGGTGAATATTTTCGGTGGTATCATGGATTGCAACGTCATTGCCACGGGCATCGTGGCGGTCGTAAAAGAAACCGGCTTGAAACTTCCGCTTGTAGTCCGGCTGGAAGGCAACAACGTCGCCGCCGGCAAAAAAACGCTGGCTGAATCCGGTGTGGCCATCATTACTGGCGATTCCATGGCCGATGCGGCGCAAAAAGTGGTGAAGGCCGTAAAGAATTAGTTGGGTAATCCAACATGCTCAAGGTTAACGAAATTGCGTTTAGTTGTTATCCGGTCAAGGACATGGCGCGGGCGCGCCAGTTTTATGAAGAAGTCCTCGGCTTGATACCCAGCATGGTCTTCGGCGAACCGGGCGGGATGCAATGGACGGAATACGACATTGCCAGCGGCACGCTTTCGCTTGGCGGTGGCGCGCCGGATTGGACGCCGCGTCCCGATGGCTGCTCCGTCGGGCTTGAAGTTGAAAACTTTGACGAGGCCGTTGCGCATCTGAAGGCAAACAGCGTGAAATTTCAAGTTCAGCCGATGGAAACGCCGGTTTGCCGCATGGCTTTCATTTTTGACACCGAAGGCAACTTGATTTGCATTCACAAGCGGAAGGTGAAGTGATTGCCCGAAAGATCAAACCAGCTTAAATTATTCACATGATCGACGCAGAAACATTGGCGCAGATGAACGGCAAATATGTTTGCCCGCCGGACGCCGGCCCGGCCTGGCGGGCCGCCGCCGCCGCGGGCATGGACATGTCGTTGATCGAGGAGAATCTGAAACGAAGCCCATGGGAGCGACTCCTGGCTAATGATCGGGCTTTGGCCTTGGTGCGTGCCATTCAACAAGCCAAACCGGTAAGCGATGGAATCACTCATTGAAATTCTGAAGCGGTTGCATGACGCCAAAGTTGAATTTTGCCTCATCGGCGGGCTGGCGTCCCGGCATTACGGAGTCACTTTGGTCACAGAAGATGTGGATATTTGCGCTCGATTTACGCCGGAAAATTTACGACGCATAGAAAGCGCGTTCAAAGATTTCCACCCGCGACACCGGCTGACCGCCAACAAGCTGCCGCTGGAATTGACCGATGAACTTTGCCGCAGCCTGAAGAACATTTATTTGACGACCGACTTGGGAGTGCTTGATTGCTTAAGTCAAGTTGCCGGCGTGGGGGATTTTGACGCGGTGCTTTGTCAGAGCGAGCCAAAAGATTTTCCCTTTGGCCGATGCTACATCCTTTCAATTGAAGCTTTGATCAAGGCCAAACAGGCCGTAGGCCGTCCTCACGATTTGATTGCGGTTGAACAACTCAAAGTTCTAAAAGAAAAGAAGGAGCAGCAACCAGACCTGTTTTGAAACCGTAAATAACCAATTTTCTAAAATCGCAACTTTCACATGTCCATCCTCATCAAACCCAATACCAAGGTTCTTGTCCAAGGCATCACCGGCAGCTTTGGCGCCAAGCACGCGCAACTTTCCATTGACTATGGCACGGCCGTCGTGGCAGGTGTAACGCCGGGCAAAGGCGGCCAGCTTTTCGAGCATGGCGGGGCCAAGGTGCCGATCTTTGACACTGTCGCCGACGCGGTGAAACAAACCGGCGCAACCGCCAGCGCGGTTTTTGTGCCACCGCCATTTGCGGCGGATGCCATTCTCGAAGGCGCGGATGCCGGGCTTGAACTGGTGGTGGCGATCACGGAAGGCATTCCCGTTCGGGACATGATCAGAGTGAAACGCGCCATGCAAGGCAACTCCAGGACCCGCCTCATCGGCCCGAACTGTCCCGGGATTGTGACGCCGGGCGAAGGCAAGGATTCACATGGCGGCTGCCGCATTGGTATTGCGCCCGGTTACATTCATAAGAAGGGCAATATTGGTGTGGTTTCACGTTCTGGCACCTTGACCTATGAAGCGGTTTGGCAATTGACTTCGCGCGGCGTCGGCCAGTCCACCTGCGTGGGCATTGGCGGCGATCCGGTCAACGGCACTTCGCATTTGGATGTCATTAAGCTGTTCAACGACGATCCGGAAACCACCGGCATCATCATGATCGGGGAAATTGGCGGTTCCGCCGAAGAAGAAGCCGCCGAGTGGATCAAACAATACTGCAAGAAACCGGTAGCCGGCTTTATTGCCGGGGCCACGGCCCCGCCCGGCCGCCGCATGGGCCACGCCGGCGCCATTGTCAGCGGAGGCAAAGGCACTGCGGCTGCGAAGATCGCCGCCTTTAAAGAGGCCGGCATTGGAATTGCCGTCACTCCCAGCGAAATGACGGAAACCCTTCTCAAAATGATGTGACATGAAATGATGGCGGGCGGGAAGCGCAGAAATCGCTGCGCTTGACCTTCGCCGCCATCACCTGTCTCATGTCGCTCTGATGGGTTACGTTGATTTTATCTTAAATCTTGCCGGTCTGCTTTTGTGGCTGAACTGGCGTTCCGTTCGTTTTGATCCGCTGGGCAAACGCAAACCGGCCACGTTGATGGGCACATTGCGTCCAGCTTCGCCAAAACGGTTGCGGCGCTGGCATTTGCTGGTCTTCATCGCGGTTTTGTTGTTATTGCGAGCCTTGGCTTATTACTGGCTGGGAGGAAAAATCTGGGCCGGCAAACTGGACTTGGGAGTCACCGTGCTGTCTTTCCGGAGCGATTGGTTTTTAAGGATGCTCGCCTTTTCCGTCTTAAGCTTTGGTTTGTCTTTAGCCGTTTTTTACCTGGCCTTGCTGGCGCTGTCATTGATTTCCGGCCCCGAACCGATTCATGGCATGGTCAAAATTCCGCTGGGCTGGGTGGATGACTGGCCCAAGTGGACAAAAGTCGTGCTGCCGCCGGTGGTGATTATTGGCGGCTGGCTTCTGGCGGGGGCGTTGTTGGTCTGGCTGCAAGTGTTGCCGCCGGCAATTTCTTTCTCCCAGCGGTTGGAACAAGCCGCAGTCATTGCCGCCGGCGGTTTTTTGGTCTGGAAATTTCCGCTGGGCGCGATTCTCGTGCTCTATTTGCTGAACAGCTACATCTATTTTGGCACGCATCCGTTTTGGAAATACGTCAACACCACCGGCCAGAAACTGCTGCGTCCGGTTCGCTCCTTGCCTTTCCCACTGCGTTTTGGGCGGGCGGATTTTGCGCCGCTGGTGGCGCTGGGCCTCATATTTCTGACGGCGGAATTGGCGGATCGCGGCTTGGTCTGGCTTTACGGCCGGCTACCACTATGATGAATTGTTAATGCGGATGACATTTCACGGGCTGCCGTCGGTCATGACCGTATCACTTGTTTGAAATGAACTGCCGTTGGCGCGGGCGCCTTATTTTTGAGGATAGATTTGATACAGCAAAAGATAGATTACCACGCCGGTGACGGAAACGTATAGCCAAATGGGCCAGGTCCAGCGGGCGATTTTCTTATGGGCTTCAAACTGCTGTTTCCTGGCGCGAAACAACGTCACCAAAATCAACGGCACAATCGCCGCGGCCAGAACGGTGTGGGTCAGCAGAATCAGCAAGTAAATCGGGCGAAACCACGCTGGATCAACGAAACGGGTGACGGTTTTGACCTGGATATGGTAGGTCAGGTAGCACGCCAGAAAAATCGCCGAAGTGCAGACGGCCGCGATCATGCAATTGCGATGGGCGGTTTTGTTCCCGCGCTTGATGAAAGCATACCCGGTGGTCAAAAAAACGGCGCTCAGGCCGTTGAGTGTGGCATTTACCGCCGGCAAATCGTGAACGGTCATGGCTCGTTCTCCAGTTGATGCACGGCCTGCAATAGCTTGGGCTGAACGGAATTGGTCCAGTTCACGCCGTCGCCGCCGGTTTCGTAAAATCCACGCAGTTGGGCGTGTTTATCTACGATCACAAAAATCGTGGCGTGAATGAACAGGTCGGCGTTGTTTTTGCGCTGCTCGGGCTTGATGGGATCAGTGCTTAGTTTCAGGCTGTCGCCTGCCAGCCCGGCGATTTGGGCTTTGCTGCCGGTCAAAAACATCCAGCGATTTGTATCGGCACCGAAGCGTTCAGCGTATCTCGCCATGACTTTGGGACTGTCAAAGTCCGGGTCGGTGGTCAGCGTGACCAGTTTGGCGTCGCTATCGGCGGGTAATTTATCCTGAAGCGATCGCATTTGGGCAGTCATGCGCGGACAGGGACCGGCGCAGCGAGTGAAGATGATGTCGGCCACCCAGACGTGGTTGGTCAGGTTTGCCAGGGTCACCACTTGATCGGCTTGGTTGGTGAGGGTGAAATCCGCGACGTTTCCGAGCACGCGCAAGGGCTGAAGCCGGGTGGCTTGCATCAGCCAAACCGCGAACGCGACGGCGACCAGGCTGAAAAATAACAGGAATCCGCCCCAAATGGTTCGAGGCGAAGCAGCAGGTTTCTCGATCATGGTGCTTCAATCTTAAGCAAAATCGGCAGGCATTTACAGGCCGTTTTGTTGATTTTTTTGGCGGCAATGCCGTTCGGTTCCGGGAAACAAAAAACCGCACTCCATTTGGCGGGTGCGGTCAGTTGAAACAGGCCACGGTCAATTATTCAAAACTTGCGGGCGCGGCTTGACCGGATTTTGAAGCCAGCCAGCTTTCATAATCTTCCTTGCTTTGCACCACGAGAAATCCCCCCGACATGGCGGCGTGGCCGTTGCCGCAGAGTTGCGCGCATTCGATTTGGTAGCGCCCAATTTTGTTGGGTGTAAAGGTGAACGGAATCCGCAAGCCGGGAATGGCGTCTTGCGTCACGCGCATGGCCACCAGCTTGAGGGAGTGGATGACATCTTTGGAACTCAAATAAATCAGGACGGGTTTGTTAACCGGAACATGAATTTCGTTCAGCACCTGAATATCGTCCTTGCCAAAACTATCCGTGGGATCAACGCCGAAGACGTTGTCGTTGCTGATCAACTTCATGTCCTGCCGACCAAATGTTCCATCGGGTCCCGGATAACGTGCGTTCCAGGCAAATTGCTGGGCCATGATTTGAATGACCGTGGCGTTTTTGGGATCCGGGAAGTTATCCACGTTTTTGGCCCAAATCGGCACCGCGACGCCCAGCAGCAGAACCGCCTCCACGGCCACGATGATTAATTCCACGTAGGACGGCACTTTGCTCGTGGAGCCTTGATAGTCTGCTTTTGGTTGGCGGGCAGCGCGAAAGCGCCACAGAACGTAGCCGAAATAAAGGATCCAGCCGACGAACAGCGCAAGCATCAGCCAATGGATGTAAACCATCAAACTATCCACGGCTTTGCCATTGGAGGATGCGAGTTCAGGCAGGCCGATGACGTGATGAGCGAACCAGTCTTTCATACTTTAGAAGCTTCCAGGGAATTCTTTTCTGCCTCCGCTGTCATGGCTTCGCTTTTGCGGATGGCATAAATGAGAAACGTCAGAAAAGCGGCGAGCACCGTGCCGATCACGCCCATCAATGTAAAAATGCCCCAGTTCATGCCTTCGGCCATGGGCGCGTCAATGTTTGCACCGTAACAGGCGGCACAGGCCCACAGTTTGGCGGGAGCCAGCGCGCAAAGCGTGAAAAACAGTTTTTTCATCATATTTACAGGTAGCTGACGTTTTTAAGTTTTTTTAGAAAATAAATTCCGTAAATAATCACCAAAATTCCCGCCGCGATTCCCGTGACGCCCCACACGGCGCTGCCGGACTGGAAGGACCACGCGGCGCAGCCAAAGGACAGGCCGGTCAACAGGGTCACGAAAATCAGATGGAACGCTTTGAGTGACATTTTGATCAATGGCTGGCGGTTCCGGGCGGAAATGCATGGGCCGCCCAAATGGTCAATCCCATCAGGCCGATGACGAAGAACACCGTGAAAGCGAGCACGGTATAAACGAGTTTTTTTTCTGACAGCAAGTGCATGAGATAGCCGGCTACCAGAAATGCGTTTACCGTGGCAATGGCCAGGATGATGGCGACTTTCAGCGTCCAGCCCTCGCCAATGTGGGAAAACGAGGTGGCGATCATCGCCGACGTGGTGCAGAGCACGATGAGGAAAACCACCGCACAGAGACGGATGTAGTTTTTTAAGCTGACGGCTTGTTCGGTTTGGCTCATAAAAAAGGCTTCAGGTTAAATAAAGCACAGGGAACAGGAAAATCCACACCAAGTCCACGAAATGCCAAAACAGGCCGGAAACTTCGATGCGATTGGTGAAACGCTCTGGATCCGTTTTCCACATGCGGCTTCCGGGACCCCAGAAATAAAAAATCACCAGTGTGCCGCCGAGAATATGCAGCGCGTGCAGGCCGGTCAGTGTGAAATAAATCGCGGTAAAGGTGTTGTGGCGCGGCCCGTAGTTGCCCATTTTCTTGATGTCCGTCGCGGCAACCGTGATTTCTTCATGCTTGGCGGCTTGCGCTTCCGGCGTTCGCAAGTCCATCAATTCTTTGTGATCCTCGACGATGTGTCCGTGAATCGTGATCGTGCCCGTCTTCTTGGCGAGATCAAAATTTTTGGACTCTGTCACAAAATGACCATCGGCAAATTTACCATTGGTCAATTGAATTTCGTAATGATTCAGCTTGTCGTGATATTCGTAGGATTTGATGCCCAAGAACGTGAGGGCCAGCAAAATGGTGCAGGCATGGAAGAATTTAAATTTGCCAAATTCGCGTGCTTTGCAGGCGGCCCAGGCCAGCAGCGTGGTAATGGCGGAGAGCGCGAGCAACAAAGTGTTGATCGTTCCCAGCGTGACATTCAACCAGCCGTGCGGCCATCCGCCGGGGGCGGCACCCACGCGCAGCAGCACGTAAGCGGAGAAAAGTCCGCCGAACAGCATCACTTCAGACGCAAGGAACAACCAGACGCCCAGCTTGGCGTTGTAAATGCCGGTATCCGGCCGGATTTGAACTGTGTAGGGAATATCCATGGAAAAATCAGTGGTGAGCCGTTGATGATGGAGATGCCGAATCACCGCCGGCTTCATCCTGGGGGGTAAAATCACGGCTGTGCCCGGGGGCGCTGTATTCGTAGGGGCCGCGCACGACGTGCGGTTCGTGCGTGAAATTGCCATGCGGCGGCGGCGTGGGCGTTTGCCAGTCCAGCGTGGTGGCCTGCCACGGATTGTCGCTGTTGACTTTAGAGCCGTGGCTGATGCTCCAGAACAGATTAATGATGAAAGGAATTTGCGCGATGCCCAACGCAATGGCGGCCCAGAGAATCCAGCCGTTTAACTGCATGATGCTCCCGGGCAATGTGTCAATGGCGTTGGGCACCCGAGCGGCGGAATAATTGACGCCGCCGTCACTCATGCGGCGCAGCATGCCCTTGATGCCTTGCGCAAACATCGGCATGAACACGATGTTCATAAACGTGAACGAACACCAGAAATGCACCCGGCCCCAGAATTCATTCATCCGGCGTCCGGTCATTTTGGGAAACCAGAAGTAAATCCCCGCGAACAGGGCAAAAATCGTTCCCGGTGCCACCACGTAGTGAAAGTGGGCGATGATGTAATAGGTGTCGTGCAAATAGAGGTCCGTTGCGGCCAGCCCGAGCGGCAAACCAGTCAAACCGCCAATGCCGAACATGGGCAAAAATCCAAGCGCAAACAGCATCGGTGTGTTGATGCGAATGGAGCCGCCCCATAGAGAGAGAAACAGACACGTCAAGATGATGACCGATGGAATCGAAATGATCATGGTCGTGGTCTGGAAGAAGGTCGCGATTTTTTGGCCCATGCCCGTCATATACATGTGGTGCGCCCAAACAATGAACGAGAGGAAACCCACAAATAACGCTGAATAAACTAGGGATTTGTATCCCCAAATGGGCTTGCGCGT
>JAKALA010000075.1 GCA_021813325.1 bacterium | reverse complement strand
CGCCGGCTTGGAGAAATTTCACAACCCGTTCGCGTAAATCCAACGTATAGGCTTTCATGCCCAAAGCCTATCACCAAATGTGCCAATGTCTATGTTAATTGCTATAGATCCTGGCGGGACTTTTACCGCTCACGACCGGACGGACTTGGATGTTTAATTTCGGCCTCGATATACCGCGATGAAAGCGATTCCGACTCCCATGACCACTGACAATACTCCCTAAAGCTTGATCACCCGTTTTGGAAACGTGAACAGGTTTATCCGCCCCAAGGCTGACACTTTGGCGCGGGCCTTGGTGCTATCGGAAATCATCAGGAATTCATTTGGATGCGGGATGGTCCATATGCCAAAAACACGAATCCCACGCCGGCAAAGCCGAGGCAAGCAAAAGATCGAAAGCCAACCTGCGGTAACTTAACAGCACTGATCGAAGCCGGTTTTGAAGATTACGCTCTTCGGAATAATCGAGGCGATTCAGATCACAATTCCTGCCAGGACACGGGAATCAGCCCGCGCGAACCGTTGGTGCCCAGGGATTCGTCATAGTGGAAATCATAGTGCCCATTCATGGTAATCCGACCGGCCACCGTGGAGCCGACGACTCCGATGTTGCCTCCTCCTCCGTTCAAAGTCAGACCGGCTTCCGGGGCGTAAAGCACGCCGACAAAAGTTGACGTGCCGCTAAACGAGGCAGAGGTCAGGCTTGGCAGTCCGTAATACCAAAGGTTCTCAGGCCGATTGCTGGAATCAATGGCGGTATTACCGGCGATGGAGATACTGGCTGGACCGTTGAGGTAAATTTTGGCGGTGCCTGAATTGGTGGTGCCCCCATGAATTAACACGCTCGTAGGGCTGAATGTGGTGGAAGTCACATTAAACGCGGCCTTAACTCCGGTGGCGACTTCAATGGTTGCCGAGGGATAGCTTACGTCGTTGATCAAGTAATATCCATCCGTTGTGATTTGGTGCGTCACCGAGGCAATTTTGCCGTTACTATTCAGCACGACGGTGGTGGGAACCGGATCCCAATTGATGGAGTTGCCGTTGCTGTCGGTTGCCGGCAGCGTCGCGTCCGGGAATTGCACATTATAGTCGTAATAGATGGTGCCTTGCACCTGCCCGACACTGCTGTTGTAAGTGGCATTGGGCCCGAGGTAAAGGCTGCCCACGATGATATGGTTGCCAATGTCGATGCCGCCCATGACACTGGCCACATTGCCATTGGTGCTGGTTTTGTTGGGGTCGTAAAGCCCACCGGTGCTCAGGTTAGTATTGTAGGAATTATAGCTATCGGTGGCAATTCCATAGCCGTTGAAGTTGATGCCGTTTACCGCGGCAAACGCCACGGGAATCAATCCCAGATTTGCCACCACCACCTTCACGGTGCGCGAGACGGTATTGTCAGAATTGGGTATGGCGGCAGTGCCGGTGGAATAAACACAAATCACATTGTTCGTAATGACGATGGAAGCCGTGTAGCTGCCACCGTTTAAATTGCGCGTGACCGGGCCATAGGTTCTGACCCCGTTTGCCGAAGAACTGCCCCAATCATTGGCGGCGAATCCACTGCCGGAATTCGCCTGCGCCAACCCCTCGTCAATCCCCGCTTCGGCATACGCCAGCGCACAATTCCAGCTTTGGGACCGGGTCACACTGTTGTTTTCGTAGTTGATGAGCGCCAGATATGTGGCAAACAAACCCGTGGCCAGCAACGTAAAAATCAAGGCCGCAATCAGGGCCGCCGCTTTTTCCGAAGCTTTTGGTTGAAGGCAAATTTTCATGTCATTTCACCTTGTTGCGCAGGACAATTTGAGCCGTCAGCACGCTTTCCGTGTTTAATTTCGAACTGAGGATTTTCCGGGAACAGGTCCACGAAAGATTCACCAGCTTGCAAAATGAGGGGTCAAGAACCCCGGACGAATTGGTGCAGGGATAGAAGGAAATATTGGTTGAAGTAATATCGGGATAGCGGCTGTAAAGCTCGAAGCCCCATTTATCACATTGAACCAGGTTGGTTTTGATCGAACTGCCAGTCTCCTGATAAGTCACCATTCCAGTATTGGCGTTGTATTCGATCCGCACCAGCTTCTGAGCCGTCGCATTGGTAAAAAGTAAATATGATGGGTTGTTGGTGCTGAAGGCCAGCAGGGCGGTGGAATCGCGGATTTCCCGCGAAATCGTGTCAATCGTATTACGGCTCTTGGCATCCATTTCCACGTAGTTGGTCACCATGGAATAGGTGCGGGCGGTAAACACCGTCAAAACCAGGATGGAGATGAATAAAATCGCCGCGCATCCGGTGGCCACACTCAATTCAATCAAGGTAAATCCGTGCGGGGGCAACTTTTTACTTCGTGTAACCATAGATGTAATTTACCATTCCATTGTAAGCGGATTCGGTCTGGATTTGGCGTTCGTGCGGGATTTGATTGGCCCCCAGATTATTGGTCCACTGAACCGTTATGGTTACAGCCACAATTTTATCATAGTAAGAAACACTATCGGGAATGGCGGTCGCCGGACCGACTGATATAGTCCCGTAATAGGCAATGTTTTCCCTCCCGTCACTGCCGTCAGTGTAATAATCGATAAAATTCGCCGGAAGGCTGGTCAGTTCAGTCCATGTGCAAAGTCGCACCGCCTCGGCTTTTTGGGTCAATATTTGGGTTGCCCGAAGATTTTCGCGGGTGGTGTTCAAAACAGAATAACCTTGAGCAATGCCGGAAAACAATGCCGTCATCACAATGGCCAGCACAAACACGGCCACCATGACTTCAACCATGGAGTAACCACGATAACTGTCCTGTTTTTTGACTGCTGCCAGTTTCATTTATACGTTTTATCACACCAAATGCATGGCGCATCATGCCAACGCAAAGAGAGCAGCTTTTGGACCGGGTTGCGTCGAAGCTGCGACAATTGCAAATGCTGCGCGTTGCTGGCTTCATGTCAACAAAACAACCCACTTACCACAAAACGCTTATCCGCTCGCTGCCGGAAGTGGGCGAGAAAAATTAATGAGCGAGACGCTTCTGAGCTTTCGAGGTTTGTCAGACATTTGTCTCGAATTAGCGGATTTGCCAAAACGCCTTTGCGATTTGCTCAAGTAATTTTCCGTTGATGACGTTAACCGAACTGCTCGAATCCGTCCGGCGCATGGCAAAGCGCAAGGACTTCCTGCAATTTCCTGAACTGAAGCGTGGCATTGCGATTCCAGTTCATTACAATTAAACCCTCTACCATGAACACATCACTTAAACGATTTTATCACAAAGTCGCCCCCGCGACCTGGGCCAAATGGCTTTTGTTGGCCGGCGGGCTTTTGATCCCGGCGATTACCCAAGCTGAAATCCGCCTGCCGCACATATTCGGCAGCCACATGGTTTTGCAGCAGGAAAAGCCGCTGATCGTCTGGGGCTGGGCGGATGCCGGTGAAAAAGTCACTGTCAAACTGGGCGAGGCCACCGCTTCGGCCATAGCCAATGACCGGGGCGAATGGAAAGTGACTTTGCCGGCGATGAAGGCCGCCGGTCCGCTGACATTGACGGTCAGCGGTTCCAACACCATCACGCTCGACGATGTCATGATCGGCGAAGTCTGGCTCTGCTCCGGGCAGTCGAACATGGAGATGGGCATCGGCATGATCAATCATTCCAAAGAGGAAATCGCCAACGCCAACCATCCCGGCATCCGGCTGTTGATGGTGGAGAATCATTGGGATCCGACCCCACAAAAAGACATGAGCGGCACCTGGAAAGTTTGCACTCCGCAGACCATTGCGGAAGGTGGCTGGAATGGCTTCTCCGCGTCGGCTTATTTTTTCGGCCGGGAAATCAATGAGAAGCTCGGTGTAACCGTCGGTTTAATCGAAGCCGATTGGGGCGGCACGCGCATCGAATCGTGGACGCCGCCGGAAGGGTTTGCCACCGTGACGGCATTGAAATCAGAATATGAAAAAGTCCTGGCCGGCGACCCGAAGACGGCCTTGCATCGCGAACGTCTCGCCGAGACACTGGATACTTTTGAAAAGTGGAATCAAGCCGCGCGCCAGGCGATGGACGCGCAGGAAGTGGTTCCACCCGTGCCGGCCTATCCAGACGAACTCCGCCCGCCGCACGATTTGCAGCAGGCCACCGCGCTGTTCAACGGCATGATTCATCCGCTGGTGCCATTCGCCATGCGCGGCGTGATCTGGTATCAAGGTGAATCGAACTTGGGCGACGGGATGCGTTACGCCGACCGCATGAACGCCCTGGTGAACGGCTGGAGGACCATCTGGAACGAAGGCATTTTCCCGTTTTATTTTGTGCAGATTGCGCCGTATAACTACGGCGGCAACGAGAAAAGCGAAGCGGAAATTTGGGAGGCCCAGGCCGCCGCCGCCAAAGATATCCCCAACACCGGCATGGCCGTGATCAATGACGTGGGCAATCTCCGCGACATTCATCCCAAGGACAAACAGACCGTCGGTCATCGCCTGGCGCTGCTGGCTTTGGCCAAAACCTACGGCCAAAGCGATGTGGTTTGCTCCGGGCCGGTGCTCAAAGCCATGAAAATCGAAGGTAACACGCTGCGTCTGATTTTTGACAACGCCAGCGGATTGAAGAGCCGCGATGGCCAGCCGCTGAATTGGTTCGAGATCATTGATCGGGATGAAGGCGGTTTTGTGAAGGCCGACGCCCGCATTGAAGGCGACACCGTTGTGCTTTCCGCGCCGGAAGTGAAACACCCGGTGGCCATGCGTTATGCCTGGAGCGGACTCGCCGAGCCGAATCTGATGAATGGTGCGGGCCTGCCCGCCACTGCGTTCCGCGCCGGCGAATTGCCGAAGCGTGATTGGCTTGGCATGCACGTGCCCGAGGCGAAAGGCTACGAACTCGTTTACGATCTGGACCTCACCAAGCTGGGCGCAAATCTTCAATACGACGCGGATAATCATCTAAAGCTGAACAAGCCGTTTGATCGCGTGGCGTATTTTGTCGAGCTGCAAGACGCTGATCAAAACACGCAGGACATTTTTGTTTCCATGGATGCGTTTACGGACGACCCCGGCAAAATCGCCGTGCCGGTGTTTGGTTCCGGAGCCGTCTTCCAGCAGAACGTCGCCAATCTGAATGTCTATTCCAATGTCAAAGGCATCGTGACCGGAACCGGCTTGAGCGGCGGCAACATTGAATTCTGGCCGAACAATTACGCCCAGCCCAACGCCGCCAATGTGCCCAACGCCTCCGGCGACACGTTTGACTTCGGCGATCAATACACTGATCCGGCCGACGGCTACGGCTCCATGCAAGTGCACAATCATGATGCCAAGCAGACCTTGTTTGCCATCAACCACTGGCGTGAAGGCAGTCGCGCGGATGTCGGCATCGGCAATCAATCCAAGGACAGCCCCGACTGGACTTTTGCAGCCAATGCCGGCAATTACGCGGCCATGCGGCTGAAAGTTTATGTCCATAGCCGCTAATCGTGTAAGCAAACCAAACAAAAGGCTGGCGGGCCGATGCTTTGTGGAACTTGGAACCGGAACGGTGAATTCAGGTCCGTAGGCGCGACGTGACAAAAACGGTTTGCAGGATCCGTGAAAATTGCCAGCCATCATACGCATCTCTACGGAGCTTGAATTTGGTTGAAGCATTATTCCTCAAGAACATTACAAAGCCGATGTTGGGAAATTTGCCCGGCCACTCAGCTCCGTCAATCCAACCGGCAGGCAGGCGGTGACGACCGGCGCGATTATCAAGAAAACGCTCGCCGCCGGGCCGGCATGGCAAAAGGTTTGCCTCGTAATTTTTAAAGGCAGCGGCAGAATTCCGGCATGGCGAAAATCCAAACAAGCAACTAAGTAAATATGCCCAAGCCACCAAGAAAGCCGGGCAGTCGCCATTCTCGAACCAATGCAGCCATTTCTTTGCGGGAAAACCCAACGGCTTACCGGGTTAATGGAAACGCGCATTTTCAAAAATTAAAGGTTCTGGACACGTTTGCCGGGGCCGGCGGCTTCAGTCTAGGATTTGAACTCGCGGGTTGTGAAGTGGTTGGCGGAATTGAAATTGATGCTTGGGCCAGCGAGACTTTTGCCCATAACCACACAGGTGCGGCGGCGGTGCAGAGAGACCTGCAGACGATCAGCAATGACGAGCTGCTTGATTTGTTCGCGAACCGTCGGCCGGATGTTTTGTTAGGAGGACCGCCTTGCCAGGGGTTTTCCATTTGCCGTAAAAACGCCGGCGATCCGACTGACCCACGGAATTCCCTGTTTGTCGAGTTTCTGCGAGTGGCCAAAGTGTTTCAGCCTGAGTTTCTCATCATGGAAAACGTGCCAAACATCGAAAACGCGCGGACGCACACTGGCGAGTCCGTGTTGGGAATCATCAAGCGCGAATTGCAAGAACTGGACTGCCATGTGACGCATACAATTCTTGAAGCAACTGACTTTGGCATTCCCCAAATCAGGCGGCGGCTGTTTGTGTTGGCCTCGGCGCGTGAGCTGGGGATTCCTTTTCCAAAACCGACCCACACTGTTCAGTCTGATGAACAGGATTTGTTTGGCGGTTTGCTTGAACATTGCCCGACATTGTGGGAGGCAATATCTGATTTACCCAAATTGCAGGCAGGCGAAGGTTGCGAGAGCCAAAATTATCCCACCCTCCCGCAAAATGATTATCAACGCGAGTTGAGGAAGGGCGGCAGCACCCTTTGGAATCATACCGCCATGCGCCATTCCAAGCGCATGGTGGAGCGCTTTGCGGCCATGACTTGCGGCCAGTCTGTTTCAGATGTGCCGCAACATCTTCGCCCGTTAAAACGCAATGGCAACGGTGTGATTTCGGGGAAGGTCTATGACCAGAACAATCGTCGGATGCACCCCGACCGGCCTTGTCACACGATCCCCGCGTCATTCTCGCCAATTTCGTCCATCCATTTCAGCATCGGAATTTTACCCCGCGTGAAGGCGCACGGTTGCAATCATTCCCGGACGCGTTTGTCTTCAAAGGCAAGCCCACCGTGGTCAGCCACAAGCTGCTCGCCCGTGAAGGCCGCACGGAGGAAAAACACCTGTGCCAATACAACCAAATCGGCAACGCCGTGCCGCCGCTATTGGCAAAGGCCATTGCCCGGAATCTGCTCAACCAAACAAACACACAAAAGGCGCACGACTATGTTTGTTCACGGTATCCTCGCCGTGGAATTCCAGTTTGCCTCGAAAAATTTTAATGCTTTGGTAAAACTCCTTCATGGCAAAAAGTCAAACAAGCTATAAAACGAAGATGCGAAAGCGACGCACGATTCCCGCTAATCGCCTGCCACAAAAAAGCGAGACATTGGCTCTTCGTGAGGATTCCACGCCTTATCAAGTCAACAGAATCGGCACCCGCCGGACAATTCCACCGCCGGTCAATCGCCTCACCGAAAAAAAGAAACTGATTCCGTTTGGCTGGTATGGCGGGAAATTTTCCCACCTCGATTGGTTGTTGCCGCTGTTGCCCGATTGTCACCACTACTGCGAGCCATTTGCCGGCTCAGGCGCGGTGCTGCTAAATCGCGAGCCGTCGTCCGTGGAAACTTTCAATGATTTGGACGGCGAGGTGGTGAATTTTTTTCGTGTGCTTCGGCAGGAAAAGGGGCGACTGATTGAAGCCATTGGACTCACGCCGTTCGCACGCGAGGAATTTGCGCTGGCCTGCGAAGTCAGCCCTGATTTGCCCGCACTTGAACGTGCCCGGCGCTTTTATGTTCGCGCCCGCCAAGTCCGAACTGGCTTGGCCCAAACCGCAACCGTTGGCCGCTGGGCAAATTGCAAGAACACCAGCCGTGCTGGAATGAGCGGCGTCGTCAGCCGCTGGCTTGGAGCGGTGGAAGATTTGCCATCCGTTGCCGAGCGATTGCTTCGTGTGCAAATTGAAAACCGTCCAGCGATGGATGTGATCCGGCTTTACGATTCGCCGACCACACTTTTTTACTGCGACCCGCCGTATGTTCATTCAACGCGTGGCGACTCCAAGGCTTACGGTTTTGAAATGACCGACGCGCAGCATCGTGATCTGGCGGAAGTTTTGAATTCCGTTCAGGGCATGGTGGCGTTGTCGAATTACCAAGCTCCGCTGCTCGATAAACTTTATCCCGAATCAAAGTGGCACAAGACGGTTACAGCCGAACGCACCGTTCATTCGACCAAGGACAAGCGTGTCGAAGTGCTTTGGACTAATTACGACCCGCACAAAATCAAACGCAACGGGAAACACGCTAATGGAGAATTGTTCACCACTACTTGAAGCTTCCTTGAAGCGCGCACAGAAGCACCTGAATGATTCATTCATTCGGGATCAAGCCATTGCCACGAGGGTGGAATCGGTTGTGAATTGCCCAAGCAATCGATCCGGAGTTCGTTTATTGATGGCTTGTATGTTGGCGAAATCTCATCTGCCCGAAGTTGACCCTCGCAAGCCTTACACGAAAATTGGCAGCAAGGATTGTTTTTCTGGCCGCACTTACGACGAGCAATTCATCGGAGATTTTATCACCAAGCACAACCTGCCATGCAATTCCACGACCGCCTTTTTGACGCCCACGCTGCGGAACATGGATCAAACGCTGACGACCAAAGTGGTTTTGGTTGGACGGCCGGCGGCGATGTATCAGGATGCCTTGCGAGTCTTGGACGACGTTCACAAGGGCACTGTTTCCGTTCAAGATGTTTTGGATGAAGCCATCCGATTGTTGCTGCTTGACCGCGATGCTCGAAAAGCCCGGCTGAAAACTTTGCTCTCCGGTGTTGGTCGCGTTGCAACTGCGCTTCCGCTTTCGTCTGAAGATACGGTGAACTTGATTGAGCAGCATCTTCGCTGCAAAGGTTCGAGCCGTTTGCCAGTTTTGATTGTCGCCGCTGCCTACGAAGCTGCAAAAGCAAAACTCGGTGAGCGTGTTCTCAATCTCACCGCTCATAACGCAGCCGATGAGCAAACCGGCGCAGTGGGTGACGTTCAGATCACTCTACAGGACGAAGATAAAGTCGTGACCAGTTACGAGATGAAGAACAAGGCAGTGCTGCAAGGAGATATTGACCGCGCCTTGCAGAAGATTGCCGCTCAAGGCCAGCACGTTCAGAACTACATTTTCATCACCACCGAAGCCGTCACGGATGAAGTCCGGGAATACGCCCGTTCCAAATACGATGAAACCGGCGGAGTGGAAATTGCCATTCTCGATTGCGTCGAATTCATTCGCCATTTCCTTCATTTATTTCATCGGCTACGGAAGGATTTTCTCGACCAATACCAAGCGCTCGTTCTGCTCGAATCGGACAGCGCGGTAAGCCAAGCGTTGAAAGAGGCGCTTCTTGCATTACGTCAAGCTGCGGAAAGTGCAGATTGATTTGGCATAAGTTGATTTCCCATGACCCTTACCGAACTGCTCGCATCCGTCCGCCGCGTGGAGGTGCGCACCAATCGTCTGGTCAATGACACGATGGTCGGTGCGTATCTCAGCCGCTTCAAGGGGCGCGGCATGGATTTCGAGGAGCTGCGGGAATATCTGCCCGGCGACGACGTGCGCGATATTGACTGGAACGTCACACATCGTCTGGGCCGCCCGTTTGTAAAACGTTTCCGCGAGGAACGTGAGCTGACGGCGGTGCTCGCGGTGGACGTGTCCGCATCGTCCCAGTTCGGCTCGGCGAATCGCACCAAGCGGGAATTTGCGGCTGAAATCGCCGCCACGCTGGCGTTCTCCGCCGCGAAAAACGGTGACAAGATTGCGTTGCTGCTGTTCACCGATGAAATGGAATTGTTTGTCCCGCCACGCAAAGGCCGGCGTCACATTCTGCGCATTGTCCGCGAACTGTTGACACATCAGCCGAAGAAACGCGGCACGAACCTCTCCGGCGCGCTGGGTTTCTTGAACCACGTTCTGCATCGCCGCGCGATCGTGTTTTTGCTGACGGATTTTTTGCACGCCGATGCCGGCGTGGCCCAAGTTGGAACTGGTGGGGCGGGCAGTCCCCTGGCCGGCGGCGCGCACGGAGCGCCGCGCCCTGCCCATCGCGACGTCATTGCCGAACTTGGCCTCACGAACATCCGGCACGATGTCGTTTGCCTGCACCTGCACGATCCGCGCGAAAGTGATTTGCCGGACGCCGGCTTGGTGACAATTGAAGACGCCGAAACCGGTGAACTTTTGGAGCTGGATTCCGGTCGAAACTCCGTACGCGCAACTTTTGCCAAAATCAACGCCGAACGCCTGGCCGGACTGGATCGCGCACTGAACCGCACGGGCGTCGATACGCTGCGGCTCAAAACAACCGAACCGTTTGCGCCGGTGCTGCAACGCTTTTTTGAACTTCGCCGGGGCCGGCGCCGGGGATGAAAATTGCATTCGTCAACCTGGCACTTCTGCCCTTAGCCGTTGCGGCCGCCGGAACAACGGATTTGCCAACGCTCGTCCCACCCTACGGCGAACTTCCGCCATCCTTCTGGGAATTGCACCGGACGGCCATTGTCATCGGGGGTTGCGTCTTGATCCTGCTGATTCCCGTCGTGATTTGGTTGCTGGCCCGGCCAAAACCAGCCACCCATTTGCCGCCCGAACAAATCGCCCGCGCCGCTTTGGAACAACTCCGCCTGGAAAGTGAGGATGGAAAACTATTGAGCGAAGTCTCGCAAATTCTGAGGAGATACACCGGCGCCGTCTTCCAATTTGCCGGCAGTGAAATGACCACGGCGGAGTTTTGCGCAAGCCTTTCGGGCAATCCAAAGATTGGAACGGAACTTTCTGGAACCCTTGCCAGTTTTTTGCAGGAATGCGACGTGCGTAAATTTTCCCCGGCCAGTGCCACCGCCCCCATGAATGCCGTGAACCGCGCGCTGGAATTGGTTGCCCAAGTTGAAACAGCGATTCACAGACAAGACGCCTGTGCCCCTGCCCCATGACCGGTGAATTTGAATTTCAGCATCCGTGGCTGCTCGCCTTGCTTGGGCTGCTGCCCGTGTATGCGCTGTTGCGGGGCAAGGCGGGAAAATTATCCGCGCTCACCTTTTCCAGCGCTGATATTGCCCGGGCCGCCGGAGCCAAAGCGCGTTCCGCAGCGGGACGTTTTCTGATCTTTCTGCGGCTGCTGGCGGTCGCGTGCGCCATCATCGCCCTGGCCGGACCGCGCCTGGCCAATTACCACGTGGAAACCGAGACGCCAGGCATCGACATCATGCTGGTGCTGGATTTGTCCTGGTCCATGATGGCGGTGGACATGGGGAAGCCGGCGGAGCGATTATCTCGCTTTGCGATTGCTTCCAGTGTTTTGAAGAATTTTATCAAAGAGCGGCCGAATGACCGCATCGGACTGATTGCGTTTTCCGGCGTGCCGTATCTGGCCAGCCCGCTCACGCTGAATCACGACTGGCTGATCGAGAATTTGGAGCGGATGCATGTGGGCATCATTACCGACTTGGGCACCGCCATCGGCGATGCTGTGGCGGTGGCGGCCAAGCGTTTGAAAGCGGTGCCGAACAGCAAAAGCCGCGTCATGATTTTGCTGACCGACGGCGACAACAACCAGGGCAAGATCGATCCCCTGCCCGCCGCGCAACTGGCCGCCGCTCTCGGCGCGCGGATTTACACCATCGGCATCGGGATTGAGCAGCCCTGCAACATGCCGGCGTTTGATCCGAATACCGGCCAGTTCCGGCTGGATGCCAACGGAAATCTGATTCCTACTTTGCTGCTTCAGCCGGCCAATTATTCGGTGCTCGGCAAAATGGCCGCCTTGTCCGGCGGCCACTTTTACCGCGCCACAAATCAACGTGAACTGCAAACGATTTACGACCAGATTGATCATCTGGAAAAATCCGAAGTAAAACTGCGGCGCTTTGCCACCTATGAACCGCTGTTTGCCTGGCCGCTGCTGGCAGCGCTGGGGCTGCTGGCCATGGAAACCATTTTAACCAATACCCGGTATCGGCGCGTGCCTTGAATCATCCGCATGAATTTTGCCGACTTCCATTTTGCTGAACCCGGCTGGCTGTGGCTGGCCATCGTCGGACCGGTGCTGCTGCTGGTTCTGTATCGGCATGCCGCCGGAGCACGCCGCCAGCAACTGGCACGGTTGGCCTCCCCTCATTTTGTCGGACCATTGACGGCCTCGCACAGTCCGGCGCGGCGCTGGCTCAAGGAATGGCTGATCCTGCTGGCATTTGTTTTCGCGGGGCTGGCTTTGGCGCGTCCGCAGTGGGGCAGCCTCCCGGGCGGCAACACCTGGCTGGGCGAGGACGTGGTGTTCGTGGTGGATTGTTCCCAAAGCATGACCGCCAACGACATTCTGCCCAGCCGGCTTCAACGCGCCAAATACTCGATCCTCGATTTCGTCCGCCAGCAAAGTCATGGGCGGGTGGGCTTGGTGGCTTTTGCCGGCAGCGCCTTTATTCAATGTCCGCTGACGTTTGATCTGGATGCGTTTGAGGAAACCCTGCAGGCGCTGGACGAAAAAACCATTCCCATTCCGGGAACGGACATTGGCCGCGCACTCGACGAAGCCTATCACGCCATGGACAAAAACAACCGGCGCAAACTGGTGGTGCTGGCCACCGATGGTGAAGATTTGGAAAAGTCGGGAGTGGAAGCCGCCAAACAACTGGCCACGAATGGCGTGGTGGTATTTACCGTGGGCGTGGGCACGCCGGCGGGCAAGGAAATTCAAATCGTCAACGCGGCCGGCCAGCGCGAACTGGTCCGCGATGCCAAAGGCGAAATTGTGCGCAGCCGACTGGATGAAACCACCCTGCGCGAAATCGCCCAGGCCACCGGCGGAAGCTATTTTCCGCTGGGCACGCTGGGCGAAGGGCTGCAACAAGTCGGCTCGGCCATCCACACGCTGGAGGTGACCGCCAATCGACATGAATCGACCAAGAGTGGCGTGGATCGTTATTATTTTCCCATCGCCCTATTTCTGGCGTTGCTCGTGGCCGAATCGCTCATCGGCACGCGTCGAAATCCTGTGCGAGCCGCGTCATGAAACAGACCTTGTTCATTTTGCTGCTGACGCTGGCGAGCGCGTTCACTCCCGCAAATCCGCTTCGGGCTGGTGAAAACCCCACCAACCAGCCGCTGGTAACGGCGCGGGATTTTTACAATGCCGGAACCCGGTTGTTGGAGACCAATAAATTTTCCGAGGCGGAAGCCATGTTTTTATCCGCGCTGGCCACGCAGGATGAACGCGTGCAACCACGGGCCTTGTTCAACCTCGCACACGCGCGGTTTGCCGAAGGCGTGGAATTTTTGAAGCAAGGCCCCGAGGCCAATCAGGTGCTCGCGCAAGGCTCCGCCGCCGCCGCGCTGGGTGACGAGGCGATCCGCTCCGCTCAGTCCGCGCTCGCCGACCGGGACGTTGAGCGGATGGTGGACGCCTACATTGCCGGACGCGGGGCGCGGCGGGAATTGCGCATGGCGCAAAAAGCCGTTGAAGCCGCCATGTCCGTCTTTGGCAAAACGCTCACCAAATGGCAGCGGGCAGCGGATGATTTCCGCAGCGCAGCCGAGTTGAATCCGGCTGACACGAATGCCACGCACAATGCCAAAGTGGTGGATCAAAACATCGCCCGGCTCATCGACACGGCGCGCCAATTGCAACAGCTCGCCGCCAAAATGGCCGGTCAGCAACAGCAATTGAGCCAGTTGTTGCTAAAGCTCAAGGGCCAGATTCCGGCGCAAAACGCGCCTCCCGGCAGCACCGGTGATGGCGATGAAGATGATGATGGCGGCGTCCAACCCGATTCGTTAAAGGGCAAAGAAGAAAATGCCGGTCGCGTGGGCGAGCGCATGCCCATTTCACTTTCACCGGAGGAGGCGGGGCGTTTGATCGACAGTATTTCGCTGGATGGCAGCCGGCGGTTGCCGATGACCGACCAGCAGGGCGCGAAGCCCCGGGATAAAAGCGGGCGGAACTGGTAACATGAAAGTCATAGCGCACCAAAATTTTGAACGCCGATCCAATAATGCCTTCCGGGCACCGGAATTTGTCGCTCGCGATTGGATCGGGTGTTGTCGAGGTTTCATTGCCGGCTGCCTGCTGCTGCTCCCGTTTTGCCTACAGGCCCAGGCGCCACCGCGGATACCGGCGGGCAATTTAATGCAACTGCAAGTGGCCCAACCGGAGGTGGACACTTCGGGGCCGGTGACGGCAACGGCCTCGTTCGATCCGCGCATGGCGGTTGTCGGACAAAAGGTGTTTTATCGGGTTACAGTCAACGCCGCCGAATCATCAATTCAATTTCCCTCAAAAATCCCGGCGCCCGAAGCCATGAACGTGACTTTCCTGGCGAATGGCCAAATCACGCGTTTGATGGCCAACAAATTTCTGCCCAGCACGACGTTTATTTACGAGATCCACATCACCACAAACGGTTACTTCAGCATTCCGGAATATTCGATCCAGGTGAATGGCCAGGCGGTTGAAGTTCCGGCGGCAAGTTTGAATGTCCTGCCAAAAGGCAATTCGCCGCCGCCGGAACCGCGCCAGTTGACGGTGGAAATCTCCTCGACCAACGTTTATTTGGGCGAGCCGATCCGGGTGCGGGTCATGTTGCCCACCAAACCGGGCAGCCCCATTGACGCGTTGCGGGAAGTGGAACTCAACAACACGGGCTTGATGGTCAACAAAACCAGTTTGCGGCAGTCCATTGAAACGCTGAATATCGACGGGCAACTCCGGCAGTCGTTCGTTTATGAAATCACCGTCACTCCCATCGCGACGGGATCAATTGATTTGACGGCTCAGGGATTTTCATCCGGGCGTGATCTGGTCGGGCCGATTACCATCAGCGGGCCGGTAAACTTGACCTCCAGTTTGCCGGGTTATGTGCTGCTGGTTTCCGATCCATTGAAAATAAATGTTCGCCCGCTGCCGATGGAAAATGGATTGCCGGGATTCACCGGTGCCATCGGCAAATTCATCGCCGAAAAGCCTCGTCTGTCGGCAGCTCACGTTCACGTCGGCGAGCTGCTGCATCTCAGTTACGGATTTCATGGCGATGCCCTCTTGACCCGTTTTGTGCCGCCGGAACCGCCGCATGATCGCGACTGGCAAATCTTTGAAGATAAACCCGCCGGCACCGGCTTTACCCTGATCCCGCTGACCGATGAAGCCCGGGAAACTCCAGCCATTCCGTTTTGCTCATTCGATCCCGAGACCGGGAAATATCTGGATCTCACCATTCCGTCGTTGCCCGTAACGGTCATTGGCGAAAGTTTGCCAACGCAACTTTCCCTGCCGGATGAAACCAAAAACAAGGTAAAACCAGCCCGACTCAGCGCCTTTGCCACCAAGCCCGGCAGGGCCACCGACAGCTTGAAGCCGCTCCAGCTCCGTGGCTGGTTCATCGCGCTGCAGTTGCTCCCAGCTCTGATTTTTCTGGCGCTCTGGCGCTGGGATCGACATCGGCGCTTCCTCGAAGCGCATCCCGACATCGTGCGCCGTCGTCAAGCGAATCGGGCCTTGCGACGCGAGAAAGCGCTTTTGCAGAAAGCCGTGGCGGCGGCGGATGCCAAGGCCTTTGCCCGGCATGCCGTGAAGGCGATGCAAGTGGCCTGCGCCCCGCATTTCCCCGCTCATCCTGAAGCGCTCGTCTGCGGCGAAGTGCTCTCGCAACTGGATGATGCCGGGCAAAGTCCCGAAAACGGTAAGACCGTTCGAAAGTTATTTGAGGTGGCGGATTCCCGTTTTTCCCCAACACCACGCGCGCCTATCGATTTGCCGCGTCTCCACCAATCAGTGCAACAAGTCCTGCAAAAACTGGAGGAAAAACTGTGAGACTCCTGCGACAGCTCGTTTTGACAGCGCTGCTCGGATGGTCCATGGCCAGCTACGCGACGACCAATGACGTTTTTACCCAGGGCCTCAAGGCGGCGCGGAATGGTGATCTCGTCACGGCTTCAACCGATTTTGAAAGCGATGCGCAACATCAGCCATCCGTCGGCGCGTTGTTGAATTTGGGTCTGGCCGAATGGCAGCTAGGCCATGCCGGACCGGCCATGCTCGCCTGGGAACAGGCCCAATGGATTGATCCGTTTGATCCGTCGGCGGCACAAAATTTGAAATTTGCCCGGCAGATTGCCCAGGTCAATGAACCCGCCTATGAGTGGTTTGAGACGGCATCGACCTGGCTGCCGCCCAATGCGTGGGTCTGGCTGGCGGGCGGCAGCCTCTGGCTGGTGGTTGGCATCCTGACCCTGCCAGCTGTGTTGCGAATCAAAAAGGCCGGCTGGCATCAAACGGTGGCGGCGCTGGGATTGGGCGTTTTTCTTTTTAGCATCACAGCCAATGTTGGCGTGGTCAGCCGAACGCATCTGGGCATTGTGCTCCGCAAAAACACCCCCCTGCTGCTAACACCAACCCGCGAAGGCGAAGTCATCTCAACCTTGACGGCGGGAGAATCTGCGCGCCGGCTGCGCACGCGGAATGGCTATTTGTTTGTGCGAACCGCCTATGGCACGGGCTGGATCAGTCAAAAAAATTTGGGATTTATCAACGGCCGTTGACATCCCGCAAAACCGATTATCCAGCCGCGCATTCACGGCGGTTCAAAACCGGACTTCTCCTTTCGGCCAGCAATTTCCTGTCTATAGCGAGCCAAAAATTCCGGGGCGAGGATTTTGTTGGAGCCGCTCCTCCCCGATTTAGGGGAGAGAAAAAAACGAAGTTTTTTATCGCCAGCTTCTTGGCAAATGGAATATACCAGAACAACTCAACACCAAACTCCATGAAACCGTCCACACCTGCCAACATGAATCGCCGCCATTTCATCAAAACCACCGCTGCCGCCGTCACGTTGCCGTTGATCCTGCCAGGTTGCGCCTCGCCATTCGCCCGCCGCACCGCGCCTTCCAACCGCATCAATCTTGGAGTGATCGGCATGGGCTGGCAAGGGCCGGGCAACACCCAGGCTTTCCTGGCGTTGCCGGAGTGCCAGGTGGTGGCCGCGTGCGACATTGATTCGAGGCATCTGCAGGACGCGGTGAACATGGTCAATGTTCATTACCAGTCCAAGGATTGCCAAGGCTACCACGATTACCGCGAATTGCTGGCGCGCGAGGACATCGACGCCGTCATGATCGCGGTGCCGGATCACTGGCACGAGCTGGTCGCCACGGAAGCCGCCCGGCGCAAAAAAGATGTTTACGGTGAAAAGCCGCTGGCGAAAACCATCGCCGAACAGCAGGCCATCGTGCATGCGGTGAAGAAGAATAAAATCATCTGGCAGATGGGTTCCTGGCAGCGTTCGGTGCCCACGTTCCACAAGGCCGCGGAAATTGTCCGCAACGGACTCATCGGCACGGTGACACATGTCGAAGTGGGTTTGCCCGCCGGTCACGCGGATTTTTCCGGCGAGGGCAAAGTGGCCATGGACAAAATCTCCGCGCTGCCTGGCAACAAAATTGACAGTCTTACCCAGGTGACACCCGGCACCGCCGCGTGGAACCTGCTGGCCACAAACCCGCCGCCAGAACTGGACTACAATACGTGGATCGGCCCTTCCACGATGGAACCGTATATCGAAGCGCGATTGCACAAAAACTGGCGCTGGAACTACAACACCGGCGGCGGTCAGCTGATGGACTGGGTAGGACATCATTGCGACATCGCCCACTGGGGCTTGGGCTTTGACTTGATGGGGCCTTACGAAGTTGAAGGCCAGGGTGAATTTCCACCTGCCAACGCCGTTTGGAACACATCGCCCAAATACCGGATTGAGCTGAAATATCCCCAAAACATCACCATGACCATAGATCGGAA
>JAKALA010000074.1 GCA_021813325.1 bacterium | reverse complement strand
TTAAAGATTTGACGCCCGCAAAGCATTTCAACCCGCGCACCTTTTTCCAGGAACTGGTCTGGAAAGGCTGGTTTACCAAGCGCACCGGCGAGCATCGTCCGCCCATTTTCCCACGATTAAAGCACGGCCAGATCGCCATCACCTGGATCGGCCACGCGTCTTTTCTGGTCCAGTTCACCGATTTGAATGTGCTGGTGGACCCGAACTTCGCCAACTGGCTGTTCCTGATGAAGCGGCTGAAACGGGCCGGCCTGCGCATCGGCGACTTGCCACCGGTGGATCTGGTGCTGTTGACGCACGCCCATTACGATCATTTTCACAAGCCGACGTTGCGCCGGCTGCCCGCCACCAAAATCGGCATCATGCCCTGGGGCGTGGGCGATCTGGCGCACAACCTCGGCTTTGCGCGCATCGTGGAACTTGACTGGTGGGAAAGTTTTTCGCACAAGGACTGGCAGGTCACTTTCACGCCCAGCAATCACTGGGGCGCGCGCACTTTGCACGATCAGCACCGCGGCTACGGCGGTTTTGTGCTGGAACATCAAGGCCGGAAAATCTATCACGCCGGCGACAGCGCTTATTTCGACGGATTCAAGGAAATCGGCGAAAAGCTCCGTCCGGAAATTGCGCTCATGCCCATTGGCGCCTACCACCCGGAAACCTTCCGCAAAGTTCACATGGGACCCGATCAAGCCGTGCAGGCATTTCTCGATCTGCGGGCCAAAATTCTGGTGCCCATGCATTATGGCACCTTCAAACTCTCCTTCGAATCGCTGGAAGAGCCGCCCCGCTGGCTCAAACAAATCGCCGCCGAACAAAATCTTACCACGCGACTGAAAATCCTCGACGAAGGCCGGCCAAAGGTGTTTTGATTGCCGATATTTTACGCGCCATGTTTGAATTTGAGCTGCCCGAAAAATTTCGCCGCTACGTTCCCCTCGCCGTCTGGCTGATCCTCGCCCTGGTTCTCCTGCTGATTCCGTTGAAGATCATCGGCTACGGCTATTTGCCGGGGGACGATGCCTTGCGCCATTGTGCCAAAGCGGTCAGCGGCAAGACCTGGCCGGAAATTCTCGTGTTGGGGGACAACTTTAAAATCGACCACAACCTCGGCTGGCACAACGTGCTTGGAGCCGTTCATCAACGGACTGGGTGGAATGCGGAAGGCCTGTTGATTTTTTCCGTTGTCGCGCTGTTTTTACTCGTCAATTTCGCCACCTTGCCGTGGCTCAAACGGCCGGAAGCCTGGCTGGTGGCGTTGACCGCCGCCATGATTGTATCCGACGTGCCAAGGCGTTTTTTACTCGGACGCCCGTTCACGCTGACGATCGCCGCGCTGATGGTCATTCTGTTGGTAACGCACCAAAACCGGCCCGCACCGAAATATTTTGTTTTGTTCGCCGGCCTGATCACCGCCTGCACCTACACGCATGGCGTGTGGTATTTATGGTTGCTCCCGGTCATGGCCTTTTTCTTTGCGGGCGAATTCCGCTGGGGAACCATCGTGGCCGCGGCCTGGCTCACCGGCGCGCTGCTCGCCGCGCTGCTGACGGGACATCCGGTGGATTATCTCGTCACCGCGCTGACGACGGCGTTGCATGGCGTCGGCCAGCATCTCACCAACCGCACAGAGGTCACGGAACTTCAGCCATTCAGCGGCGACATCCTGGCCATGTTCATCGTGGGAGCATTGATAGGACTGAGGCTGATAACAAAATCGACGGCAACCTCTTTTATACGCAGTCCGGCCTTTTGGCTGATGTGCGGATGCTGGATGCTGGGATTTCGCATCAGCCGTTTTTGGGAAGACTGGGGCTGGCCGGCGTTGATGGTTTTGATCGCATTGGACGTGGGTTTGCTGCTGCACATACGCGTTCCCGCCGATTCGCTGAAACGCCTGCTATTGACCATAATTCTGGCCATGTCTGCATTCTTCTCTGTCACCAGCGACCTGCATGCCCGCTATACAAAAAGTCTGAACTGGCAATTTCTCTCCGTGGCAGAACACCCGGATTTGGCCGGTTGGATGCCTGAAAAAAACGGCATCCTTTATTCCGCCGACATGAATGTTTTTTACCAGACGTTTTTTAAAAACCCAAACGGCGATTGGCGCTACATGCTGGGCTACGAGTCAACCTTGATGCCGACTGTGGATTTTGAAACCTTCCAAAAAATCCTCTGGAACAGCGGCGACGCTAACGCCTACGAGCCGTGGGTGAAAAAAATGACTCCGGCTGACCGGCTGGTCATTTCCGGCAACCGCCATGAACGTCCGGATATTCCCCAATTGGAATGGTTCTACGGACCTGACAACCTCTGGATTGGCCGCACCCCCCGCGCTTCAGCGCGTTAGCAGCGCGTCCAATTGCTGGGCGAGCGCAAAATCCTTTTGCGTCAATCCGCCGGCATCGTGCGTGGTCAAAGTCAGGGTGACTTTGTTCCAGCGGATGTCGATGTCCGGATGATGCTGCGCCTGCTCCGCCAAATCAGCGGCCTGGTTGGTAAATTTCATGGCTGCCGGAAAGTCTTTGAACTGATAACAGCGGGAAATCACTTCGCCCTCGCGCTTCCAATCCGGCAAGGTCGTCATCGCGATCAGGATGTTGGCCGGGTCCATTTTTACCTGACCGGCCGCAAAACTCTCCAATGATTCCAAGCTCACTTTGGAAGCTTCGCGGAGCAAACTAAAACTGGTCACCAGCGACCAGGCCCAGCCCAAAACAAACAGACCGGCTCCGATCAAACCGAATCGCCCCACCGGCCGGACGACCACATCGCCGTTGATCTGGCCGTAAAACTGCATCATCAATTTGAGAAACCACAGGATCACATACCCGAAACCCGCCAGCGAAAGCACCAGTTGGCCGGTGCCCGCCAGCCAGCGGCGCGCCATGAGCGACCCCAAACCCGGCGTCGCGAGTTGATTCAGCAACATCGCGTTTCGGGCCTTGGTGCGATTAATTCTTTTGCTCGCCGAAGATGGTTTCATAGGCATACATCGTCGCCCCAAATGCGATTGGCACCGTGAAAATAATTCCAATACAACAAGCAATCAGGCCGCTCATACCCACCAAACCCACCACCACCGCAAGTCCAAATACCTGCCACCAATGTTTTCTCACGAGCTTGAAACTCGTTCTCATGGCTTGAGGAAACTCCATTTGCTTATCGATAATCAGCGGCAACGTGAATTGCCAGCAAATCGAGAGGAAAACGGTTGGGATCAAACACAACAACAAGACCGGCAAAGCACTCCCAAACGCCAGGCCAAACTGCGGCATCAATTTTCGAATCGCTTCCGGGTCATTATGGATTTGTGTGAATTGTTGCAGCAATGGGGCTGTCTTGGTGTGCCAGATCAGATCATACGGCAACATGCACAGATTGATGATTAGCGTAACCACCAAGGTGCCGAGGAAAAGCTGCGTGAATGCCCGCTGAAAGCCGGAAAACAAATCGGCCACCGATGGCTCCTGCCCGCGTATCGGCTTGATAAAGATCATGTAAAGTCCGCCCATCAACGGGCCAACCACCAAGGACATCACCGCCGACAAAACATATTTATACAGGATGCTAAATCCTGCGGGACCATGTAACAGGGCATTTTCAAACACCAACGAAAAAACGTTCAAAACGACAGCACAGGCTAATTGAATGATCAAAAACAGAAGGAACCCCGCAAATATGGGAGCAAAATGTTCCTTAAAAATCCGCCATCCGCCTGTAATACAGCCTCCGATGTCCAGTTCGTAATCCCGCTCTGCAAAATCCGGCGTGGTGACCGCCTTTGAAGGCGAGATAGTCCCTGGAACGTAGCCAGATGGTCCTGTTTTTGGGTGAAACGCCTCGGCAAATTCCGGAAACAGCTCCAATGGACGGAATTCCGCATCGCTCTCCGCCTTGGCGCGGGATTCGGCATTCAAGCGGCCTTCCGCAATCCATTGACGCAGGTCGGCGTCCGATACCGGACCGTATTCTTTGCCGTCGCCGCCGATGACGAAATAGTTTGTCATAAAATTTCCAGCTCTGCTGTTCTAAATCATTAACCCGGCATGGGCAAGCGATTTACGGCTCAAGCTGCCACTCAGTCCGCCGATAGGTAAACGTGCTTCGAGTCAAATCTGAAGAATTAAAGCCCGGCATGATCGTCGCCCGCGATGTGAAAAACCTCGACGGGATGCTCCTCGCGCCGGCGGGTTGTGAATTAAGCGAACGCCAGATCGACATTTTGCAGTCGTGGGGCGTGGAGGAATTGGAGGTGGAAGCCAGCGAAGATCAGGTCAAAGCCCATGATCCTCTCGCCCAACTGCCGCCGGAAATCGTCGCCAAGCTTTCCGACGATTTGCGCGCCCGATTCTGGAAACCCGATGAATTTGGCCCCGTGCCCGCCGAAATTTTCAAGGTAATGCTGCTGCGCCAGGCGCGCCTCGCCCTCCAGGCCGCCGCGCCCTCCGCATCATGAACAAACCGCCAACCATCAAAGCCATGGTGCAGGCCGTCCCGCGCAGCTTGGGCTCCTACGGCCCGGTGCTGAAGGAAATCGAGGAAGCCCTGCAATCGCCGCAAAACAATCTGGCCACCATCGGCGAAGTCATCCAAAAAGACCTCGATCTGACCGCGCGGTTGCTGCGTCTGGCCAACAGCCCGTTCTACGGATTTGCCAACCGCCTGAGCACCGTGGCCGAAGCCGTCAGCCTGCTCGGCATCCAGCAAATTCAGGACATGATCGTGGCCTCCAGCGTGCTGGAACAATTCAAAGGCGTGCCCGACAACTTGGTGAACAAAGATTCTTTCTGGCGGCATTGCATTGCCGTGGGCATCACCGCGCGGTTGCTGGCCATGGAACGGCGCCTGCCCAAGCCGGATAAATTTTTCGTGGCCGGCCTCCTGCATGATGTGGGCCGGCTCGTGCTGCTGTCGCAGGCGGCGGAATGGGCGCGGGCGGTTTTTGAACTTTATCAGCAGGAGCGGATTTTGTTGCGGGATGCCGAACAGAAGGTATTGGGTTATGACCATCAGCAAATTGCCGCCGAACTGCTCAACAGTTGGAGCTACCCGTCCGCGCTGGTTCAAGCCGTGGCCTTTCATCATTTGCCGAACCAGAGTGTGGCTAAAATGGATGCGGCTGTGGTGCATGTGGCCGACCATCTAGTCAATGCCATGAGCATCGGCAGTTCCGGCGAGCAGTTCATTCCCCCGTTGGAGGAAAAGGCCTGGATGACCTTGGGTCTCGGCACCGAGGTTCTGGGCCGATTGACTGAAGAGGTGGACGAACAAATCCTTGCCGTGGAAGAGGCCCTGCTGAAAAAATAGGCCGGCGGACCATGAGTGAACCTTTCGATTCAGTTTATCCCGATTTCCTGCGTGCCGGGCTGGAAAAGTTAAACCAGCTCGACGGGCAACGCGAATTGCCGTCCCTGTTTGCGGCTTTGGAACATTTCCGCCGCGACTTGCATGAACAGGAAAGCGCCAAGGGCATTCTCACTGTCAGCCAAAGCTATGTGGGTGGATTAAACCTGTTTGCCAAAACCGGTTTCTGGACGGTAAACCCCGGCGATCATCATTTTGAACTCACCCTCGCCAGCAACGAATCCGACGGCGCGATCTTGCAGAACATTGTGGACGGCCTGATTAAAGCCGGACGTTTTGCCTACGCCTTGCGTCAGGGCACACCCGTTTTTTTCCCCCTCGGCAGCGAAACCAACCCCGACCGCGGCGTGCTGCATTCGCTGGCCATTTCCAGCCAGGTCATCGGCATGTTTTGCGGGGTGTTGCGACCAGAAATTGCCCCCGCTCAAGAAGCGGCGTTCAGCCTGCTCTCCACACTGCTCGGCGTCAGCGCCGATGCGCTTGCCACGCTGCGTCGCACACGCCAGTTGACCCGCCAGGTAGAGACTCTCGAAAGCCTGCTGCCCCTCTGTGCCTGGTGCAAAAAAGTGCGCAATGACAGCGGTTATTGGTATCAAATTGAGAAATACATCACCACCCATTCCAATACACGGATCACTCACGGCATCTGCCCGGATTGTCAGGACAAATTTCTCAAGCCCAGCTAGGCGATGTGGCCAGCCAATCTGTAAACAGCGGTTGAAAAGTGCGCGGATGGCGCGCGAAAAGTGCAGCACCCGCTGGGCAAAAAAGACTGGATTTGAGGGTTTTCGTCAAGTGGTTGGTTTCGCTTTGAGGTAGAAGTAGCAGGCGGGGGAGCGGGCTTGCACGTCTGAAACAAGTGCAGGCTCATGCCCGCCTCTCGATGGAGAAGATTTCATCGGATAACTTGTCCGCAACCATTGTTTGAAAACGTCGAGCGCGTCGTCGAATGTCATTTTGCCGGTTGATTGGGTGCATCTTGACACTGTCCTTAAGATAGAGGGGTAACGGTTCCTCACGCCGACACAAACGAACAACCATGCAACCCGTGTCTACCTATGGAACCAAACCCGAAGCCATTGCCAAGTCTTGCCGACATCGAACGTGAAGTGGTGGCCGAAAGCCGCGAATGGGGCCGGCAACGTCTGGAGGAACGCCTGCAAAAACTAGCCGAAGAACACGGCGAGGTTTCCCCCCTAAAGCAACGCCGGGACCGGCTGCTAACGCTGCGCAGCGAGTTAGGCGAAGTAAAGCTCGTCGTTGATTACGGGCAGCACCCCGACCCCGGCCAATGGGGATGCCCCGTGCGGGAGGCTTGGCAGTTGGGGCCGCATCAGAAGTTGACGCCCGGCTTTGCCCAGAAGCTTTGTTTCACGGTGACCGCCACCGGTTCATACGAGGCGGCGGCGGCGGTAGCCAACTGCTGGGCACAAAGCATTGATGACACGACGCTGCACGCCCTGGTGCGGCGGATGGGTGCGCTGGCCGAGGAACAGGCGCAGCGCCGGTATGAGGAACCAGCGGTGGAACGCATGCCCCAACGCGGCCCCAGCCAGTTGGGGGTGTTGATGGTGGATGGCTGCCAGCTACGCTATCGGGGGCCTGGCTGGGGCAAAAAGAAAACCAAGCAAGACCGCGTCGAATGGCACGAATTGAAGCTGGGCGTGTTCTATGGGCACGAGGCTGCGGCCCAAACGGAGGCGGGGCGCGGCCTGCTGATCGACAAGATCGTGGTCAACTGGCAAGACCAAGCGATGGAATGGGGACGGCGGCTCAATTGGGAAGCGGTGCGTGAAGGGCTGGGGCGTGCCAGGCAAACGTTGTATTTGGGCGATGGGGCCGAATGGGTGTGGAACCTGAAAAAAGATCGCTGGCAGGAAGCCGTGGAATTATTGGATTTTTATCACGGCAGTGAACATTTATGGAATTTGGGACACGCTTTGCACGGCGAGCAAGAACCGGCGTTGACCCAGTGGGTCGCGCCGCTGCGGCACCAGGTTCGCCACGGAAAGGAGCAAGCCGCTTTGCGGCAAATCGCCCAACTCGGGCCGCGCCGTGGGGAAGCCGGGAAAGTAATTCGGCGCGAGCAAAATTACTTTGCCACGCATGCACGGCGAATGAACTATCAGACCATGGCAAAACGGGGATGGCCCATTGGCTCAGGAGCCGTCGAATCGGCCTGCCGACAAAAGCAATGCCGCTTCAAACGTTGCGGACAGTTCTGGACCAAATCAGGGTTACGGAACCTCTGTGCGCTGGATGAAGCCCGCCGCAACCGTCACTGGGATGAGCTTTGGGCCAAAAATTAAGGACAGTGTTCAGATGCACCCGGTTGATTTTGCCGGTTGAAGCGAAGGAGAGGGAATGATTGAAACACCCTGAAAAAAGGTAAAGAAGGCTGGAAATGAACTACTTAGGGTGTATTTTTATGGGAAATGGTAATTCTAACAAAAACGAGGCGACGGATAAATGTTTGAAACGGTTTTTGAGGCGTTGCAGCCAGGCTGCCACCCGGCTGCAATAATGATCAAACGTTAATGCTTTGGACGTCAAAAACGAAAGGCGAATGGCACCAACAAAAGGGCGCCAACAAGGAATGTCCCAGGTTCCGGAACAACCCCATTACCACCACTTCCACCGCCATTATAATTTGGAGTTCTTGGATCTGTAATAAAGATCGGATCTGCAGGCCGCCTTAAATAAAAATATCAATGCAAAAAATTACTCGTTCAGATTCAAATCTGGCTGTGTCGGCAAGCACTACTATTGCCTGGTATTATTTTGTCCGTTTGTTCTCAGTCGTATCCGGTAAATCGGCGGAAGTGGCAGCATTCGCCCCCGTTCCCATTTCACTGCCTCCATATGAGTTAATCATCGAACTAACAATATCGTTGGTGAATGTTATGATGAGGGTTTGATTCTGGACATTAGCTCCGCCGGCAAAAGCGCCAATTACCGGGATAAAGGTTGATGCTTTTGGCGTGGAATGAATAAAAACATAGTTGAATATCACATTTCCAGGGGCAGTAGTAGTGATCTGGTCAGGCGATCCAATCAATTTCACCACCTGATTGCGGGTGGTTTTACCCGCTGTGATCTGCTCAATTTTTGTCTGATCTATTTTTCGGCCAACTGACACACAACCGCAGATGGCGACTAATGCAACAAACATGATTTTTCTTTTCATAAACTTATTAAAGTTATCCACATGGACCGCCAGTGTCCATGTCACTTAAAGACGATGTTCGCAATATGAAAAAGGGAAATGGATATTGCCGCGTAAAACTGGAACCGGAACTCGAAGAGCGCGCAGCCTTATGGAATCCAGCCAAGCGCCGGGCCGTGGCGCGGAAAATGCAACGTTGGGCAAGGCAGCTCATTATTTCGGCGTTCGTTTTGGAGCGGGATGCTCAATCGTCGCCTCAGCAGCGTCTAAAAGTTTTGCCGCTTCAGAAGGCCCGGCTGAATTGATCTCGTTGAGTTGCGCGGCGGACGTATTAAAGATCACCTTCGGACGTTTTAGGTGCTGCCGGCTGCCAGCCTGATGGGGAAGGATGATTTTTTCATTTTCCAGCTTGGCCACAATGGCCTCGAAAAGAAAATCAGTTTTAGTTTTTCGGGGGTATTTTTGCATCCACTGATGGATTCCGGCCTCCGTTTCAAGGTCAATATAGGCTCCGATTTGAACCTTGTTTTTAGCGCGTTGTCCTGCCACAAACACTGTTAAACACCCAACACTAAAAATTGTAAAGAAATTTTGTTGACGCTGGGTGTTAGACAGTGTCTAATACAACTCAAGACGTTTTAACAATGACTCAAGCAAAACGCAAAAAACCCATGAAAAGCCGTGTGACTCGCGAGGGCAAGCTGCTGGGTGGCTATGTTCCGACGCCAATTGTGAAGGCAATCGAAATTTGGGTGGATAAGGATCCTGAGCGCGATGTCAGTCAATTCATTCGCCAAGCCGCGCGCGAGAAGCTCACCCGCGAGGGAATAAATTTTTACGAACACCCCAAACCGGAGGCTGCATGAATATAAAACTTCCCATCACTGTGCCTGCCGAGATCGTGGCGGCGCTGAAACGCAAGGGCTGCACGGATTACAGCGATCTGCTGACCGTCTTCCATTGCATTCAACTCCACCAGGACCTTTGGGTGGGTGTGGCCGGCGATGGCGGCTTCGCCGCCTACGAATGGTTTGTCTGGAGCGATAACCGACTGATCACTTCCAATGCCGGATACGGCGACACAGCCATTGCCTTGCGTGATGTGCTGCAAAAGGAGGCGGTATGAGCCTTACCGAATACTTTCTGCACATCGGCGTGGCCGGCGCGGCGGGCGAACTGCATGAAATCCAACGCCTGGCGGCGGCGGATCCGGAACTGACCGAGATCCAGCGCCAGCAGGTGGCGGAGGCCGTGGGCCGGCGGTTCAGCCAGCCCAATGCGGCGGCGTTGCCGGTGGCGGCTCCGCGCTGGGGATGAATTTCAACATGAATACTACCAAACATCAAACCCGCGACCCGCAAAAATTGAAGCCGCTGCCATTCGTCCGAACCATGATGCGGTGGAGTCCAAAATCCGACGAATTTCTGACCTTTAAAGCGGACATCAAAGCGCATGGCATCAAGCATCCGATTCAGATCATTGAACGGAACGGTGATAATTTGGTGGTGGACGGCTGGACGCGCGTGCTGGCGGCGCGCGACTGGCAGTTTACCGAGGTGCCGGTGGAGGTAGTGGAGGAGAGCGAAGCGTTGACGATCTTCAACCGCGAATTGTGCCTGCGGCGCAACATCACGGCCAGCCAGCGAGCGTATTTCATGGTGCCGCTGGCCAGCCAATTATTCCTGGAACAAGCCCGAAACCATGCAAAAAACCATGAAAAATGGCTGTCTACTGAGTTTACAGAGAAAGATTCCTGTCGCCGTTTGGCTGCGGTATGCGGTGTCAACCATCAATACATTAATTATGCGCAGCGCCTCCATCAGATTTTCGACAAGCATGAGGATTTAAAGGAGGCGTTTGAGCCAAAGCTGCTGGCGGATGAGAAGCCGCTGGGGTTGGGTGCCACGCTGGCCGGGCTGGGGATGTTTGTGGTGACGACACCGGGGCCGGACTTTAACAAGCGAATCAACCGCGACCAGCACACTGGCGGAAAGACAAAGCTGCTGGAGCGGCAGATGGATTTGTTTTGCGAAACCTTCACGCATGACGCTTCGGCGCGCTGGGAATACTTCACCAAATTCGACACGCAGCACCGGAAAAAAGTTTTCGAAACCATCGCGGAGACCGCCAAGGAGGAACAGCCGGAGATGTGCCATGCGAAGGCCAAATTTTACGAGGAACTGGCGGAAATTTACAAGACGGCGGCGAAGACGAAATCGGCGGAGCCCACCAATTAAAAACCCGAACTGGACGAGCAAACCTATTCCATCACCATGATTCCGCATGAAACACAAATTAACGATGCCCGAGAAACAAGTGCTGGCCTTGACCTGGCTCTTACTCAAAACAGCCGGCAAAACGCATTCGCACGCCGCCAGACTGGTCGGTTACCCAGCGGCGACCCTGTATCGGTGGTATCGCCGGTATCTGTGGAGAGGAATTTATTCACCGGAAGGGGAGCCTACCAAGGCGTTGGCCGAGGCGGTCAAAATTCTCCGGCAGCAGCTTTAGATTTTGTCGGCGAAAATGGATCAGGCAGTAACGCGCCTGGGAATGGACGGGCCGACGACAGGCCCATGACCGTCCCTTCCGGTTCATCATGCGTTGATAGCGCGGTGCAAGCGTTGCAGCTATCCAACAGCGGGCGGTGCCTCACCCCCACGCCCGCTGTTGATGCTATTTCCCGATTTGGCGGAGATCACACTGGCAATTCTGAGCCAGGTCCGATTCCGGCCGCCAAACAACGTCTGTCCGGATCGGACGCCTTTCTCCCTCGCGTAGATCCGGGGCAATCAGAGTCATCTACTGGAGCGGCGTCTCAACGCCGCTCCACCCAAATTTCCGAAGCGGATATTCGCACGGCCACACTCCGTCTGAATGCGATTCAAGCGTTTGCGGCGCTCCGCGCTTCCGGGGTGAAGCGCAATCTTGCCGCACGCAAAGTGGGTGAACCGTTCATGACCTTGTATCGCTGGCAAAAAGCTTACAATGCCGATGGCTTTGATGGTTTGCTCCCCCAGCACAAAAATTCAGGCCGGAAGCCCAGCCATCAATTTTCGGCCCAACAAGCAGCCGATGTAAAATCGCTGCTGCTGCAGACCAATTTTAATTCCAACAGTGGATCCGTTCCCGAGGCGGTGCGCGTGGCGATGGAACGTGGTTTGCTAGATTACAAAACCGTGGAGCTGATCAAATCGCGCTTCAATGCCGGCCAACCTCCGTTGCCGCCATCCATGCGGGAACAGGTGCGCGTCAGCCAGGCAACCACGATTGCTCATCGGGCCCCGCGGAATGCCTGGCTGAAATTTGTGTCGTCACCCGGATCCTTGATGCTCACCCGCGACGAGATCACCGGCGAGGAGCGCGAGATCGAGCCAGGTGAAAAGTGGACGCTCGATGACGGCACCATCAATTTTGTCTGCTGTGTTCCGTTCAATCTTCCGGGCAACAAATGCGCGGAGCGCTGGGGCGTGATGGCGGGACGTTTCCAATTCATTGTTCCCGCCGATCATCGCAGTTATTTCATTCCCGGTTTCAACTACACGGCCCGGCCGCGCAGTTCGTATCGCGCGGAAGATTTGACCGCCACACTGCACACGGTGTTTGCCGAGCACGGCTATCCCAAGGCCATGGTTTTGGAACATGGCGTGAGCGCCTCCAACCTGGTAACCGACACCTTGAACTTGCTGCGGATCCGCATCGAGCGGGCCAGCTCGCCGCATCAAAAGGTCATTGAAGGCATTTTCCACAAGCTCTGGACGAAGCTGTCATTGATGCCCGGCCAGGTCGGCCGGTTCATGGGTGAAGAGGAGGAAGTCCAGGCATTGCTGGTGAGCTGCCGGAACGGTGCAACCGATCCGCGCAAATATTTTCCGATGCTGGCCGACGTGCTGAAGGCGCTGAAGGAAGCCATTACCGAACACAACGCGCAACTCGTGAAAAGTGTTCAATACGGCAATTGGATTCCCCAGGATTATTTTGGCCGCATTGCCCCGCGCCATCTGCGCCGGCTGGAGAGCGAACAACAATGGATGTTCTCGCCCGTTATCACCCAGCCCATCACCGTGCGCGGCTACAAAGTCCGCAAGAGCGTGGTGCTGATGGAGGGTTACAGCGAGGTGTTTGATTTCAGCGCGGAATTTATGGGCGGATACCACGGCGCCCAAGTGAAGTTGTATTTCAACCCATTCGCCCCGGATTGCCTGGCCACCGTGGTGCTGGCCCAAAATTTCAACGGCAAAAAAGCCGGAGTGGTGCTGGGCGTGGCCGAGCAGATCAACCGCATGACGCGTTTCCGCCGCCGTGCCTTTGGCTATGGCGAAGATCCCGACATCGGGCTGGAGGCCGCGCGCCGCAACGCCCAGGCCCTGCGGCGCAGCGTGGTGGCCATCCGTTCGGATGGATCCACCGGGGCCCAGACTCATGAAGCGCGCAACGGCGTGGGTGATGGTGAAGTGGCGACCACGCTGCCAGCCGCACCCACCGTTGAGCGTCCCAGCGATCGCGCGAAGCAACGCGCCGCCGGTGTCAGCGAAGATGAATTTGCGAAACAGGCCGCCAAACTGGCGCGTTACGAAGCGCGGGCGGCCCGGATAACAACAACAGTGATTAACGAGGAATAAAAACCAAACCACAGGAGACAAAGATGAGCGAAGTGAGAACCAGAGAGAGGAATCAGGCCACCACCATTTATTGGGACGATCCGCATATTGAGGCGGAGATGCAGTTGTTTCCCAAGGATCTGCAAGAGTCATACCGTTGGCTCAAGGTCTATGTGCGCGATGAATGCAAGCGCGACGTCGATGTGCTGGTGAGCCGCGCCCACGATCAGGGCGTGAACATCCACAAGACCAACTGGACACGCATACTCAAGGGCCGCTGGAAACACGATGCGGATGGCAACGAGCTGCAAAGCCCCTATGTCAGCGCCACCAACCTGCTGCAGGCCATCCTGGCCATTCAAAAACAGGTGCGCGTGGAACTGCTACAGGGAGGCATGCCCTTCGTGGAGACTTCCACGTTTCATGCCATCCGCAGCGTGGTGGAAAAATCTTTGAAAAAAGACCGCGTGAACCGGTTCCGGGTGATCGTGGGTCCCACGGGCACGCAGAAAACGGCCAGCTACAAGGAACTCGCCTTGCGCAATCCACTCATCAAATGGCTGGAATCGGCCGACAACGGATCGCTCAAGGAATTTATCATTCGCCTGGCCATCAAATGCGGTGCCAGCCGGAGCATCAGCTATGGTCCGGCCCGCGCCAAAATTTTTGAAGCGCTGCAGCCGCAGAATGGCCAGCCCAAATGCATGATCGTGGATAACATGCAGGACATGGTCCGGAGCGACAAAAAGCTCATCGCCATGGGCAAGAGCATCGAGACCCAGCCGGCTTACCAGTTCATGCGCTCCCTGCAGGACGAAACCGGTTGCGCGGTGATCTGGAGCATCACGCCCGAGAACGAGGATCAAATGTTCAATGCGCAGAGCATTTATTTGGAACAGTTCGAGGGCCGCGCTGGCGGCCGCGGGAATTTCCTGCGCCTGGGCAATTATCCACCCAAGGACGATGTGGTGGCCATTGCCCGGACGCTGGGCTTGAAAGATGCGGAAAGTTTCCGGGAAGAACTTTATTTCATTGGCAAACAGCGCGGCCGCATCCGCTTCTTTTTTGAAATCTTGCAAGAGGCCAAGGACGAGGCTGCCATGGATGGCAAGCCGTTCACTTATGATTATGTGCAATGGGCGTTGGACGAAGCCGCGTTGCCGGAAACTGCCAAAGGAGGCCGGTCATGATTTCCACGCTCGAATATGCCGCCGAAGCCAATGCAGCTTCGCTGCAAAATTATCCCAAGTGCATCTGTAAATCTGACCAGCACAAGGTCCATGTGTTGAAGGATAATGGCCCGCTGTGTGGTGGCGGCAAAGGCGGAGCTCGTGTGGCCGCCTGGCAGACGGATATTGGACCAATCAATTGCGGGGCCTGCCTGGCCATAATTGAAAGGAGCAAGGAATGAATGCCCCGGCTCGCGAGACTGCTCCCATGGTTCGCACCCGTGTGCTGGCTGTGCTGGACAGCGACAAGGATGTGATGCGTTGTTACCTGAGTGGCGGACAGCATGAAGCGAACGATCTGAAGCTGACCCGGCTAACCGCTCTGGCTGGCAGACTGGCTGATTCTGCCCTCATGGCTGAATCCCAAAATTGGTCACGAATCTTTCTGCATAAAATTCTGGGCTATGCTTCTGGTTGGGTGGTGTCGCTGGGCATGACCTGGGTGCAACCCGCCATCAGCGCCGAGCGTGATCGTCAGGATCACCTTTTCCGATCAGGCAAACATCAGTTCAGTTGCACCAGTCCCATTGTGGATGTTGCCCGCAAGTTCCGCGTGCTGATGGAGGAAATTGGCGAGGTGGCGGAAGCCATTGACCGGTTGGAGGCCACATCCAAGCCCCATAATGCCACCGCCGCGATCATGCACTTGACCAGGGAGCTAATCCAGGTTGCGGCGGTAACCACCGCTTGGCTCGAATCCCTGGAGACACCCGGCAGCTCTACCAAAGGAGAAAAAGCATCATGATCTCGACCAATACTGAATTGCCTTTGAATGACGAAGCCAGCGGCATCCGGGCGCTCGATGCCCGGCAGGATACGCGCGGTGGTCTGGCGATCGTCGTTGGCCTGCTCTCCACCGCGTTTGCGCTCGGCATGGTGGCCGGCGCCCTCATCGTGACCGCCCTTCTGCTCATTTTTAAAACCTAAAACTAGTAACTATTAAACAAGGAAAACCATGATCGCACCCATCGAACACGTCGCCGGGCGAAAAGCCCGCATCAAAGTGGAGCCGCGCAAAATTGCCACGCGCGATGAAGCCGAACGCGTATTGCATGACATTGCCATCGCCGTGAACGCCAAGCGCAAAGTGACCGCAGACATGGACGCCGAAATTCTGCTCGTCAAAAACCGCTGCCAAGAGCACCTCACCACGTTGGAGGAACAGATTGAGTTGGACACCAATCGCCTGGCTGATTTCGCCGAGCTCAACCCGGAAATATTTCCCAAAGATCGGAAGTCCGTTCAGTGGATTGCCGGCAAGTTTGGTTTCCGCACCGATACCCCCAGCCTGGCGCCGATCAGCCGGGCCTTCACCTGGGCCAAAATTCTGGCGGTGATTGGATCCCGGCGCCTGCGCAAATTTATCCGCACCAAAATCGAGGTGGACAAGGACGCCATCCTTGCGCGTTGCGGGACCAAGGAAAAACCGACGAAGTTTCAACAGCATATTCTGCCAGCGCTTGGGCTGAAGCTGGTGCAGGAAGAAAAATTCTTCGTGGAACCGGATCTTACCAAACTTGAGGTGAAGTCGTGAACACCTGCATTATTCGCCAGCTGCCGGACCGGGGCCGCGATGCCAAAACGTTCCGGGCTTATGGCGTTGGAAACCGTGCTTTGTGCGTGAGCGTGAGCAGCACTGGGAATGAACATTACGCCGCGCGGCGCTGTGCGGCTAAAGCTTTCCAGAAATATTCTGAAGGTCAATCAGACCTGGATGAACTGGAAACGCGCATCGTTCTGACGCTAAAAATCACGCCGACCGGCGAGAAACGCTGGGAGGCCAGCTTGCAGCCGAAAGCCATTCCCTCAAATCTCAAATCGCGGCTCGCGGTGGCCTGTGCTGCGCCATGAAAGCCACGGTCACCGCGCGCCGGCTTCGCGAGAAGCGGCGGTCCTCCCAAAAGCGCACCGCTTTGAGATTGCTGGGGCTCACCAGCCAAGGCACTCCGCGCCGGCTTAAAATTTGGAACCTGGGCAACAAATCCCAGGCGGAAAAAAAGCTGATCCGCCAGCGCATCACCCGCCACACCAACCGGGCGGCTGGGCTGCGTTACGATGGCCAGCCACGGCGAAACGATCGCTGGACGGAACTGGCGGGCCTGACCGGCCGTGAGCGGATGATGAAGCGGATCGTGATCTGGCAGCGCCGGCGCCGGGCGGAGAAACGTCAGACGCCGCTGGATCGCGCCTGGCGCGAGTTTCGCGCCGGCCTGATGGTTCCCAGCAATTTTGAGCAAGACCCAATATGCCCGGACTGTGGCGGCGAAGGCATGGTCGAATATCTCGACGCCGGCCCAAGTGCATGGGCGAGGACTGCCCAAGCGAAGAGAATCACATGGTAACGTGCCCAAACTGCCGAGGCTCTGGGCTGCTAAAGGACTGCTCATCATGCTAAAGCCATCGCCGAGCACCCGAAAAATGCCATGAATGAATCAACAACCAATCCATCAAACCATCTATCAAATGTTGGCCTGTATCATCCACCGGCAAACAAGGCACTCTGCCCGAACCATCATCTGCGGTCAGGCAACCGAGTAAAAAATGGCCGTGCTCGAATCTCGCTCATAACCAAAATCTTATCGTATCTGAAAGCTCGCTTCGCCACTTGCCATACTCAAACCAATCGCGTAGTGCATAATCAACGGCATGTCGGGCGGCGAACTCAGCCTCCGCTATTTCTGTCTCCGTCAACGAAACAAAAACTGGCGGATTTGCTGAAGCGAACATCTCCCGCGCCTCCGTCAAGTCTGACAAGAACGCTTCTAGCTCTTCAAACAATGGAAGCTGTGACTCCATGTGATGCGCAAATGACACCTAACGAGTCCAAGCTGATTGGCCCCAATCAATCGAACGAAAAATGAATACTCTCACTGAAGTCAAAGATGAAACGCAAACGTTGGCTCCAGTGCGGTGTTCTGCGGCTCGCGTGGCACACCCGGAACGTGTGCCTGAAACCGTAGCCGTCTGCCCCGAATGCGGTGGCGCGCTATGGTGGCAAGTAACCACCGATGACGGACTAGCTGACATGGTGGTGGACTGCGAACGCGAGGACGACGACAACCAAGAAACGTGGCATCGCTGGTGGCAAGGTGAATGGCAACCCGTCATAGATAAAATCAAGGCGTGGCTTCTAAAGCCGCAGAACTGTTAATTAAACCAACTCGGTTGGCATAAATTATGACTCTAACCCAAATGTTTGAGAACGCGATGCTGCCGCGCCTTTTGATCCCGTCATTAACCCGGCATTTGGCTTGGAGAAAAAGTTTGCATGATTTGGATCTGGCCGCGGGAGGCGGAATGGTGGAATTGCCGGGTCGGTTGATGGTCAAATATAAAAATGCGGCGCGAGACTTCCAATGGCAATGGCAATCCAAGCTCTCGAAAATGCTTCCGCTCCTCAAGACGAGCGGTGCGATTTGTGACGGCGAAAGTGCCCCAAACACCGAGCGCGGTGCCAACGAGTG
>JAKALA010000010.1 GCA_021813325.1 bacterium | reverse complement strand
TCTTTGATCTCTCGACTCATGTTCATCGGCACCGGCTTTTTCCGGTGTCTTTTTCCCATGAGTCAACGACCCCTTTCGGCCCCTCAGCCGAAAACTTCCCCGGTGTCTTTTAATTTGATGCAACGCGATAGCGCCCTCGGCTACCTTTCCCCCATTGACTTCGAAAACCAAAACAACTAACTAATGATCCCCGCTATTCAGGTGTCCGTTTTTTCGAGGCAAGCCCAGTTTCTCAGCAAGGTGGTTTAAGGAAGAAAAGACCAATCCATAGCGCGCTTGATTGCCGAGAAGCGTGCCGAGATTGAGCAGATCAATCTTCGCCTTCAAAGGCTCATAGATTTGTTCCTCGACGCGGTAATTGAGCGGAATGAATACACTGGCGAGAAATCGAAACTGATGAGCCAGAAGAAGTCTTTGGAGGAACAAATCAACACGCTTTCGGCTGGTAAATCCGGCTGGATCGAACCGTTCCAAGAATGGATTTTAACCGCTAAAAACGCGGGGAAAATCGCTGTTTCGGGTTCTCTTCAAGAGAAGAGGGTTCTCGCTCAAAAAGTGTTTGGCTCGAACCTTGTCCTCGACTGCAAAAAAGCCCGTGGTTCCTGCGTCAAACCGTGGTCACTGCTGGTTGAAACCAGTCAAACTGGTGGAATGGTGCGCGGTAGAGGTTTCGAACCTCTGACCCCCACCGTGTCAAGGTGATGCTCTACCACTGAGCTAACCGCGCAACCGTTAAAATCAAGCCTTTTTACAAGGCGTTTTTGAGTCCAACCCGCCAATGAGGGCCTTTAGACCCCCCCATAATTTTGACAAATGCTACAGTCTTGGACGGAATTATTAGTCCGTAAGACACATTGGGTCGCCCTATCGAGACGGTCTGAGGCATCCAAACCGCAAAGGAGAACGCATATGTCATCCACCAAAAAGATAAAAGGAATTTACCGACGTGGCAATGTTTTTTGGTTTACGCCTAGAACCTGGGGCGCATCCTGACACTGTCCTTAGCCGGAACGATGCAGTTGAAAAGGAGCCACCGCTTGGGAATTGATTGGTGGTAGATGAAAACAACCCCATCGTCGGGCGCACGCCCGGTTCACCAAACGGTGGCTGGGGAATTGCGCGGGCAAAGCAATCACGATCGGGTTCACCGATCAGTGGCTCAGTCTCCATGCCGGCAGCGCGACGTTCTGGGGTTGGCTGCGGCGCTGGATTGATACCGCCAACTGGCCGCCGTGTTGCCGCAGCCGCAACCGATTTCCAACAACCATTTGCTGCCTTGCCGCCTTACAGTCCCAAACTCAATCCGATCGAAGATCTCTGGGGTCAGGTGCAGGATGTGCCCGCAATCGCCGGCACGAAAGTTTGGAGGTCCTGGAAGCAACCCTGACGGCGGCGCTCCGCCCCTTCTGGGAAACGCCAGCCCGGGTGCTATCGTTGCTCCACCACTGGCTCCAGGCGCAAGCAAACGCTACGCCCTGACTTATTTCAGTGAGAAATGGTTTGACATGGTGGGGCGAGCGTCCCCGCGAGCCGTCGCGCACTCTGGCGTATGAAATTTGGCATCTCGATGATGCCCGCCGCACCAGCATCAAATGAATTCCTTACTTTAAAATGAGATTTTCTTTCAGCATTGCGCACCGCATCATTTTCCTGTGACACACGCTGCTGCTCAACAACGCCACGCTGAACTTTCTGCGGAAATCCGCCGGCATGACCGCGCCTATTACGTGGAAGGCCGACAACCGATTACCGATCGCGAATACGACGCGCTTTTCAAAGAGTTGCAGGAACTGGAGAAACAACTCCCCGACCTCGTTACTCCAGAATCGCCCACGCAACGCGTTGGGGGCGCGCCGAGCGAAAAATTCGCCCGTGTCAGGCATCTCATGCCGATGTTGTCGCTCGATAAAATCCAAGCCAGCGACCATCCAACCAGTGGCGAGGAGCCAGACCGCGAGAAACGCAATCGCTTGCAGGATGAAAATACATTGGCCGAATTGCGCACCTTCGATCAAACCATCCGCAAGCAGCTTGGACGCGCGAAAGTCCAATACATCATTGAGCCGAAAGTGGATGGAGTCTCCCTTGGCGTGCATTACCGGCACGGCAAACTCACGCTTGGCGTGACACGTGGTGACGGCTCGGAAGGCGATGACATCACGGTTAATTTGAAAACCGTGCGGAGCATTCCCACCATTTTGAACCGCCGAGACGCCGAGGCGCCGAGAAAAGAGCCGGATTTGTTTCCAGACAACTCCGCGCCTCCGCGCCTCCGCGGTGAATTTCCCGCTTTGCTCGAAGTGCGCGGGGAAGCCTACATGGCCATCGCCGAGTTCGATGAATTAAACAAAAAGCTTGCGGCGGAAGGCGAAAAATCCTTTCCCAACGCGCGCAATGCCACCGCCGGCGCGCTCAAGCAGCTTGATCCGAAGCTCGTCGCGCAACGGCCCATTCGCGCCGTGTTTTATGCGGTGGGCGCGGTGGACGGCATCGAATTTAAAACCCATTCCGAAGTGCTGAAAACCTTGGCCAAATTTGGTCTGCCCACACAAAAGCTATGGTGGGTTTGTGATGGCATTGAGGAAGTGCTGAAGATTTACCGCGAAAAAATCGTGGCGAATTATGACGAGGAAAAAGATTTGCGCCGGCAGTTGCCCTACGAAATCGACGGCATCGTCATCAAGGTCAATACGCTTGCCGACTGGGCCAAAATTCCGGGGCGCAGCCGTGCGCCGGGTTACGCCATCGTTCACAAGCCGGTGCCGTGGATTACACCGGCAGAAACCATCCTGAAAGACATCACCGTGCAGGTCGGGCGCACTGGAGTGCTCACTCCGGTGGCCGAACTGGAACCCGTCTTTGTTCAAGGCTCCACGATTTCACGCGCCACGTTGCACAATGAAGACGAAATCCGGCGCAAAGACATCCGCATCGGCGACACCGTCGTCATTCGTAAAGCCGGCATGGTGATCCCCGAGGTGGCCGAAGTGGTAAAAACGAAACGGCCTCCGAACGCCCAGGAATTTGATTTGTTTCATTACGTGGGCGGCAAATGTCCCGTATGCGGTGGCCCGATTGCCAAAGATGTAAAGTCCAAAACTGGCAGGGCTGACCTGCTGGTCAGCCTTGAAAACGAAGCAGCGCAGCAGCACCGCCCGGCCGAAGAAGAAGAAGTTGCCTGGCGCTGCCAGAATGTTGCGAGCTGTCCGGCGCAACTCATGCGCCGCGTGGAATATTTCGCCGCGCGCAAGGCGCTGGACATCGAGTCGCTCGGTGGCATTGTCGCGGAAAAACTCGTAGATCGCGGTCTGGTGAAAGAACCGCTCGATTTGTTCGACCTGAAACTAGAAGTGCTCGGTAAATTAAATCTGGGCACAGATGATGAGCCACGCACGTTTGGCGAAAAGAATGCGACAAAAGTGATTGATGCCCTTCAGCGCGCCAAAACCGCACCTCTAAACCGATGGATTCACGCGCTGGCGATTGCCGATGTCGGCGAGGCCACGGCCAAGCAACTCGCCGCCACGCATGAATCGCTGGAGGCCTTGGCCAATTCTGAAGTTTTGCAAGACATCCGCGACCTTGGCGCGAAGGAAGTTGAACGGGCGGAGATCAGTCCGCGCTCGCGAAAAAATCCGCCTAAAGACGAGGCTGAAAAGATGAAACGCGAGCAGCGTGATGCCGAGCTCAAACGAGACATCGCTGCAATTGAAACACGGCTCATAACAGGCGGGTTGAAGGCGAGAATGGTTGAAGTGGGACCAGTCGCGGCCGCCAGCGTTTTGAACTTCTTTGCATCTGACGCGGGCCAGGCAGTTCTCTCCCGGGTGAGCAAGCTGGGTATCAAGCCACAAAACGATACAATTATGATTGCCCAACCGGCAGGCACTTTTGCCGGCAAAACCTTCGTGCTGACGGGCACACTTCCATCGCTCACACGTGAGGAAGCGACTGCAAAAATTGAAGCGGCGGGAGGCAAGGTCGCTGGCAGTGTCAGCAAGAAAACCGATTTCGTGCTGGCCGGCGCCGAAGCCGGTTCCAAACTGGAAAAGGCGCGCCAACTCGGCGTGAAAATTCTGGAAGAAGCGGAGTTCCTGGGATTGCTCCAAAATCCCGCCGCCGCAGTTTGATCTGGAAATACAGAGTTACTGATCGCGCCATCCCGGCGCTTTGCCCTGGGGATTCTCAGCGGCCAGCAGACGTTTTTTCCATCCCAATCCACCGGAAAACCCGCCGAGTTTTTGGTTGGCGGCCAGCACCCGATGACACGGCACCAGCACCGGAATCGGATTGGCGCCACAAGCCCCGCCCACGGCGCGAACGGCTTTGGGGCGTCCAATTCGTTCCGCAATTTCACCATAGCTGCGGGTTTGGCCCGCTTTGATTTTCAGCAGTTCCGCCCATACGGACTGCTGAAAATCGGTTTTCCCGGACCAGTCGAACGGGGGGAATGACTTCGGTTGTTGGCCAGCCAAAATGGTGTCCAATGCCGCAACCGTCAGCCGACGCCAGCGTTGAACCTGGGCCGAGACATTTTGTGCTGAACGCACCGGCGATGGTCGCGAGCCGGCTTGGGGAAATTCCAAGCCCGACAATCCCTTGTCGGAATAGCGGGCGATGAAAACACCCGCCTGGGTTGAAATGGATATTTTGGATTCTTTGCCAGTCATGGTCATACGAGGGATTTCTTTCAGTTCCAGCTTGATGGGCAGCCATTAATGCCGCGGCAGTAGCACGGTGGCCAACCCGAACAACGCCAGGGAAACGATCACCACCAGCCAGATGAAGCGGTTGCGGGCAATCCGCTTTTCATAGCGCAGCGGACGCAGACCCTGCACGCCACCAGCCGCCAGATAATTCACCAGCCGCGGGTTGCTGGTGGTGGGGCCGCGAAAATGGTTGGTGATGCGGTTGAGCAACGCCGGCAGGTCGTATTTTCGCACGCCCAATTCATTGAACATTTCGGGCATTTCCGTTTCGGAACGCGGCGGCATTTTGACAATTTCCTCGAAAACCGGCTCGGGTGACTTTGCAATTTGCGGGACAATTGGCTTCTCGATCGGCGATGTCTGAGTTGCGGCTTGAAAGGAATGAAGCGTTGGCCGGGATTTGGTTTCCGGTGATTTTGCCAGCTTGGAGTCGAGCCGCTTTATCTCCGCCTCCAGAGCGGCGATTTCCGCGTTCAGCGAACGCGCTTTTTCATTAATCGGATCCGGCTTTTTTTTTGAAAACGCCATACCCTCAGTGCCTCAGTGTCGCGCCAGAATGGCGAGGAAGATTCCGAGCGCGCCCAGCGCCACGATCAACAATGGCCAGGTGAGCGCCAGCCCGATTTTGCAGAGCTGGCTGAAGCTCAAATCCGCCAGCGACGTCATCTTGACGGGCGAAATCGGCGCTTTATCCAACGGCGTCGCCGCGTTTTTGGTTTCGCCGGCGAGCGCGGCGATTTTCAACCGGGCGGAATTCCATTCCATCCGCGCATTCTCGATGGTGGTGAGCGCCCGCGTCAGTTCCATCTGAAAATTTTCCTTGGTCCAGGTTTCATCGCGGATGGCCTGCACCTTGGCGAGCGCATTGCGAAAATCCTCGATCGTCTTGACCATTTGCTCGGCATCGCGGCGGGCCACGAACTCGGCCTCTTCCAGCAAACCCAGGCCGCGCGTCAAATTCTGAATGACTTCGTCGCGCCCGGTTTGAAATTCATTTTGCCGGCGGCGCAATTCCTCCAGACCGGCGCGTTCGCGCTCCAACTCTTCCTGCGCCCGCTTCAATTCCACGAGTTTCTGCTGGGCTTCGACCACCTTGCGATTGACATCATCCGGCATGGACGGACGGGACGAGCCGGCGGCAGACGCGGAATATCCCGATTTTTGCGAAAGAAAATCGGTGTCAATGAATTCAGTTGAATCGTATTCGCCAGCCATGAGGCGAATTTAGACGCGAACATCGTGGGAGTAAAGCGGGTTTGCGCTTGCCAAACCCGGAAACATGGCAGAGATATGGCGCATGATTGAACTCATTCAATTCCCGTTCAGCCCGTTCTGCATTCCGCAACGGCGCATTCTCGAATTTGCCGGTGTGAAATTTAAGATCACCAATGTGCCGCCCCAGGAACGCTCGCTCGTCTGGAAGCTTACCGGGCAGCAGTATTATGGCGTGCCGATCATCCGCGACGGCAGCAAGGTCATTTTCGATGACACCGACGATCAGCAGATCATCGCCAAATACCTGGACGCAACATTTGAATTGGGCCTCTTCCCCGCCCATCTGGAAGGCGTGCAATCAATCCTGTGGCGGCACATTGAAAATGAAATTGAAGGCGCGGCCTTCCGGCTCAACGACATTTATTATCGGGAAAATGTCGCCGCCGCCCATCAATTGCAATTCGTGCGGTTCAAGGAACGCAAATTCGGTCGCGGTTGCCTCGACCAATGGCGACGGGACCAAAAATCCTGGCTGCGCAAACTGGAGTCCGCGCTCCAACCCTACGAACAGATGCTGGCTCACTCGGGGTTCCTGCTCGGTGAACGCCCCTATTTCGTCGATTTTGATCTGTTTGGCATGATGGAAAACTTTTTATTTTCCGGCCACTACGCGTTGCCAAAATCACTCCGTCACCTCCGCGCCTGGCATCAGTGCATGAAAACCATCGAAATCGTTCACTAGCTTCTTGACTTCAACAACGTCACCACCAAATCGAAATTCGACGGACCGGTCGTTTAATGGCAACATGACCTCGTAAAATAATGTCGTCACTGCTCACAACGAAACTGCATGTCAGCGGCATGACGTGCAACAACTGCGCCCGAAAAGTCACGGAAGCAGCGCAACGTTTTCCCGGCGTTCACAGCGTATCCGTCAGCGTGCAGGACGCGCAGGCAAGCGTGCGCTGGAATGCGACCGACACCATTAATATTCCGGGGATCATTGCCGCCATTGAACGCACGGGTTTCAACGCCAGGGAAATTGCCTTGTCCAATTCCACCGAATTACTCGTCGGCGGCATGACCTGCAACAATTGCGCCCGGCACGTGACGGAAGCGATTCAAAGCGTCAACGGTGTGCGCAGCGCCTCCGTTTCGCTGGCCGCCGGTCGGGCCACCGTTCGCTGGGACGCCACGCCCGATCTCCAAGCCGTTCTGGCGGCCATCGCCCAGGCCGGTTTTGAAGCCAAACCGGCACAAGCAGCCGAGGGCTTGGGGCAACAGCGCCGTTCCCGCTGGCAAGGGAATTTGATTCTCGGACTGGGCGTCACCAGCGCATTAATGGTTGGAGAATGGATTTTTCATCTGGCCAGGACGCCCTGGTTTCAATGGATCGCCTTTGGTTTGGCCGGCGTGGTGCAAATATTTTGCGGCGCCGCCTTCTATCGTGGCGCCTGGCGGCAATTGAAAGTCGGCCAATCCAACATGGACACCCTGGTGGCGCTCGGCTCCACGACGGCGTTTGGTTACAGCACCTGGGCGTTGTTTTCGGGCATTGGCGGCCATGTTTACTTCATGGAAGCGGCATCCATCATCTCGCTCATCAGCTTCGGCCACTGGCTCGAAGCGCGCGTCAGCGAAAAGGCCAGCGGCACCCTGAAATCATTGCTAAATCTGGCGCCACAAACGGCGAGGAAAATTCAAAGCGCCATCCCCGCTCCGCCAAAAAAATTTGACCTGCGAAAATTCAAACCGGCGCCGGCCGTTCACAATCTGGAAACGGAAGTCCCGGTGTCGGAGTTGAAATCTGATGATCGGATTGCGCTGCTGCCCGGCGACCGCGTCCCGGTGGATGGCATGGTGTTGGAGGGCGAATCCTCCGTGGATGAAGCCATGTTGACCGGCGAATCCAACCCGGTGGACAAAAAGCCCGGCGGCGAATTATTCGCGGGCACCGTCAATTTAAACGGACGCATGGTGATGCGTGTCACCGCCACGGGCGAAGCCACGGCGCTGGCGCACATTATTGCCGCCGTGCGGCGCGCCCAGACCAGCCGGGCCAACATTCAACGCCTCGGCGATCAGATCAGCAATGTCTTCGTGCCCATCATTGTGTGTATTGCGTTGGGCGCCGGACTTTGGTGGGGACTCGCGCCGGACTCCGCCACTCAAGTTCACAACTGGCTCTCAGCGCATTTTTGGCACTCCCATGTTCCTGCCGGTTCGGCGGCGGGCTTCATCATTGCGGCTGCGGTCTTGATTGTCGCGTGCCCCTGCGCCATGGGATTGGCCACGCCCGCCGCGATCATGGCCAGCGCCAATGCCGCCGCCAGACGCGGCATTCTGATCCGGGATGGATTGGCATTGGAAAAAGCCGGTGAAGTGACCGCCGTTATTTTCGACAAAACCGGAACGCTAACTGCGGGAAAACCAGAAGTTGCCGGCGAAATAGCATTCGGAATTCAGAATGTAGAATTTAAAAAGATCGCCGCAACGCTGGCACGGCATTCCACTCATCCGATCAGCCAAACCATCGCCAAAATCGCGGCAGCCACCGCCGAAACCACGGAATGGCAGGAAATTCGCGGTCGCGGCATCACCGCCAAAACCAAAATCAACTCACAGAAATCAGGCGCGCTTCGCCTTGGTTCCATCCGCTGGCTGAAAGAATCCAATGTGAATTTGGCTCCCGGCGAACCCTTCATCAGCGACTGGTCGCAACAAGGCGCGACAATTGTCGGACTGGCTTCGGATGAAACGCTGCTGGGGCTGTTTGCGGTGCGCGACGCCGTCAAGCCGCATTCAGCCAGCGTCATTGCGCAACTCCAACAGCAGGGATTCAAAACCTATTTACTGACTGGTGACAACGGCATCACGGCGGCGGCGATTGCCCAACAAACCGGCATTGCCAAGGAACATGTCTTCGCCGAAGTGCGCCCCGAACAGAAGGCTGAATTTGTGAAGCAGCTTCAGTCGCAGAATGAACGGGTGGCATTTGTGGGCGACGGCATCAATGACGCGCCGGCCTTGACGCAGGCGGACCTCGGCATCGCCGTGAGCCGCGCCAGCGATGTGGCGCGCGAAGCGGCGGACATCATCCTGCTGAAATCCGAGATTGAAGCCGTTCCGGAGGCGCTCGGCCTGGCCCGCGCAACATTGCGCACGATCAAACAAAATTTGTTTTGGGCTTTCTTCTACAACGCCGTGGGGGTGCCGCTGGCGGCGCTAGGTTTCATCAGTCCGATTTTTTGCGCGGCGGCAATGGGATTTTCAGACTTGATTGTCATTGGCAACGCACTCCGGTTGCTGGGATGGAAACAAAAAAAAAGAACCCTCCCAACCGGACAACCGTCATCACCGTAGCCGGGCAACAATTTGTTCCACTTGGCGTTCAGTGGCCCGCAGGACACCTTCGGTCCAAATGACATGATGCGAGCGTGACATTTTTTCAGCCACGGGCATCTGTGCAGCAATGCGCTGGGCAATTTGCTCCGAAGACCAACCCCGCGCCTTCAAGCGTTTCATTTGCGAACCCGCCGAACAGGCCACACAGATGATTTGCTCAAAATGGGTTTCCGCCTGCGTTTCAAACAACAGCGGAATCACAACCACGCCAGCAGAACAACTGATTTCCTGCCACTGCTCAACTTGGGACATCCAAGCCTGGCGAATACGCGGATGCAAGATCGCCTCCAGTTTTTCCCTTTCCGGCCGACTGGCAAAAACCCGTTGCGCCAGCAAGTGACGGTTCAATGCTCCAGCGCGCGTCAACACTTCGTCTCCAAAGGCGGCCTGGATTTCCGTTAGCGCGGGCTGCCCAGGCTGGACCAACTGGCGGGCAAGATCATCCGTATCGAGCACGCGGACACCCTGTTGCAAAAAGAAACCGGCGGCGGTGGATTTTCCCATGCCAACGCCGCCGGTCAAACCGCAAAGTCTCATCGACTGATCGCTTGGTTTCTATTGGATTACCACAGCCCGATAGAATCGCGAGGTGTAGTTTGAGGTGCCGGGGTCAACAAAGTTGAAGGGCGGCGTGTTGGTGGAAATGTTCACCCAATCGACCAAGTTGGTGGAGGCCTGAATCACGGTGGACACCGCCGGGCCGCTGATGGACAACTGGAACATTCCGTTGCTGCCAACGGCCGGCACACTGACCTGCGGCGGCGAAGGCAGGGTGACGGCGACAGGAACGGTCGCGAAATTATCATCCGTATTGCCATCCGAGGTGGATGCGGTGGCGATGGCGTAGTTCTGAATGGTGCCCACCGTTCGCGGCAATACTTTCAGCACCAATTGCGCGCTGGTGTTGGCCGCCAAGTTGCCCACATACCAGTTCAAACCCGACAAGTAGCCATTCGTAGTGGAAGCTGAAACGAAGGAAACGCCCAGCGGCAAGGTGTCAACCACCAGCGCATTGCTGGAAGTGGATGGTCCCCAATTCGTCACGGTCAGGGTGTAGGTCAAGTAATTGCTGAGAGTCAGGGTGGACGCGGAGGCTGTCATGCCCAGCGCAAGATTGGCCGAGTAACCCACCGGATTGGCGGTGGTGACTGTAATCATCCAGCCGTTGGAAATGATGCCAGCATTGAAGGGCGCATCATCCAAGACAAAGAGTTGCCAAGTGCCGTTGGGATTGTTGCCATTCAGGCTGGCCAGCGCGCCTCCATAGGGCGGCGGCGGCGGCGAATAGTGGGTGATGGTGTTTGTGACCACCGCACCACTGGTGAGGGCATTAATCAAGTTGGTGCCGTTGGGCGATCCCAAGCCGGTGCAAAGGTCATACCCGGTAACGGCCGGGAAGTTGGTGGGACTGTCGGGCTGCCAGAAATTGTCCCCCACAGTAACATCCCTGAAAACTTTGGTATAGCTGTCACCCTTGGCCAGGGCATAAATAGTCGGATTCAAAAACCCGACGGGAGCATGACCACTGGCGGCGCCTTGTTGGTTGGCCAAGGCAATGAAAGCCGCCCATAACGGCGAGGCCGCGCTCGTGCCGCCGCTGGCATAGCTCTGCCCGCCATCGGCAATGAGAAAAATGTTGTCCGCCGTCAGCGCCACGTCAGGTGTATTGCGATACGTCTTCGATCCGTGATTGCTGGTCATGTCAATGCCTTGCTGCCAAGTCGGAATTGAATAATAGGTGCTGATGCCGCCACTGCTACCCCAGTTTCCACCGTTGCCATTGGGAATCCTCCAGTTCCAAACGATTTCGGAAAGGAAACTTCCATTGTCGGCGGTCGTCAACGTGGTGCCGCCGACTTCGGTAATATTTGGACTATCAGAAGGAAATGTGATGGGATTTGAGTTATCAGTGAAGGCATCAGTATCGCCGACGGCGCAGAAAAATGTTTGTCCTTGGAGGGCCATTTGTTGAAAAATCTGCTCGGCGCTGGCGTCCGGCGGCCCGCCGCCCCACGAGCAACTCAATTGGCTGGCTAAGTTATCATTGGCCATCCGGCTCAAAATATCCACCCAAGGACTGGGATTGGGGGCTTCATAGACATAAATATTTGAAACGCCCGGAGCCATGGCCATGGTCATTTCGATGTCCAAGCAGACCTCGCCATTGCCAGATCCCGGATTGGGCACCCCGCCGTCAATGGGCACATTCACCAGATTGGGCGGATTGGTCAAGCCGATCATTTGCGCATACGCCGCTGGATCGCTTGGAAAATAACCGTCAAATTGCAGCAAACCGACATTTTGGCCCGTTCCCGTCAACGGCGTTCCCGGCACATAAGCTTTCCTGAAATCCGCCCCAATGAATGTGCCTTGCGGTCCCGACCCGGCATTGGGGATCGCGTTGGGAATGGAACTAATCAGCCGCAGATTTGAGCGGGGATGCATCAGATAATAATTATCCATGCCGCTGATGTGAAGAATCGGCAGCGAGGAGTCCACAACGGGTTCGCTGTCAGGCGCATAAAAAGTGCGATTTTCCTTTGGGTGATTGTAAGTCCGCAGTTTCACATGGAAAGTCGTTTCAATACCCGCGACGGTGCCTTGCACATCCAAAACCAACCGGTTGGGGTGCGTGCCGGACACGGTAAACCCGCTCGCCCTCGCAAAATCGGCCACCTTGGCATAATCTTGTTCGGTGGGACCAAATTGTTCCGCAAATTGTTGCGGGGTCAGGTAGTGGTGGTAGTTGGTGCTGGAAGGATCATAAATTTGCTCAAGCAAATTCGTCAGCGCCGCGCCATTTCTGATCGGCAGTCCAATGGCTAAATGCAACTGATTGGATGCGTTTAAATCGCCGGTCGGAGTCAACTGCGACACAATTGCCGGCACATGGTCCGGCAGTGCCATTAAGGAAGGGGTCAGCGCGTGACTGGCAAGGGTTGAAGCCAGAACCAGCGCCGCACCGACCGCCAGAATTTTCCTCCGCATAGAGATTTTCAAGGATGAAGCATTGATTTGCATGGCCGTCGCCGGGTTGATGGGGTCGTTAATCGTATTCATACCGGTCATGGGAAAACCGTGGTTGACGGATATGACGTTGGTTTGTTGGTGCCCGTAGTCAAAGTTCCCGTGCTGGGCAATGAATTGGTGGCCGCGTCGTCAAAGGTCAGGGTGATCTTGGAAACACTGCTGTTGCCCGCATGGCTCATCAGCAGGGTGTCCTGCCCCGCCGGGGAGACCACCAAGGCTTCGATGTCCTTGGTGTAACCATGGAACAGATTGGTCAACGTCACCGTGGACTTGATGAGCAAGCCGCCCACATTGGTCACCAGGATGCCGGACGGATAGGGCGACGCCATGGCGTTATCCTTGATGATGATCGCATTGGTGTTGTAGAAGACATTGGTCCACATGCCGACGCTGTAGGTAAACACTGCGGTGCCAATGTCGGCGACACCATTGTTCAGCAGCAAGGTGGCCGCAATGGTCTGGCTGTTGGTGGCATTTGCCGTGAAAGTGAACGGACGGGAAACGGACCCCCCGCCGACCACCAGCGAACCGTAATCCTGCGGCCCGGAAGGCGACGTAATGCCATTAGTGCTTAACAAGGTGGCTTGCACATCAGTAATATTCGTTCCACCGCTGGCGCGCAGGGCGAGCATCAACGTCACCTGTTCACCGGGATCAATCAAGCCGTTGCCATTGGGATCGCCGCCGGCGGCAAAGGCGGAACCAGCCGGAACCACCAGGCTTCCCGACGTATCATGGATCGTCAGCGTGGCCGCATACGGCGCAATCAAGATTCCGTTGGTCGGATCAAACAACTGCAACAGCACCGTTTTGTCGGGCTGCACAGTGGTGTTGGCAAGCACGGTCACGGCAAACGACTGGCTGGTCACACCGTTGGTGAACACCAGCACACCGTTGGTGGACATATAATCCAATCCGGAAACCGCCGTGCCGTCCGCCGTGGCAAATCTCACGGTGGAGGTGGTGTTGGTATAATCCGTGCGCAACACCGTGATGTTGGTGGAAACGCCCGAACGCAGGATCCGATAAACCGGACTGGAGAAACTCAAGCCGGAATTGTTATCAACAATCGTCACCGTCATCACGTTGGGAAAAATCAATTTTCCAGGCGATGTTGGGTTCAGCAGATGGACCGTAAAGGCATGATCGCCGGTGACCTGACTGTTGTTATAAATCGGAATGCTGATGGTGTTGGTGCCAATCCCGTTGGTGAACAGAATCACGCCGTTCGTGCCCTGATAATCGACCCCGGCCAGCGCCGTGCCATCCATCGTGGCGAAGCTTACAGCCAGCGGCGGGCGGTTCGTATCGGTCACGGGCGGCTCGATCGATGGATTGCTGCAAATCACCGTCACCACCGCGTTGCCGACATTCTTGTAAACCTGCATCGTGGAGTTGGTGAACTTGAATCCAGCTTCAGCATCTTGCTCCACAATGAAACTGTTCGTTGGATAGGCTAAGTATGTGCCGGCGCTCGGGTTGGAAAGCTTCAATAAAAATCCAAGATCACCAGTAACATTCGTATCGTGAATCAGCGGCAGTGAAATGACTTTGGTCACTTCGCCCTCTCCAAAATTCAAGGTCCCCGAAATGGCCGTAAAATTCACGCCCGCCAGCGCCGTGCCGTTCACGGTCGAGTAATCGACATGAACCCCGGCGTTCGTGCCGCCGAGGCGTTGCACGATGATCGGCACCACGCCATTGGTTTCCCGGACAATGTTGGTGGCGTTGAGGAAGGCGTAACCGGTGTCGTTGTCCACAATGGTCAGGGCCGTATTGGTCGGATCGGTCAGAGTCGCCCCGCCCGTCGGATTGGAAAGGAACAACGCCAGTTGGACCGGGCCTTGCACGACATTATTATCCACGAGCGGCACCACGACATTTTTGACCGTTTCGCCATTGCCAAACGTGATGGTGCTGTTGGGCGCCGTGTAATTCAGTCCCGGCAGAGCGGTAAGGGGAACCACGTTCACGCTCGCGGAAACGATCCCGGACGATCCGTTGGTGCGCACCACGGTGAGGTAAGCATTGCCGTCCCCTTCGTTGGCGCTGAAGTTGGTCGCGGTGAAGAACAGTTGTCCCGGAGCGGCAACGGTATCAATGATCGTCAACAGGGCGTTGGACGGCGACGTCAGAAACGCATTGGCCGCATTGGTCAACACAAGCGCAACCGTCTTGTTTCCACTGGGAATGGTGTTGTTGATAACGGACACCGCGACCTGTGCATCGGACTGCCCCGGACTAAAGGTGACCTGGACGTTGGTGGGATAATAATCCGTCCCGATGACCGCCGTGCCATTGGTCGTCGTATTGAACTCCACCGTGCTGGTGGTGTTGGTGCCACCGCTTCGAATGACATCAATTATTGCCACACCGGTTGGAGCATTCTTAGCCTGAGTGTAGGAACTCGCCGAGAAGGCTAGCGTGCTGTCGCTGTTAACTATGGTCAACGTGGCAGTCGGTTGCACGCCGTTGGTGGCTGGCGGCGTTGGGTTGGATAAGGCCAAATTGACGGTCAGATCCGGGCTGACCACAAAATCATCCAACACTGGAACCAAAACGGTTTTCAAAACTTCACCAGCCGGGAAGACCACATTGGTCGATACACTCAAATAGTTGATGCCATCAACAGCCGTCCCGCCTCCGACAGTGGCAAAGTCCACTCCAACATTTCCAGAAAGATCGGAATTTGTTCCACTGGTTCCACCGGTTCGACGAATGTAAATGGGCGCAACCAAACCCCTTTCATCGACCGAGAAATTTCCCGTCGTGAAGGTAAACGCTCCCGAACCCGTCATGGAACCTCCGTAAATTCGAGCAATACTGGGAAAAGGTTGATTATCAAAGGTGGTGAACGAGCCGCCAATCACCAGCATTCCATCCGCCGGCTGAACCACCACGGCACTGACATCACCATTCGCCCCCAATCCAAAGTTGATGGTTGGATCGGGCGCTCCGGTGGAAAACAACCGGGTGATATGATTCCGGGTCAACCCGCTGGCCTGACTGAATTGACCGGCCAGAACAATCCGATTGTCCGGCTGCAAAGCAATGTTTTCAACAACCCCATTGGCGCCGGCGCCGACAGCCGAAACAAAGCCTGTATCAATCGTTCCGTCGGGATTCAACCGAACAATATGATTGATTGATGTTCCATTAAAGTGGGTAAAGGCCCCCCCCACCAGCACTTGATCACCCGATTGAATTGCCAGTGCGTTAACCACATCATCCGGACCCGATCCCAGTTTGGAAACAAAGTTGGTATCCAGCGAGCCGTCCGCATTCAACCTCGCCAAATTGGTGACGGCAAAACCATTGTAGAGGGTGAAACTGCCCCCGATCAAAACCTTGCCGGAATTGACCGAGTTGGTTGGATAGGCTTTGATGGCAAAAACCGGACCGTTGACACCAGAACCGACATTGAATGTGGGATCAACGCTTCCATCATTGTTCAAGCGCACAATGCCGGAACTGCTGAAACCATTGAAGGATCCAAACGCACCGCCCACGAATATCTTCCGGACATTCCCCCAAAAGCCCTCCCCAACCGCATTAACAGTATTGTCGGCGGCGGCGCCCGGATTAAAACTGGTGTCCAGCGAACCGTCGGTCATTAAGCGCGCAACAAAATTGCGGTAAACGTCATTGATCGCAGTAAAAGCGCCACCAACCAGAATCCGGTCATCCGTTTGGCACACGATTGAATTGACCGCCGCATTCGGACCGGAATAACCTTGCAGGAAGGAAGCATCCAGTGAACCGTCCGTATTCAACCTGGCAATCCGATTCTTGAGAACCGGACCAACCGCGGTAAAGTTGCCACCCGCAAGAATCTGACCATTTGACTGCAAGGCCAAAGCGAACACATCACCATTCATACCGTCCGGGGTGAATGAAGGATCGGGGGAACCTGCCGGCTGATTGTAAGTTTGCGCATCCAAGATATGAACTGTCGTATTGGCAACAATCCCCGGCCCATTCATGGTCACGCTAAAATAAAAATCGCTGGGAGCGGGATTTTTAACCCCATCGTTAATAATCGGTATTGTAATAGCGGCACTCGATTGGCCAGCGCTTAAGGTTACCGTGCCACCGACACCGGTGTAATTGGTGCCGTTAATGGCCGTGCCATCCACGGTCGCATAATGAGCCGAAATTTCACCAGAAACCCCGCCAACCCGCACAACCGTAATCGTGGCATACCCTCCCGTCTCATCCACGAGATAACTTGGAGCGCTAAATTGCAACGTCCCGGCACTGTTATCATTGACGATCGTGACCAGCCCGTTCGTAATCTGTCCCATCAGTGACGCATTGGCAGTGCCGTTCAGGGTCGGATCCGACAAAACAATCCCAAACTGTTTGTTGGGAGCAATTAAACCGGAATTAATCAACGGGATGCTGACGATCTTCGGTGACACATCGCCACTGTTCCAAGTAAGCGTATTGGTCGCCCCAATGTAATCCGATCCACTAACCGCAGTGCCATCGGTTGTTGCATACCTGACGGTTAGAGTTCCCAAGCTGCCAGATACACGCTTGACGACGAGGTTGGCCACTCCCGAACTGATTGTTCCGCTATAGTTGCTGGAACCGAGCGTTACATAGCCTTGATAGTTGGGGTTAATGATGCGCAACACTGCATTGGAAATGCCAAAGGTAGCGCCCGGCGTGGTGCCCAAGTTTGACAGGCGTAAATTAACCGTCTTTTCCTTGTTGGTAATGTAGCTATTATTTTTAACGGCTACATTAAAGCTATTGCTGACCACATTTTGACCAAATACCAGATTTTGACCATTGATCGCCACATAGTCAGTTCCCGCCACGGCGGTCAAATTACTGGTCGAATACTTCATCGACACAATGCCGTAGGTTCCATTGCTGCGAACCACGGAAATCGACGGGGACAGGTTGGTGGCCACATATTCCGGCGAGGTGAATCCAAAGGTTCCCGGATAAGTTGTATCATCCACCAAGGTAAGGGCCGCCGTGGATACGCCAAGGGCTGTGCCAACTGGAATGGTTTGTCCGCCCAGATAGAAGTAATCCGAAGTGACCGGATTCGCCAGTTGGAATTGCGCATTTAGATTCCCTTGGGATGACGTGCTTTTCAGCTTAACGGTGACTTTGGACAAATCGTTATAGTATGAATCTGCCAGAGTGAGATACAATCCATAGGGATCAATCAAAAAACCACTTTGGCCAGCCAAACCATCGGTGCGAACCCGCGCTGGATGCGTCAAGTATTCCCACGCAATCCAGAAAGCGGGTGGAGCACTGTCGTAGGTGTAATCCACACCGCTCTTTGCCAAACCAGGTATCACCGAAAAATTTGCCTCCACCGGACCCAAATTGCCGTTGGTTCGGACCAAAGCAACTGCAACTGAAGTCTGGCTTCGGTTTGCTGAAAAAGCGGTTTGACTAAAACCAATATTCCCCGGTCCGGGAGTTGCCCCACCAATCAATCGCGCAAAACCACTGCGGTTACGGACGCCATCACGCGTTTTGGGTTCCACCCACAAATTCGGGTCGTCGAAACTCTTGGAAATGAAACGCCGTTGATCCAGCGTGTTACAAACATTGGTGTTGGCCTGGCCGCCGCCGACCTGATCAAACGAGCCGCCGATCAACACATTGCCATCACTTTGAACCGCCGAACTGAAAACCGCTGGAACATCCCAAGAATAAACGCGTTTTAAACCGGCAAACTGATTATACGCCGTATCCATGAACGTCGTATCCACCGTTCCATCCATATACAACCGCGTAAAGCCCCGGCGGTGGGTTCCATTGAAGTTGGCGAAAGCACCACCGACATAAATGGCGTTATTGGTGGTGTAGGTAATGTTCGTTGCGAGCGTCCCATCGACACTATTCGATACAACGGAAATATCAGCCATGATTTTTTCATAATAATTGGCTGAATACAGAGTGTCATCCGCTCCCGTCCCAATATAAAATCCAGCATCGATCGAACCATCGCTATTCAACCGTGCCAGCCGGTTCAAAGACACTCCGTTGATCTGGGTAAATTCGCCGCCAATGATCACCTGGCCGTTGGATTGAACCGATATGGTCCTGACAATGCCGTTAGCTCCGGTGCCGGTATCAAACGTCGGATCAATGCTCCCATCTCGATTCAAGCGGACAATGTTCTTGTAATTTTGTCCGGTCACATTGAAATCACCGCCGACCAGAATTTTACCGTCGGGCTGGAGTGTCACTGCGTAAATCGGCCCATCAAAGGTATTCGTGGGATCAAACGAGCCATCCGCCGCTCCAGTCGTGTCCAGCAAAGCAATGTGGTTCCGGCCAATGCCGTTAACGTGAGTAAAATCACCGGCAATGAGAATTTTGCCGCTGGGGCGGACGACCAAAGTTCTGACCGTGCCATCAGCTCCCAACCCGGGACTGAAAGAACCGTCAAGCGTGCCGTTCGCATTTAAGCGCGCGACTCTCCCCACCAGCGATGAATTGTATGAAGTAAATTCACCGCCAATATAAAACTGTCCGCCATACGCCCCCACTGCGTTGATCGCTCCATTTGCGCCGGTCCCGGGGTTAAACGAGGAATCCAACAACCCGTTGGTATTAACCAAGGCAATGCTGTTCCGCGGATAACCATTATACGAGGCAAAAGCACCACCAATCAGGATTTCGTCATTGCCCAAAATCGACATGCAATAAACCTGACCATATTGGCCGACGCCGGGATTTTCATCGTCTTGAGGATCGGTTTGGGGAACTTGCGCCGAATACAAGGCCATTTGCGTGTTGAAATCCGCGTTGAAAAATTCATCGACAGATCCGGCCGGCGGATTTTGATCATTGAACAAGATGGTCACCGTGGCCTCGTTGGCCATACCCACCAATTGCGGACGTGTTACATTGTTAATGGTCACCTCCCGGTATAGCTGGATTTTAAAATCTTTGTTAAATTTGGTTAGCTTGCTCGTCGGAATGCTAAAACGGATAGGTTGATAATTTGCCCCGGGGCCACTGTCGGGGAAACTAAGCGTCCCTTGGGCCAAATCAAAGTCGGAATTGGTGCCACGAACTGACACATCCGGCGGCGTCGGAACCGCGTAATCTGATGCCGGTTTGAGTCCGAACCAATCATTTCTTTCCTCACTCGCATCCTGGTCGTTTCCTAAAAAGTTATTAACCCGGTAATTAACCGTTGCCGCCGCTCCGTTGGTTCCCCCACGTTGCACATAGACCGTTACTTGGGTCCATTTACTGACGTTGGTGTCATTCACATCCGCTGGGATCCGGTAGGAGGTTTTTTCAAAGTTAAAAATAACATTGGTGGGATACTGAGCGACAACTTGGTTGGTGACCGAATTTCCACTTGGATCGGTCGTTACCTGTTCCACCATGTCCGGACCATAGGGATCCGCATCCGTGTTAAGAATTCGCACCAGCGCCAAACTAGCAACGGGATCAAGGCGGGGGGCTGCCACGTCACCAGACTCATAGTCATCCAAGACCGGGTTGGACAATTGAATGCCAAACACCCGGTTTAATTGATTTGAACCACGATAATTCTGGTTATACGAGTATGGCAATTTGATCAAAATGGTTTTGCTCATCTCGTAATCATCGAAAACCAAGGTGCCGCTGGCCGGATAAAAATCTTTTCCACTCGTCGCCGGAAGATCATTGGCGGGGACGTAACCAACCAGATTCGTCCCGTCAACGGTGGTGTAATCCAATCTGACGCGTCCGGTGGAACCGGCGCTGCGCGTCACCGTTACCAACACGCCCGGCGCATTATATTGATAGTAGGTAACCAAAACCGAATTTGCGTCATTGCCCAGTCCGTTGGGGGGATCCGATTCCGTATTCGCTGCCTGGTAAAGCGGCAGTGAAGTTGAAGGATCAATGTCCTCAGAGGCAAATCGGAACACCCCGGAAGCTTGGTAGGCCCAATTCAGCACCAATGATCCCGTTTCCGAAAATGTGCCCTGCGACGTGGTGAGGTTCTTGGAATCCTCACAAAAATAATAAGTCACTCCCGCTTTGGCATTAAACCGAAGATGGCTGGGGCCGTAATAAGGCAAATCAGTCGAGGTATAAGGCCGCCCCCCCGTATATTGCCTTAGTCCTATGTAATCCCCACTGGCCTGATATATGGGCTGAGATTCCAACTGATTAATTGGAAAGAGGTCATCATTGGCGGCAATCTGATTCAACTGACTGACGCTTGCCCCCGTGTAAACCCCTAAAACGGTGTCCAACGGATAGAAGCCATTTAAAAATGAAAAGGCAAAGGTGCTTCCCACTGTATCCAATTCAACCACCCCATCCATCGGCGCCGTCCATTGATACCACAAGGGCGCATTGGTAGGAAAACCGGCGACATTGGGAGCTCCGACGTCAGCAACAACCCCGGTGTTGTCATTGGTCACCGATCCCCAAACATCATTCGGCAGCACTTGTGCCGCAGCAAAGCTGGTCTGCGCACGCGCGCTGGCCAACGTTAAGGCAGCCGCCATCATTCCGGCTCCCAATGTCAAAAGACGGTGGCTCACGAGGCTTACCAACCTCAAGCTTGTGAGTTTTTGCATAGTATAAATCAATCGTTAAAGTTTTCTAAACCCGTTCACGCAATTCCGCTTAGGAATTATTCGCCATACATCATGGCCGAGTTCGGCATCACTTCCACTTTGTAGCTGCGGTTCTGGGTCGGATTCATCAAATCAAACACCCGGTTAGTGATGGGCCAGCCATTCACCGGTGGCACCACCGAGGGCGACACGAAATTGGTGAGGGTCATCCATGCGCCAGAGGCCATGTTCGTCGTGTAATAAACGGTATTGGTGGACCCGGGAATGCTGTTCCACGTGATCGCAAAGCCTGGTGGCGTGGAATTGGTGACCGCCGGTTGCAAATTCACCTGCGCTGAAGTGAAGAACGTCGGGTTCGGGCTGTTCTTGCCATTGGCAATGCCATCCCCGTTGGAGTCAATGGTGCTGCTGTTGGCCAAGGCGGCGTTGTAGGTGTTGGTGGTGGCCGTGGTAACCCCATCGTTTTCGCTCAAATCCACCTGCGTCACCGAGCTGTTGAAGCCGGCGTAGGATGGCACCCAGCGCAACCGGCCGTTATTGCGACCAACCTTGCTCGCATCATCAATTTTCTCGGCAATGGAGACTCCATTCGCGATCGCCTGCGAGAAATAGATTGTAATATTGCTGTTGATGAACAGGTTCTGGCCGAAATCGAAGCTGTTGTTGATGCCGTTGGTCATGGCGTCCTTGAACTCCAGCAGATCCACGTAAATGGCGTTGGTGGCACCCACGCCATAGAATCGGAACTGGCTGTTGGGTCCCACCGCATCCAGCACCAAATGGCCGATGGCGCCGTTGTTGGCGAATCCGGCGCTGGAAACGCCGTAGTCGGCACCGGCCCAATAATTGAGGGTCTGCCGGTTGGGAGCGGGGGCAAAATTCGTGATGGTAGTGCCGAGCAAATCGCCTGCGTGGGGTTTGGTCAACATCATCAAGCCATTGCCGCCGGTGGAATTCGCGGCCTGCACGGTCCAGATGTTGCCATTGGTCAAGCAGGTGTCGCTGAGGGTGCCGCTGACATTCAATTGCAAGGACAACCCGGCTTGCAAGAGCACATTACTGGTCACCAAACTGCCCGTGGTAATGACAATGTCGCCGCCGGCCACAAGGGTGCCATTGGTTAACGTGGTGGTTACGTTGGTGGCAATGAATGATCCAGTGGAAATGCTGCTGATCTGGTTGGAAATAATGCCGCTGCTTTCAAAGTTATTGGCCCAAAGGACGGCGCCTTCGTCCACCAGCAAGCCCCGGTTGACGAAGTTACCGTAGGGATAGTTCGTGGTGCTGACAATGTTGGTGGAACCCACAACCGCTTCGGCGCCGCCGGTCAACTTGGTAAAGCCGTTCCAAGTCAAACTCGCCGAGGTGGTGGCGATTTTGATGAGGTTGCCATTGGTTCCGGCCGTCCGGGCGGACACCACAAAACCGTGGTTGGTGAGGCTGCCAGTGGACGCCATCGCGCCCGCCTGGACCAGCGGATTGGCCAGAGTATTGGAGCTATAAGCCGAGCTGGGACCACTCCCGCTGTTGATGGCGGCGACCAGATTGCTCAGGGAGCCGTCGAGGGTCGAGGCGATCATGACCTGGTTCGGCAGGCTGTTCGTGAGTTGGGACACAAACACGTAGTTGTTCGTGAAAATAGTTACTGTTGAACCATTGACCACGTTGGCAGCAGACACTTCCGAAAGCGTGCCGCCGGCGGCCACGGCAGCAACGGAATTTTTGACCGCGATATTGTTGGAGCAACCCATGAACTGGGCCAGATTCAGGGTTTGGATCGCGCCGTTATTGGTGAGATTCCGCAAATTGGGCAGCGCACTGGACCAGAATATGCCTGACGTTTCCAGATTTAAACCGCCCGCAAGCGAAGTCGCGCCTTGACCAAAACCGTTGGTGGTTATCGTCAGGTTTTGCGCATCGGCAGAGAAATTGCGCATCACGTTCATGGAATCACTCAGGACAATGCTGTTCGTGCCATGCAAGAACAAATCCTGCACTTGGGCCAGGGTCGTGGGCTGAAGCTGGCTGCCCACGATCAAAACGTGGAAATCATTGGTCACCCCGGTGGCATCCACACTCTGCCAACGGGTGGTCCACGCCCGAATGTTACCATTCCAATTTAGGAGAACCGGCGTGAACAAGTTCGACACCGTCAAAAGGCCGTTGGTGGCACCGACGTTGATGTCCGCATAGGGCGCCTCAATCCGGGCACCCGCGCTGCCGTCAAACTGTTGGGGAGCCTGCACCGACAAGTAATTGGGGCCGGTGATGACCGAGTTGGAAAGATTCAAATCCTGATCCGCCAGCAGTTCGACGCGCCCGGGCAGGTTGGTGATCGAATAATTGGAGATGGAATTGGTCGGTGCGGTAACTGATGTCAAATCAATGCTGGCATACGAATAGAGATTGGTAATCCCTTCGTTCGGGAAGATATTAGACAGACCTTTGGGCGTAGGGGTTCCGAGCCCAAGTTTGGTTGGGGAAGCATAGAAGTAAAAATTGTCAGGTATGCCGTTGGCCTGTAGCATCACATTGGTGGAAGCCCCCAAAATATAATCGTCGGCGAGATAAAAATAATTCTTCCGGAATTCGCCGGTGGCCGCATCCTGATATTGTCCGATCCACTCGATATAGGCGTATCTTTGGCTGTTGCCCAAATAAACATTGTGAGTAATGTTGGCGTTGGGCGCGTCTTGCAGGAATACCACGTTATAAATGTTGTTGCTCACTCCCGGGTAAGGAAAAATATAAGCTGAGGCATTCGTCAATAATAACTGCCGCGGTGGCGATGACAGGGCTTCCGGGGCGATGGCATACAGGTCAAAATAAGGATTCCAAAAATTGGTATTCAAACCAAAGTCACCCGCGCCAAACACGTTGGCCCCGGTGTTGTTGCCCTCAATGCGAAGGGAGCCGTTTTCCATATTGATCGAATGGCCCTTCAATTGGATCAATCCATCAACGCCAGCGACAATATCACCCGGATTCACCACGTTGGTGGCATTCACAAAACACTGGGCGTAACCCAAATAGGAGCCGAGCAAACCAAAATAAGGGTCCGTCGTGTTGTTGGTGGAACTGCAACTCACCGTGCCTTGATTGTAGAAATTAGCCGCCGGCAGACGATTTGTTTGCGCAATAACACCGGAGATGGCATTTGTCGGGAATTGCAAATCAAACCGGAAACCGCTGTTCACCATCATCAAACCCGTGTTGGTGTAATTCAGCGTATCCGAGGTTTCATAGAAAGGCTGGATATACCCGGCCGTCAGATTCGGATCGGTAAAATTGATCAGGAAGGTGCCGGTATTGACAAAATTAGTGGCATCCACCACCGGCGGATACATGACCGTCCCAGGATAAGTGATGACGGCATCATTCTGGTAAAGGCCGTCCGCCGCCTCCGTTTTCCCAGCGAAGGGCAGCAATAACAAGCCACAAAGCAGCGGCCAATGCATCAAGCCACGCCCCAATTTGAACGGGTGGTTCAGGTAAGTCTTGCTCTTCATTGAATGATAATCGTGTAATTCCATTGCACAGATCGTGAATTGACGTCTGTCAATGTCAGGGTGAAATCATAAGTGCCCGCCACCGTTGGGGTGCCTGAAAGCGAACCACCGGGGGTCAAGGTCAATCCCGCCGGCAATTCGGTGGAGGTCCAAGTAAACGGCGCGGTGAACCCACCGCCAGTCGCACTAAATTGAGTCTTATACGCGTCCCCTGCCGAACCCAGCGGCAGGGTGGCCGGTGAAAATTGCACTAGGATTTGGCGCGCCAGATTGTCAAGACTGGTGCCGTTGGGATAAACCGTCGGAGCGTTGGTGGTGCCGTCAAACGACGCCCAAGTAAAATAACCGCTGAAAAAGGAATCCGCCAAGTCACTTCCCGGCGTATTGCCGGGTTTAAAATACGGATTTCCAGTCAGTTGGTCGGGGTATTGATTGTAATAGAGAGGGCCGTCCTTGTTGAAGGAAATGGTGGTGGCCGGCGTAATCGTCCCCGGTCCAGCCAATCCGGGATAGACGTTGGCCGTATCAAAAGGCGGAACGGTCGATTGCGTCATGCCTTGAATGACCAAACTGCTTGGTCCCGGCGTCAGATCCAAGGCGGAAAACAAAAAGTCCGGCTGCGTCACGATCCGTCGGAAACTGCGGGTGGTTTCCACGCCGTTGGTGATCAACTGCATGGTGTAATCGTTGGTGATCGGCTGCCAGTATTGACCCAACATTGAATCAAAATCGGCCCGGACATATCGGATTTTTCCAATACCACGGTATAAGCCCGATATGGCGTTGGTTTCGCCACATGTCACCGGATGGATCAGAAACACATGACTGAGGCTGGGCGTCACCTCCTGTTGGGTGTAGGACTGGGTTGAATTGGTCGTGGTTGTGGTCGAGGTCGTCGTGTTGGTTCCGGTCGTGGTCACGTTGGTGGAACTGGAGAACACCAGCACGTTGGTCGTGTAATTCGTGAGCGTGAGCAGCGGCGGTTCAAGAATGTCCACGCCGCAAGGACTGTTGGTCGGCAAAATATAAAATTCACCAGAAGCAACTGAGTTCGACACCGTGGTCGTGGTGACGTTGGTCGCATTGGGACTGCCAATCGGGGCGCCGTTTTGCGGACCAACGGTGATGGTCTGAATATAGGAAGTGGTGCTCAGTGAGTAATTGGTCCAGATGATGATATTATCAAAATGATAAACATAGTTCGGAACCACCGCCAAGGTCGGGACGGAAGTGACAATCAGATGGGCCGGCGAACCGATGGCTTCTCCATAATAATTCGTATAATACGCAACGGTATTGGTGATCCAGACGGTCGTGTAGTAGTTGGAAACCACCGTGGCCTGCACGCCGGGAAACCGCGCCTGGATGGTGGCCAGATTGTTGGTGCTGGCATAGCTCAACAACGCACTCAAGCTGGCGGTGCCATAATAAGTCCCATCGCCGGGATACAAATAGCCGCTGTTGGTCGCGATTGAGGCTGGGAACAAGGCTTGCGCCGCAAAGTTGGTGATGACCAGCAAACTATCCGCCGCCGGCGTTTCCCAATTGATATTGTTGGTGGACAGCAGATAGCGCATTCCCGCCGCGTCATCCCGGGTGAGGCCGATGAAATAATCGCCCCATTCGATTTGCTCGGAGGCCACTGGCGAATAAATGTTGGCCAGTTTATCGACGGCAAAGGGAATTGCCTTGGCCCGATCCACCACGGGGCACTCTTCACGGATTCGATAGTTATAAAGCGTGTTATTGATGTAGGGCGAGTATGGCAACTGGTTCAAGGCGGTCGCATAAAAGTCAAAATTCCGCTGCACAACCGTGTAAAAATAATTCGGACAAGCCGCGCCAGGAGGCAAAGTCCGATTATGCAAGGTCCAGGCGTATGCGATCGGGTTTGCCAAGCCGACCTGGCTCATCATCAGCGTGAGCGTGTAAGATTTCAAGTCCAGCAATCCCAACGCCTGCGCTTGATAATTCATCTGCCGCGTTTCCAGGGAAAATTCCGTCAACTGCTGGCTGTATGAATCCACATCGGTCAGCGAATTCAGCATGGCAAACGTGGCCTCCACGGAGGCGGCTCCTTCCGGGCCAAAATAATCATAAAAATTCGCGTCAAACGCATAATAATTCGTGGGAATATTACGGCGGTATTCTTCGCCCAGATTTTTGGGGGCAACCACGTCAAATGGGGGGCCATATCCAAGACTGGCCGCCTGCCAGGCGTCACCGCCATTGGCGATCGGACCCTCCACAGAAAAACCCCAGGAGGTTTGCAAGCCGGAAGCCAGCAGGAGAATCCAAACAATTCGTTTAAGCATTTGCTGCATACAAAATAAATTAGTTAGCGCACCAGCAATATCCGGTAATACCCGGCGGCACTTTGGCCGAGTAAAACCGAGGATTGAACATCGGTCGCGAAATGGGGATCGCCCACATTGGTCCAGTTGGCGAAATCCGTGGTGACTTGCACCTGATAGGTCAAGCCCGGCTGGGTATTCCAGAACAAATAAACCCCGGCCTTGGTATTCACAATTTGCTGGGTCAGCCACGTGCTGGGATCCAGCGGATTGCCGCCACTCAAAAAAATCTTGGCCAAGGTTAAATTTCCCCCCGGCAAGTTTGCATTTGGCGAAGGCCAAGTGCTCACATCGGAGCCATAGTATTCGGTCATCCATTCAAACGGCACACCGCCCCAGTTCATTCCACCCCAAGTGGTCTGGCTGGTGGCCGCCGAAAGCGGCGGGCGTGATCCGCTAGGCTTGACATAGTCGATTTGGAAGGAATGCGTGCTGTTAGCCGTCAACCCATTGGCCGCCGTCATCACCCAAACATTGCTGGTCGTGGCCGCCATCGGCGTGGCCGCGCCATCCACATAAACCTCGTAGTTGGAAACCACAATGCCATCCAGCGGTTTCCAGACCACCTGCAATTGCGGTTGATACACTCCGTTGCTGACCACGAATGGACGGAAAACAAACGGCGCCGGCATGGGCATCAAGGCCGCGTCAACATTGATGAAGCGCTGCGCATAAACATCGAAACTGGAATTCAACCCCGTAAACGAGGTCCATACCGCCAAAAATTGATTGCCGCCATCCGACGCCACCGCCGGCTGCATTTGCTGGCTGGCCGTGGTGGTGTTCACCTGGAATTCGGCGCTGGTCGGGGTGCCGTCTTCATGGACAAACCGGCCATAAACGCCTTCGCGCGAGCCATCCTGACCATCGCTGGTCCAAGCCAGCAAATAGTCCTTGCCCAGGGCGCAAACCAAGGGCGCGTATTGGTCGCCCAACGTGTGTGTATTAACCAGAAAGGCCGTTCCGCCGACGCCATTCGGGTCAAAAGGCCGCGCACAGACATCCCAGCCGTTGCTTTGCACGAGGGTATCATACGCCGACCAGGCCACCATGAAACTGCCATCCGCAGCGGATGCGATGGCCGGATTGGCGCCGGGGGAATTGTCGGCATTCACCCGGAATTCATTGCCCGCCGCCGTCCCGCTGCTTTGGAACAAGCGGGCGTAAATATCCACACTCGGAACCACCAGGCTGCTGACGGCCTGCGCGGTCGAGTTTGTCCCCAACACCGGCGCGGCCACCCGTTGCTGCTCGGACACCCAAGCCACCGCAAAACCGCCATTCTTCAGCGCCGTCACCACCGGAGAACGCTGGTTGAAACTGATGAATTGATTGACCAGAAATTCACTCTTCACCGTGGTCCCCGTCGGCGAAAGAATCTTCGCGTAAACATCCTGCAGGCTGTTTGGCCCGGCTTGGTTGAGGCTCGCCCAAACGACCACGACGTTGCTGTTGTTCAGCACAGCCAGAGACGGGTTGAGCTGAAAGCAATTGGTCGTGGCGTTGATCGCCAGGTCGTTGGTGGAACGGAAGGTGTTGGTGGCGGTCAAAAAGCGCCCGTAAATGTGCTGGTAACCGGGTTGGCCACCCTGCCATACAAACACGGCCCCGCCATCTTTCAACATCGCAACGCGCGGCTTTTCCTGATCGTAATCCCCCGTGGCATTGACCCGGAAATGGCTCAAATTCAATGATTCCGTCAGATTGGCCTCCAGCCGGCTGGCGCTCAAACCCCAGCCGCTGCCATCCGTGGCGTAATCCTGCCAGACCACAAACCCGCCGTTGGCCGACAACGCCACGTCGGGAAACATCTGGTCGTAGGGCAAGGCGCCGACGAGCGGATATTCCGTGCCATTGGTCGTGTAATAGGCGGTTTGCGCATCAGCGATCGCCGATGCCGACACGGACAGACCGATGGCCAGCGCCAGGGCTTTGCAAGGGGTGGAGGAAAACATGGTCGCGCAGTGGGAAAATAACCTGCCCCGGCGTGAACTTTGGAAAAGTTCCACCGCGGCGGCCGGATCCTTCACAGCTCCAGCCAACTTGTTGAACCAGCTATGCAAATTCATTTTCAAATCAATTCCGACTGTTTCTCCGAAATCAGGGCGGCGTCCAGCCCGGCCAGCATGCCCTTAAAACCCCAGCCGCCAAACAACTCACGCAACGCCCCATTATTCACCGGCCGGAGACTTAATTGCTCCGGCAAAAAATCACCCGGCACATCCGGCAACCGGACCAGCGCCTGGTTTCTGCGAATGTCCGCCACCGCCTTCTGCAAGGCCATCCGCAATCTCTCCGATTTCACCTCGCTCAACCGGCTGAACAGGCCGTCAATCGAACCAAACTGCTTCAGCAGCTCGGCCGCCGTTTTGGTCCCCACTCCGGGCACGCCCGGAATGTTGTCCACCGCATCCCCCATCAAGGCCAGCCAGTCCGCCACCTGATCCGGCCGCACTCCGGTCTTGGACCAAACCTGCTCCGGTTTCCAGACCGCGCCGCTCTTGTCGTTCGGATTCAATAATCCGATCCGATCCGAGACCAACTGCATAAAATCCTTGTCGGAACTGGCGATCACCACGCTCCAGTCCGCCGCCGCCGCCCGTCGGGCCAAGCTGGCGATGTAATCATCCGCTTCCACGCCATCGCCGCAATACTCCGCCACTCCGGCGGCGGCCAAATAGCGGCTCATTTCATCCAACTGCGGCCGCAAATCCAACGGCATCTCCGCGCGCTGCGCCTTGTAATCCGGCAACAACCGCCTCCGTTCCTCGCTCAATCCGCCGTCCCACACGACCATCAAATCCGTCGGTTGCACCAGCGTCCGCATTTTCCCCAGCATTTTTACGAAGCCATAAATGGCATTCGTCGGCTGCCCCGAGGGCGAACGCAAATCGCGAATGGCATGAAACGCCCGGTAGGCATAGGCGTGGCCATCGACAATCAGCAGCCGCTTCACGAACTCGCTTACGGCTGGCCCAATTTTTGCACCGTGGTTTCCACCGGCTTGCCGGCATTCAGCGGCTGCACGGGAAATCCCGTCTGCGCAAACGGCAATTCGTCGTCCGAATGCACCCGGTTGCCGGCCGGGTCCACAATGGTGGCCGTCACAAAAATCATCAGGTTTTTCTTCACCGAAGTCTTGGACTGGCTTTGGAACAAACGTCCGAAAAACGGCAGATCCCCCAGCCCGGGAACCTTGTCCTTCGTGGTTTGCGTGGAGGATGAAACCAAACCACCGATAACCACCGTCTGGTTGTCCCACACGTTGACCGTGGTGACCACCTGCCGCACGGTGAAGCTGGGCAAAACCACCGGTAATTGCACCACATTCAAATTGCCGGTGACGCTGGCCACAGGCGGCGGCGTTTCGTAACCGGTAAATTCAGTCACCGACGGAATGAGCGCCATGTTGATTGTGTAGCCATCCGACAAAACGTAGGGCACCACGTCCAGAATCGGCCCCGTTTCCACCTGCTGGGTCACGGGCGTCACCGCAGACGTTCCCGCCTGGATTCCTTGAGCATGAGCGACATCAACAGCCGAAAGACAGCCCCACATCAGCAACCACAAGAGCGCGAATACCGATAAGGTTTTTTCCTTGTATATTTTCATAGAATCTCGCTTTTAAATTAAAATTACTGGCCAGTCGAGCTTGTGGTTCCAGAGGTTTGGGGCGACGTGCCCTGCTGGAAGTTATACGAAGTGATGACCGATTCAACCGAAGTGGCCTTCATCTGGGTTTGGCGCCCGCTGGTGGTGGTGATTTCCGGTTCCGCCATGAATTCCACGCCCGAGCGCTGCTCCAACGCGTGAATCACCAGGCGAAAATTAGGATCGGTCAAGATGCCGGTCACGGTGCCAATCGCCGGCCCGGTTTGGCGCAAGCCGCCCGTCAGCAACTGGTCGTTGGCCGACCCGGCAATTTGACTGGCTGTGGTGCTGCCCGGGAAGGTTCCCAGTGGATTCGCCGCCGAAACCGGCGTGGTCAACGAGGGTGAACTGCCGGCCGAACCAACCACCGAGCCATTGCCGGTGACATTAAACTGGCCCATGGACCAGTCAAAGCCCAGCGCTTTGCTGTCATTTTGCGAAACCTCAATGAAACGGGCCTTGATGTGAACCTGTGGCGAGGATTCGTTCAAAGCTTCAATCGCCCGTTCGATGGTGTCCAGATCCTGTTCCGTGGCCTTGACGAATAATTTGCCAAGCCGGTCATTGAAGAAAACGGCTTTGCCCGGCGGTTGTTCCAAATTCACCCCCAAAGAGGTGAAGAAATTTCTCGCCGCCTGGCTGGGCGCGGAAGCCAAAGTCACCTGGGTGACATAATTCAGGCCGCCCTCGCTGCCGACATTTCCACCACCGCCGCCGCCACCGGCGCCACCCGCGCCGCCAGTGCCGCCGTTGTTGATGGGGTTAATTTGACCACCTTGGCCGCCTTGGCCACCACCACCGCCGCCGCCGCCGCCACCGCCGCTGTTTCCGTAGTTGCGCAAACCGCCTGCGCCCGCAAAGGCATTGACGACACCAACCACCGCGCCGCTGTTGTTTTGGTTGCCACCACCGCCACCACCACCACCGCCGCCGGTGCCACCAGTGCTGCCCGTGTTATACGTGCTGCCGAAGCTTTGCACCCCCACGCTTTCCAGACCGGAGTAGAACGTGTTCGGATCAACTTTGAAGACGCGGCTGAAAAGCTGCGGTGTTTCCGCGCCTTTTTGAGAGAAAACCACCGCAAAATCCGTAATCGTGTATTTCACCGGATGGTCGCAGACCATGACGATGGCGTCCAGAACATCCGCCATGCGAACATCTGTGAGACTTGGAATCTTCACCACCCACGAACCAACGTCCAACGGCTCGCTCGGGCTGGCGGCGGCCGCCCCGGCCGCAATCGGCAAACCGGTGGCAGGATCAATCGCCTGCGCTTGACCGGCGTCACCGCCATAGCCACCCCCAACACCCCCACGAGTAATTCCACCGTAGCCGCCACCAAAACCGGTGGTAGGAGCGGCAACCGGCTGCCCGGAAAGATCCGGATTGGAGTTGATCAAGAAATTAATGCCTTTGTGCTCGGGATCACGCAGTCGCGATTGTTCCGACAGAGAGCGCACCACTTCGCTCAACGGCAAGCCGTCGAAGGAAACCGAATCCAGGTGAATTTTGTCCAGTTTGGCAATGATGCTTTGCCGGCCCGGTCCCGTGTAAACCAGCGTATTGGTCGCATAGGGATTTGGCGTCGGCAGTTTGACCTGTGAAGTCGGCAGCACCCATTTCTTTTCGACCTCCGTAATCCGTTTTTGCGTATCCACCGTGTGTTGTTCGGTCTCGCGTTTGTATTTGGCCTGCTGGACCAGGTTCAAGTAATAGTAAGCGCCGGTGTTATCCGGATCGAGTTCCAAAGCCTGCCCCAATTTCGCCTCGGCTTGCTCCAGTTCCCCCATCTCGTAGAGCATCTGCCCGTCACGCACCAAGGTGTTGGCATCCGTTTTCTTGGCCGCGATTTGCGGAACCTGGTCCACCACGGATTGGCTGGGAATCCGGCCCTTTTGCGCGGCCAGGAGCGCGTCGTTCTTTTTCTTGAAATCCAACGCCGGGACGTTTTTGGAATCCACATTTAAAATCTGCTGCACCTGTGTGGCGGCCTCGCGATAATCGCCCCGGCTTTGATCGGCCCGCGCCAAGGCGAGGCGCGTGCTGGTGAGGCCGTTGACGGCCTGGGCGGCTTCCGCGTCGATGCCCGAGCCAATCTTGGCGACCAGATCACAGCATTCCTGATAGAGCTTGGCGGCCGCCAGGGTTTCGCCACGCTGCTCAACCTGCTGGGCTTGGGCCAATTTCTCGTGAAGCCCCACGATGTAGGACTGGCGCAAGACCGCTTCGTTCACCGCAATGGAGGTTGAAGAGTTATCCTGCGCTGTCGCGGTAACGGGCAAAGCGATCAGGGCGGCAAGCCCGAGGGATGAAATAACGGCTTTTATCATGGGAATTTAAGGTTCGTCAAAATGGCGCAGTTCAAGTGAGGATTTTTATCAGTCAGGGAGCAAATGGCAACGAGGTTTTTTTCTGATTGGACTGGTCCGTGAGGATCACTTCGTTTTTGTCGATGCCGGATATAACGTATTCCGTGCCTCCGAAAGTATCCTTGTCGCCCACCCGATGGGCGCGGCTGATCTTTTTGCCCATGTCATAACGCAGCTCGGCGCTGTAACCCTCCACATGGCGATACGGCTTGTCCCGGCCAACGGTGATGGTGTCGCCGCTGTCGTTCAACTTCAATACCAGCGCGTCCGGATTGTCCGCCGGCCCTTTGACCTGGACCAGTTCAAAAATGTCGTTCGGATGATCGCCCACGGAGACATAACGCCGCACCTTCTGGCGTTTGGCGGCTGTGGCGGCCGCCTGCCGTTCCACCACCACCAAATAGCGGGCGCCAAATTCATTGGTGGTCACCGAATCCAGCGAAAGCATCAAATCCAACGGCGCGATGCTCGCCACAGAAACCACCTGCGCCACGCTGGCGGCTTTCTTGACCATCTGGCCATCGGCGGTTTTTTGCCATTCAAACGGATTGAAGATCTTGTTTCCGGTGTCAAAATCCAGAACGTAAGGCGCTTTCAGGCGGCTCATCGCCTGGTTGTTGGTGGACAAATCCAAAGCCGCCAGTTCCTTGACCGGAGGATTGATCAAATCATTCACATGCTTTTCCATCTCCTCCTTGTCCGAGGCGATGTAAAACAACATGAGCACCAGCACGCCGATCAATCCTGCCAGCACCACGCCCAGCACGATTTTTTCGTAATGTTTTTTGAGAAATTGCATTTTAACTCTTTGGCAACAACTTCACGAGTCCGACCTCCATCGTAACCCGGAGCAATTGCTCTTTTAAAACCGTTTGCAAGCCGCCTTTGCTGACGGGCTGCATCTGCTGGGCTGGCGGCAAAACCGGCATGCCCCGCCCCCGCATGCGCGCCAGCAACATCGCCTCGCGATCGCCCATGTAGGCTTGCGGCGCCGCCGCGTCCGCCCCGCCGGCGCCGTCAGTGGCCACCACGGAACTGGCCGGCTGGACATTGATGGCCTTGATCAAAAAGGTGTTGGGCGCGGTGGCGAACGCGGCCAGCACCCGCGCCAGTTCCGGCGTGAAACAGCGGAACGTGACGACGTAGGGCGTAACGACCGCCAGTTCGTTGGTCACGGCATGCAGGTCGGTGTAATCTCCCGCCGGACCATTCGCATCGTCATCCGAAACGCGGATGCGCTGGATGCTGTCCAAGGCGTTAACCCGCGCGGCAAACAGAATGTCGGACATCAATTTGACCTCGCCAAGCTGGGTGGCCAGCGGTTCCAAACTGCCCGCCGCAAACCGCACCAACGGACGCTCGGCGGAAAAGGAAAAATCATATTTCGGCGGCAACGTAACGCCACTTTCCTCCGCCGCGTGTTGCAACTGATCCACCGTGCGACGCAGCGAGGAAGCAAACGCTTCACTGGTCACCGTCCCCGCAGGAATGGCGGGAATCGACTGGAAATAGGCGCGGGCGGAACCGATCCACTCTTGAACCTGTTTTTGTTGGTCCCTGGCAATGGCCGTGTTGTTGTGAACCTCATTTCCCGGGGACGGCTGTTGCGATTTCAGGCTGCTCAGGGTGTTGTAAATTTCGTTGAGCTTGCTGAAGGCTTCCGTATTCCGCGACCAGCCCTGATAGGTGTAAAAGCCAGCCGCGCCAAGCAACGCGACGGCCACGACGCAGCCAATTACAAAAATCAGATTTCGCTTGATCCAGCCCATATCAAAAATTCAAGGGATTCAGTGGCATCACATTCACGGTGAAGGTGAAGGTGCCGTTGGAGTCATCCGGCGTTAGTTGACCGGTCAATTGGGTCGCCTTGGCGTCCACCAAGGGCGAATTTTTGATCTCACTTTCCACCTCGAAAGTGATGTCAATGTTGGCGGACGGATCAATGCTGGTCAAATTCACCGCGCGGCAGGTCAACACAATCACGCTGTTGGTGTTGGCCGTCGCGTCCGTCGCCGCCCCTGCCGCATTGGGATCCGGCGGCGGTGGCGGTGGCGGCTCAACCTGGGTCGGCAATCCGCGCCGCCCGCCCGCCCGAAGGTAAGCCAACAATGCCGGGGACATGCCCCCGCTGGCGCCGGCCCCCAAGGTGGCATTGGGACCCGCTCCGGGAACGGGAACGACCGGAACCGTCGTGCTGCCATTGGGCGTCAACTCAGACGCGGCGGTCATTTGCTCGATCCAAATGCCCACGTCCGCATTCGGATGGTTGTGGGCGGCCAGATTTTTTTGCACGCCCGTTTCGGAGCGGATCAGCGCCCGCCGGATCTCGGAGAGAAAATCGCCCCAGTAATAGCGCTGGTCCATCCACTTGGCCAATTGATCCGCGTTGGCCTCTGATTTTTTGAGCTTGTTATACGCCGCCTTGAATTGCTCGGACTTGGCGCTTTTCTGGGCCACCTGCGGCTCCAGCCGTTCAATTTCCGCCCGCTTGTTGGCGGCCAGTTTTTGGAATAGAAACCCGATGCCAAAGGCCACCAGCACCAAGCTGATGACCGTGGCCACAAAGTAGGGCTTCTTTTGATTGAAAGATTGCCAGCGCAACGTGCTGTCCGGCATCAAATTCATTTCCACCGGGCAGTTGGCCAGATTCCGCAGGCCGAGGCCGACGACTTCGCCCAGCGAATGCGCGACGCGCGACAACTCTTCTAGGTTCACCTCCGGGTTGATTTGAACATTCCGGAAAGGGTTGAAGTATTCCACCGGCACGTTGAGTTTTTCCGCGAAAAATTGCGCCGTGTAGGGCATGATCGACGCGCCGCCGCACAGAAACAAGCGCTGCGGAGCCGAGCCGCTCTGCTGCCCGCGATAAAACTGCATCGTCTGATTGACTTGAATGTGCAGCTTGGTCATGAATTGCCGGGCAATCTTGGAAATCGCGGCCTGGTGCGCGTTTTCCGGCTCTTCGTAGGCGCCGCCCAAACTGACAAAGCCCTCGGCAATTTTAATTCTTTCCGCCTCGTCGAACTTCAGCTTGGCTTCCGTGGCAAAATCTTGCGTGATGGTGTTGGCTCCCAGATTGATGCTGCGGGAGAAAACTTTGCCCTTCTCGAAGAACAGCAGGTTGCTGGTCTTGGCGCCGATGTCCAGCAGCATGGTGCAATCTTCCAAGTCGCCGTAATTGTAGCGAAACGCGTTGCACAAGGCGGCGGGGGACGCGTCGCAGAGTTGCAGCTTCAGCTTGACCTGGTCCGCCAGGCGGAAAAGACCCTCGACGATGTCGGATTTGACGGCCACCAGCAAAACTTCCAGTTCGCCGCCCGGCGTGGAGCCGAGAATTTGGTAGTCCCACACGACCTCCGCCAGCGGGAAGGGAACATTTTGCTGCGCCTCGTATTGGATGATCTGGCCGACCTTGCCCGCATCCACCGGCGGCAGCTTGACAAACTTGGAGAAGACGTGGAACCCGGGTGCGCAGACGTTGACATCTTTAGCTTTGATGCCAGCTTCCGCGAGCGTCGATTGTAGCGCCTGCAAAATCGTCTTTTCGCGCGTGCTCTCCAGCGAACCTTCCAGCCCCAGCGGCTTGATGACAAAATTTTCCAGACGCAAACCGCCCGCCTCATTGATCTCAAACTCGGCCAGCTTGAGGCTCCCCGCTCCGAAATCAATGGTCAAAAATGACTTGGTGTTCAGCATGTGTTTACGCAACTGACCAACCACAAAAATTTCTTATGCGAAATTTCGTGTGTGGCAGCGCGTTGTGATTAAAGTAAATCTCCCGACGGGTCAAACCAAAAAGCAAAAACTTTTGCAATATTCCGTCAAAAATTATTGCATCGTCCCGTTGGCTTTGGCTTCATCCTAAAGTGTCGCCGACTACGCCAGACGCTTTTCGCCGCCGAATGACCGTGCGCTATTCGGGCCATGTGCAAGGCGTGGGTTTCCGTTACACCACAAAGACGGTGGCCACCGGTTTTGAAATCACCGGCACCGTCCGCAACCTGCCCGATGGCCGCGTGGAACTCGTGGCGGAAGGAGCGCAAGCCGAATTGGAAGCATTTCAATTTGAATTGCGCCAAGCAGGTCTTGCTGGCTTTATTCGCGATGAGCAGGTAATTTGGACGGACGCGAAAAATGAATTTCGGGGATTTGAAATTGTTAGATAGGAAATGAAATACGCCATCATAGCAGACATTCACGGCAACCTTGACGCGCTTCAGGTGGTGCTGGAGGACATTCGTGCGCAGAACGCCACCCACGTCGTATGCCTCGGAGATATTGTCGGTTACAACGCCAACCCCAAAGAATGTCTGGACATCATCCGGGAAATGAACATCCCGTGCGTCAAGGGAAACCACGACGAATACTGCTCCACCGAAAACCATCTCGACGGGTTTAACCCCCACGCCGCCGAAGCCGTCCACTGGACCAGAAACCAGCTCACCGAAGCGGACAAAAAATGGCTGCGCGACTTGAAATACACCCGCATGGCCGCGAATTTCACCATGGTTCACGCCACGCTGGACGCGCCCGACCGCTGGCAATACGTCTTTGACAAACTTGCCGCCGCCGCCAATTTCCCCTACCAGAACACCCAGATGTGTTTCTTCGGCCACACGCATGTGCCCGTGGCCTTCATGCGCGACACCGTCGTCCGCGGCGGCACCTATTCCAAATTCAAGGTCGATCCCTCGAAAAAATATTTCATCAACGTCGGCGCCGTCGGCCAGCCCCGGGACAATAATCCCAAATGCGCCTATGTCATTTACGACATGGACGCCGGCACCATTGAACTGCGCCGCCTGGAATACGACATCGCCGCCGCGCAAGCCAAAATCCTGGCCGCCGGACTCCCCGAGCGCCTGGCGGAACGTCTGGCCTACGGACGATAAATCTCCGGCCACAGATTCAGCGGATTTTTCACCGACGCCCTCAATCTGCGGTGCGCAACCATTTTTATCGGTGCCCGTCTGGGGCATAAAATTGAAGATTCTCATCCTCAAACCCAGTTCGCTTGGCGACGTGATTCAGGCGTTGCCCGTGCTGCGCTTGCTCAAACTGCACTTGCGCGCCGCCCAAATTTTCTGGTGGATCGACGCTTCACTGGCCCCGCTCCTGGCCGGCGATCCAGATCTCGCGGGAGTCGTGCGCTTTGAACGCAAACGCTGGGGGAAACCACAACACTGGCCGGAAATGCTTCGCAGCATTCGCTGGCTGCGCGAGCAACGATTTGATCTGGTCATTGATCTGCAATGCCTGGCCCGCAGCGGCGCTTTTGCCTGGCTGGCCAATGGCCGGCAACTGATCGGGCTGGATGAAATCCGCGAAGGCGCCCGCGGGTTTTACGATCTCGCCGTGCCCCGTGCGAGTTTTCATACGCACGCCGTGGATTGGTATCTCGCCGTGCTGCCAACACTGAACGTGCCGGTGCATAAAAATTTCACCTGGCTTCCCGAACGCCCGGAAATGGCCGCCAGCGTTGCCGCCAAATGGCCCGACCAGGGCGAACGGTGGATTACGCTGCAACCGGGGGCGCGCTGGCAGAACAAACGCTGGCCCGTGAACTATTTTGCCGAAGTCGTCCGTTCGCTTTCCCAGCGTCTGCCGAACGCCCGTTTTGCGGTGCTCGGCGACAACGGCGACCAGCCCCTTGGCGAAACCATCCAACGCGCTGCGCCGGAACGTTGTCTGAACCTCTGCGGCGCCACCTCGCTGTCGGAAATGATCGAATGGGTCCGCCGCTGTCACTTGATGATCACCAACGACACGGGGCCGATGCATGTGGCCGCCGCGCTGGGCAAACCGCTGGTGGCGTTGTTCGGCCCCACGGAACCGGCGCGAACCGGTCCTTACGGCCAGTTAAACAGCGTCTTACGGCTGGATTTGCCATGCGCTCCGTGTCTTTCCGCCAACTGCCACTTCGCCCAACCGGAAGAATGCCTGCGCGCGCTTGCGCCGCAAAAAGTTCTGGAACAGGTTCTGGCCATATTGCCCTAAATTGCCCTAAAGTCAGTCTTGCGGTCTGCCGATGAAGGGTTGACATGCCATCGGCACCGGTCAATTTATGTTGCGATGCGCGCGCCCCCCACAGGCAAAGCGCGCCGGGAGGCTCGCCGTCAGCCCTCCTCATCCCCGACCAGCCCCGGCCCAAAAACCGCGTATTGTTTGTGGATGACGAACAGCCCATGCTTCGTGTTCTCACCATGGGAATGCGCTCCATGACATCTCATTGGGACATGGAATTCGCCAGCAGCGGGGAGGAGGCGTTGACGCTGGCGCGGAAAAAACCGTTTGATGTGGTGGTAACAGACATGCGCATGTCCGGCATGAACGGCGCGCAACTGCTCAACCACATCTTCCGCCTCTCGCCCCAGACGGTGCGCATTGTCTTGTCGGGGTATTCAGACCTGAGCGAAGTGGTGAACTGCGTTGGCCTCACGCATCAATTCCTGGGCAAGCCTTGCAGCTTGGAAGACTTGCGCCATTGCATCAAGCACGTCACGGAAGTCAAATCCCGCCTGCAAAACGACCGGTTGGCGGCCTTGGTGGCCGGCCTCAAAAATCTGCCCAGTGTGCCGGAACTTTATCTCCAGATCGCCGACGTGTTGCAGTCGCCCAACGCCTCCTCCCAGCGCATTGCGGAACTGGCCGCGCAAGACCCGGCCTTGAGCGCCAAGCTGTTGCAGCTCTCCAATTCGGCGTTCTTCGGCTTCAGCCATCAAATCTTTTCCGTGGAAGAAGCGGTGCAGTTGCTCGGCGTAACCGTGATTCAGACATTGTCCCTGGCCGTGCCGCTGTTCTCCGGGTTTGACCGCCGGAAATTTCCCAGCTTTCCCATTGACCAACTCTGGCATCATTCGGCGCAAACGGGGGCCTTGGGGCGGCAGCTTTTTAAAAAACACTTGGAAGACCAACAACTCCTCAAGCCGGCGTTTGCCGCCGGCGTTTTGCACGACATTGGCAAATTGATTCTCGCCGACGGCCTGCCGGCGGAATACGCGCAGGTCTATGCGGAATCCCAGGAAACCGCCACCCCGCTGCACGAGGTCGAACGCAAACAGTTTGGGGCCACGCATGCCGAAGTCGGCGCCTATCTCCTGGCCCTCTGGGGATTGCCCATCCCGTTGGTCGAAGCGGTCGCCTGCCATCACCACCCGCATCGATGCGGAAACAAATCAATTTGCCTGGCGGGCATCGTTCACATTGCCAATGCCCTGCAACACGCGCAGGCCAAACACGCCAACATGGTGCCCAGTCCCGTCAGCCAGGATTATCTCAAACACCTCAATCTGGCGGAACAATTTGAAGCCTGGCAGGCCGAACTGACCGAATAGCCGCCGAATCCACTTGCCAAAAAAAAGCCCGCGCCGCAGCCTGCGCGCATGAAAATTGCCGTCTGTTTCGGGCTGATCCTTTTCACAGCGGGCAATTTGTTGGCGCAACTCACCAGAACCTCGCAGCCGGTCAGCTTGTTCAACGGAAAAAATTTGGACGGGTTTACCTTTTGCCTGAACGGCCAGGCGGACCCGCTAAAAACCTGGAGCGTAACCAACGGCCTGATTCATTGCACCGGCCAGCCCGCCGGCTACCTGCGCACCACCAGCCGTTTCAGCAATTACGTGCTCACCGTGGAATGGCGCTTCGTGAAAGTCGCGCCCAAAGCCGACAACACCGGAATTCTGCTGCACATTCAAACGCCCGATAAAGTCTGGCCAAGGTGCGTCCAAGTGCAGGGTAAACACACCCGCCAGGGCGACCTCTTTCTAATGGCCGGCGCTGAATCCAAAGAACATCAAGGCAAAGACGCCAATACGCCCCTGCCCTTCCACGGCGAATCGGCAGAACGTCCCGTTGGCAAATGGAATGTGGCCAAAACCATCTGCCGGGGCGCGACCATCGAGTCCTACCTCAATGGCCGATGGATGAATGCCACCACTGACTGCACCGTGACCAATGGCTTCATCGGCATCCAGAGCGAAGGCGGCGAAATTGAAATTCGCAAAATGGAAATTGCGCCTTTGAATTCGCCTTGAACCGTAGCCCCGAAAATTTTTCGAGGCATTTTGCAAATTTCGGGCTAATGCGGAGTGAACCGACATGAACATTCCTTTGCCATGAAAACCTTCACACCCGTCCTCGTCCTCGCCGCCGCCCTGTTTTGCCACCCCGCCGCCGCCCAACAACCGGTCATGCCGCGTGGGCCGATGATCGATCCAACCACCGGCTTGCCCGTTCCCGTCAATCAGATTGGGTCGCAGCCTGTCTTGCATCAGCCATTGTTGGACCAACGCATACAACATGTGACCCTGCCACCGATGACCGGACCGACGCAGATTGATCCCGCCACCGGGCTGCCTGTTGAACATAAATGGATTCCCGACGATTGGTCTGACCCGGGCATTATTCTCACCAATGTCGATTTTAACGGCCTGCCGTTGTTTGAGGTGGCGCGCGATTTGCGAGAAGATTTCAAAGAGCAGTTCGACATCCTGCCGATGCCCCAGGCCTATGGCCAAGACTGGGGCCAGACGATGATTAACCTTCAGTTAAAAAATGTCCGGGCCAGCGACATTTTCAACGCCATGAACCTTGTGTTTGAAAACGATAAAACCCCCTTGCGCTGGGAATTGCGCGCAGACCGGCACCCGCTGGCCATGCTGCGTGTTTTGCCCGAGGCCAACCAGTTGCTCCTGGGCAAAAGTGGTGCCGTTGAAGCCGAAAAAATCTGTCAGGTCATTTTCATTGGTGATCTTTTAAGCGATGCAAATTCCGGCGGGCTGACCTTGGATGCCATTCTCAAAACCATTCAGCAAGTTTGGAAGGACACCTATAACGAGCCGTTAGACAACACCATCCTCTTTCATCCTGAAGCGGAGATTTTGGTGCTCAATGGCACGCCGGAACAAAATGTAACCCTTCAGCAAACTCTTGCCGCATTGCGCCAAAAAGCGGTCTATGACCGGCTCCGAAAAAACTCCTCGGGAACGAACCCCAAATCCACCGAAACCAAAACGGAGTTGAAATCCAGCGGCGCTGGCGGTAAGTGAGTGGTCACGCATGACGATTTCTGGCGACACCATGCCCCTGCCCCTTCCGGCACGAACCCCGCGCCTTCTCGTGGAGAACTCCAGCACGCCAGACCATGACGTGTCCGCCGACATCGCCGCCCGGCGGCTCGTCACCGCCATTGCCAGGGGCGATGAGACGGCGTTTGGGGAATTTTACGCCTCGTTCCAGCCGCGCCTGTTTCGCTTTGCGCTGGTGATTGCCCGCGGCGAGGAACTGCTGGCGCACGACGCCGTTCAAGCGGCATTTCTCACTGCGGCCAGAAAACTGCGCCGGGTCGAGAGCGCGGAACATCTTTGGAACTGGCTGGCCCGCGTGGTTCGCCAGCACCTTTCAAAATCCTGGCGACAGAAGCAACGCGAAGCCGCCATCATCGGCATGGCCGACTTGCCCGACTGCGAAGACAAATCCGATTCGGTCCTGGAAGCCTGCCTGGACGGCGCGCTGCAATCCATGAATACCGACGAGCGTGAACTGCTGGAATGGTTTTATTTCGATCAACTGAGCCACAAGGAAATTGCGGATCGCCTCGAAGCCACGCCCAAATCGGTTTCCAGCCGATTGGAGCGAACCCGGGCAAAATTGCGCGCCGTCCTAACCCAACTTTTGTCCCATGAGAAGCGATAAACAACGGCTGTTTCACGATTTGCTGAACGATCAACCGCACCGAAGCGCCACTCTCGCCGCCGCCGGCGCGGTGCTGCGCCGTCGCCGGCAATGCCGCGCTGCCAAACAGATCTTTGCCTTGCTGGCGCTGGTCTCCATTGTCAGCCTCTGGCTGCGGCCGCAACCAAAAGCACCGGGCTCGACGCCCGTGGCTCAAGCACACGCCAAAACCGCCGCCGAACTTCCGGTGAAATTACTCACGGACGAAGAATTACTTTCGCTTTTTCCCAATACTCCGGTGGGACTCGCAACCTTGCCGAATGGAAAGAAACTGCTGATTTTCCCGCGCCCGAGCGACGCCGCCAGAATCATGCTGCCGATCCAGCCAGCGGACGCAGCCGCACCAGCGTCGCCCCCCACCCGCCAAATTGCGGATGGTCGAGCGTGAAGGAAATCACCTCGGGATTTCTCGCCAGTAGCGCATGCACCGACCGGCGCAGGTTGCCGATGCCTTTGCCGTGAATGATGCGCACCTGCAAAATGCCCCGCGCCTGACACGCGGCCAGATAATCCGGCACCAACTCCTTCACGTCGCCCGGACGAAACGTGTGCAAATCCAAAACGCCGTCAATCGGCAGTTCTAGCGGTTCATCGGACATGCCGCGGCAATTGCTTTTTTAGCCATTCCAATGCGTCCGCCGCCGTGACCAGTTCATCAGCCAACTGACGTTCCCGAAGCTCCGCCAGCAGCGCGCCCAGTGCGGGGCCAGGCTGAATTCCGAGTTTGATCAGATCATGGCCGGTCAACAAGGGCGGCTGAATCGCGGGGGAATGTTTTAACGCTTCAGCCTGTTCGAGGAGAAATTCGTAATGCTCCAACCGTCCGGATGAACCCAGGCAATCCAGCCGGTGCAATTCCAATTCCAGCGGAAAGGTCTCGCGCAGCAACAACCGGCGCAGCGTGGCTTTGCGCATCTGCTTCACGTCTTTAAACTGCATGTGATGCCGGACGCACGCCACGATTTCCTCGATTTGTTTGTTCGGGAATTTCAATCGCAACAAGATTTTTTCCGCCATCTCGGCACCAACCCGCTCATGGCCGTAGAAGGTAATTTTCCCGGTTGCGACATCACGTTCCGCCGTCACCGGCTTGGCGATGTCATGCAGCAAAACCGCCCACGGCAACAACTCCGGCGCCGCGGTCGGCATTTGCTCAAGCATCAGGCAAAGATGATTAAACACACTGCCTTCCGGATGAAAATCGGGCGACTGCTCGCAGGTGATCGTCGCCGCCAGTTCCGGACAAACGTGCTCCAGCAATCCGCTGTCGCGCAGCAAAATCAAGCCGCGCGCTGCGGGCGAGGTGGAGCGCGCCGCTCCGTGCACGCCGACGTCCGTTTGCAAGGGATCGGCGGGCAGAGGACTGCCCACGCTGCCCGCTTCTGGCGACGCGAATAATTTCACCAGCTCATCGCGAATGCGTTCCGCGCTGATGGCTTTGATTTTGGGCGCGAGGTTCTGGATGGCGGCCAGCGTGTTTGGCTCGATGGTAAAGTTCAGGCGCGCGGCAAAACGCACGGCGCGCAGCATGCGCAAATGATCCTCGCCAAATCGTTCCTCCGCTTTGCCAATGGTGCGGATGATTTTTCCCCGCAAATCGCTTTCGCCGCCGACCCAGTCATGCAGCTTCTGGTTAATCGGATCGAAGAAAAGTCCGTTCACAGTGAAATCACGTCGCGTCGCGTCGACCTCGGCATTGGCAAACGCAATTTTTTCGGGGTGCCGACCGTCGCGATATTCCGCTTCCGCACGAAATGTGGCGACTTGAAATTGCCGGCCTTGAAGCAGGACGATCACCACCCCGAATTTCCGGCCCACGGGAATGGTCCGCTCAAACAATCTCTCCACCTGCTCCGGACGGGCATCCGTGGCAATGTCGAAATCATGCGGTTCCAGTCTCAGCAAAAAATCCCGGACACAGCCGCCCACCCAAAACGCGGTGAATCCCGCACGATGCAGGCGCTCCACAATTTGCCGGGCCGGTTCACGCAAGGAATTCACGCGCCGATTTTCCCGCAAAGGCTTGGAAGCGCAATGCAAATTGCCTGGCCCGGCAAACTGCGAGTTCGGACAATGCTTGCAACTTCAAGGTGACGACAGACGGAAGAGGTGCGTGCCGCCATCCACCGGCAGATTTATGTGGAAAGCGCCATTGGTGGCGGACGTCGCGTTGGGCACGAGCGTCCACGAGACCGGCGGCGTCAGGTTGGTCGCGGAATACAATTGCCAGTCCGTCGCCCAATCCGGCCAGCTCAAGGCCAGTGATCCGGAACCCACATTCATACTCAGCGACGGCAACGGCAACAGCACTCCCAGCGCCGCCGAATTCGCGCCTTCACCGCAGGCGTCAAGCGCCGCCACTTTGTAGTAGTTCACCAGGCCATTGGCGGCATGGGTGTCGGTGTAACCGCCCGCATTCACACCGGCGGCGGCCAGCTCGTAAGCGTTACCGTTGTTGGTGGAGCGCCACAGATCGTAACCGCTGGCGCCGGCGATCAACGGCCAGGTGAGTGTAATCTGGCGATTGCCGGCTGAACCCGCCAAACCGACTGGCGCCGTCAATGCGGCTGCCGCCCCGATCGCGTATTTGCATTTCAGCGAATTTTCCAGGTTGATCTGGTCAAGGTCCGACAGGGGCGAATTATAAATCTGCACCTCGGCAATATCGCCGGTCAGAAAATTATTCAAAACCGCCTGCGCCCCGAGGGTCAAAACGTTGGGCGCCGTCAACGACTGCTTGCTCGCGGCGGTCGCCACTCCAACCACTACTCCATCGACGTAGAGCATGATGACGCCGGTGCTCATGGTGCGCTTGAACGTGACGATGTGCGGCCGCCCGTCATTGAAACCGGGAGCGGAAACCGCGGTTTTATCCGGATTGCCCGTGCCGGCCAGAACGCGACCATCCGCGTTGATCGACATGCCGAAATCATTGACGGCGCCGCTCTGTTCACCGTTTACCAGCCCGGCGCCATTCCAAAACGCAACGCCGGTGTTGACGCCCTGCGTGCTTTGAAAAACCAGCATGATCGTAAAGTCATCCTGCACCGGGCGCAGCAGCCACAGGCAAGAGCTGTTTGCCGCGTTGAAGTGAACCGCCGGCCGGCCATTGATGGCGTTCGCCGCATAAGTCGGCTGGTTCACAGACATGGGCTGAACCGCGTTGTAACCGTTGCCGCTGACATCCGGCCACACCGAAATCTGCGCGCCGCTGGCGACCCCGGAAATCGCCTCCGCCTTCAGGTTGACAACCAGCGAGGAAGTGTTGGCTCTGGCCGGGGCGGAATCCGGACCTTCGCCCGCCACGTTCACCGCCGAAACCACGTAATAATAGGTCCGATTGGCGACGATGCCCGCATCCGCAAAACTGGCCGAAACCACGTTGGTCATCGTGGTGTAAGGTCCGCCCGCATAGAGCGACCGCTTCACGTTGTAGCTCGTCGCGGCGGGCGACGACCACCAGTTCAATCGCACCACGCCGTTGACGGGCGTGGCGGTGAAATTAGCCGGCGCCGTCGGGGGAGCCTGCTGACAACTGGCATACAGCGCGGCCACTTCGATACCGCTCAAGGTCCGGTCAAAAATCCTGACCTCATCCAGGCTGCCGTTGAAAAATCCGCCCCCGGAGGCGTAGCGTCCGAAATACAAATTTGACGTGGCTGACAGCGTGTTTTTGGTTGCGGTCTTCGTCCCTTGCAAACTGCCATCCACATAGACACAAATGACGCCGGTGGCCTCCTGACGAGTGGCCACACAATAATGCCAGACGCCGTTGTTAATGGCGGTCGCCGAAAGAACCGTGGTGTCCGGGTTGCCCACACCGAATGCAAACCGACCGCCGACCAATCCCGTGCCGAAATCATTCGCCGGGCCGGAGGCATCGCCATCCACCAGCGCAGCTCCGTTATACCACTGGCCCACGGCCGTGTTCTGCGTGGTTTTCACCCAAAATGCGAGGCTGAAGTCATTCGCCACCGGACGCTGGATTTGCGCGTAGCTGTTCGTTCCATTGAAGGTAAGACAATTCTTAAAACGTCCGGCTGAATTCCAAATGGGCCCGGTCAGCGCGGCATTGTTGCCATTGCCTGAAATATCCACCGCAGAGCTGCCGCTTTGAGCATCCAACGGCCAATAGCCGATTTCATCCGTGGGCACGGCCCCGGGCGAAGCGCCTTCCGTGGGATCCGCCGCGAGCAGGGCTGAAAACGAGGAAATACAGTCCCACGCATAAAAATTGGTTCCGGCCGGGGTCGGATGCTGCCACTGGCACCAGGATAAGTTGTCGGAACGGCGAATGTTCCAGGCAGCGGTGGCATTGAGTTGCAGCCAGGGTTCGTAATAACTTTTCAGGCCGCGATCGTGCATGAAGCGAACCATCCAGCGCAGAAAAATGGCGTTGAATCCCGAATTGTTGCCCGCGATGCCATACTCCGGAAGAAGGCCGCCGCTGGACAAGCCCGTCATGGTAAAATTGGCGGCCAGCAACGCATCGTTGGTTTGATTGAGAAAATTGGCCGCGCCAATGAAAGTGCCCTGATTGTAGGTGCTGGCCCAATAGCTGATTGAACCATTCGTTCCAATGCTGTCGTAAATGGCGCCGCTGCCCGGATTGAACAACACCGAGCGTTCCCAGGCGTAGATGGCGCTGGCTTTGCTGAGATAACCGGGGTCGTTGTAAACCTGATACAGCAAACACGCCGCGATGGCGCCCGGGCCGTTGACACACGCATTCTTGGAAGCTCTGTCACTGTCGCGCCAATATAATCCGCCGCCGAGTTTAGAATCCCATCCCCGCGCATAGACCATGTCGAAATTGGCCTTGGCGATGGCGCAATAACCGGAGTTTCCGCAATCCACGCCGCCCCGCGCAAACGCGATCACCGCCCAGAGAATGTCGTCGTTGTATTCATTATACGACCAGGAAGAGCCGTTATTGACTATAAAACCGTTGAGCAGATTGGTGATCATTCCTTTGTAAACCGGATCGCCACTCCACTCGTAGGCGTCGAGGTAACATTCGATCATCTCCGCCTGTCCCCAGAAATAGGCCACGCCGCCCGTTTGCGTATCCTTGATGTAACCGTTGGTGCCGCTGACCGACAGGAAATTGGAATTGAAGGAACTCACCACCGTGCGCACCTCGTTTGAGGTAAAGGCCCGAAGCGAGATTTGCCCCAGCAGCAACAACACCAATCCGGTCAGGCGCCATCTGCGCGTCAAAAGCATCGGGCCGTTGAAAAAAAATCGCGCACCGCCTGATCGGCGCAAACCTCGAGGCAGGCGAACGGTTGAAACCAAAACAGGCATATTGAATATCATGGATAACTAACCTGCCGGCTGACAAATGTCCCGTGGCATGAAACGGCCACGTTCCGCCGGCGGCAAAACACCATCGTTCGCGAAGAGGTTAACCTTCGCCCCAAAGATTCTTCAGATAGGCGACCCCTTGCTTGGCAGCATCCACCGGAACCTTGGGACTCAACTCAAACACCTTGATATGCTCGGGTTTTACGAACGGCTTGATGGCCGCAAAATCAATCATGCCGCTGCCGGGCGGACAATGATCCCGCAACGGCGCCTGCACGTCGTGGATATGAAAACCCGCCAGACGGTTCGACAGGCTGTCGAGCTGCTCCGTCACGCGCATGAAACCCATGTTTTCCTTGATCTGGCCATGGCCGCAATCATGCCAGTAAGCCACATTCGGGCTGTCAAAATCGCGGAAGAAATAATCAAAATCGTGATCCAGCGGAATTTCCGCCACCGCTTCACGATTTTCGAAGCCCAGCATCAAACCCCGCTTTTCCGCTTCCGGGATGATGATTTTCAAACATTCGTAAAGCCGCTGCATGGCACCCTCCTTGCGCGCGTCCCGCTTGGCCATGGCCTCGGCCAGCACTTTTTCATACTTGGGCGAATTCCGCTCGCCTTTCTCAATCAGCGCCTCCAGTTTGCTGCCGTAATCCTTCAAATCCATCCGCCCCGAATGCAGCACCACCAGACGCGCGCCGACGCGGGCGGCAAACTCAAACGTCTTGAGCGTATATTTGACCGCCAGTTCTCGCTCGCGTGAACGATCCGAGGAAAATTCGTAGAGATTGGGCGCCGGCACGTTGACGCCCACCGGCAGCGGACAAAAATTGTGCAGCGTGGAAATCTTGATTTCGCCGGCGGAGACCGCATCCAAAATTCCCGGCAGCAGGCTGATGCGAATGCCGTGGCTCAATTCGGCGTATTCAAAACCCAAATCGCGAATTTCGCGCAGCATCTCGCGCCCATCCGTGTGGCGTCCCGAATTCCAGCAGGTTGAAAAAGAATACATTATCGATTTAATCTCTAAGATTTTAGTGGTGTTCCAGCCACGGCCAAAACAAAAACCGGACGCATCCTAACGGACACGCCCGGCTGGGGAAATGTAAATGTAACTCACGGCCTAGTCATCCGCGTGACGCGCGGCGAGCATGGCGGAGAAACGGGCGACTTTTTCCTTGCGACGACGGACGGCGCTCGGCTTTTCAAACTGGCGGCGCGTGCGCACCGCCTTGAGCGTGCCTTCGCGATCGACTTTTTTCTTCAGCCGACGCAACGCACGTTCCACAGGTTCGCCTTTTTTCAATTTAATCTCTGTCAATGCACTCACTTCCTTTCCGGGGGCGGGTCAAACGGCGGTTGGCCGTTCCCGCGAATTGGGCTGCCAAGGATGGGATTTTTCCGCCCAAAGTCAATGAATTTAAGCCGAGGAACGGATTGATTCTTCAAGCCTAATTCAGCATTCTTCCGTAAATGAGCCTTCCCGAACATCGCCAGGCAATTGACAAGCTCGACGCCCAAATCGTCCGGCTGCTCAACCAGCGCACCAAACACGTGCTGGCCATTGGTGACATCAAACTCAAAGCCGGCGAGGAAATTTACGCGCCGCACCGGGAGCGCGCCGTGTTCGACCGCGTCTGCGCGCAAAATGCCGGGCCGATCACCAACGACCAGCTCCGCGCCATTTATCGCGAAATCATGTCCAGCGCCCTGGCGCTGGAAAAGACCATGACCATCGCGTATTTCGGACCGGAAGCCACGTTTACCCATCAGGCCGCCGTGCAAAAATTCGGCGCGAGCCTGAGCTATTCCGCCCAAAAAACCATCGGCGATGTGTTCACCGAGGTGAGCCGCCGCCATGCGGATTACGGCGTGGTGCCGGTGGAAAACTCCACCGAAGGCGTCGTCACCCACACGCTAGACATGTTCGTGGACAGCGATTTGAAGATTGTTTCGCAGATCGTCCTGGACATCGAGCAATGCCTGATGAGCAACGTGCCGCTGGCCAAACTCAAGAAACTTTACGTGCATCCACAATCCTATGCGCAATGCCGCGGCTGGCTCGCCAAAAACCTGCCGCGCGTGGAAATTGTCGAAGCCTCTTCCAACGCCCGCTCCGCCGAACTGGCTGCGCAGGACAAGTTTTCCGCCTCACTCGGCGGCGCCCTCGCCGCGGACAAATATGGACTCAAAATTTTGGCCAGGAACATCCAGGACAACACCGTCAACGTCACCCGGTTTATCGTCCTAGGCCGGCAATGCAGTCCGCCCACCGGTGACGATCGCACCAGCCTCATGCTTAGCGTGGCCGACAAATCCGGCGCCCTGCACGAAGCGATCAGTGCCTTCCGCAAATTCAAAATCAACATGACGAAGATTGAATCCCGCCCCAGCAAACGCAAGGCCTGGGAATACTTCTTCTTCATCGACTGCGCCGGCCATTACCGCGACGCGAGAGTCGCCAAAACCATTCAACACCTCGGCAAACACTGCCATTTCGTGAAAATCCTGGGCTCCTACCCCAACACGGATTAGCACCCCGTTTTTCCACCAGTTCCTCCCGGTGTTTGCCCCGCGAATCGCCCGGTCTGGCGATGCCATTTTTGCAGGCCACCTCACGGACACTTTCCGCCCGAATTCGCGCCGACAACAAACGGTCACCTGGCAATTCTCCAACAGCGGCGCCTGAGTTCTTGCCGGATTCGCGGTTGAAATCCGCAGGCATTGCGGCAAACTGCCGGGGTGAGCCATCTCGCCAAAGCCCGTGAAGTTTTCGACATCGAACTGGCGGCGTTAAAAGCCGTCCGTTCGCAGTTGGATCAATCCTTTGACCAGGCGGTTGACGCCATCATTTCCGCCCTGAAGGGGCGCGGAAAAATCGTCATTGTTGGCATTGGCAAATCCGGCAATGTCGGCTCCAAAATCGCCGCCACCCTCACCAGCACCGGCTCCACCGCCGTGGTATTGAACAGCGTTGACGCCTTGCATGGCGATGTCGGCATCGTGAACGACGGCGATGTGATTCTCGCCCTCAGTTACTCCGGCGAATCGGAAGAACTGCTCAATCTCCTGCCCGCATTGAAACGTTTTTCCGTCAAAATAATCACCATGACGGGCAATGCCAAATCATCGCTGGCCCAGCACAGCGATCTGGCGCTCATCACAAAAGTTCCCAAGGAAGCGTGTCCATTTAACCTGGCGCCAACCAGCAGCACCACCGCCATGCTGGTCATGGGCGATGCGCTGGCCATGGCCATGTTGCAGGCGCGCGGCTTCAAGCAAAAGGATTTTGCCAAATATCATCCCAGCGGCGCCATCGGTCGGGCCATGTTGCTGAAAGTTGGCGAGATCATGCGCCGCGGCGAACGCAATGCCGTGGCGCGGGAGGATATTTCCGTGAAGGAAGCGCTGCTGGTGATGACCCACGCCAAATCCGGCAGTCTGGCTGTGGTCAATGCCCGCAACAGACTGGTGGGTATTTTCACCGATGGCGACTTCCGCCGACACATGGCGGCGGATGAAAATCTGCTCGCGAAAACACTGAAAACAGTCATGACGCGAAACCCCATTCACATTCGCGAAACCGCTTTGGCCGCCGAAGCTTTGAAAATTTTCAACGAGCGGAGCATCGACGATCTCATCGTGGTCAATGCCAAGAACGAACCGGTGGGCCTGATTGATTCCCAGGATTTGCCCAAGCTGAAAATCATGTGAGCGCCCGCATCACACGCGTCGGACGATTTCACAAATGCGCTAAATTCATCCCGGCAACCGCGATGAATCGCCGGAAAAAGTCAAACTTCAGCCCAACGCTTCGAGTGACGTTTTCACTTGGGCCAGCTTGGTCTGCCAGTCGGCGAGGCGCTGTTTGTGCTCGTCCAGCACCTTGGCGGGAACTTTTTGCGTGAAGTTTGGATTCGCCAGTTTTTCTTCCACCCTGGCAATTTCGGCCTGAATTTTTTCCTGTTCCTTTGTCAGGCGTGCCTTCTCGGCGCCAAGATCAATCAAGCCCTCCAGCGGCAAATAAATTTCGCCCAATCCATTCGATGCGCTTGGCGTGCCTTTGGCCGGCGACCAGTCTTTTCCAACCACTTCCACCGTTTCAGCGTTGAGCAACAATTTCAACACTTCGACTTCGGACGCGGCCAGATCGCCCGCCGGTCTGAGGATGAATTTCAACTTCTTCGCCGGGTCGAGTTTTAATTCGCGACGCAAATTGCGGCCGAGCCCGACGAGTTCATATTTGGCTGTGGCAATTTGATCCGCTGCGGCATCAAGTCCAAAATAATCGCGTTCTTCCGCACTGAACGGTTTGGGCCACGGCGCAAACATGATGGTTGTGCCGCCGAGATTTTCCGGCATTTCCTGGCTGAAACCCATGCCGTGCCACAATTCTTCCGTGATGAACGGCAAAAATGGATGAAACAGGCGGATGGTATTGCCAAGCACAAAATCAATGACGGCGAGCTTGTTCGCTTTGAGCTTGGCGTCTTCGCCAAAGAACGCCGCCTTGCTCGCCTCGACATACCAGTCGCAATACTCGCTCCAGAAGAAACGGTAAAGAGCCTGCACGGCGGTCGCGAAATTGTAGGTGTTCAACGCCTCGCTGACTTCCTTGATGGCCTGATCCAGGCGAAGAAGAATCCACTTGTCATCCGAAGTGAGCAACTCGGGATTAATCTCGGCTTCAAAAGTGGCTGCGCCGCCCTCGGCGCAATTCGGCGACGCGGCGTCGCCGCCACTCTGCATTTGGCGGAAGCGGCAGGCATTCCAAAGCTTGTTGCAGAAATTGCGGCCCAGTTCCACGTCCTTCTCGTCGAACAGCACGTCCTGCCCAAGCGGCGCGCTGCGCATCGTGCCAAAGCGGAGCGCATCGGCGCCATATTTGGCAATAAGCTCCAGCGGATCGGGTGAATTACCCAGCGTCTTGGACATCTTGCGGCCCTGCTTGTCGCGGATGATGCCGGTGAAATAGACGTTGCGGAATGGCATGGCGTCCGGCAGCGCAAACTGCGGCGTGCCCATGAACTCGTAGCCGGCCATGATCATGCGCGCTACCCAGAAGAAAATGATGTCCGGCCCGGTGACGAGGTCGGTGGTCGGATAAAATTTCTTCAACATCGCGGTCTGTTCCGGCCAGCCCATCGTGGCGAACGGCCACAGCCACGAACTGAACCACGTGTCGAGCACGTCGGGGTCTTGTTCCCAACGCTCAAGTTCCAACGCTGAAATAATTTTTGAGTTTACGGTGCAAACTTGAACTTTGATTTCGCGCACCTCTTCGTCCGTCTTATTCAACTCAAGTCCGAGATCCAAAAGTTTTTTGGCGTCGGTAGTGACTTGCTTTCCATCAATTATCACCACGACATCGGAAGATTCTTTGCCGATGAATTCCTGCGTTTTTGAGCTGATTGAAAGCAGATCAGAAACGGAAGTGTAAACAGAACCAATACTGAAACAGTCAAAAGTTCGTTCCCACACCGGAATTCGATGTCCCCACCAAAGCTGGCGGCTGATGCACCAGTCCTGAATGTTCGTCAGCCAGTGGTCATAGACTTTCGCCCACCGCTGCGGATGAAATTGTATTTTCGACTGGCGGGGCGAGCGTCCCACCGACTCATCTTCCTGTTCCACGCACGCCTTGGATTGCGCCACGGCTGGATATTTCAAAAACCATTGCTCGCTCAAGCGCGGTTCAATCGGCACATCCGCGCGCTGGCTGAACCCGACGTTGTTCTCGTAAGGTTTTTCCTCCACGAACGCACCTTGCTCCTTGAGCAATTCCACGGCGACCTTGCGCGCCTTAAATCTATCGAGTCCAGCCAGTGGCCCGCCCGCCAGGGCGTTCATGGAGCCGTCGGCGTTGATCACTTCGATGAGCGGCAGCTGGTGGCGCGTGCCAATGTCGAAGTCCGCCTTGTCGTGCGCGGGCGTGACCTTGAGCACGCCGGTGCCGAAGGCAAAATCCACATGCTCGTCGCCGACAATGGGGATAAGCTTCTGCGCCAGCGGCAATTCGGCGGGCAGCGGCCGCACAATGAACTTGCCGATGAGCGGCGCGTAGCGCGGGTCTTTCGGGTTCACGGCCACGGCAGTGTCGCCGGGAATGGTTTCGGGACGCGTGGTGGCGATGGTCAACCAGAGGCGCCCGGCGTCGTCCATTTCGGGGCCGCAGCCGGTAGCTGCGACGCCCTCGTCGCCGACGGTATCCCGAGCGCCCACGCTCGGCGTTTCTGTGGGACGCGACGGAGGCGGCGCGGATACGGCGGACTGCGACGAGGGCGTCGCCGCTACTTTCACTGGTGAACCATCCGCCTGGACCGCTTCCACGCGAAAATGATACATGAAACCTTTCTGCGGCTTCATTTCCACTTCCTCGTCGGAAAGCGCGGTTTGCGAAACGGGACACCAGTTCACCATGCGTTTGCCGCGGTAGATGAGGCCTTTCTTGTAAAGTTCGACGAACACTTTCTGCACGCAGCGGGAATATTCCGGGTCCATCGTGAACCGTTCGCGCGTCCAATCGCAGCTCGCGCCGAGCTTCTTGAGCTGGTTGATGATGATGCCGCCTTTTTCTTCCTTCCACGCCCAGACGCGCTTGAGAAATTCCTCGCGGCCTAAATCGTATTTGGTTTTCTTCTCTTCCTTCTTCAGCGCCTTCTCGACCTGCACCTGCGTGGCGATGCCAGCGTGATCAGTGCCGGGCAACCAGAGCACTTCCTTGCCGTCCATGCGCGCCTTGCGGCTGAGGATGTCTTGAATGGTGTTATTCAAGACGTGCCCCATGTGAAGCATCCCAGTGACGTTCGGCGGCGGAATGACGATGGAATACGCCGGTTTCGCAGACTTGGGATCGGCGGTGAAGCAGCCTTGCTTCTGCCAGAAGTCATACCACTTGTCCTCGACGGACTGCGGTTCGTAGGCTTTCGGAATTTCAGTCATATTTTATTAACCGCAGAGACGCCGAGACACAGAGATGAATTCACAAAACACTCTGCGCCTCCGCGCCACGGCGGTGAAATTATTTTTTCAACAGCGCGTATTCCATCGAGTCCACGAGCGCCTGCAAGCTGGCTTCGATGATGTTTTCGCTGACGCCGACGGTGCCCCATTCGCGTTTGCCATCGCTGGAGGTGATCAGCACGCGCGTCTTGGCGCCGGTGCCGGTGGTGCCGTTGATGATGCGCACTTTGTAATCCGTGAGCGCCACGTTTTTCAGTTTTGGGAAAAACTTGATGAGCGCCTGGCGCAACGCGCCGTCGAGCGCGTTCACAGGACCGTCGCCCTCGGCCACAGTATGCGAAATCCGGTCATCGACACGCACTTTAACGGTGGCTTCGCAAATGGATTCCTTTTTATCGCGGCGCATTGAAACGTGATAGGTATCCACCGTGAACAACAGTTCCGGATTGTGATCCAACGTGCCGCGGATGAGCAACGCCAGCGACGCCTCGGCGGCTTCGTATTCATAACCGGCGGCTTCGAGTTCCTTGACCCTGGCGGTGATCTCGCGCGTTTCGGGCGCCTCGGGCGAAAGCTTGAAACCGAGCTCCCTGGCTTTCATCAGAATGTTCGTGCGCCCGGACATGTCGCTCACAAGCACGCGACGGAAATTACCAACACGCTCGGGATTGATGTGCTCGTAGCTGCGCGCCACCCGTTCGATGGCGTGGACATGCATGCCGCCCTTGTGCGCAAAGGCGGTCTGGCCAACCCACGGCGCGCGGACGTCATGACGGATGTTCGCCACCTCGTTCACAAATTCGGAAAGCTCCTTCAACCTCGGCATGGACTTTTCCGGCACGCAGCGCAGGCCCAGTTTCAATTGCAACGCTGGAATGGCGCTGATGAGATTGCAGTTGCCGGTGCGCTCGCCAAAACCGTTGATCGTGCCTTGAACCTGCATCGCGCCGGCTTCCACGGCGGCAATCGCATTCGCAACCCCGAAACCGCAATCGTTGTGCGTATGAATACCAATGGGGCAACTCAATTGGGATTTGGCAAAGGCAACCGTTTTGGCGATTTCGCCGGGCAGGCGACCGCCGTTGGTTTCGCAGAGCACAATGCAATCCGCGCCAGCCTTCTCCGCCGCCTGCCACGTGGCGAGCGCGTATTCCGGTTCGTCAGCAAAACCGTCGAAGCTGTGTTCGGCGTCGTAGATGACCTGTTTCCCGTGATCCTTCAGGTATTTGATCGTGTCGCCGATCATGCCGAGATTTTCATCCGGCTTGGCGCGCAACACCTCGGTGACATGCAACAGCCAGGTCTTGCCGACGATGGTGACCACCGGCGTCTTCGCTTCGAGGATCAGGCGCATGAGTTCATCCTGCTCCACCGCCACGCCTTTGCGGCGCGTCATGCTAAAAGCTGAAATCCGGGCGTTTTTCCATTTGCGTTTGGCGGCCTGCTGGAAAAATTCCATGTCCTTGGGATTGCTGCCCGGCCAGCCGCCTTCAATATAGTGAACCCCGAACGAATCGAGCTTCTCGGCAATGCGGAGCTTGTCCACGGCCGAGAAATTGATGCCTTCGCCCTGGGCGCCGTCGCGCAGGGTCGTGTCGTAGATTTCGACTTGGGGTTTCATAAAATGGCCGTAAAAACGGGTGCTTATTATCGCTTAAATTGACACAGGTGGCAAATCGGAAAACCGGACGCTGAATCCCCAATTCCGCGGTTGGAACGAGTCGCGAACCACCCGAGCCACGCAAAACAAGCCGGTTGGCCGACGGTTCGGCCCGCCCGCAACGTTTCCCTCACGGGGCGCAAGCCGGTTTTTCTGGAATCCATGGCCGCATCCGCGGTTCGCGGGGATTCGCGGTTTCAAATGCGCCTTTCAGGTTCAGGGCGTTAGTTTAGGCGGGCTTGACAGGCCGGTTGGTGAATTCAAACGATTGATTCTTTCGCTCCGGACCTTTTTGAGGCAGGATGGGCCGGTGAAGTTAATTGCCGAGTGGCTGGCCAAACTCCCGGAAAATCCACGCACGATTCTCAAAACCTGCGCGTATGGATTTGTCGCCGGCTGGGTGGCGGTGATGTTTCAAGTGGCCATGAATTTCTGCTACCGGCATGGCATTGCCCATCTGTCCGGCTTTGCCCATTCCACGTTCATCTGGGGTTCGCTGGTCATCATTTTGACCACTTCGCTGATCTCGGGATGGCTGCTCAGTGCGTTCTGTCCGGACGCCGCCGGCAGCGGCATTCCGCAACTCAAAGCCGCCTTTTGGAAAAACTTTGGTTATGTTCCGTTTCGCGTCATCTGGGTGAAATTCATTGCCGCCACCCTGCAAATCGGCGGCGGCGGCAGCTTGGGGCGCGAAGGCCCCAGCGTGCAACTGGCCGGCGCGGCCGGCTCATTGCTGGCTGGCGTAGCCGGCGATCCGAAACAAAAACGCCGCCTCGGGGCCGCCACCGGAGCGGCGGCGGGGCTGGCCGCCGCCTTCAACACGCCGCTGGCCGGGATCACGTTCGTCCTCGAGGAAATCATTGGCGATTTGAACAGCCGCCTGCTGGGCAGCGTGCTGACCGGAGCCTTGCTTGGAGCCTTGGTCGCGCACGGCGTCATCGGTCCCCAGCCTTCGTTTACGTTGGCCGTCATTGGCGAGCCAACCTGGCACTCCTATCTGCTGGTGCCGCTGGTGGCTTTGGCCGGCACCTTGGTGGGCGTCGCTTTTCAACAAGCCTCCCTGGGCCTGCGCGCCCGGCAAAAACGCGTCATCACGGTGCCGCAGTGGCTGCGCCCGGCCGTCGGGGGATTGATTTGCTGGGGTCTGGGCGTGGCGGTGTTTTTGCACACGGGCAAACTCGGCGTTTTCGCCCTGGGTTACGATGACTTGTCCGAAGCGTTGACCGGGAAATTGCTCTGGCAAACAGCGGCGATTCTGCTGGCGGCCAAATTTATCGCCACAGTGGCCTGCTACGGCACGGGCGGATGCGGTGGCATTTTTTCACCGACACTATTTTTTGGCGCGATGACCGGAATGCTCATTGCCGGCTTGGCGCAGTTGGTTTATCCCATCTCGCAGGAAGGCGTGGCGATGCTGACCATCGTTTGCATGAGCGCGACACTGGGAGCGGTGGTGCGCGCGCCGGTGACCAGTATTTTGATCGTCTTTGAAATGACCCACCAATTTTCCCTGGTTCCGCCACTGATGCTGGCCGCCCTGATCAGCCAGGCGGTGAGCCGGCGCATGGTCCGTCTCAACTTTTATGATGCCTTGCTCGACCAGGACGGGCATGTGGTGGAACGCTTCGTCCCACCGCGTGACTTGCGGGAATGGCAAAACCAACCGGTGGTCCACCTGTCCAACCCCAAGCCGGTGGCCGCCCAATCGCTCGAACCCAAACCACTGCAACAGTTGCTGCAAAATTATCCTTACGCACAGTTCCCGGTGGTGGTCGAAGGCAAAATTTGCGGCGTGCTGACCCGGATCGAAGGCAATCAGGCCCTGCGCGAAAAACGCCGGCCCGTGCTGGCGGAAGCCACCATTTGCAATCCCAGTTTGCCCCTGCGGGATGTGGAAATGCAATTGATCGAATCCAAGACCGGACTGCTCTTGCTCCAGGAAAATCCGGCAGGCCCGCTGGTTGGCTTGCTGACCTTGCACGATATTCTTCGCGCTCAACAGGCCGCCACGCACGAGGAATAATCATCCGCAAACCCGGATCGCAACCTGATCCTTCATCACATGCCTCCCCCGGGTTTCCGGGGCGCCTGTTTAAAAACTTCTTTGCCAACCGTTGGTTCAAAAGTTTGGGATCGGGCGGCAAGTGGGAGCCGGGGCATGACCTTGAGCGGAATGCGGCCGGCGGGTTTTGTCACCAGCATTGGTGACAGGCGGAAAAACCGGGATGGGATAATCTATTGCTGTTGGGCGTAGTGACCCCAGCAAAATCATTTAGAAATTGTGTTGTGAAGGCCGGAATAGTGTCCGGCCTTTTCCTTTTCCGACGCGGTGCATGGCCTGCTTTGTCAGAGAGCAAACTCATGGGTTTGACCCGGCAAGCATGTGCAACAGCAAAATTTTAGGGGTGATTCCGTGATGGCCGGGGCTGTGGATTTTCCGTGACGCGGACGAGGTTTTGGGCAATTTAAGCAGGCATGAAATCACGACGCGAATTTTTCAAATCGGCGGCAGTGTTAAGCGCGCTGGGCGCCAGTGGATTGCCGTTATTGTCGGCAGAAAATTTGCCGGCCTTACCGGATGTTGCCGGGCCGCGAAAATATTGGGTCGCCGTGGCTGACAAAGTCGCCCGGCCTGTGTTGGCCAATCTGGCCCGCCGCGAGCTAAAATTGAAAATGCCGGTGGAGGAGCGACCAGGCGCCAACCGCGCAAAATACACCTATCTGGAAGCGTTTGGCCGGCTGGTCTGCGGACTGGCTCCCTGGCTGGGTTTGGAAGGTTTGGCGGGCGAGGAACGCACATTGCAACGGGAATACATTCAGTTGGCGCAGGCGGCGTTGGATGCGGCCACCGATCCGCAATCGGCGGATTTCATGAACTTCACGTCGGGCGGACAGCCGCTGGTGGACGCCGCATTTTTGGCGCAGGCGCTGGTGCGCGCCCCGAAAGTGTTGTGGGAGCCGCTGGAACCAAAAGTCAAAAGTCAGGTGGTGGCCGCTTTGATCTCGACCCGGAAAATCGGCCGTCCGCACGGCAGCAATTGGGTGATGTTTGCCGCCATGGTGGAAACGGCGTTGCTGGAATTTGGCGAGCCGACAATGGAAGATCGCCTGGAAAGTTGTGTGCATGACATGCTGGGCTGGTATCTGGGCGATGGCGCCTACGGCGATGGCGAGTTTTTCCATTTTGATTATTACAACAGCTTTGTCATTCAGCCCATGCTGCTGGACGTGCTGGCAGTGCTGAAGCGGCGGGATGCGAATTTTGCGCCTGCCTTTGGAGTCGTTTTAGAAAGGGCGCGGCGCTACGCGGAAATCCAGGAGCGGCTGATCGCGCCGGATGGCACTTTCCCGGCGCTGGGCCGTTCGATCACGTATCGTTTCGGCGCGTTTCAGGTGCTGGCGCAAATGGCCTGGCTGCGGGAGTTGCCGCCAAACATCCGGCCGGCGCAGGTGCGGTCAGCGTTGACAGCAGTGATTCACAAGCTGATTGAAGCGCCGGCCACGTTCGATGCGAATGGCTGGCTGCAAATCGGCTTTTGCGGACATCAACCGGATTTGGGCGAAGGTTATATTTCCACCGGCAGCCTGTATTTATGCGCGGTCGGGCTGTTGCCGCTCGGGTTGCCGCCGGCTGACCCGTTTTGGCGCGCGCCGTCCGCGCCGTGGACCTCCCGGAAAATCTGGTCCGGCGAAAACCAGCCCGCGGATCATGCCATCAAAGATCAGCGGAATGTGGCGTTGCCAACCCTTCCGCGCCCCGGCGGGGCCAGGTGATTTTTTGCGTGACGCGGGCCGCCAAAACGCCATGATGTCAACCGTTCATTCAACTAATACAAACCATGAATAAATTGACTGTTATGATTCTCGCCGGTTCGGTGGTGGGGCTCTCCTCACTGGCGGCACCGGTGGACTGGAGCAAATTGCCGCCGGCGGCCACCGCCGAGGGGGTGACGTTTGCCAAGGATATTGAACCCATGTTCAAGGCCTCTTGCGTGCGTTGTCACAGCGGCGATCGTGCCAAGGCGCGGCTGCATCTCGATACGCTCGAAGGGGTGTTGAAGGGTTCCAAGGAAGGTCCGGTTTTGAAAGTGGGGGACAGCGCCGACAGCGTGCTTACCAAGGCGGTTTCGCAACTTGATCCCGAAATGGCTATGCCGCCCAAGCCGCACGCACGGCGGGGACTCGGCGGGCCGGAAGGCAACAACGGTTCGGGCAAAGGGCCGCGCAATTTTGGCCCGCCCCCGAAGCCGCTGACGGCGGAGCAGGTGGGGCTGATCCGCGCCTGGATTGATCAGGGCGCGAAGTGAGTTTGATGAAATAAAAACGCCGCGTTGATAATCATGTCAACGCGGCGTTTTGCTTGGGAAAAATGGGTTTATTTCACGGCAGCCCAGACGCGGTGAACGTCATCATGTTCGTCGAGTTCATGGAGGAATTCGCCCACTTCGTTTTGTTGGGCTTCGCTTAATTCGGGAAATTGCTTGGGCACATAGCCGAGTTCGCTGGTGACGACGGTCCAGCCATTGGCGCCCAGCCATTTGGAGACTTCGGCAACAGCGGTGCGTTCGCAGATGAATTTGGCGCCGGCGACGCCTTTGGGGATGTCGTCGTTTTGTTCGTGCGCAAGCGGTTCAACTTCGTTGGCACCGGCCTCGATGGCAGCGGTTTCGCGATCGATGTTGACGTCAGAATGATAGGCTTCGACCAAACCGACGTGATCGAACAGGAACTTGTTGGCGCCGGTGGTGGCGAGCTGGCCTTTCTTGAAAAGCACGCGGATTTCCGGGGCGGTGCGGTTCACATTGTCGGTGTAAACTTCGACGATCACGGGGACGTTGTGCGGAGCGCGACCTTCGTAGAGGACGTGTTCCATGATCATTTTTTCGTCGCCAATGCCGGCGCCCTTGTTGATGGCGCGTTGGATGGCGTCCTTGGTCACGCTTTCCTTTTTGGCCTTTTCCACGGCGGCAAAAAGGCGCGCGTTCATGGTCGGATCCGGCCCGCCCATTTTGGCGGCGACGGAGATTTCGCGAACAAGTTTACTGGTCGCCCGGCCCTTGCGCAGGCCGGCGACTAATCGTTTGGCATGTAGCCATTGGCGTCCCATAGTTTGTAAATTTAAGCAAAAGCGCGGACGGAATTCAACCTACTCTAATTCGGTTGGGCGGATTATTTGGCCACCCGCACCCGCAGCAGCAGGGTGGGAATGGCCAGCCCGGTGCCGATGGCGCCGATGGTGAACATGACGCGCAAGGCATATTGGGACGACATGATGAGCGTTTCCGAGGCGCCGGCCGGTGTGGTGGAAGTGAGAGCAAACATGCCCAGAATCGCTTTGGCGGCAAAGCTGCCCGGAATCATGGGAATGCAGCCCACCACGTCCAGGGCATTCTGGGAAATATCCGTGTGCGTCCGCAGCACCTGGACCACGGCTCCGACAGTCAGGGCGGCGGCAAATGACGAGGCTTCCAGGTTCCAGCCAAGTCCGAGGCAATAGGTCCGCACCGCCAGAGCGATCGCCCCAGTGACGGCGCACCACGGTAGCGAGCGGAAGCTGATATTGAATAAAACACCGAAGCCCGCGGCAGCAATGGCACCGCAAATGGTGTGGTGCAAAATGAAAAAAAACGGATGCGCCGATTCGGGATAGACGAGGTAAGACCAGAATTGCATATTAAATTCCCACGGATTTTTCCAAGGCCACTTGTCCAAGCCAGAGACCCGCAGCGACAAAAATCAAGGTGACCGCTACCGAGACGGCCCGGGCGCTGCCCAAGGTGGGGTGGCCGTCCAAAATGTCGCTTTGAGCGTTGATCGAAGGCACGCCGGGCACCAACAACAAAATGGACGCGACCATGGCGGTTTTGATTTCCGTGCTGCCGGCCCAATGCGCGCCAAGGCCGGCCAGCAACGAACTCAAAAAGGAAATAATGGTGGCACAAATATAACCATTCACGTGCCGGGTAATGAGGTCGCGCCGCGCGTATTGTCCGACGGTCGCCGCCAGAAAGACCGGGCCGGTGCCCAGCCAGTCCACTTTCAACAACCGGCCGAACGCCGCGCACGCCAACCCCACTGCTACGGCCATGACCAGACTGGAATGGCGCGGAGTTTTGGCCGCCAGCCGGCCCAATTCTTCGCGCGCCTGTTCGGTGTCGAGTTCGTGGCGTGAAATGCGCCAGGCCAGATGCCAGATTTCCTGGTCGAGTCGTTGATTGACGCCCAAATGGCCGACTTCCCGCATCCGGGTGATGCCGGATTCGCCAATGCCGATGGTGATGGCCAAAGAGGCGTATCCCACGCGCAAATCCACCCGCTCGGCTCCGAGTCCGCGGGCGACCTTGGAAACCAGTTCGTCAATGGCGCAGGCGCTGGCGCCCGATTCCATCAGCATTCGCCCGGCATCCAAGGCGACCATGGCAATGGGTTCCAGCGCCGGCAAGGTGTCGTTGTCGTCGATCAATAAGTTTTCGATTGTGTCCATACAAATGGAGACCGCCTCAAGACTGGTTAGTTTATCATGGTCGGCGGCTGCCTCAATGCAATTTTGGTTCGGCAAAGAGTGTGGATTGGCGAGGAGATTCAGCTTCGCGGTGCGATACCAGGATTTTGGAAGCGCTTGCCAGAGCGGTTGGAACATTTATCATCTGCGGCGATGAAAAAAATGATCGCTTTGATTGTGATGGGGGCCGCTGTGATTTTGAGCGGCCTGCCCCAAAACGCAACCGCTCAAACCAGCGCGGATCTGGCCGGCAAATTTTTGGATGCGGCCAAATCGGCTTCGGACAGTCAACTGGGTGATATTGCGTCGGAATTGACCGGGAAAATCCAGTCGTTCACTGCCCTGCTTGGATCAAATTCCTCGGTTTCCTCAATTAAAAGCCAGGTGGACAGCACCCTGAAAGCGCTTACGGGCGGTCAGGACAGCGCGGCTTTGACCTCGGCATTCAAACTCGCTTCGGCGGCCAAGCTGACACCGGAACAAATCACTTTGGCCAAACAAGTGGGCAACGTGGCCTCCGCCTACGTGGTGCGGAAAAATTTCGCGTCGCTGGAAGGTTCCCAGGACGATGTGGCCACCATTGTCAAATCACTGCGCAACGGACAGATCGCGCCCGCCGTGCCGGCCATGAAAAATGTGGCCACCAACGCGCATTTGACGGATGACCAGAAACAACTGATTTCCAAAGTGGCGGATAAATACGCCCCCGGCTGGAAAAAAGCCGGTGCCGCTTTGGATGCGATCAAAAAATTGCCCGGGTTTTAAGATTAATTGTTTCCCCACACGGCGGCCTGACTGGTCGCCGTTTTTTGTGCCCATGCCTGAAGGAAATTTATGAATGATGCGGATGCAGGCTGGCGATGACCCGGGAAAACCAACTTCCCAGCGCATGCGTGGTTTTGGAACTGGTGAATCCGGAAGCCGGCGACTGCGGCAATGGGATCTGAACCTTCGGCAAAGCCTGCGGCTGACGATGCGGCAAGGCATCGCAAACCGGGCAGGGTTCAGGGTCAGCGTCCCTCAATTCATCCGCCAGTTCTTGCGGCACCTGAAAGCGGAAATGTCGGCACGTATCCATGCCGACAATAAAGCACAAAGCCAGCGCGGATGTGTTTCAGTTGTGTTACGATCAGGTGACATTGCCGGCCGGGTCCAAATTCTTGACAGGATTATTGCTCGGCGGCATTGCCGGCACGGGTGGTTGAATTTGGCTTAACACACTGATCGTTCAGAGCTGGTGAGCCGCGACGCCTTCAAATGTGATTTTCACGGGTTTGATCAGGCCGTGCTCGTCAAATTCCATCCGATCAATGCAGGTGACGCGATGGTTGCCATCGGTTTCGCCGAGGGGACGGCGATGATAGACGATGTAGTATTCTTCCTGGCCGGGAATTTTGATGACGGAATGATGGCCGGCACCGGTGGCGACCGTGGGATCTTGCTGGAGAATTTTCCCAATGCGCGTAAACGGCCCGGTCGGCGCGTCCGCCATGGCATAGGCGACGGAATAATCCGGTCCGGTCCAGCCGCCTTCCGACCACATGAAATAGTATTTGCCACCGCGTTTAAACATCACCGAACCTTCGACGTAGCCTTTGGGCGTAATTTCCTTGAACTCGGTGCCATCGGCGAAGGGTTCGACGCCGGTGAAATCATTTTTCAACCGGCAGATGTTGCAATGCTGCCAGCCGCCGTAAATGAGATAAAACTGGCCGTCATCATCGCGGAACACAAACGGATCAATGGGCTGGGCGCCATTGTGAAATTTATCAATCAGCGGTTTGCCGAGATAATCTTTAAATGGTCCACCGGGCTGGTCTGCCACGGCCACGCCGATCCCGCCGATTTGCTGGTCGTTTTGAATGTCATTGGCGGCAAAAAAGAAAAAGTAACGTCCGTTGTTTTCAGCAACCGCAGGCGCCCACATGGCGCGATGTGCCCAGGCGATTTCATTGGTGCCGAACACGTGCGAGTGATACCGCCAATGCACCAGATCAGGCGAAGAAAACGCATCGAAGAAGGTCTGTTTTTCGTAGCGGTCGGAGTAGGTCGGGTAAATCCAGTATTCGTGGCCAAAAACCTTGGCCTCGGGATCGGCATACCAGCCGGGGAAAAGCGGGTTGCCGGATTTTTCAACGGAGTCCGCTTGGGCAGTCTGATGAAGACTCAAAGCTAATACGCTACCGGTGGCAATGGTGGCGAAAAGTCGCAGGAAAATAGGAGCTCTCATAAATGGATGAGCGCATGATGCCTTCAGGCCCGAGGTCATCGCCAGAAAATTCTGGTGAGGGTGAAATTTTTAGTCGCGAGCGTTGGATAAAACGTTACTGCAAGCCCACACGGTAAAACTGGTTGCCCGGCAAATTGGGAAGGTTAATGGAAGTGTTGCCGTCTCCGGCGGAAGGCACGGTCATGAGCGGGATGTAAGGGCCTGAAACATTGGGTGAACTATAAATGGTGTAGGTTCTTCCGGCGACACTGCTCCAGCTCATGCGATATTGTCCCGTGCCCGTGTCAAAGCTGGGCGAGGAAACGTGAAGCACCGAATCGGGGCTGTTGGGGTTGGTGCCGGCAATGTATTCCTGATAATTGGACAGGCCGTCATGGTCAGGGTCGTCATTTGGTCCGTAGGCGAGCGTGTTGAAATACTTTATTTCCCAGGCATCAGGCAGGCCGTCATGGTCGCTGTCCAGGGACACGATGTTGGTGGAGCCGGAGTATTGGGTGACATTCCAGATGGTGGTGTAAGCCGGCATGCCCGAGCCGTCAACCTGGGTGTAAGTCCAGGCGACTTTCGCGTAAGCCAGGCTGAGCGAAACGACCGGCATTCCTCCCGTGTCGGCGTTCACAACGACGGAAGCCAGAAAAACGTTGGTCAGGGCGAGATGATAGAACTGGGTGGCGACCTGCGTATTCTGGGTGAAATCAATTCCCACATCGCTGATCGCGTTTCCCTTGCCTAATAAATTGAAGAGCAGGGGCAGGCTTTGGTCCAAGGCTACCTGGAGGTTTACCTGGCCCTGGGTGGAGATGTAAGTTTTGCCACCGGATTGCACTGAAATACCATGAGACATGGAGTAAACGTCAATCCATCCCCCATGATCTGGCGCCGTGGAACCGCCGGTGATGCCGCTGATTTTCAAATACATGTTGGCACCATCGGCCGGGCGGATGGCCACGGTCAGCAGCAGCGCGACCAACATCATTTTGAAAATCCTGGCGGCGGTGTTGTCGAGGACGGAGTGCATGCGCGGATCCAGTGTCATGCGAGGACCAGACGACGGACAAAAGTGTTACAGGGCCTTATTCGCCGAAACGTCCCAACCTTTTGTGATTGGGGTTGAAGCCTTGCCGGTCGCATCATACGAAACGTAAGACCACGTAATTTTTTGATAAGTTAGCGAAAAAGAGTCGCTGGGAGTGCCGCCGGTCCATCCAGATGTGGACATGCCTGTAAAAGACACGCCTTGAAGCTCAATCCGGTAGAATGTCTGCGGTGTCTGCGTGAAGTTGTTGTTGCGGAAATCAATCGTGACGTAATCAATTGGCTGCGTGACCGAAACGGTTCCGCCGCAAGTTAAAAGATTAAGCAAAGGGGTGGTGACATCGGTGGATTTGGAACTGGAGACATCACTAAAACTTGGATTGCTGGCTGAAGTCCCGCCCGAACTGATACTTATTGCCCGGCTAACCCCGTGGGATACGCTGTTCAACTGAATCCAACCAGGGTATTGCTCATCCGTTGAAGGACCCGCCAGTTTTGGGGTTGTTTGCGTTTGTCCCATGGGGGCCGCCTGGCCACCGATTCTCATGAAAATATTCACCTGGGCCTGGACCGTGCCCAGGGCGAGGGAAAGAAAAACCCCGGTGACCAGCCAGAGAGCGAGCACCGCGGAGCGCCGGGGAAACTGGATCTCGCGTTTGCAGGAATAGAATTTGCGCGGATAATACATAAAAGAAATTTGGTTTATGGTCATAATCTGATCCATGCCGGGATTTTTGACAATCGGAAACAGCGGGAATTTTCCAAGTCTGCGGCTCAGTTTTTCGGGTGTTTGCAGCCCGCAATATCATTCCATCGGGCTTTTTGCGGCGGCGGGGCGTTGCAAGCCGGGTGGGGTAACGCTGCCAGTGGACTTCGTAAACACCGATGCCCGGTGAGATTTATAAGTCGCTCAGAGTCGCGTTCCGGCGCTTCAAACGCCGTGGGAAAAATCAATCATTGCAACGCCTCGAAAGAAATTCTTCCCGGGGAGGATTTGTTCTCCGGAAACAGTCGATTTGTCAAGCCTTCAAGAATTTCAAGCCGGATTTGACCACGTCATCGGTTGGCTGTTATCCATTCAGTCTTGAGGCATCCTGCGGAGCCGCATTCAAACAGCCATGGCGGGAATAATTTGAAGCATAACCAGTTTCGGTGATAATCATGTCACCGCATCAAGGTATGGACGCGGGGAGGTGCCGCCGTTAAGCTGCCGCCATCCAAATTGTAATCCTTGGCCGGTGCCTGCGAACGAGCATGAGTTCCATCGTTCGGCAGGAAAGCATTTGGCCGGTCTGGCAACGATCATGAAATCATCCCAATTATTGTCTGGCTCCATTGCGTTGGGCCTCGTTCTCACTGTTTCAGCCGCAGCGGCGGATTCGTTGGAATCCGGTTTTCAAACGCCGCCGGATTCCGCCAAGCCGCAAACCTGGTGGCACTGGATGAACGGAAATATTACCAAGGAAGGCATTCATGCCGATCTGGAGGCCATGAAACAAATTGGGCTGGGCGGCGCGACCATCGTGAATGTGGACTGCGAAATTCCGCGCGGTCCGGTGCCGTTCCTGAGTCCCGAATGGCGCGAGGATTTCAAATACGCCGTGCAGGAAGCCAACCGGCTGGGGCTGGAGCTGTGCGTGGAGAATTGCGCCGGCTGGTCCAGCAGCGGTGGACCTTGGAATACCGTGACCAACGCCATGCAACGACTCACCGCCAGCGAGGTGCATGTGGCCGGTCCGACTCAGTTTCACGAAGCGTTGCCGCAACCGCCGGTGACGCTCGGCTACTATCGCGACGTGGCCGTGCTGGCGTTTAAAATTCCGACGCCGGTTAAACCGTTAAATAAATCAGGAGGTGCCCAGGGCAAACTGGAAATTAAAAAGGCTGTTTACGAAGCTGAAGATGGCGCCGCCGAAGCGGACGTGAAGGCAAAAGTGCTGCAATTTGTGAACGCCGGGCAATTCAGCATTCCCGTTGGCAACGGCGAAATGGGCGGGGATCCGGCATTCGGACACGTGAAACAGTTGCGCGTGGATTTCACCATTGATGGCAAGCCGGGCACCGCAACTGCCGAGGAAGGCGAAACGCTGACGTTCCCGGCCAATGCCGATGACATGGCGCATATCCAATCCATGATTCGAACGTCCGCCCGGCAAACCTTTGTCAGTCCCACGCTGAACGGCACCCCGGCGGGCGGACCGGTGATTCAGCACGATGAGGTTGTGGATCTCACTTCCAAGATGTCTGCCGATGGTCATTTGACCTGGGATGTGCCGGCGGGCAACTGGGCGATTTTACGGCTTGGCTATACGCCCACCGGAGTAAACAACCATCCCGCTCCCAAAGAAGGCGAAGGACTGGAATGCGACAAATTCAGCAAGGCCGCGCTGGATGCGCATTGGGATGGGTTCATGCAAAAAGTTTTGGATGACATCGGGCCGCTCGCGGGCAAGGCGCTCAATACTTCGCTCATCGACAGCTATGAAGTGGGGCCGCAGGACTGGACGGAAGCGTTCCGCGCGGAATTCCAGCGCCGTCGCGGGTATGATCCGCTGAAGTTTTTGCCCACGTTCACCGGTCGCGTGGTGGACAGTCCGGAAGTGACCGAGCGTTTTCTCTGGGACATGCGCCGGACGATAGCGGATTTGTTTGCGGATAATTATTTCGGGCATTTCGCCGAGCTTTGTCGTCAGCACGGTTTGAAGAATGCCGTGGAACCCTACACCGGGCCGTTTGAATCGCTCCAGTGCGGCGCGCCGGCGGATGTGGTGATGGGCGAGTTTTGGACCGGCAGCCAGGGGCATCCTTCCGTCAAAATGGCCGCGTCCATCGCGCACATTTATGGCAAAACCATCGTGGGCGCGGAATCGTTCACGGCCGCGCCCGATGCCGGTCGCTGGCAAAACGATCCGTATGCGCTCAAGGCGCTGGGCGATCTGATGTTCTGCGATGGATTGAATCGTTACATTTTCCATCGTTACGCCATGCAGCCGTGGACCAACCGTTGGCCGGGCATGACGATGGGCCAATGGGGTTTCCATTTCGAGCGCACGGAAACGTGGTGGCATCAGGGCAAGGCTTGGATTGATTACATTTCGCGTTGCGAATTCCTGCTACAGCAAGGCCGGGCCGTGGCCGATGTCGCCTACTTCACCGGCGAAAGCGCGCCGGTGGAAATGCGTTTGGGCAATCCCAAAATGCCAGCGGGCTACGATTACGACGCCATCAATGCCGATGTGTTGTTGCACGGCGCCACGGTTAAAAATGGGCGCATCACTTTGCCCAGCGGCGCCAGTTACGCGGCGCTGGTGCTTCCGCCCAATGACATCAACATGACGCCTCCGATGATGCGCTGTGTGCGCGATCTGGTTCAAGCTGGGGCCACGGTGATCGGTCCGCGCCCGGAGCATTCGCCCAGTTTGGAGAACTTTCCGCAATCCGATGCGCAGGTGAAAACCATGGCCGCCGAACTCTGGGGCAAATGTGACGGCAAGAATGTGCGCGAGAACGCGTGCGGCCGGGGTCGCGTTGTCTGGGGCCAGTCGTTGGAGGAGATTTTTGCGACGCAAAACCTGAAGCCCGACTTTGAATTTCATTCGGGCGACACACATTCGCGGCTCGCCTACACCCATCGGATGACGGGCGACGCGGACATCTATTTCGTTTCGAATCAACGGCATCAATTTGATTCGGCTCAATGCACCTTCCGCGTCACTGGCAAAGTGCCGGAATTGTGGTATCCCGACACTGGAGAAATGAAGCCGGCGCCGGTTTGGAGCGCCAAAGACGGACGCACTGCCGTGTCGCTCGATTTTGACCCGGCGGGTTCGGTTTTTGTGGTCTTCCGCCAGGCGGCCAATGTGGCAGATCATTTTGTTTCGGCTCACGGCCAGTTTGATGCTCAATTGGCGGATGCCGGCAAATTGGAAATCAAACATGCCATCTACGGAGCTGTGAATACCGCCGGCGGCATGGATGTGACGACGAAGCTCGCGGATTTGGTCGCGGGCGGGCGTCGGCATATTGCCGCCAACAATGAAGTCTTCGGACGCGATCCGGTGCCGGACAGCCGCAAGGAACTGCGGGTGGATTACGTGTTCAATGGCCAACCTGCCCATGTCGTTGTTCATGAAAACGAGACGCTGGCTTTGCCGGGGACCGCTTTGTCCGAAGCCGTTTCCCCCTACGACATCAGCGTAAGTGCCAAGGGCGCTCCCGAGGTGACCGTTTGGAACAATGGAAAAATCGAATTGACTCGCGCCTCCGGCAAAACCTGGCAGACCGACGTGACCGATTTACCCGCGCCGCAGGCAGTGAGTGGCGCTTGGAATCTGAGTTTCCCGCCGAACTGGGGCGCGCCCGCTGAGGTCACGCTCGACAAATTGATTTCGTGGCCAGACCATCCGGACAAGGGCGTGCGCTATTTTTCCGGCACGGCAACCTACACCAAGGACATTAAAATTTCCGCCGGTCAGTTGGCCGCCGGTCGCGAGTTGTGGTTGAACCTTGGCCTGGTCAAGAATTTTGCCGAGGTGTCTCTGAACGGCCACGATTTTGGGGTGCTTTGGAAACCGCCGTTCCGCGTGAATCTCACCGGCGTGGCCAAGCCCGGAACCAACCGGCTGGTGATCAAGGTGACGAACCTCTGGCCCAACCGGCTGATCGGCGATGAACAGTTGCCGTCAGACCGGGAATGGAATGGCAAACAACTCAAAGCCTGGCCGCAATGGGTTTTGGAGGGCAAGCCCAGTCCCACCGGGCGGTTCACCTTTACCACCTGGCATCATTGGACTAAAAACTCGCCGCTGCTCGAATCCGGCCTGATCGGGCCGGTGACCTTGAACGCCGCCAAGATCATTCCGGTGGATTGACCCTGGCTTCGACACGAAGAAATCGTTTTGAATCATTCACCCGGCGCATCCGGAATGTGCCGGGTGTTTTATGGTTTGCATCTTGACCACAAGGCCCTGAGTTCCTCTGTCGGCTGAAAGGCATCAAGCCCTCGGTGTTTTAAGTCAAATCCGGGCGCGCAATCGCTATTTCATCCGGCACGGTCTAAGGATAGACTTCGCCCCGTGAGTTCGTTAGGTGAACCATCTTTTGCCTGGGAGCCGTTCACGCCGCGAGGTGTGGCGGCGTTTGCGCGTGCTTCGCTGGAACGGTTGCTGGTGGTTCAAGGTGTTTTTGCGTTGCTGGCCGCCGGCGCGGTGGTCTGGATTTTGTCCGACGGCATTTTCCCGGTCATTTCCACAGCGGTTGAAGCCCTGCCTGACCGGGGGTTCATCCGGGCCGGCAAACTGGAATGGACGGACGACTCGCCGCAGATGTTGGCGGAAGGCAAAATATTGGCCCTTGGTGTGAATTTAAATCACAACGGGACCTTGCGTTCGCCGGCGGATTTTCAATTTGAGTTTGGGCGCGATTCGCTTTGGGTTTACTCCCTATTTGGCGTCGCGGAATTTCCCTATCCCACGGGCTATATTTTCGCGGCGAACCGGCATGATGCGCGGCCGGCTTGGGGAGCGTGGGCGCCCGAAATCCTGGCGTTGACGGCCATTGGCGCCTTTTTTGGCCTGCTGCTCGTCTGGTGGGCGCTGGCGACCCTCTATTTTGTCCCCGTCTGGCTGATTGGTTTTTTTGCCAATCGCAATATGAATTTCTGGTCCAGTTGGAAACTGGCGGGCGCGGCATTGATGCCGGGCGCGGCGTTGATGACGCTGGCCATTTTCCTTTATGATTTGGCCGCGTTCGATCTGATCCAATTTTACTTTGCCGTGGGGATGCATCTGGTCGTCGGTTGGATTTATTTGTTTGTCAGTCCCATGTTTTTGAACCGCGACGAGCCTGCCGCCAAGAAAAATCCATTTGCGGATCATTGATTTCCAAGCCGGGCGAGATCCTGATTTTCCAAAAATAATCATCGGGCGGATGCCGGCTCAATGATTGGCTAGCAATTTGGCCTTTTGCGTCTGAAATTCCGCCTCGTTGATGGCTCCCGCATCCTTGGCCTTCTGTAAATCCATCAATTGCTGCCCGAGGGTGGGTGCTTGCGATTTGCTGGAGGAACCGCCTCCAATGTCCAGCGCCAGACATCCAGTCAGTAAAAACAGGGCGGCCACACCGGCGAGGCCGGGAATAATAATTCGTTTCATGGTTTCAAAATTGGGTTTTAAAGACGTTAGTTTCGTAGTTACTACGGGAGGAGTTCATGACCGGGAAGGCTGCATGTGGGTGAATCGCCCACGGCGCCGAGATTATAGGTGCCACCGGCGGGGCACGCTGGCCAGTGCCGCAGGTATGGCAGCAAATCTTCCTTGGTCGGCACGGCGGTTTTGGGTTCGGATTTTTCCAACGCCCATTGCTGTTTGGCGGCGTCCAGTTGGCGCAGGTTGTTGATGCACGCGTTACGCTGCGAAGCTTCACGCGCCTTCACAAAATTGGGTATGGCGATCGCCGCCAGCATGGCGGGAACAGCCACGGCCGGGAGTAACACTGAGCTGGCGTAACTCTGACTGCCGTTGCCAATGGTTAAACAGCCTTCCGGCAGATTGACGCCGACGGAATAGGCAAAGGCCGGTTGACTGCTGGCAAACGACTGCATCCATTGCGCGAATTTCGCGTCGCTTTTGGTGTTGGCGGCGATGACCTGATTTTGCACCTCCATGAGCACCTTGGTGAACCGTTCGCTGACAAAGGCGAACTGGTTGCCCCGCTCCGGCAGGCCTTGGGACAAACGTTTGAATTCCGCCGTCGCGGCAAGTCCCTGGCGTTTGCCGTCGCGAATGGCAATGGCATTTTCAATGAGCGCGTCGGAGCTGGCGATCAACAGGAAACCGCCGCTGCTGGCCGCGCTGGGGCGTAGCGGAATAAAGGGCACCGGAATCGGCAGGGTGCGCATTTTAAAACTGGCGGTGTCGTTTTTGATGACTTGCGGATTCGATTTCAGCTCCTGATCAATGCGGTTGAAAACCGTGTCGTCATTGACCCGGATGGCCAGCATCAATCCGGGCGTGGGCACTTGCAGGGCGGCCCCCGGCAACGGGACGGGAATGTTGTTGGATTCGTCCAGCGTGAGGACCAGGCCGAATTCGCCGCCGAGCGAATTCATGAAAGTGTCCCACTTGACCTGCGTGTTTTTTTCAAAAAGGTCCGGCAAGCTGTCGAGCCACTTTTGCGCCTCGGGCAAATCGGCTTGGGATACCTCTTTCTTGATGACGTTCCAAACCTGCGGCAGCTCCAGATCAGAGAAGACGGCCACGACGGTATCCGCCGGCAACAGGTTCAGTCCCTCCAGCGGATGCGGCTTGCCGCCGGCCAACTGCCACAAAAAGCCGTTGCCTTTGCCGGCATAATGGTGGATCAGCGCCTTGTTGCGAAACATGCCTTTTTCAATTTCCACCGAGCTTAATCCAACGCCGCTGACGTCTTCGATCCCGCTGTCCTTGACGATCCCGGTGACGATGCCAAACACTTTGCTGATCTTGGCGGCATCGTCCGGTTTCAGGCCGGGAATGGCGTTAAATTGCTGCTGCAATCCACCCAATTTGGCGGACAGGCCGTCCAGCCATTGCGCGGTGCCGAGGTAGAGATAAAAATCTCCGCCCGGATCCAGTTGCGCGGTGACTTCGGCAAAACTTGTTTTGGTGACCGAGGCAACCTCCGGTTTTTTCGAAGGTTCCTGACTCTTCGGGCCGCACCCGAAATTCAAGGCGGCGACCAGCCCCGCCAGTCCGATCAAGGAGAAACCGGCAAATGATTTATTTTTCATAGCTTTGGAAAATTCCCTTTGAGGTGTTGGATACGGTTACAGCCAAACAGTTTCAGGCGAAAGGTAAAGCGAAAAATTAAGCGGCCTGAATGGACGCCGTGATTGGATTCGGTCCAGGAATGACTTGAAAATTGTCCGGCGCGGTTCATATTGCGCCTATGAACCTCTCCTACAGGCGCTCCTCGGGATCTGGTTTTACTTTGGTGGCCTTGTTGATGGTTATTGCCGTGGTGGCCATTCTGGCGGCCATGCTTTTGCCAGCGCTGGCCAGCGCCAAGCGCAAAGCCCAGCGCATCAATTGCGCCAATAACCTGAAACAATGCGGCCTGGCTTTTCGCATCTGGGAAGGAGACCACGATGACAAATATCCGATGTTAGTCCTCAACACGCATGGCGTGCCGACAGGGGCGGACACGTTCCGCTATTTTCAGGTCATGTCCAACGAACTTTCCACACCGAAAATTTTGATTTGCCCGGCGGATAATCGAAGTGCGGCCGTGACTTTTACCCATCTCCGCAATCGCAATCTCAGTTATTTTGTCGATCTCGATGCCAGCGAGAGCAATCCTCAAATGTTGCTGGATGGCGACCGCAATCTCACTGCGCCCCGGAAACCCGAGAACGGCATTCTCAAACTTTCTCCCGGCGATGCGGTGGGCTGGAGTTCGGAGATGCACGGGAATCAGGGCAACGCCGGTCTGTCTGACGGCAGCGTGATGCAATACTCCACTGCCGGCCTGCGTGACGCGTTGAGAGATTCAGGAGCAACAACCAACGTCTGGCGGATTTCTCTGCCGGAGTGACCCTCGGATTATTGCCTTAATCGGAAGAAGGCATTGCCGGTTTTGTTCGTAATGGCCAGGACCAGCGCATTCAAGTTTGTCTGGATGAGATCCGTGTTCACCGGTTTCCAAAGATTTGTGTCCGACGATAATTCCGGGGCGGTTTCCAAAACCCAGCCTTGAGACAAGGTCGCCAACGGCCAGACAATTCTCGGCTGACTCGTGTTCGAGCCCAAACCAAGTCGCGGAATCAAATCATATTCCACAATGTAACCGCGCGGCAGGGAGTAACCCGCAATCGGGTCACCGGGATGATCACCCCACGTCGAGCCGACGGTGGCCCCGTGGTAAAACTGCAAGCGCTGTTCGCTGCCGCCATAACCGTCCGGTTGATTGGGATACCAATTGATATAAGAAAACGGTTCGCCCGTGACCCATTGCCAGGTGCTTTGATTGGCATGGCGCAATCCTCCCAGCCACGGCCCGAGAATGTCGTTGTTCACGCTCACGCCGCTGTAATAGGTAATATCGACCAGGGAGGCGACAAAATCGTTTTCGCTGGCGTTGGTGATCGTGCAGAGATAGCCGCCGCGGTTGATGGCGTTTGTGTAGGCCTCGTTCCAGGTAATGCCTTCCGGGACATTGACGGCTTCATACCAGTGCCCGGTTTGGGCGAAGAAAACCATCGCGGCATGGGCGGCGCTCAGATGGAGTGCCACGGCCGCGACCAAAAGGGTCCGGTGCAAAATGGTTCGGGAGAGGCACGACGTGGGATTCATAGGCGGGATGTGAACTCGCTTGGTAAGTTGTTTAATCCGACTGGGCGGAATTATGGGGGAGCCAGGAAGCGTTCTGAAAGCAAAAAATTCCTTTGAAATCCGCCCCTTTCACCGCCACAATCCGCGTTCGCTTGGGATTCTGAATGTTGAATTCTGACGCTTGAATTTTCTAAAAATGAAACGCACGCATCATTGCAACGAACTGCGCCCGGCTCACATCGGGCAAACGGTCACTTTGAACGGCTGGGTCCATTCCCGCCGCGACCTCGGTGGGCTTATTTTCATCGACATCCGCGACCGCGAAGGCCGCACCCAAACGGTGTTCGATCCGTCGGATTTGACGTCTGATCTGTTCACCCAAGCCGCCGCGCTTTGCAGCGAATGCGTCGTCAGCATCACCGGCAAGGTCCGTCAGCGTCCCGCCGGCACCAACAACGCCAAGATTCCCACCGGCGAAGTCGAAGTCGCTGTCACCGCGCTCGAAGTGCTGAACATGGCCGACGTGCTGCCGTTCCAGATTGACGATCCCGAAGCCGCCGCCAAGGTCGCCGAAGACACGCGCCTGCAATATCGCTATCTCGATCTGCGCCGTCCCGAAATGGCGCGCAATCTGAAACTGCGCAGCAAAGTCGCCATCGCCACCCGCAGCTACATGGATGAGCAAGGCTTCCTCGAAGTCGAAACGCCCACGTTGTTCAAGTCCACGCCCGAAGGCGCCCGCGAATTTCTCGTGCCCAACCGCCGCGAAGCCGGCACGTTTTACGCGCTGCCGCAGTCGCCGCAGCAGTTCAAACAGATTTTGATGGTCAGCGGCGTGGAAAAATATTTTCAACTCGCCCGCTGCTATCGCGACGAAGACTTGCGCGCCGACCGCCAGCCCGAGTTCACGCAGGTGGACATCGAGATGAGCTTCATTGACCGCGAAGATATTTACGCGCTCATCGAAGGCTTGCTCAAACGCGTCTGGAAAACCGCGCTGAACATCGACATCCCCACGCCGTTCAAGCGCATCAGCTTCGAGGAAGCGCTGAACCGCTGGGGCATTGACAAGCCCGACACGCGGTTCGGCATGGAACTCGTGGACTTCAGCGCGGAATTCAAAGGCTCGAAGTTCGGCGTTTTCGGCAAATGCATTGAAGCCGGCGGCGTGGTGAAAGCCATCAACGCCCGCGGCCTCGCCGGCGCCACGCAAGGCCAAATCGAAACCATGACCGAAACCGCCAAAGGTTTTGGCGCGAAAGGTCTCGCCTATATCAAGGTGGAAAATGGCGAATGGAAATCGCCCATCGTGAAGTTTTTCAGTGACGCCGAAAAAGCCGCGCTCACCAGCAAGCTGCAAATTCAGGAAGGCGACTTGATTTTATTCGCCGCCGACCAATGGCTGAACGCCTGCGAAATTCTCGGCAAGATTCGTCTGTATTGCGCCGACGTGCTGAAGGCGCAAGGCAAGCTGACGATTGACCCGCACCAATTCAACTTTCTCTGGGTCGTGGAATTTCCGCTGCTCGGTTTTGATCGCGAAAACAACCGCTGGTATTCCAGCCATCATCCGTTCACCGCGCCGGTGGGCGAGGACATCCCGCTGCTCA
>JAKALA010000073.1 GCA_021813325.1 bacterium | reverse complement strand
TCCGATCTCCCACGTCCTTGAGTGTAGCAGTGGTATTGGCATAAATGGCCGTAACCGAACTCACCGCGCTGGTGGAGGTGCCGTAGGTATTGCTGACGATCACTTGATATTTATAAACGCCCATTTTCCATCCGGTGGTGTCCACCACCAGATTGGTGGTGTCGCTGGAGGGAATATTGGTCAGCGTGCCGCTGCCGCCATCCGTGAGCCATTGGTAGTGCAACGGCGGTGAGCCATTGGTCGTAAATTCGGTGAAAGTCAACGGCGTTCCTGCCACAAAAGTCAACGACGGCGAAACATTGATCGGCTGGGCATACGGCAACGGACTGGGGCCGACGCCAACAGCCAGCAGGCCGACATCGAACACGGCATCTTCATTGCCCGTCGCGCCGAAGGCAATCTGCCCGCCGCCGGACGGGATCGCACAAATTTGGCCGCCCGCATAGAGGTCCGCATTGGTGGCGCTCGTATTCAACCCGGCCCAACCGGTGCCGGTGGCGTCCCGGCCAAAACCGTAGGCGTAGGTCGTGTTGGGCTTGAGCACCAACGAAAAACCATTCCATTGCAGCCAGTCGCCAAAGGTGAAATTGAAGCTGGCATTGGTGTAATGCGCGATGACGGCGGCATAATTGCCGTTCACCTCATAGACGTATAAATGATACGGCTGCAGCGTGGTGGTGCCGCCGCTGCCGCCGCCACCGGTTTGCAGCGACACGGAGTTCAGATAATATCCCTGGGAATTGTTGCCGGTGGTGAAGACCTGTCCCATCCAGCCATTGTGATTGGCGCCGTTGTCATCGTAATAATTCAAGCCGTCATAGTAACCGCCGCTGTTGCCGGTCAACTGGCTGACGTCATCCACCCCGGAAGAAATGTTCAGACCTTTGTCCACCAACGTGGCGGAAGCCGGCACCACCATGGGATTCACCACCAACATCGCCGGCGTGCTGGTGACCGTCGAGGTGCTGTTGGAAGCCACCAAGGCATAGCGATAAAAGCCGGTGGTAAAATTGGTCGTGTCCACATTCAAACTGACGCTGTTGGCGCCGGGAATGTTTGTCAGTGCGCCGCCATTGCCACCATCCGTTTGCCATTGATAGGTCAACGGTCCGGGACCGACGACCGTGGCATTCACCGTCACCTGTGTTCCCCTGGTCACCGCGCCGGAGGGAGCCAGCGTGGGGGGCGCGACCTGCAACACGGTAACCAAATTCAAACCCACATCGAAAGCCGCATCGTAGCTGTGGCTGCTGCCCAGTTGCGCCGTGCCGCCGGCGGTCGGTATCAGCGCCACTTCGCCGCCGGCATAGGGATCGCCGCTCACGTTGCCCAGGTTTTCCCAGCCGGAACCGCCGCTCCGGCCGAAGGTGTAAGCGTATTGCGTGTTGGGCAACAGGGGTGCGCCGAGATTGGTCCACTGCAACCAGTCGTAATCGGTGAAGGTGAACGAACCCTGCGAAATATAAGTCGCCACCAAAGTGGCGTTGGTGCCGTTGGCCATTTGATAAATGCGCAGGGCATAGGCTTGCCCGGCCGAGGGAATCGATCCGCTGTTGCCGGCGGTGGCAATTGACAGCGTGTTCAACGTGTAGCCGCCCGCGTTGTTGCCGGTGGTAAACGTCTGGCCGGGCGGCGTGCTGTTATCAAAATAATAATTCAATCCATCGGGGCTGCCGCTGCCGGTGTTTAGTTGATATTGATCATCCGCTCCCGGCGTCGGTGCCACCGGGCCGATGTCACTGATCTGGGGCGTTTGCGCGTTCAAGGCGCCGGCACTGGCCAGACATATTGCCAGGGCCAGGCCCATTTTGGGCGACCGCCAACGGGCGGCGGCGATCCTTTTTTTAGGAGGAATGCTGCTACAGGTTTGATGGTTAAACATAGACAGGTAGGTTGATGGTTTGTCTGCGCTAACAACTTCGCCTCTTTTCCGTTCTGATTTAGACCGTGCTTCTGCCGGGAGACGATTGAGCCGACAGAAGATTTCCCCGCCGGCCATTCGTCACCCACGGGATGGAAAGACAAAATCCGTCCAAAAGTGGATGAGTGACCGGGGCATGACGCTGGTATAACAGTCGTAAAGCCGCCTTGCCAATGAAAAAATTAACAATCTCAAGTAAATCCAGCCAGGGTTGCTGAAGCCAAAAGCAAATTGGGGTGGGGTGTCCGGGTCTAACCGCGAATTCAGCGCCGGGCAAACGGGCTGTCACCCGAAGCGTTTTCGCAGATAAGCCGGCAGTTCCGGCGTCGCTCCCACCTGGGTGCAAACGTAACCGGCGCATTCCGCCGCCGTGGCGTGAAGGTCATCCAAGTCCATGTCCTGGAGCAATCCCAGCACCAGCGCGGCGGTGAACGCATCGCCAGCCCCCACCGTGTCCGCGACGGAAACTGCGAGATGCGGCCATTCCGACCAGCGACCGTTCAGAAACAACACGCTGCCGCGCGCGCCTCTGGTCAAGGCCACCAATCGCAGGCCAAAAATTTGCGCCAACTGTTCCATTTGCCGCCAAGTCGATGCGTCCAGGCTGAACACCCTGGCCAAAATCGCCAGCTCGCTTTCGTTGAGCTTCAAAACATTGGCCAGTTGCAATGATTGTTCAATGACTGCCGGCGTGTAAAACGCCTGTCGCAAATTGACATCAAACACCCGCAGCGCCCGTTCCGGCGTGGCCGCGATCAGTTGTTGAATCACCGCGCGCGCGGCTTCGGTGCGCTGGGCCAGCGTGCCGAAACAAACGGCGTCGGCTGCGGACGCCGCCGACAAGGCCGGCAAATTGAGTTCCAAGCCGTCCCAAGCCGCGTTTTCATGGATGACAAAACGCGGTTCGCCGTGGTCGTCCAGCGTCACTGTCACCGTGCCCGTGGGCAGTTCCGGATCGATCTGCACCGCGTCGGTTGCCAGCCCCCGTTCGGCAAAACGCTCGCACACCGACTTGCCGAGAGGATCCCGCCCCACCCGGGTGATCATGGCCGCCTGGCCTCCCAGCGACTGCACATGGCAGGCGAAATTTGCCGGCGCGCCGCCCAACCGGGGGCCTGTGGGAAGCAAATCCCACAACACCTCGCCGATGCCAGCGATTTTAAAGCTCATAAATGGCCTGCTAATGGGCGCGCACCGCGCCGCCGGGGGCGTTCTCCGGCGCAAATTCGACGCCCAATTTGCGCTGCATTTCCTCTAGCGGCACGCCTTTGGTCTCCGGCACCATCCACTTCACCCACAACAGTTGCAAAAACATCATGAAACAAAAGAAGGCGAAAATAAATCCGCCCCGCTGCGGATGTTCATTGGCCCCGGACATGTTGACCATGCTGGGAAACACCGTGGTCAGCAACGCCGCAAAAAACCAGTGCGTGAAACACCCCAGCGTCTGGCCCTCGGCGCGGTGCCGGTTCGGAAAGATTTCCGAAATCAACACCCAGATAACCGCGCCCTGGCCCACCGCGTGGGCCGCGATAAAGGCAAAAATGCACGCCGGCACAATCGCAAAATGCCCGGTGAAAAACGCCCAAGCCGTCAAGCCCAGCGAAAGAATGTAGCCGAAGGAGCCAATGAACAGCAGCGTGCGGCGGCCCAGTCGGTCAATCAGCCAAAGCCCGACGAAGGTGAAAATCAGATTGGTGATGCCAATGCCGACGGATTGCAGCAATGCCGCCTTTTCCCCCAGACCGGTCAGTTCAAAAATGCGCGGCGCGAAATAGAGAATCGCGTTGATACCGGAAAGCTGGTTGAAAAAGGCCACCAAAAAGGCCAGCAGGATCGGCACCCGCAATTTCCAGGTCCAGAAATGTCCGGCGGAATCTTTTTCGGTGGAAGCCGCGAGAATCCGGTCCGCTTCCGCCTCGATTTCCCGTGGCGATGCCGTCGGCTGGATCTGCCGCAAAACCGCGATGCCAGCGTCCCGATTGGCTTGGCGCACCATCAGCCACCGCGGGCTTTCCGGGAGGCCGAAGCACAACACCGTGTAAAGCAGCGAAGGAAACGCCGCCACGCCCAGCATCCAGCGCCACGCATTTTCGCCCAGGCCGGAAAGCAGGGCGTTGGAAACAAAGGCGATGATGATGCCGAAAACGATGTTGAACTGGAACATGCCCGCCAAGCGGCCCCGCTGCTTTGGCGGCGCAATCTCAGAGATGTAAAGCGGCGCCACCACCGTGGAAATGCCAATTCCCAACCCGCCAATCATGCGGGCGACAATGAACGGATACACCCCCGGAGCGAAGGCCGTGCCGATGGCGGAAATGAGATACAACACCCCCAGCCAGAGCAATGTGGTTTTGCGGCCGAACCGGTCCGTGGGCCAGCCGCCGATCAACGCGCCCAACACCGTGCCGTAAAGCGCCGAACCCATGGCGATGCCATGCATGCCGTCCCCCAGTTTCCACAACGCCTGGATTTTCTGTTCCGCGCCGGAAATGACCACCGTGTCAAAGCCAAACAAAAACCCGGCCAACGCCGCCGTCAACGCCCAGAAAAAAAGTCGTCCGCTCATTTTCTCGGCGGATGAAACCGGATATGGGACAGAAGCTTGGCTGGACTCTTGGGGGGTGATGTTCATCCAGTAGCCTTAAATTGTCCGGCAGGTGAATACAATCTTTTTCTGTTCAGCCGCGGCGCGATCCGAATTTTGCAAACCTCCGGCTAATCCAAAGAAAATGCCGGCGTGATTGCGTTGGGATTTCCAAGCTGATACTCTGCCGTCCGCAGCCAGTGGAGCGGAGAGTGGACGCTAAAATCCGCAACTTCACCATGACACTTGAGCCGGTGTGGCGAAATGGCAGACGCACAGGACTTAAAAATGAAAAAGTGGCGGTTTCTTGTCGTTTCTTTTGATTGCTTGATAATCGGCGTTTACCCTTTAATTACAGGCTAAAAGTCATTTTCTATTTGTCGTTGCTATGTGCCACTTTCCAAGGTCAAAAGTGGCACAAAAAGTGGCACACTTACACAGGATTTTCGTTCCCGTGCCATAACTCATAGCCAATCATCAAGTGGCACAAGGTGGCACAAACTTTCGTTAGGAAATTTCCGTTTTACGCGATGGAATTTTGTGAGGTTGGGAGAATTCTCCTGCCGTGGCGCGACGGTGAAATTCATCAATCGCATTCTGGGTGAGATATTGACGACCGGCAATGTTAATGGTTTTTAACCAACCTTTTTTCCGCCAGCGCCAAGCGGTGCATGAGGTCACACCAACTTGTTCGAGCCATTTGGAAAGACTAATAACGGTAGTCGTAGCCTGCTCGGTTGGAGAATAGAGGGCACTCATACACGAACCACAGCCCTTCTAGGTTGCCCGGTTGTCTTCGATTTGGTTTGTTTCTGTGAAACCGTTTCCTCGGTCTCGTCGTTGGCAGCATTTTCGACCTGGCTTGGGGCTTGGTTTTTTGTGAGATCAAGTTTTTCCTCAATCTCCGACTGACGTTTAACCAGATGATGATACCGCTCCTCCTTCTCGAAAGGTGCGCCCACCTTGGCTTCCAGTTCGACCCCGCGTTTTCGTGAGTCGCGGATGTTGGCTTCCAGCCGTGCAGTGCGTTCTTCAAAACCCTGCACCTCGGATTCCAGCGAACGAATGGTGCCCAAGGCCGTATCGGTAACACGGCTGCTGTAAATGTTTTTGCCCCGCAGCACGAGTTCGGCGCTGTTATTGAAGCCGGAGCGGATGAAGAGATCAAAACCCGCGAACCGCCCGATGCGGATGTCCTCGCCGAAGCGGGTTTTGGTTTTCTCCGCCCGCCGCAGTATCAATTCCCCGGCGATTCCGCGATTGTCCAAAATCTGTTTGTCCAGTTCGATGCGGAATTTGTCACCGGAAGTATCCTGTCGTAGCTTCAAATCCTCCTGCAAATTTGACAGCCGTTCCGTCCAAGTTCCCACTTCCTCGCGCGAGTGGCGCAGGCTGGCGCGAATGCGATACTGTTCCTCGGCATGGGCGGAGCGCAACCGAGTCAACCGGATCAACTCGGCATCCACCTGGGCTTTCTCGATGACGAGTGGATTGCCGGAAGCGATGGCCTTGACCTCGGCGTAAGTCAACGCGGCGGAGTCCATGTCTTCGAGTCGGCGCACATTCATGTCCCCGCTCATCACTTGGGCGATGAACTTGGCCTTGGTTTCCAACGTCTGCCACATATAGGCGTCGAACGATCCTTCGGTGACGTAACGGTAAATCTGCACGCTCGAATTCTTATTTCCCTGCCGTAGTATGCGCCCTTCGCGTTGCTCCACATCTGCCGGTCGCCACGGCGCGTCCAGATGATGCAGTGCAACCAGACGTTCCTGAACATTGGTGCCGGAACCCATTTTCTGCGTGCTGCCGAACAGCACGCGAACCTTGCCCGCGCGAACGGAACGAAATAACGCCAGCTTCGCATTGTCGGCGTCGTAATCTTGAATGAAGGCGATTTCATTTTCCGGGACGCCGAGTTGTTTCAATTTGTCGGCCATGTCCCGATAAACGGAAAAGCCACGGTCTTGCGGTGTGGACAAATCGCAAAACACGAGTTGCGTCAAACGCTCGTCCTTCGTCGCCTCCCAAATCCGGTGAATACTTTCCACGGCGAGATTAACTTTGCTCTGCGGGTCGTCGGGCAGACCGGGTTTAATCAGGCGCAAATCCAGCGCGGCCTTGCGGCCTTCGGTGGTGATTTTGAGCATGTTGTCTTCGCGCGGGTCAACGCGCCCGTTCTTCAATGCCTCGGCGCGCTTGGCGAGTCCTTCCACAAACTCCTTTAATTCTACCGATGCGGGCGCATTGCGGATGGCCGGTTTTTCCCCCTCCAGCTTGGGACGTTTGAGATTGAGCATTTGCGCGGTTTGCACGTCCGCCATCTGTCGGAAAATCTGCATCAACTCCGGCACATTGACGAACCGGGCAAAGCGCGTGTTAATCCGGTAACCCGCGCCATCCGGGGAAAGTTCCATCGCCGTCACCGGCTCGCCAAACGTGGCCGCCCAACCATCAAAGTGATGCAAATTGTGCTTTTTCAAATCATCCGGTTGCAGGTAACGCTGCATGGTGAACATTTCCGCCATACTATTGGCGATTGGCGTGCCGGTCGCGAAGACAACCCCGCCGCCGTTGTTCACGGATTGGACGTGGCGCACCTTCAAATACATATCGAAAGCGCGTTCACTGGCGGTCTGCGGCAGACCAGCGATGCGAGTCATCTTGGAGACGTAAAACAGATTTTTGAAATAATGCGCCTCGTCAACAAATAGCCGGTCAATGCCGAGTTCTTCAAACGTCAGCGTATTGTCCTTTTTATGGGTGGCGACCAGCCCTTCGAGTTTGGCTTCGAGCCGTTTCTTGGCCTTTTCCAGTTCCTTCACCAGCCGCCGGTTGTCCGGGTTGGCGTGTTCGCGTTTGATCTTTTCCAATTCCTCCAACTGCTCCTTGAAAAACCGTTCCTGGGTTTCCTGTGACAGCGGAATCCGCTCGAAACCGGAGTGCGTGACGATGACGGCATCCCAATTACCGGTGGCAATACGGCTGAAAAGTTTCTTGCGGTTCTGCGCCTCGAAATCCTCCTTGCCCGCCACCAAAATGTTTGCGCCAGGATACAACATGAGCAGTTCGGTTGAGAACTGGCCGAGCATGTGATTCGGAACGGCAAAGAGGGGCTTGCGGGCCAGCCCCAACCGTTTCAGTTCCATCGCGGCGGCAACCATTGTGAAGGTCTTGCCAGCGCCGACGACATGGCCGAGCAAGGTGTTTGGCGTCTGCACAGTGCGCCACACGCCCGATTTTTGATGTCCGTGTAGCTGAACGGCCGCACTGGCTCCCGGCAACGTCAGGTGTTCGCCGTTGAACGTGCGAACCCGTGAATGATTGAACGTGTCATTGTAAAGGCGGACAAGCCGCTCGCGCCGTCCGTCATCCGACCAGATCCATTCCTTGAACCGTTCCTTGATGCGTTCCTGTTTTTCCCGCGCGGCCTCGGTCGCCTGCGCATTGACGACAGGTTTCTTGTCCACATAGTCATAAACGGTGGGCGTTTTGAGATTCAGCGTTTCCTCAATGAGTTCGAGGGCGGTGTAGCGGTTCGTTCCCCAATCGGTGGTGTTGGCGGTCGCCCCTTTCGCCTCCCAATTGGCGGTGATATGCCACGATCCCAGAGCATGGATGTGGCCGACTTCAACGCCGGAGGGCACGCCGAGCAATCCGTGGACGAAATTTTGCACGTCTGATGGCGGCAACCAGGATCCGCCAAGCCGCACGTCAATTTCCGTGGCTGGCAGATCGGTCGGCTGCACCGATTTCAACGCCTCGACATTTTCGCGAAAGCGCGGGTCACTGACACTGGCGGCATCGGCGGCAACCAGCTTTTCGCGGACGTTGCCGGAAAGATACTGGTCTTCGGTTTCCCATCGTTTGGTCTGCGGGTTGAGAAATATCATCCCTTTCAACTCCGATAAAAAATCCTCTGCCGGGCGGGCCAGCAAACCCGCCATGTGTGCTAAATCCACCCGGCCTTTTTCGTTCAGTGATACAAGCAAGGCTTCTTTGGGTGAACCGACCGATTCAACCGCCTGTTTATGATGGATGGTGCGCTCACGGAATATCGAGGCTTTGACCGCCACTTTGGTTTCTTCGTCGTAGTTTTCGAGCGAAAGGAGCAGCGGCAAATCCGGGTCGCCATGAAAGGCCCGTTGATTGATCGCGGCGTTGATAAAACCAAACCGGGAAACGAAACGGTCGTAGGCGAAGTTGAGTTGTTCGCGCGCTTCGACGACCTGGTCATCGCCGCTGCCGTCGAGTTGCGAGCGCATACAATTCCGCACGGCGTCCCGCACGGCAATCAACCGCCGAATACGCGAGCGCATTTCGACCGGCAGATCATCCAATGGTTGCAAGACGCCATCCTCATTCAGGCACAGCCGGCCATCTTCATGGATGCAATAGGCATTGGATTTGATGAAATCCGGCGCGGGAATGGTTTGCTCCGTGGCCGGCTGTGTCAGCTCAATCCGCTGTGCCTGATAGATGCCCGCCGGGAGTTCCGGAATGGCCGTGGCCAGCGCGTCGGCAAGCACCCTTCCGTCCCCGGCCAGCGTTGGCTCGTTGTCCCGATACATCCTTCCGGTCAGTTGGAGATGGCCGAGCATCAGGTGCGGGCGCTCGACAAAATACTCGTTGATGGGGATACGCTCGCTGCGGTGATTGGTAAAATCCCGGACCTCGCGCCAGGCCGGCCCGGTCGGGGATTCGCCCGGGGGCAATTTTCGGAGCATGACGATGTCCGTGGTCACCTGCGTGCCGGCGTTTTGTTTGAAGGCGGTATTGGGCAGGCGGATGGCTCCGAGCAAATCCGTTTTCAGGGCCAGATAATCCCGGAGCGCGGAGTTCGTCTTGTCCATCGTGCCGCGTGAGGTAATGAACATCAGCAGCCCGCCCGGACGCACCTTGTCCAGCGCGGCGGCAAAAAAATAATCATGGATCGGAAATTTATGGTCGTTCCAGCGCGGGTCATGGACGGTATAATCCCCGAACGGCACGTTGGAAATGGCGAGGTCGTAAGATTCGTCCGCGAGTTTGGATTTTTCAAACGGCTGCTCGCGGATGTCGGCAGCGGGATAAAGCGTCTTCGCAATCCGGGCCGTCAGCGGATCAATTTCAATGCCGGTGATGGCTGAATTTTTCAGCATGGCATCGGGCATGAGACCGATGAAATGGCCGATGCCGCAGGCGGGTTCCAAAACATTCCCGCCCTGAAACCCGAACCGCTGCGCCGCCTGATACATGGCACGGATGACCACCGGGGCGGTGTAATGCGCGTTGAGAGTGGTGGCACGCGCCGCCGCCAGTTCTTCCGGCGTCAGCAATTGTTCCACCTCGGCCCGAGCCGCCTGCCATTCGTAATTGCGCGGGTCAAACACTTGCGGCAGGGCACCCCAACCCACATAACGCACGAGGACGGTCTTTTCGTCGGGGGTGGCGGGACGACGTTCGGCCTCCACGGTGCGGAGGGCGCGGATGGCATCAATGTTTTGCCGGAGTTTTTGCCGGGGCGAACCTTCGCCGATGCGGTCGGCGTCTGAAATGCGATGGTTCGCTTCGTTGCGAATCACCGAAACTGATTGGTCGGTTAACCGGTTCCTGCCGTTGGGTTCTCCGGCGGGAGAATGAGGTAGTTTTCCCGCACCATTTCCCAGGCCCGGTCGTGCGCCTGCTGCGGCGTCAGACCCTGTTTGGTGAACATCTGCGTCAGTTCGATCATCTCGTCCTTCGTCTTCTCCTCGGCCTCCAGCAACATCGTGTGCAACTGGCCTTTCGCCTCCAAGTCGCGCACCAGTTGCGGGCAGTGTTCGCGCCAGTGTTTCTCGGCCATACGTCCGTATTGGGTCAGCGTGTTCATCGTGTGTGCGGCTGGAACCAAAAAGTTCCAACTGATTTTCTAAACCTCCTTTGGACGTTTTGTCAACTTTTGGCATTTGCGCCGTGGTTGCTTTGAAGTTTTAGAATCGGGCAACGGCGCGGGATCACGTTTGCCAAACTCCGCATCTGAATCCTGAATTTCCTGCGGGAAAAACCGGATGAGGGGAAGGCGAAAGACTTTTTGGAAGCCAACGAGCCAGTTATCTTCCACGCCACGCAAGCCAGCTTCAATGGTGGCCACCATTTCGCGGCTGATGCCGAATCCCAAGCATTGCAGGCGCGCTGCCAGCGTCTTCTGCGTCCACCTGTTCTGGTTGCGCCAATAAGCCAACTGGCGGCCTGTGATATTCTTCCGACGCATATCGTTGCCCTCCTCAACTCGCGCATGGTTGGCTGCCACGGCGAAAGGCCAGATGAAGACATACCCGAACGTTTTTGACCACGAAGACCAGCCAGATACGAGGGTAACGCAGAGCGTTTTGTTCCCGAATGAAAGTGTCCAGAAACTCGCCACAGCGAACGCCAAGTTGAACAAACGGTTGCATAGATCCCTCCCACTATCAGCAACAATCGAGGAATAGCAGGTTTAATGCCAACGAGTTGAATGGGGTTCATGGCCTGTAAGCCCGATTTATCGCGAACTGTTCCAAAGTCGGTCTGGCCTCCATAGTCGAAGCCAGACCGACAACGACGGACACTCAAACACTGACGCCTTCCCTTCTGGTCTGGGTCTGGGTTTGGGTCTTTTGTTTGGCCCGCCATTTTTCGCGCTCCATTCCGAGAATGACTTCTTCGCGCCGTTCTTCGGGCATGTCCTTGGTCAGAATGTCATACGCCTGTTTGCGAACGGGGTCGTTATTGATTTCCTTCATAACCCCGGATTCAATGCGCTGCCGCGCTTCCATCTTGCGGACATCGTTCAAAACGACGGTGCGTTCCAGCCGGTCGCGGGGCATGGTTTTGATGTAATCCCAACCTTTGGGGTTTTGTTTGATCCAATTATCAATTTTGGTCTCCGTTTCGGGGTTGATGCGATAGGTCTGTGGTTCATTGGACGCAGTTGCGCCGGATGCGCCATTGGGCGCTGTTTTCAGTTTTGTTGTGCTCATATAATGAGGTGTTATTTGTTTATGTTTTGTTGAATTGCCAGCGCGGTGGCACTGGCAAAGTGTTTCAGGGACTCAACGAATCAGGAGGTTCATTGGTCGCGATATTCGACGCCGGCGGTGGTTGTCGTTGCGCGGTTTCGATCGCGTCCAGCCGGCTTTTCATTTCGATCACTGAAGCGCGCAACACCGCCGTTTCCTGCAAATTAGTTTTGGCCTGTTGTAACGCAGCTTGAAACTGCGCCAGCGCCGAAGACAGCGTTTGCGCTTCCATCATGATTTGAACGGTCGCCAGCCTTTGGGCGTTGACCTCGGCCAGCACCGCATCGTTGACTGGCAACGGGCTGAACGCCGCATCGCGCGGCGCGGGTTCTGTGGCGAAAGCGGCAGAGCCGCCAATGGTGGCCGTCCGCATGGGCCGCAAATCCCAACGGGTGTTTTCCTCAACGCGATAGACGATATGCTGCTCGTGCATCACCAGGTCGTCATTGGGGTCAACGTAACGCCCAAAATGGTAGGCACGGACCAGTTCGGGATAACGCACGGCGGAATTATCCTTCGCCGGTGGCGGCGATTGCGGGCGCAGAGTGAGTTTGGGCGTGGTGGAACACGCCGACAGAAACACCAATGGGATCAGATAATATGGTTTCATGGTTTGGAAGTGGTTGCGGATTGGTCGTCGGTTTCACTGGTAATGCCCACGCCGCCGAACGAGGCGTCGGCCCGGTCAATGGTTTGCAGGACGTAAAGATAAAACTGTTTTCCGCTCGGCACGCGAACGTAGAACCCGTTCTTCTGAATCGAATCGTAAATCTGCTGCGCGTAGGTTTGCAGGACGGCTTGTGCGCCCGCAAACGGCGCGTTGTTGAGCGTCGGGCTGTTGATGGGGCCAAAGACGGTCTGCTGTTTTTCCGTCAACGCATTGGCCGCGCCGGACAGGAACGTGGCGGCAAAGAGTTTGATGTCAGCCAGGTTGTCGGACTTGATGATTTCACCACGCAAACCAGCACTGCCATCAGTGATGGCCCAACCGCTTTGATTCGTGTTGTTGTCGAACTCGCGGTCGAGGGCGATGGCTTTAAGCTGCATTTCCTCGCCGTCCTGCCAGACCAGCGTCCAACTGGTGTTGCCGGCGATGCGTTCGCGTTGCCGGTCGGTTTGTGCCGTGCCGTGAACTTCCGTGCCTGCCGGAATAATCAGCCTGCCGCCGTAAAAAATGTTTTCGGTGACGAGGCCAACGATGGGTGTCTGCATAGAGGATGAGTCCACCGTGATAACCGTTTCACAGGGAATCATCCGTCCGAACGGCGCATAGGCGGCGCTCAACTTTTTCGGGCGCGGAATGCCTGCCGTGCTGTCGGCAAACAGGCTGATGGGCGTCAGAGATTCAGGTTGGCGGGACGGAACCACCGGGAGTGGTTGAGGGGACGAATTTGTAAAAGTGGTGGAACCGGAAGTTGGGCGTTGCGGTGGTGGTGACGGCTGATTGGTTTTGGGTGGCGGTGGATTAAACACCTGCATGGGGCGCAGCACGGTTTGCACTACTTCGGGTTTGCCGCTGACGCTGTTGGTGGCCAATGGCGTGGCCGCAACCTCGGTCGGCGTGTGATGCTGGCGAAGGACGCTGAAGATGATCAATCCCCCGGCGAACACTGCGCCAAAGACGACAAGTTTGCCGCTCTTGGTCTTGAGGAAGTTGAGAAAGTCGCGTGGTTTCATGGCTGGCCTCTTGGTGAACGAACGGGCTGCACGGGTGCATTGGTGGTCGTGACGACGGGCGGCGGTGGTGGCGGTGATAGCCGGTTCACCAGCACGGTGAATTGATTTTTCAATGAAAGATTGTTTCGCCCGCCGTCTGGCGTGCCGGTGACGGCGAAATAAACGATGCTTTGGCCTTTAGGCGCCACGATGCCGCCAGCATCGCTGATGGATTGGGGATAGAGCCGGTTGCCCGCACGCAGACTAAAACTGTCCGGCTGATAAATCAGCGGGGTATCGGTTTCATTCGTGATGGCCACGCGAAAAACCAGCGTGTCCTCGGCATTGAAACGAAAGGCTTCCTCAATCTGAATTTGAAAATCATTGAAATCGTTGACCAACGGTTTGCCGTCATAGGTAGTGAAGCCAACATCGGCGACACTTTCGGGTTGCTGGGTTTTCAGCAAAGGAAAGGCTTTGGCTTTGTCGAGCAATGAAAGCAATTTCAACGGGCTGACTTCGGGAGCACGGGCTGCGCCCGCTTCCTCCGGCCTTGGCAGGCCTTGCATATTGAGTGAAAGCAAGGGCGGGTCGCTGACGGACAATTCAAAAACGTAGGTGTGATCGTTCCATCGGACATTCAAGTTGCCGGCGGCTTTCGGGAAAAGGGCGCGCACGGAAAGAAACGCCGAGCCTTTGGCATGGGCCAGTTGAAATTGGCCCGGCGTTTTTCCATCCACCGTGAAACCCGCGCCATCAATCGCTTCAATGGGGCCGGGGAAATTGATGGTGGTGACGCGGTTGGTGGCAACCGGCACGGACACCACCACATGATCATCGAGCCAGGCTTGCTGAATGGCGGATGAATCCGCCAGCGCAACAGCGCCAGTGAACACCGCAAAGGTGGACAACAGGAATTTAACGGTTGATTTCATATTTGAAGTCGCCCACGGCGGTTGGGAAACGTCCGTTCAGGGCCATGTTGGGATTGCGGAGCATACGGAGCCGGAGCGTGAACGGAAACGCCTCGGAAAACGCCTTGCCCTGAAAGATGCCGCTGCGGATGACCTGGCCGGTGACGACAGCCAGCACTTCGCTTTCGCGCGTGGCGAGAATGTCAATACGGCCGATTTCAGCTTTTTGGTGAAGTTGTTTGGCGCGAAATTCAACCGCCTCGCTGATGCGTTCATCCTGCGCCTTGGCGAACGCACTTTTTAGAAACAGCAATTTCAGAAAATCGGGATTGTCGAAATCCTTGGGACTACGTTCGAGGAACGCCAATGTCGCCAGTTCCGCCTGTTGAACGTGCAGTTGTTTCGCCTCTCCAAATTGAAGCAACGGACTCAAATAGTAAGTGCCAGCGGGATCAATAATAACGACACGCTCGCGCTGTTTGAACTGCGAGATGATGTGGTAACGGTCAATCGCTGAAAGCAGCAACACCGCGACGGTGAACGCGAACCAGAACCACGGCAGGCGGTCGCGCAGCACCAATAGGCGGGTGAGGTCAAAGCCCTTGCGGGTGGCGGTCATGCCTGTTTTCAATGGAGGAGTAATGTAATCGTCATTTTTCATAACTTTGTAGGCAGGCCGTTGGCCGGTGCAATGGGTGGCAACTGGCCGAGATGTTGGAGTAATTGGGTGAGCAGTTGGCGGGCGGCCCTGTCGCCGGTCGGATCACTTTTTGCTGAACCAAGTCCGGCAAGTCCGGTCACGAGTGAGCCGGCGTTGCCAACACGGCTGGAAGCGGAAAGCAAACCCGCAGTTCCCGCCGCTCCACCGGCGGCCACCATTGCACCCGGTCCGAGTGGGGCGGCGGCCACTGCGCCGCTTACGGCGGAGGTCGCGGTTTGAACGGCGGCGTGTGCGCCCCCCGAAAGCAAGGCGCTGCCCGCCAATGCACCGGACGCAATTACTTTTTGAATGATGACGGGCGCGGCGATGGTGCTAAAAACAATCCAAACCCCGACGGCGGCGGTGCCAATGGTCTTTTGCAGATCGGGCAAGGTCGAAGTCGGGTCGAAATACTGGAAACTTGGGTCAGTCATAAAATCGAGAATCCCCTGGGTGACGAGCGCGGCCACGGCCCAACCGAGCGGCCAGAGTAAAACTCCCACCAGATTTAAGAGGTAGCGGTTGCCGGCACCCTTCAAGGCAGGAATCGCCATGAAGCCAATGAGCAAGGGCGAAAGCGCGTAACCCAAATTGAGAATGACACTTTGAATGACGTAACCCCAAAACATGAGCAAGGACGCCAGCCAGCCGATCAGCCAGAGGATCGCGGAGATAATCAGGTCGGTGGTGAAATTGTGAAGCTGCGCCATGACATTCCACCATGACGATTGCGTGGCCGGGTCGCGTTTGATGACCAGCAGTTGATTGAACTGTTGATAGACATGGGATGGGTCAACGCCCAGGCCTGACAGGATTGAATCTTGCAACAAGTTTTGAATCGCGTTGCCCCAAACCGGCAAATAGACCAGCAACGACGTCAGCACCATGAGCCGGATGGACAAATGCAGCGCGACACGGTGTGAGAATCGGTGATGAACCGTGACGATGATGCCGGTGACAAACAGCGCGTAGGCCACGCTCAACAGCAAGGTGTGGAGCTCTCCGCACTTGGCGAGAAATGTCGGAAAAATGCTGTCGAACGTGGCCATAAGAATAGTGCGTGGTAAAGTTATGGCGTGGGGAACTGCACCGGCTGGTTGAGCAACTGGAATTTCGCCGTGTAGTTGCTGACAGACTCGGCGAACTCGGCGTTTTGCTGTTCGGTCAAAGCCTGAATTTGCTTCTGCTGGTCGTTCCGGTTCTGTATGTCCTGCACCACTGCTGCCGACGCCGCCTGATTCACTTCGTCATCGGTGCTGGCAAGGTCGGCGTTCAGGCTGGTGAGGACACCATGCAACTTCTGAACCTCTGCGTCCGTGGTGGCGTTCTGGAGTTGCTGGGTGGTCTGCGCGATTTGGTCTTTGAGGGCCGCGCGTCGCTGCGCCGCGTTGTCAGCAACCGCGACATAGTTGCTGGCGGAGTTGATGACGGCCGAGAACAGCTTGTATTGGTCGGCGAGGCGTTGAACGGTTTGGCCGCCCGGGGTTTGGAAGCTCGTGCCCACGGTCGCATAGAGTCCAGAATTATTAAAGGTCAGTGCGATATTGCCGTTGGCATTGGCCACCAGATTTTCAAGGCTCAACCCCGGCTCAAGGCTTTGCAAGTCGGCCTTCAATGGTGCAACCATCGAAAGCACGACTTTGGCCGGATTACCGAACACAGCCTCGTAATTCTTGAACTCGGTCAACTGGCTGGTGAGCGTTTGAATCTGCTGCACCTGGTTGTTAATCATCTGAACATATTTGGCGATGCTCTGGGCTTCGTTAATGATCTGCTGTGCGTTCATGGTGGGGTCATAAACGATCCACTGCGCGCGGGCGGAAAACGCGAGCGGCAGGGCGACGGCGATTATTGCGATTAGCTTTTTCATGTTTGTTGTCCTTTCTTTGGTTATTTGTTTTGGGGGAAATAACAGGGTGGAGGCTTCGCCTGCTTACTGTTCGATGCGGAGAAATTGGGTCGTGGGCTGGAAAATCACGCCGTCAATGACTTGCTCCGGCAAATGCACTTCGTAAAGCCGGACCCGGCCATTGTCACCGGCCTTGGCCTGCTGCAAGGAAACGTAAAGCCAGTATTGTTGTTTTACCGCATCACTGCGGCCCTTGTCGTAGCCGGTCTGATAAGACTGCTGGTTCAGTTTGCTGTTGGCGTAATGAAGCGTTTCGCCGATGAGCGCGCCGCCCGCCGCGCCGCCGACAATCGCGTAAGGATTATTGTGGGAGAGTTCGCCACCAAGGACCGCGCCGCCCGCGCCCAAACCGACATCAGTAGCGGTTCGGGTCACGGCGGCGCAGCCCGTGAACAAGCAGGCGGCGCAAGCCAGGGGAATGATGAGTAATGTTTTTTTCATAATGATGATCATTTGAAGTCAGAATTCAGGAAACCGGATTCTATGGAGCGGCCAAAGTTGAGTCTGGACGGCTTTCAGTTGTTTTTTGATCAGGTTGACTTTTTGACGCGCTTGTTTTGCATCACGCTTGGCGTTCCACAACGTGGCATCCAGCCGGTCGCGCTGGGCGGTGAGTTCGTCCATTTTCGCCTGTTCTTCCGGCGTCAATGTTGCGACCAGTATGCCGGTATCCAGCCGCTTGATTTCGCGTGCGATGCTCATGATGCGGGCGGGTTGGCGTGGGCGATAATACCTTCGACGATGTTGGAACTCTGGCGCAGCTCGCGGGCGCGCTTGTCGAAATGCTCGCCGCTCGATGAACTGCAATAGAGCATTTCCCGCGACGAAATGTTGTGAACCGTGCCGCAGAGATTTCTGCCGGAATCCGTGTGAAAATAGGTGAACGGTGAATACTTCTGCCCGCTTTGGTGGTCGGGCAACGGGTAATTCATGATCGCGTGCTTGGTGACTTCGGGCAACGCGATGTCTTGCGCCATGTCCTCCAGATCCGCGCGGTCATTCTGGCGCATGATGAAAAACTGACGGCTGTTGCCGAAAACGGCGGAGCGAATGCGAGACTGCTTGAAGCGTGCGTATTGCTGGACGATGGAGATGTTCCAGCAATTGAACTTGCGAAGCTGGGCGTAGGATTCTTGGACGATTTCCTGACCGCCGGGAATGTCGAGGAAGCGGGCGACTTCCTCATATACGTTGCGTTTCCGCAACGCGCGGGGCAGCGTCATAATGTGTTTGCGCGCGTGGTTGGTGATAAGGAAACCCGCCGCCGCCTTCAACTCCTTTGCCGATTCGGGAATATAGCCCAGCTCAAAATGAGCGATTTTACCGGTGAGCGACAAATTGCTCGTGCCATCAAACAAACAGCCGTAATTGCCATCCCGGCACCAAGGCAGAATCAAGGTGGCAATTTCGATGATCTGATCCCGTTCCGAACCGACCGGGTCGAGCATCATCAATTCCTGCAACATCCGGTGCGTCGGAAATTCTTCCGGTGTAAAATAGGCAAAGGCGAGATTGCGGACTTCGCGCGAGGTTTTGGGTTCTTTCAGGAATTTCAGAACGGTGGCTTCGTCGAATTGGGCCAGGTAATTGCGGCCCCATTCATTGAAGTCTATCGCTGTATGGGACGATGTCTGTCCTGTGTTTCCCCCATTGGTTCCAAGCTTCGCCTGGTCGCGGAAGTCCGCAAAAGTTTCAATGCCCGTTGCGCCGGGTGGCATCCGCTCGGCACGGAATTTCTGCAAGGCCAGCGCATGGCGCGCGATGTTTAACAACTGGTCGTGCCGTTTCTTCTGCCAGTCCTGAAACGCATCCTCGTAAAGCAAATTCAGATATTTGGCGATCTGGGCCTGCCGGAGCATTTGCTTGTCCTCCTGCGATGACGTTCCAATCATCCGCGCAACCAGCGCAGTCGCGGCGGAGAGATGGTCGGGCGTCAACGGCAGCCCTTTCGTATCCAGATAATTGATGGTCAGGTCGCCATCGGGGTGAATGATGATGGGGCGCGCCCCCTCCTCGACGGTCTGCGTGTAGATGCCATAGGACAAACCCTCCTCGATGATGACGGTGTAGGCGAAATATCCCTCGGTCTGCGAAAGTAAATCGCAAACCGTCACCGATTTTCCCGCGCCTGACATCCCCAAAAGCACGGCGTGTTGCGGCGACTGATTATCTTTCGAGCCGGAGAATGTCTCGACGCCGACGAGATTATTGTTCGGGCCGTCATAAATGGCCTCGGCAGTTTTGAGGTGGCCGGTAAATGTGCTGGTAACGGGGAGCATATCGGCCAGATAACGGTGTTCGGAATACAGTTTACGATGCTCATAACGCCCCCACGTCCAGCCCGGCCACGTTTGGTAGAATAAATTTTTTGATGAGATC
>JAKALA010000072.1 GCA_021813325.1 bacterium | reverse complement strand
TTGGTCGTTAGGCCGAGTCCACATTGCGACTCGGAAAGATTTACCCATATGCCATTTGCCACACGCCTTGCATCGGTAAGCAGACAGCCATAACTTCGATGTTCTTTGGCTCATCGCCGAAGCCCACGCATCGCCTTCGGTGTCATAGACATTTCCGACGGCAGTTTTCTTGGCGCATTTAGCCAGATGGCGTTTCATCGCGCCGCTCGGCCTAACACAACGCTGGAGCCAATGCGGGTTGCGCTGGTCAGTTCGCGCTTCGGTCGCGGGTTGTTGTGTGGTTTTAGTCCGCATGGCTCAGCTTTTGGTCGTTAGGCGGATTCGCCGCACATTGATAATATGGACAGTTTTCTTGAAATTCTGTTTTTCGGCTTATGTGGCCGCCACTTGGTTTTGGCACGCCGCCAATCCAATACATTGACGCTGGTAGCTGCGGGATAGCGTATTGTTTTTTACACCATCCGCCGCTGTTTGGGTGGAGTTTTCCCGATGATGTTTTATCCCATTTGGCATATTTACAGTTCGTGCAGTTTTTCATTTTGATTTATGGTTGTTTCGAGCCATCCGCCTAACCCATCACCGGAGCGCAACGCGGTGGGCCGATTCAGTTTCGAGTTTAGTTTCATTTCGTTGGTTCCTTGGGATTGCGAGCACCGGCTTCCGCCGCGTGGCTCAGTTCCTAATCGTTAGGCCTCCATCGCGCATTTGAGTTATGAGCACATCACCAAATCGAAACATCACACGAAACGAAACCAAGCACGACAAAGGCCACGGCATCGTTCGCGGTTGGACCGTGCGACTTCATCGCGCTGGTAGGATTTTCGAGCAGTTTTTTGGCGATGCAGCGCACGGTGGCAAGCAGGCGGCACTTTTGGCAGCCAGAGAGGTTCGCGACGCCAAAGAAAAAGAGATGCCGACTTATTCCAAGCGCGAGATTGCCGAGATTATCACGCGCCGCAACACGTCCGGCGTTCGCGGAGTTCGCATCAGGAAGACCAGACACGTTCTTGCCGATGGCGAGGAAACGTTTTACCTTGCCGCCGAGGCATCGTGGAGTCCGCGTCCGAATGTCGTCAAGAAGCGGTCATTTTCGCTCGACACTCACGGCGAGGACGAGGCGTGGAAGTTAGCCTTGAGAGCCAGAAAGGATGGATTGCTTGACCTGGAGGCCTAACACATCACTGGAGCCAACGCCGGTTACGCCGGTCAGTTTTCGCTGCGGGTTTCGGGTTGGCGGCAGTCACCGGCGGCGTGGCTCAGTTCTTGGTCGTTAGGCCGCATGAGACGCCGCCACCGATACCGACCTTCCAAGTCCCAAAATGCGAATGCACAAACTGACAGCAGGGCGCCAAAACTGAATAGAGGAAACCACAACCAATCCACCCACTCATGTCCTGTTCCATGCCTACATCCTTCATTCCCGTCATCGGTCCTGTGATTGGTGGCATTATCGCCGGCGCGGTTGGACTTACCGTTGCCTGGTGGAAGCGTTGGCGAGATGGCCGCGATAAGTGTCTTGCGGTTTTTTCCGAGGTCGAGGCCGATCTTGATGATAGAATTATTGCCATCAAGGAAGTTCACACGAGCAGTTTGCCGAAGTTGCGGGCAGCTATTTTTGCCGTTCGCCCATTCGTATGTGCAGACCGCTTTGACAGTATTATGAAGGTTTGGCAGAGTTACAAGAGCGCAGACAATGAGCAGCTTGATTGGGCGTTGACTTACTCGAAGGCCGCCGTCTATGACGTTATGTTTCCAGACAAGCCAAATCCTCACAAGCGAGCAGATGACTGGATGAAGGCACGCTTGGCAGAGTTTCGCACAGAGATTGGGTGATACGATGCGATGCGGCCCAACACAGCGCTGGAGCCAACGCGGGTTACGCCTGTCAGTTGTTCGAGAAGGTTTCATAGAGTTCGTTTATCGCTGGCCGCGTGGCTCAGCTTTTGATCGTTAGGCCACATTCACGTTTATGGCGATTATTTGCCCAGATTGCGGAGCAGCAGACCAGCACACGAAGTTGCGCCACAAGCAGCTTCTATCCTTGGGACATTACATTTTTGGTTTCATCACCGGTCTCATTGGGATTTTGATTTGGTATTTTAGTTTGGAGTCCAAGTTTCAGTGCGGTAAGTGCAGCCAGACGTTTTTTGCACACACGCCAGTTGCTAAAGTGTTCCGAGTGCTTTTTCATATTGTGGTTGCGGCGTTATTGATTGCCGCTGGGATTGCGGTTTATATGCTTTTGTTTTCAAAATGACCATGTGGCCTAACACATCACTGGAGCCAACGCCGGTTACGCCGGTCAGTTTTCGCTGCGGGTTTCGGGTTGGCGGGAGTCACCGGCGGCGTGGCTCAGTTCTTGGTCGTTAGGCCACATTCGCGCGCATGACCAAAACATCACAGCGAGCTGGTTTGGTGACATCGGGTTTAGTCATCATATTTTTCATCACCGCCAAGGGATGGAAAGAGGTGCAGGATATTCGGCAGGAGCACGAAGACCTTTACACGAAGAAGGGCGCACTCCAGCAAGAAATATCCGAGCGAGAATCGAAGAGCCGCGAGTTTAGAGATGTCTGGATTTACACAGGTTTTGGAGGAGTTCTTATCGTTCTCGGCACTGTCCTCTATCGCAGGATGGTAGTATGGTCAGGTTTGTCCGTCGTAATCGCAGGATTCACCGTTTTTGAGTATTGGGCGAGTCCCACTTTCTTTGGCGGAGCCGCTGCTGAGTTCCACGCGCTGCTCGTCAGCAAGACGATTCTCACTGTGATTGCGCTTGTTGCTTTGTATGTGGTATGGCGAGTTATGGCTGTGGATAGCAAGATTTCACCCGATGAGACAAAGGCCTAACACCGCGCTGGAGCCAACGGCCACTGCCCCTTGAGTTTTCGGATGAGCAGATGAAATTTGAAAGTCCAGATTGCAGGCGGAGCCGGGTTTCCAGTGGCCGTGGCTCAGCTTTGGATCGTTAGGTGGCATCATGCGCTCACTCACATTCATCGCTTTGAGTTTCGCACTCGCTATTTTAGCTAGTGGCTGTGCTGCTGGCGTTACTGATGTCTCTGGCGAGAAGCCATACAGTCAGTTTGCGGGCAAGATGGTGGTCGCTAAAGAGAGCGGCTCCATTTGGAATAATACGGGCGGCTCATACCAGATTCGCAGCAAATTTGTCAGGCCAGATTCATGGCCAGCGGTGCCAAGTTATCGGACCGAGCTTGTGAAGATTGCCGAGTATCATGTCGGCACGAAATTTAAGATTGAGAGTATTAAGCACAAGAAGGTGACGTCCGAGATTATGGGGTTTGATGGAGTAGTTGTCCTTTGCACGGTTTATTTAGATGATGGCCAGAGAATAAGGTGTCAGATGCCTTGGGATATAGTTGACCCGGATCCAGCCCGGCACTCATCTTTGACATTTGAATTAGTTGATAAATGAAGATGCCGCCTAACACATCACTGGAGCCAACGCCGGTTACGCCGGTCAGTTTTCGCTGCGGGTTTCGGGTTGGCGGGAGTCACCGGCGGCGTGGCTCAGTTCTTGGTCGTTAGGCCACATTACACTTTGATGACAACATGGGCATTTCCAGCCAGAGCACGCACCAGAAGTTTCCATTTGATTACGAAGCTGTCTTTGATGCTGTCGTTGTTTCGCTGCCTCAAGCTGGATTTAGCCTGAAGTCACAAGACCGAGTTATTGGCCGCATTTCAGCAAGCACTGGCATGTCTATTTTTTTGTGGGGCGAGAATTTGACGATTTTGGTGGAGAGAGTTGACGACAGGAGCACATTGTGTCAGTTCGCGGGCAAAATCCCCCACCTTCTGAGGCGAGAAGTCGGCCCGTCTGTTCGCGGTTTGCGGACAGACTGGGGCGATGAATCAACTCAAAGTGAATCAACAGCAAACGATTGTCGCCCTGCATCAACAGGGCTGGAGCCAGCGCCGGATTGCCCGGGAGTTTGGGGTGGACCGCAAGACGGTGCGCCGGTATCTGGCGGGGACCAATGGTTCAAAATCCCCCAGCAACCCGCGAACCGGCGTTTTGGCGTTGGGCGGCAGCGGTCCTGACAGTTTGTGCGAACCGTGGAAGGAGGTCATTGAGGCGGCGCTCAAGACGGGACTTTCGCTCCAGCGCATCCATCAGGATTTGCAGCGGGAGCATCAATTTGCCGGCAGCTATGATTCGGTCTGGCGCTTTGCCCGGCGGCTGACCGCCGTGCTGGAACTGCCGTTTCGCCGGATGGAAGTGGAACCGGGGGCGGAGTTGCAGGTGGATTTTGGCCAGGGAGCCTGGGTGGTGGACGAACAGGGCAAACGCAAACGGCCGCATTTGTTTCGGGCGGTGCTGGGCCATTCGCGCAAGGCTTACAGCGAGGCGGTCTGGCGGCAGACGACCGAGACATTCCTTCGCTGTCTGGAAAACGCCTTCCGCTTTTTTGGTGGCGTGACCCGGACCACGGTGATTGACAACCTGCGGGCGGCGGTGACGCGCGCCGACTGGTTTGATCCCGAACTCAATCCCAAGCTGGAGGAGTTTTGCCGGCATTACGGCACGGTGATTTTGCCCTGCAAACCGGTGACGCCACGCCACAAGGGCAAGGTGGAAGCGGGCGTCAAATACGGCCAGAACAACGCGCTCAAAGGCCGCCAGTTTGCCAGTCTGGCCGCGCAAAACCAGTTTTTGGCCGAATGGGAAAACCAAGTGGCCGACCAGCGCATCCACGGCCCCACCAAGCAGCAGGTCAAAAGGATTTTCCTCGAAGTCGAAAAGACCAGGCTGCTGCCGCTGCCGGCCAGTTTGTTCCCGGTGTTTGAAGAAGCGCCGCGCACGGTGCATCAGGACGGTTACATCGAGGTGCAGAAGGCGTATTACTCCGTGCCGCCCGAATACGTCGGGCGCAAGGTATGGGCGCGCTGGGAAAGCCGGCTGGTGCGCATCTTCAACCAGCGCCGCGAACAAATCGCGCTACACACGCGGGCCGAGCCGGGTAAGTTCGCGACCGATCAGGCCCACATCCATTCCCACAAACGCGTTTTGGTTGAGCGCGGCGCCGACTGGCTGCTGGATCGCGCCCGGCTCATTGGCCCCCACTCCGGCACCTGGGCCGAACAGATGTATAAAACCCGTGGTCCGCAAACCCTCCGCGTGCTGCGCGGCCTGCTGGCGTTGGCCGAAAAACATCCCGTCGCGCAACTGGAAGCCGCCAGCCGTCAGGCGGTGGAATAGCGGCGGCCTCCTCCGCGAGCGTCGCCCCGTCGCTCGAACTGGCGATGGCGGCGCGGTATTTTTTAAGATCGGGATTGGGTGCGGGTGCCGGATGCAGCGCCGGCACGCCAGCCTTGGTTTGGATCACCGTTTGAATGGTGCCGTCGTCGTTGAAAAACATTTTATCCACACAAATGGAGCGCAAATTGCCCTGACCTGACAACGCCTTGTTGTGATAGAAGGCATACCATTGGCCTTTGTATTCGACCACGGACCCATGGCTGGTGTCGCAGCCAGTCGGTTCCAGATAAACGCCTTTAGAGGTCCAAGGGCCGAGCGGGCTGGAACTGATGGCATATTGCAGACGATTCACGTCGCGATTGTTGTCGGCATACGTCAGGTAATACGTGTCTTTGCGTTTGAACACCCACGTGGCTTCGTGAAAATCCACCAGCCCGTTCATGTCTTGAACTTTGCCGTCCAGTTCAATCATGTTGGATTTTAACTTTGCGACCTGGCAATGGCCGCCGCCGCCAACGTAGATATAAGCCTGGCCATCGGTGTCGATAAACACGCAGGGATCAATCATGCCAAATCCGCCCAGGCCTTCGATGTAACCGCCCGGCTTGAAATCACTCGCGGGCTTGGTGCTGGTGGCCACGCCAATTTTCCAGGTGTCGTTCCAGCGGGTTCCGCTCGGATGCGGAAAATAGAAATAATAAATGCCGTCTTTGCAGGCGCAATCCGGTGCCCACATGAAGCCTCCTTCGGGCCGGCCCCACGCAACCTGGCTGGCATTTAAAATTTCACCTTCATCCCGCCAGTTGACCATGTCGTCGGTTGAAAACACGTGATAATGATCCATCAGGTCGCATCCGCGCGCCGGGTCCATGTCGCGTGACGGATACACATATAGCCGTCCGTCCGCCCAGACGTGCGCTGAAGGATCTGCGGTGTAAATACTGGTGATAAATGGATTCGCGCCAAAGCAGGGAATCGTCAGCGTGGTCAGCGCCACGGCGACTGACAAGCGAAACAATGGGTTGAAGGGGAATCGGCGGTAAATGCGGCGGCTCATAAGCGTCGATGGTTCAGTGAATTTTATTGTGGACATGCTCTCAAGAAGTTGCGGCATCGCCCATCCCCTTTAGCGGGGAGACCGTCACAGTAATAAAGGTTTTAACTCTCCGCCGACATTCCGTTGATTTTTGTCCTCAACTCCGAGCCAAAGTCATCCGACACAGATTTACCATCGCGAATCAGCGCAGGGCCGGTTCGGAGAGGCCGGACAAGCCGCGGCTGGTTTGCCGGGATAAACTTAAAATTGTTGGAAATATGCTGACATGGAGCGAACAATTCGCCACGGGATCAGGTTTGGTGGACACCCAACACCGAATGTTGATCGACAAGATCAATGAGCTGGAAAAGCTGCTGAGCGGTTCGTCGCCGGCCAAGTCGGTTTACGATGGCCTGCTGGATTTTCTGGGGTTGTATGTCACCACCCATTTCAAATTTGAGGAGCAATGCATGGAACGCGCGCACTGCCCGGCGCATGAGAAAAACAAACAGGCGCATGCTGCATTTCTCGATGTTTTCGGCAAGTTCAAGGAGCGCTACCAAAAAGAAGGCGCCAATCCAGAACTCCTGAAAAATTTGCAGACCGTCGCCAGCGATTGGATTAAGAATCACATCCTCACGGTGGATATTCAGCTGAAAAGCTGCGTAAAATAATCAAGCGGTTTTCCGCCGGAGCCATGCTGCGGCTCCGGAACCGACAGGAAGGTTCCAGTCGAAACCCTCGGGGTTTCGATTGGACCTTTTTTCTCTTTTCAAGGCACATTATCGGCATGTTCGAACTGAAACCGGCTGATCATTCTGACAAGCGCGCGACCTACTCACTGCTGGGAAAACAGCTAGAGGCATTGCTCCACGGCGAACGCGATTTTATCGCCAACTGTGCCAACACCGCCGCGCTGCTCTGGCATTCCCTGCCGGATTTGAACTGGGCCGGATTTTACCGTCTGGCCGGAGACGAGCTGATTCTCGGGCCGTTTCAAGGCAAGCCGGCCTGCGTGCGCATCCGCATGGGCAAGGGCGTTTGCGGCACAGCGGCAGCCACCCGAAAACCAGTTCTGGTGCCGAATGTTCATGAATTTCCCGGTCACATCGCGTGCGATCATGCTTCCAATTCAGAAATTGTGATTCCGTTGGTGAAAAACGGCGACTTGCTAGGCGTGCTTGATCTCGACAGCCCCAAGCTGGCGCGCTTCGATGCACTTGATCAGGCCGGACTGGAAAACTGCCTGGCCGTTTTGCTCGCCGCTTCGGAGTAAAACGCGAGCCGACGAATCAATTTGCCGTCTTTTCCTCAACCGGCGATTTAAACGTCAACTTGATGACCGTCGCGTAAGGATCGATCTGGTCTGGCCGCGTAAGAGTGAGAACGGTTTGGTTTCCATCCAGCTTGCTGGTTAAATGCAGTCCTTTTAATTTGGGATCCAGCAATTCAGCGCTGGCGAAATCGTTTCGCGCGATTTTCACGATCCGCTGCTCCCCGGCGGCGGGCCAGGTCAACACGTGCAAATAAATGTGGTGATCTTTCTTCGTGGTATAGCAGGTGAAATCCGGCTGTGATGCCACTTCGCATTCCAGCGCCGGCGAAGTGCCGTAAATCGCTTCGCCATTCACATCCATCCACGCGCCAATGGCATTGATCAAAGCCACGTGTTCCGGCGGGAATTCGCCATTGGCCATGGGGCCAACATTGAGCACGAAATTGCCGCCTTTGCTGGTGCAGTCGATGAGGTTTCGGATCAAAACCGCAGCGGAGCGATAGTTGGTGGCGCCTTTGACCCAGCCCCAATTGTCGTCGTCCGTATCTGTCATGACGACTTCGAAATAGCGGCTCTGGCGCGAACCTTTTAATTGATTCTCCGGCGTGGCGTAATCACCGTCCATCGAAGAAGCGCCGCGTCCGCAGCGGTCATTGACCAGCACATTTGGGTTCAGCGTGCGCATGTAGGTGTAGAGGTCTTTGGCATGGGGCAGATCCGTGGACCATTGGTTATCGACAAACCAGTAGTTATCAAACCAGATCATGGGAATGTCGCCGTATTGCGTCATGAGCTCCTTCAGTTGAGCGAACATGTAATCCCGATAATCCTTGAACCTGGGATCCATCACTTGCGCCGCGCTCCAATCGCCCAAAGAATAATAGGGGCAAAAAACAATGCCCTGACGCCGGCATTCAATGGAGAGTTCCTTGATGATGTCCCGGCCAAATGGCGTGGAATCCACCACGTTAAAATGGGTCGTCGCCGTGCGGAACATCGCGAATCCGTCGTGATGCTTGGCGGTCACTATGAGGTATTTTTGCCCGGCGCGCTTGATCAAGCTCACCCATTCACGGGCGTTGAAATTGGTGGGATTAAACGCCCCGGCCACTTCGGTTTGGTATTCGCGCCAGGGAATGACCATGTGCCGGTCGCCCAACCCCATGATCTGCTCCGCCGGATCATACGGGCCTTTGCCTTGGTAGTATCCACCCAGTTCCGAATAAACGCCGAAATGAATGAACGCGCCGAATTTGGCCTCGCGAAACCATTTGCCGCGATCGTCATCAACGCATTTGCGGCTGTCCCATAACTGTTCCTGAACTGAATTCGTCGAAACCGGAATTTCCGCCGCCACCGAGGTGAATCCTGGTATGACGCCCGCCAGCAAAAGGATCAATTGCAGCCCATTCGAAACGCGCTTTGAAATCATCGCCTTGATGTAGCGGACGCCGTCCCGCAGGTAAACTCGAAAAGCTTCTTTCCCTCAAATATTTGCTGTTCTATCCGCCGCCGGTTCCAAAGGCGCAGGGCTGGATTTGTTAGTGAGTCTGGTGCTGACAACCGGGCCGGTTCCGTGTTTCATGTCCGCGATGGCTTCCGCCGAAATATTGAATGAGCTGCTCAAAGCGACGTCGCGTTCGTTTTACCTGACGCTGCGCGTGCTGCCGCGAGCCATCCGCCCGCAGATTGGGCTGGCCTATTTGTTGGCCCGGACGACCGACACCATCGCGGATACGGAAATTCTGCCCGTGGACCAGCGGCTGGCGGCGCTGGGTCAATTACGCGAACGCATCCTGGGATCCAGTTCCGCGCTACTGAACCTCGGCCATGTGGCCAGGCATCAGGGCTCGCCCGATGAGCAAAAACTGCTGGAAAAAGTGGAAGCCAGCCTCGCGCTGCTGGGGACGCTTTCCTCCGAAGATTTGAAACGGGTGCGCACCGTGCTGGTCACCATCACCAGCGGGCAGGAACTGGACTTGCATCGATTTGCCGGTGCCGCCCAATACCGCATCGTGGCTTTGGGGCGGGCGGCGGATCTGGACGATTACACCTATCGGGTGGCTGGCTGCGTGGGCGAGTTTTGGACGAAAATGTGCCGGGCACACTTGTTCCCGACCGTTCGCTTGGATGAAGATCAGTTCATCGGCGACGGCATTCGTTTCGGCAAAGGCCTGCAACTGGTCAACATTTTGCGTGATTTGCCGGCGGATTTGAAAATTGGCCGCTGCTACCTGCCGGCAGAACGGCTGGATGAAGATCGCTTACTTCCGGAAACCCTGTTTTCGCCGGTGAATGAACCCAAATTTCTGCCGCTGTTTCATGAGTATCTCGACAAAGCCGAATCGCATCTCGCTGCCGGCTGGCGCTATACGAACACCCTGCCGTTTGGACAATTTCGCGTGCGACTGGCCTGTGCCTGGCCGGTTTTGATCGGCCTGCGCACGATTGAGCAGTTGCGCCGGGCCAGTGTAACGGATTTGCAGCAGCGCGTAAAAATTTCGCGGAGCCAGGTGCGGAGCGTCTTGTGGCAAACATTGCTGGCCAGTCCGTTTCCATTAGTCTGGCGCAAATTATATTCACCTGCCGTAAAAGCAGTTGCTTCTGATGACAATTTGGCGTAAGAAATCTCCCATGCAGATTTCCAAATTGCCCTTGTGGACGTGCGCGCTTGCGTTGTGCGGCTGCATCACACTCCAGGCGGCGGACAACGCGGCACAAGCGGCCGCCCGGGCCGCCTTGAATCAAAAACTTCAGGGAATGAGCCGCGCCCCTGCCGCCACACCCCAGACGCCGGTCGCAGCCCCGGACGCGGCACCCGCCGCCCCGCAGAGTGAAACTGGCGACAATGCCGCGCAAGCCCGCGCCCGCATGGCGATTAATCAAAAGCTGGCCGAAATGCCCGCCAGCACGGCTCCGGCAGTTTCGGCCCCTGCGCCCGTGGTCATTGCTCCGGCCAGCCAGTCCAGTCCCCAGGCCAATGCCGCTTCCATGGAAGCCGCCCGTGAAGCCACTTTGAAGAAATTGCAGGAACTCGGCCAGTCGCCGGCCCCCGCCACTCCGGCCCCAACCGCTGCGTCGGAAACTGCGCCCAAACCGGTTGATGCCGACTCGATGGCGCGCGCACGCGCCGCATTGGAAGCCAAAATGGCTGAAATGACGCCAGCCACGCCGCCACCTGCGGTCACCCCGGCGCCGACCAAGCCGGCGGAACCCGCTCCGGTGGTTGCTCCGGTCAAACTGACCAAGAAACAACAACTGGAAGTGTTGCTGTTCCGTTATAAGAGTGACCAGATCACCCCGCTGGAATACCACACCAAACGGGCGGAGATTTTGGCCGAACCCTGATCCTGGATTTTACCCGCGCCCGCCGGCCAAATCCGGCGGGTTTTTTATTTTACCCAACCTTGAACTTTAACTCGCGAACCCTAAACTCTCACCGCCATGCATCAATTTCGTTACATTGGGAATCAGTTGTTCTGTGAAGGCGTCGTTGTTTCGACGCTGACCAAAAAATTTGGCACCCCGCTTTATGTGTATTCCCAGCGCACGCTGGAGGATCATTTCCAAAAGCTCGATCACGCGCTGGCTCCGCTGGACCATTTGATTTGCTTCGCCATGAAGGCAAATTCAAACCTGTCGGTCATGCGCACGCTGGCCAATCTCGGCAGTGGTTTTGACGTGGTCAGTGCCGGTGAGTTGCAACGGGTTATTGCCGCCGGCGGCGATCCGAAGAAGTGCGTTTTTGCCGGGGTGGCCAAGTCGGAAGCCGAGATTGAGTTTGCCCTGCGCAAAGGGATTTATTCGTTTAATTGCGAAAGCGAACCGGAAATCATCCGTATCAATAAGGTCGCCGCGCGTCTCAAAAAGACCGCGCCGATCGCCGTGCGGATCAATCCAAACGTTGAAGCCAAAACCCATGCCAAAATCACCACCGGCACCTACGAAAACAAGTTCGGCATTCAGTTCGAACAGGTGGAAGGTGTGTATGCCCACGCCCGCAAGCTCAAGCATATCTGGTTGCGCGGCATTCAGATGCACATTGGATCGCAGTTGACCGACGTCAAACCGTATGAATTGGCGGTCAAGAAGGTTCTGCCGCTGGTCCAAAAACTCAAAGCCAGGTATCGCCTGGAATTTTTCAGTCCCGGTGGTGGTTTGGGCATTATTTACAACCCGGCGCTGGCCAGCGGCTCGCCAGAATGGTGGAAGTCTGTGTCTGCCAAGAATATTCTGACGCCTGCAAGCTACGCGGCCAAGCTCCTGCCCTTGCTTCAGCCTTTGGGTTTAAAAATCTTGCTTGAACCCGGCCGGTTCATTGTGGGCAATGCCGGCTCGTTGATTACCCGTGTGGAATATGTAAAACGCACAGGCAAAAAGAATTTCGTCATTGTGGATGCCGCCATGAACGACCTTATTCGCCCGGCTTTTTACGATTCGTATCACGAAATTGTGCCGCTCAAGAAAAAATCTGGAACGCCGATAGCTTCAGATGTAGTCGGCGGCATTTGTGAATCGGGTGATTACTTTTGCAAGGACCGGCCGCTCGCCAAGGTTGGCGAAGGCGACGAACTGGCGCTGTTGAGCGCCGGCGCGTATGGCTTTGTGATGGCGTCGAATTACAACACCCGCCCGCTGGCGGCGGAAGTGCTGGTGAACGGCAGGAAATTTGCCGTCGCCCGCGAGCGTCAGCCCGTCCAAGAAATTTGGGCTGGCGAAAAAATTGTGGCCTGGTTGAAGTAATTTTGTGAGCGAAGAATATTCCATAGCGGCCTACTGGTCCGACGGCATGAACGAAGACGGTCTTGCCGATTGGGCAAGGCGGCTGCGGGCGCGTTTGCCGGCGAAAGAAGTTTCGCTCGGCTTGGTGTTCATGTCGCCCGCCTACTTTCCCCATGCGGAAACCGTGCTGGAAATTCTTCGCGTTCACGCGCAAATCCCGCTGCTGGCGGGCTGCTCGGGGAATGGTCTGGTCGCGAATGCCGAAGAAATAGAAAATGCCGGCGGCTTGGTGCTCGCGTTGTATTCCTTGCCCGGCGCCCAACTGAAGGGAGCGCATTTCACGCAGGACAAAGTTGAGGCGGCGGCGGGCGAGCATTATTGGACGGTGGAAACCGGGGTGACGCCGAAAAACAACAACGGCTGGCTCGCCTTCATCGATCCGTTTCATTTGGACGCGGAGCGCTGGCTGCGTTCCTGGAATCGAAGCTATCCCTCCCAGCCGGTTTACGGCGGGCTGGCCAGCGGTAATTTTCAGGAGCCGGTCACCCAGCTTTACCTGGACGGCAAAGTGTATGAAGACGGCGGCGTGGTGATTGCCGTGGGCGGCGACGTGACGATTGCCGGCGTCATTTCCCAAGGTTGCACCCCCATCGGTGAAGCGTGGACGCTAACCCGTGTGGAGCAAAATCTCATTCGCCACATTGGCAATCGTCCGGCCTACACCGTGCTCGCCGAGACCGTGCAGCAACTTTCCCCCGAGGAACAGCGCAAGGCGGCGGGCAATTTGCACATCGGTCTGGTGGTCAACGAATATCTGGAAGATTTCCAACGCGGCGATTTTCTCGTCCGCAACTTGCTGGGCGGCGATCCCAATTCGGGCGTTCTGGCCGTCGGCGCCCTGCCGCGTCTGGGGCAGACCATCCAGTTTCAACGGCGCGATGCGGCTTCGGCGTCGGAGGATTTGACCGAAATGTTGACCCGCGAAAAATCCCGGCTGGCGGATGCGGAAGTGTTCGGCGGGTGTCTGTTTTGCTGCAATGGACGGGGGAAAAGTCTTTTTGGCCGTGCCAGCCACGATTCCGAGCTGGTGCAGGTGCATTTCGGCCCGACCGGGATCGCCGGTTTTTTCTGCAATGGCGAGCTGGGACCGGTGGGAGAAAAGAATTTCGTTCACGGTTTTACGGCCTCGCTGGCCTTGTTTGTGAAAAAGTAACCGCACTTCGCGATTGCATTTTCTGGCCGATTGCCGCCATCCTCACGGTAAATTTGTGCCAGACGAACAATCCAATTTAAATCCTTCTGCCGCCACCCGCCGATCAAAGGACCGTCGCCGCGGTCGTCGCGGGGGGCGTGGTCGTGGTCCGCGTCCAGCCAATCCCCCGGCTGACGCGCCCGCCGCCATGGAACCAACATCTCCATCCGAAATGGCAAATCCGATTTCCACGCCCGCCGGGGCAACCGAACCGGTCGAACCTGTGGAGCCTGCCGAACACTTGGAAAACGAAGACCAATCCGGTGGTTTTCGCGAACCGCATCCCGAAGTGCCGGCGGAATTCGCTTCGCACGAGACCGACCCAGTCGAAACCCAATTTCACGAACCGATTGGTGAAGCGCCGCCCGCGCCGGAACCCGAACCGCTTCATACGCCGGAACCGCAACGCGAGCCGCCGCCGGATCGTCGTCCAGATGACCGCCGCCAGGATCGCCGTTCCGAGCCGCCCCACCGGCCAAAACCGTGGACCAAACCGGCGGATTTCCGGCCCGCCGAAGCCTCCGCCATCAGCCAGGCCGTTGAGCACGCCACCGAAATTGCCACGTCGCTGAAGAACTTGATCGATCAAATTGACGAAGTGCTGGAGCTTATCGAAATTGCGGACCGCCAGAAACTGGCCGACGAACGTGAAATCGAAGAACTTCGCCGGGCCTTGCGCCGCATACAACCTCCGCGCCGGGAACAACCCCAGCATCCGCAACAATCCCAGCGAAATCAACGGCGCGACGAACCGCGGCGCGAAGATCCCCGCCGTGAACCCCGTGAACAACCGCCTCAACGCCGCGAGGAGCCGCAAGCTCGCCCCGAACCGGGGTCGGCCCCGGAGGTCGAGGCGGACATCGAACCCAAAGCTGACGCTTCGGTTGCCGTTCCGAAAGCGCCGCCATTCGAATCGGAAAATCCACGTCTGGAAGCTTAAATCCAGTTCGCACCATGACGCTTGCGGAACGACAAGCGCATCTGACTTCCCGGCTTTCGGCCTTGAAAAGCGGACAAGATCGTCTGGCCGCCTTGGTGGAAGAGGCCAAGGCTTTGCCCCCGTTACCATCCGAATTGCGGATTGAGGCCAACCTGATTCCCGGCTGTCTCGCCAAGCTTTGGTTCGTTCCCGAACTGCGCGATGGGAAATGTTTCTTTCGGTGCGATTCGGACTCGCTCGTCGTGAAAGCCATCGCCCATTTGTTGTGTGATTTTTACAGCGGATATACGGGCGCGGAAATTTTGGCGCACAATCCCGAATTCCTCGGGCCCCTTGGCATTGCCCAGCATTTGACACCGAACCGCCGCAATGCGCTCTCCAAAATCTGGGATCGCCTCCGCCGGTTCGCTGAACAGCAGGCCCGGCCATGAATTTTTACGACGCGCATAATCACCTGCAGGACGAGCGTTTTGGCGGACGGCAAAAGGATCTGCTCGCCGCGTGCAAAGACGTTGGCGTCAGCCGCCTGGTCGTCAATGGCGCGTGCGAGGCGGATTGGCCGCAGGTGCTGGCACTGGCCAGACAATTCTGCGCCACAAGTGAGACAAAGATCATTCCCAGTTTTGGCTATCATCCGTGGTATCTTCACGAACGCACGACCGACTGGCTGACAAATCTTAAAACGTTTCTCGATGCCATTCCGTCGGCGGTTGGCGAAATTGGTCTGGACCGCTGGAAACCCGATTTGCCTTACGCCGGTCAGGAGGAGGTTTTTCTGGCGCAACTTCAACTGGCATCCGAACGCAATCTGCCCGCCAGCATTCATTGTTTGCAAACGTGGGGACGCCTGTTGGAGCTGCTCCAGAAAAATGCCCGCCCGGCCTGCGGCTTCGTGCTGCACAGCTATGGCGGGCCGGCCGAAATGATTCCAGCCTTCACGAAATTAGGCGCCTATTTCAGTTTTCCTGGCTACTTCCTGCACGAGCGTAAGCGGAAGCAGTGTGACGCATTCAAGTCTGTTCCTGTAGATCGACTATTGATTGAAACGGATGCTCCCGATCAATCGTTGCCGTCGGAAAAAATTCTGCATCCGCTCTTTGATGCGGATGGCAAACCATTAAATCATCCGGCCAATTTGCCAGCCGTATATCGTGGCCTGGCGGAATTTATCGGCGAAAAACCCGAAGCGCTCGTCAACCGCGTGGAGGAAAATTTTCTGCGACTGTTTGGGGGCCTTTAATCCTAAACTCCGCAGTTGAGATGAACCGCGAACCACACGAAATATGCGAAATAAAAAAAGGTTTCACCCGGTTCACCCGGCGCAAACGGTTTCACCCATGTGGTGAAAGAGGGCCTTGGGGGTAGTCATTGCCGGTTCGCGTGTTTGGCGTATTTCGCGGTTCCAACTGCGGCTTTTGGGTTAATCAGCGTTCAGCAATCCGGCGAACCACGATGCCCGCCGTCGCAAAGCCAAATGCCCCCGTCACAAACGTCGCCGAACCCAGCCCTCCATTGCAATTGAGTCGTGTGCCATCTTCTGAAACAACTCGATTCTCGCAGGCACTCCCATCCGGCTGCGCAAATACGGGCGGTTCCGCCGAGTAAACACATTCGACGTTCATGGGCGACTGATCGGCTGGAAAATTAAAATCTTTCCTCAACTTCCGGCGCACCTCGGCCAGCAGCCGGTCATGCGTGACTTTGCCCAAATCCGCCACCCGCACCCGCGTGGCATCGCGTCGCCCGCCGGCGCCGCCGCAAACAACGATGGGAATCTGCCGCTCGCGGCACCCGGCGATCAGCCGGACCTTGTTGCGCACGCTGTCGATGGCATCAACCACGAAGTCGTATCCGGGCTTGAGCAGATCAGTCGCAGTTTGCTCGTTGAAAAATTGCTGCACGGCTTGAACCTGACATTCCGGATTAATGGCCCGGATGCGTTCGGCCATGACCTCGGTTTTGGAACGTCCGATCGTATCCGTCAGCGCGTGAAGCTGGCGGTTGATGTTGGTCACGCAAACCTCGTCCAAATCCACCAGCGTGATCGCGCCGACGCCGGATCGGGCCAGCGCCTCAACCGCCCAGGTGCCCACGCCGCCGATGCCCATGACGCATACGTGCGAGGAACGGAGTTTTGCCAGTCCAGCCAAGCCATATAGCCGCGCGATGCCGCCAAATCTGGTTTCAAAGTCACTCATGCGAGTCCGCCAATTTACCCGCGAACCAGGCCAAAGACACGAACAGAAATGGCTCTTAAAATTGTCCTTTCTTCGCTCTGGTCCGGGGTTAAAATCATTTATGCCGGCCGCTGAAGCGGGCAAAGCTCCTTATTTGTAAAACGCGAGGCCCTGAAAATTTTGTTCCCGACGAAGACGTTACCTTATGAAAACCAGCGCCTGCAATCGCTACTCCGGCGAGGTGGTTTACCTGTATGCCTTTGATGTGGCTTACGACACCAAGCGCCGGCCCATCCGTGAATTGCTGGGCCAACCGGTGGCGCAATTCGTCGTGGACGCCTCAAAGCGCAGTCCGCGCCAGCTCTTTTTTTACAAGCCGCAAATGGTCCGCCTGCCGCCCATGGAACGGATTAGCCCGCTCGCTCCCATGCGGGTGGAACGCACCATAAAATTACTTCCCGTCGGCGCCATCAGCATTTCCGTGAGCGTGCCCTTCACTGTGAACCATGTCGAAGATCTGGTCGCCTTTCACGATCTCCAATTCAGCAATGGCTCGCTCCACGATGAAGTGCGCCGGCTGGCCCAGGATGTGGTCAATGAGCTGGGCGGACATTTGCTGCGCCCGGCCCCCCAACTGCCCGAGGAAGAGGCTTACACGGTTTTTTGCCTGGCCGCTCCGCTGCTGAACGCCGCTGGCGAAACCATGAATGCGGAACAATGGTTCCACGCGCACCGGCGTCAGGTGGCCGCCCTGCTGACCCAGGAGGAAGCGCCGGAGCGTTTGTCCAAACAGGAAGCCGAGGAGTCCACCGCCCGCTATCTCAGCTATTATGAAGACGACATCGCCGTGGTGGACTGGGACGCCGCTCTGCTAATCGATGCGCCGCAGGATTTCGCCGAGACCATTTACATCATGGAACTGGCCAATCTCCAGCTCGCCGAGATGGAGGCCTATGATCGCCTGCTCGACGACGCGCTGGAGCGTTCCTATCGCGATCTCGGGGGCCAGCCGCTGCGCCCCCGTTCTGACATATTGCGCGAGTTGCGGGAAATCCGCATCGACCTTGCCCGGTTCAACGACGAGCTTTCCAACATCACCAAATTCTTCGGCGACTGGCATCTCGCCCGGCTTTACGAAAAAATTTCCTCGCGCTTTCATTTGCCGGAGTGGCATCGCACCGTGGATGGCAAATTAAAAACGCTCGATGAGCTTTATCAAATTCTCAAGCACGACCAAAACAACCGCATGATGCTGTGGCTGGAAGTCGCCATCGTGCTGCTGTTCATCATCGATCTGGTGATTTTGGTGATTGGTCTGAAGTAATCCCGTTTCCTGTTTTTACTCAGCAGACGGGTAAAGACGCCGCCTTTGGGTTTCGCATTTCCTGCTTTCCGCTATGGCTCCGGTGCATGGCAAAGCCGAGCGAACCAGAGCTGCGAACTCGATACTCAATCGGGGAATGGCATGGTGCGGGATTTGAGTTGCTTTCGCCGGCAGAGCGGTTCACGCGAGCGAAAATTGAATGTGAAGCGATTGCATCATCGGGGCGGTATGTCCTTTCCAAAAGAACGCCAAGCCAAAACCCGCCCTCAGTTTGATGCTCAATGATTTTACAGGAAAAATTGCGCGGCCACCATTAACCCGGCCAGATGATCCTTAACTCGACTCCAATTTTTGCCGTTCCACCAAACTTGGTCAGTCGCGGACGAACATTCTTTGCCCGTGGAAAAGGGAACTTTGCCGACGAATAAAACTAATTTCATCACCAACCAACATTTTTCCATGGCCAACAAACCTTTCTTCGAGCCGGGAAAGCCTTTTTCATTGGATTTTGAACTTATTCTCCCCGTCAACAAAACTCTGTTGGCAATGGAAAAACCCCTGTCCGTCACGAAAGAACCTCTGTCCATTATGGAAAAACCTTTTTTGCCGGACAATCAATGTCCGTTCGCCTCAAACCAAGGTCTTTTCCCGCCCGACCATGGCACTTTTGATGACAGAAGCATCCCCAAAAGGCTGGAAACAGGACGGTTTTGCTTAGATTCCTCTGACCAGATCGCTCACACTGACTTTTAAGGCTTTGGCCAGCCGCACCAGCGCGTGAACGCTGACCGATTCTTCTCCGCGTTCCACCTGCCCCAGATAGACCGGATGCAGGTCGGCCTTTTCCGCCAGCACTTCTTGGCTCAAGCCAAGTTCCTTTCTGAATTTGCGAATGGTTTCGCCAATTATTTTTTGATGGGGCAGCCGTTTGGACACACCATAACGCAAACAAGAAGCGCTGAAAGATAACACAGTGCATAGCCTTTTATTTTTCCATTGCCTTCCACCGTCACGTTATTTATAAACACCGGGATTAATCAGGGGTAAACATTATGAAAACTATTGGCGGCGGAATCATCGGACTGGGAATGCTGTTCATCTCGGGCATTCTTCAAGCGCAAACAACCAACCCAGACAGCATCGTGCAACTGACGGCGGAAGCGCGGGGGCTGGAGCCGGTCGCGCTGGAGAACCTGCCGCCTTTCGGCACCTTTTGGGTGGTCGGCAGCAACGGCTTCGCGGCCCCCTATCCTTGTTTACCCGCAGATTCCCTGGCTCCCGTCAGATCGGAA
>JAKALA010000071.1 GCA_021813325.1 bacterium | reverse complement strand
CCCATTCAATTTTGCCGTCGCATTCGGTGATGACGATGGCGTTGTCGGCGGATTCCAAAGCCACGCTTTGCAGGCGGATGGATTGTTCGGCGCGAATGGCTTCCGTGACATCGCGAAAGTTCCAGACCCGGCCAATGATTTTGTCGCCCAAGCGCTGGGGACGCGAGGTGCGTTCCAAAACCCGCCCGTCCTTCAAGCTCAACAAATCGCTGGAATCAAGTTCCGGGCGCTCATAAATGGCTGTGATTTGCTTCAGAAAGGATTCCGGGTTGTCAACCTGTTGCCGGCAAATTGCCACCAGTTCCTCCGGGGAAAATGCGGCGCCTTTTTCCGGGGGGATTTTCCACATGTCCTTGAAAAGCTGATTGCAAATGGCCATGTGGCGATCAATGCTGGCCACAAGGATGCCGCTGGAACTGGATTCGAAAGTGGTTTGCAACAAGGAAAGCGACTGGGCGAGTTTGTCTTCATTGGCCTTGTGAGCGGTGACGTCAAACAAGATGCCCTGCGTGCCGATGATGATGTTGTTGTCGTCAATGATGGGGGTTTTGACGACATGAAAAAACAGGGTTTTCCCATCCGCGCGATGGTATTCATCCACCACCTCAATGGCTTTCCCGGTGCGCATGATGGTCTTATGGTGTTCCTCGCCCTCACGGCGGAAGCTGGCCTCCGAATCCGGCAGTTCGCTGGGAAGTTTGCCCAGGAAGGCATCTGGTTGCATGCCCCGAAGCTGGCAAAAGAAGGAATTGACGAAGACGTATCTTCCTTCCTGGCTCTTGCGAAAAATACCCGCCGGCATCTGTTCCACCAGGGAATGATACAACGCTTCGGATTGGCGGATGGCGGCTTCGGCCTGTTTCTGTTCCCCGCAATCCCGAAACACCAGCACCACCCCGATAATCTTGCCCTCGGTGTCCCGGATTGGCGCGCCGCTGTCGTCAATCGGCGTCTCCCGGTTTTCCTTTGATAGGAGCACCGTATGATTGGCCAGCCCCACGACCGTTCCGGTCTCAAGCACTTTTTTGACCGGGTTTTCCACCGGCCGCCGGTTTTGTTCGTTGACGATCCGAAAAATTTGCTCCAGCGGCTGGCCTTTGGCGTCGGCCAGTTTCCAATCGGTCAATCGTTCGGCTTCGCTGTTCAAGAAAGTGATTTCGCCCCGCTCGTTGGTGGTGATCACCGCGTCGCCGATGCTGGCCAGCGTCACGGCGTGCAAGCGCATTTCGGATTCGGCCCGCGATTTGACCCGGTGCAGCGCCTCGCTGAGAAAACTGATGAGGATGCCGAGCAGCGCGAAAGAAAACCAGCGCTCCAAGTCAATCGTGTGGCTCACCCGCAGCGAATACACCGGCTCCAACAAGTAATAATTCGTGGTGAAGGTCACGATCCCGGTGGCCAGCAAGCCGGGACCCAAACCGCCCAGGTAGGCACTGATAATGACCGGCAACAGAAAGATCTGAATCATCGGCCGGTTCTGTGGATGAAATATCAGGTGGTAGGCGGGCAGCCAGAGGATGGCGAGGATTGCAGCCAACAAATAGAGTTTCCACGAGGAAAATCCCGCGTGCGGCCGTTTTCCGTTTGCCGGTCCCTTCAGATGTGTGGACATGAAATGTAATCGGTGTCCCGATGAGATTATTTGCTTTTACTTACTGCGTGGCGGCGGGCATGTCAATTGTTTGTCGAACAATCATTTATGAACCGAATCTGAATTCACCGTGGTTCAACGCCCTCACCATGACAACTTGGAGTTGAAAATTGAACCTTGTGGCATGGGCGCAATGGGGGCCGGACAAACTTGGACTCGCTTTGGCCCCATCCATTTAGCTATATTTTCCGACCTGATTTTAAATTGAACGAATCCGAAAACCGCGTCGTGAACCGGGATTGCACCGTCCGCCGCCGCCGTTTGCGAGGATTCCGACAGCCATGATGACCAGCACGCAAATCCGCCAGTCGTTCCTCGACTTTTTCAAGTCGAAACAACACACCATCGTTCCGTCCAGTTCACTGATGCCGGACAGCCCCAACCTGCTGTTCACCAACGCCGGCATGAACCAGTTTGTGCCCATTTTCCTGGGCCAGGTCCAATGTCCCTACACGCCCGGCCGCGCCGCCGACACGCAGAAATGTATTCGCGCCGGTGGCAAGCATAACGACCTCGACGATGTCGGACTCGACACCTATCACCACACGTTTTTCGAAATGCTCGGCAACTGGTCCTTCGGCAATTACTTCAAGCAGGAAGCCATCGAATGGGCGTGGGAACTTGTCGTCAACGTCTGGAAATTCCCGCCGCAACGCCTCTACGCCACCGTTTACAGCCCGGACAAATCCAAGAACGATCCGAGCGATTTCGATCAGGAGGCGTGGAACTTCTGGGCCGAAAAATTCCGCAGCGTGAGCCTTGATCCCGCCGTTCATATCGTCAACGGCAACAAGAAAGACAACTTCTGGATGATGGGCGAAACCGGCCCGTGCGGCCCGTGCTCGGAATTGCACGTGGACCTCACCCTGGCTGGCGACACCAAAGGCGCGCTGGTCAACCAAGGCTCGGCCGAGTGCATCGAAATCTGGAACCTCGTTTTTATCCAGTTCAACGCCAATCCTGATGGCACTTTCTCGCCGCTGCCCGCCAAACACGTGGACACTGGCATGGGTTTCGAGCGCGTGACGAGCATCATTCAAGGCACGAAGAATTTCACCGACTTTGCCCACGCCAAGATTTCCAACTACGAGACCGACATCTTCCGCCCGTTTTTTGACGCGATCGAAAAGTTCAGCGGCCAGAAATACGGTTCCACGCTCCCGAAAGCTGGCAGCACCGGCGACGCCGAGCAGGAGAAAATTGACGTCGCCTTCCGCGTCATTGCCGATCATATCCGCACGCTCAGCTTTGCCATTGCCGACGGCATCCAGCCCGGCAACAACGACCGCAACTACGTCCTCCGCCGCATCCTGCGCCGCGCTGTGCGCTATGGTCGAGCGCTGGGCTTCAAGGAACCGTTCTTCTACAAACTCGTGGACATGCTCGCCGAGACGATGGGCGACATCTTCCCAGAAATCCGTGCCAAGAAGAAACACGTCCAAGACGTCATCCGCCTCGAGGAAGAGGCGTTTAACAAGACGTTGGATCGGGGGATTCAATTGTTTGATGAGGCTGTAAGAGCCATTGACAACATGCTCTCGAATCCAAAGAAGTCAGGTAAGACTTTCGACATGCATGTGGCAAGAGCACAAATGTCAGTCGAGGGAAAAGTAGTTCAAGAAGCGGAGGAGTATGGATTTCGTAGAATGACTGAATCCGGCGGAATTGAGAAAGTCATCAATGGAAGATTTGCCTTCAAGCTCTACGACACCTACGGCTTCCCGCTCGACCTCACCGAATTGATGGCCCGCGAACGCGGCCTGACCGTGGACAAGGAAGGCTTCGAGAAGTTGATGGAAGAACAGCGCGCCCGTGCCCGTGCCGCGCAGAAGAAGGAAGTCATTTCGCTCTCGCAAATCGAGACCACCACGCCCACCAGGTTCGTCGGCTACGACCACTCGGCCGTGGAGGCCAGGGTGCTTGAAGTTGTTTCTCTAAAGGACAAGACCGCCATCATCCTCGACACCAGCGCCTGCTACGCCGAAATGGGCGGTCAGGTCGGCGACACCGGCGAGTTGACCGGCAGCGGCCAGCTTTGGCGTGTGTCCAACACACAGAAATCCGGCAACACCTTCCTGCACTTTGTCGAAGGTGGCGGCGACGCCCCCGTCGCTGGTTCGCAAATCACGTTGACCGTGGATAAATCCCGCCGCGATGCGATCCAGCGTCACCACACCGTCACGCACCTGTTGCACTGGGCGTTGCACGAAGTCGCCAGCAAGGAAGCCTCGCAGAAAGGTTCCTTCGTCGGTCCGGATAAGCTGACGTTTGACTTCAACAGTGCGCCGCTCACACCGACGCAGGTGGCCGATATTGAGAAACTCGTCAATGAGCGCATTCTCGAAAACGCCGGTGTTTGCTGGACGGAAGTCCCGTATGCGGACGTGAAGTCGCGCAAGGACGTGATGCAATTCTTTGGCGACAAATACGGCGAAACCGTTCGCGTTGTCCAGATCGGCGGCGGAGCCAACCAGCTAAACGGATATTCCATGGAACTGTGCGGCGGCACGCACACGCGCGCGACCGGCGAGATTGGCTTGTTCCGCATCGTCGGCGAAAGCGCGATTGCCGCCGGCGTTCGGCGCATTGAAGCGGTCGCCGGTTGGGAGGCTTACGGCGTGGCCAATTCGCAACTGCAACTGCTTCGCGGCATCGCCGGCAAAATCAATTCGCCGGTGCCTGAGCTGGAAAAGAAAGTGGAAGCCTTGCTGGCGCACCAAAAGGAACTGGAGAAGCAGGTCAAAGCCGCGCAGCAACGCGAGGCGTCGAACGCCGCGAGCGAACTGCTGGAGCGCGTCCATGAAATCAAAGGCGTGCCGGCCATCATCCACAATATTGGCGCGGTGGACGGCGACTTTTTGCAAGCCGTGGTGGATTCGTTGAAAGGCCGGTTCCAGGGCGTCATGGTGCTGGGCGGCGCGGCGGGCGGTTCCGTTTCGCTCGTCGCGGCGGTTTCGCCGTTCTTCGTGACGAAGTTTCCAGCGGGCAAAATCATTCAGGCCATCGCGCCGATCGTGGGCGGCAAGGGCGGCGGCAAGCCGGACAACGCCCGCGGCGGCGGTAAGGACGCCGGCAAACTGGACGAGGCGCTGGCGAAGGCGAGAAGTTTGCTCGGCTGACGCGAGGGCAAGCCGGAGACCATCCGTAAAAGATGCGTGCATTGCCATTATGAGCGAAGACCGTTCAAGTCGTGGTTTCGGCGCCAGTTTGGAAGATCGTTTCCGTTCCAAGCCGGGCCTGTTCCGGCTTTCGGTGACGCAGTTCATGATTTCGCTGCTGCTGCTGCTGTTGGCGTATCCGTTCGTGGTGGAATTAAAGCATGGCGATGCAATCGAGGGCACGCTGGTGATGGTGATGCTGATTTTCGCCTTGTTGGCTGTGGGCGCGCGCGACAAGTTTCCGGCGATTTTACTGGTAATTCCGGCGATCGCCATCCCTTGGCTGGTGCATTATCAACCGGCCGGCTATCCCCCATGGATCGCCCCGGTTGCACGCATGTTGTTCGTGGGCTTTGTGGTGACGCAACTCTTGCGTTTCATCCTGCAAGCGCGGCGGGTGAATGTGGAGGTGTTGTGTGCCGGCATCTCGGCTTATCTGTTGCTGGGGTTGCTATGGGCACTGGCCTACCAGGTGGTTTCCCAACAAGAGCCGGCGGCGTTCAGCACCCTGCATCAAACCCTGTCGGGCCAGCCATTGACCCGGTTTGACGCGCTCTATTTCAGCTATGTCACCCTGACCTGTGTCGGCTGCAATGACATCACGCCGTTGGCCAATACCGCCCGGATGTTGGTGGTGCTCGAATCGCTTTCCGGCGTGCTGTGCGTGGCGGTGTTGATTTCGCGATTGGTGGCGTTGTATTCCCGGTCGCACGGCGAGGACGACGATCCCAAGGCCGGCAATCCGATTTAAACTGGATGGTGCGGTGGCGTGCGATGTCCATCTTCGCCGTCCGACTTTAGCCTGGGGGGAGGGCACCGCTCCAACGACTGAAACTGGCGGAGAGCGACCAGCGGATCTATCCGGATCAGGAGGAAATGCGCCCATCGGTTTTTCCAGCGCCGCCAAGTGGTTTGTGACGCGCAAAATTCCCGGACGTTGACTGGCTGGGAATGCCCGAGAGTCCTGGCGAGTATTTCACGCGCGCCGTTGACGCTGGCTGGATCGGTGAATCGCAGCATGAGTTCGTAATTCAATTTGAAACTGCGGACATCCAGGTTGGCTGACCCCGCATACACCTTGTCATCCACCAGGAAAAGTTTCGCGTGCAGGATTTGAGGTTGATACTCGTAAATTTCCACGCCGCGGCGCAGCAGCCTGCCATAGAAAACCATGGCTGCGGCGCGGGCCAGGGGGACATCGCAAATGGACGGCAGGATCAAACGCACGCGCCCGCCGCGCTTGACCACTTTCAGCAGCAATTTTCGAATGCGCCGGGGGGGCAGGAAATAGGGCACGATAAAATCCGCCGCGCCGGCTCTGGCTAGATCGGCTTGCAGCATGCGTTGAAAAGCATCCGCGCCACGCCCCGGTTTTACGGCAAAGAGGCGGGGTTCATGCGGCAGGCTGCGGCGCAGACGACGAAGGGCGCGGAGCCGGGGCCGGGGATATTTATCGAAGGCGGCATTGGTGAACAGCACGTCAAACTCGGCGGAAAGCTGTCGGGCCAGTTCCGCGTCATCAATCCGTTTGACCAGGTCAAACCATCCCGCCGTGATGCCATCGCCATCATAATTTTTGGCAATGTTGGCGCCACCGATGAAGGCGGTCTGTTCGTCGCAGACCAGCAGTTTGCGATGGTCGCGGACGCCAAACCGGCTGAAACGTAATGGATTGAAAAAGCGAACTTGGCCGCCTGCCTGTGTCAGTGGACTAAAAAAACTGGCCGACAAGCCCAATGAACCGTAAGCGTCGATCAGCACGCGGACTTGCACGCCGGAACCGGCGGCGCGGGCGAGCGCTTGCAAAAATTGCCGGCCAACCGGGTCATTGCCAAAAATATACGTTTCCAATTCGATGCGGGTTTGGGCGCGACTGATCGCTTCCAACATCGCCGGAAAGAATTCTTTTCCGCCTCGATACCAAGGTGCGGCAATGACCGGGGATTGGACCACAAGGCAAAATTATCATCATGGCAGGTGATTGCAACCAACAGACTTTCGCCGGACAGGAAATGCGCTGGCCATGCTCTGGCGTCTAATGTATGCTGATCGTGTGGCCCGCCAGTTGCCTCCGTTGCTCCTGGCGGGCGGCATTTTTGATTTCTATGGATGTTTTGCCTAAACCTAAACGCAAGCGCCCCAAATCCTTACCGCCGGTGGAAATCCGGGAGATGGAATTGAAAGATGTGGCTGCGGTGTATGATCTCGGCCAGAAATTATTTACGGCTGAAAAGTGGCCCACCCTTTACCGTTCTTGGGACGATCACGAATTGGCTCAATTATTTAGCTCAGATGTGGAAACCTGCCTGGTAGCCGAAGCCGATGGCGAAGTGGTCGGCTTTGCTTTGGGCCGGGTTACGGAAAAACCGCGCAGTGCCTGGCGTTACGGACTGCTCTTGTGGCTGGGGGTGAGCCGCCGGTTCAAGCGCAGCGGCATTGCCACCCGGCTGCTTCGCCAATTGACGGGGCTGTTCATCGAACGCGATGCGCGCATCATGCTGGTGGATACCGCCGCCAAAAATCATGCGGCGCTGGCGTTCTTTCGGCGAAACGGCTTCGGCCAGGAAATCCGCCATGTCTATCTGTCGCAGAATCTGGAAAACGACCCGCGTTACATCGAGCGGAAAGACGATCTCGATGACACGCTGGATTAGTGGGGGCGTGCAAAAAAAAGCCGGAACCAGCAAGCTCGTTCCGGCGACCGGGAAAGGTTGGATGCTTGTCAGGGATGTCCGGCAGGCATGGCGGCGGCGGGCTGGCCCGGCGGCATGTCGTTCAGGCTGGGGTGCGACATTTTCTTCATCATTTCCGTCTGGATCATCGATTTGAGATCATTGTAAACCCGGTAGCCGGCGGGAGGATTGAAGAGGTTGGCCACGGGCGGTTGGGTGTTAATATTCAAAAAGTGCAGCGTGGTGGTCGTGGTGCCTTGCGGCCCGGTGGAAACAAGTTCAATTTTGACGGGGTAATTTTTCAAATCCGTGGCCCGCCAGGCGGTCATGGTTAACGCTTCACCCGGTTTCACGCCATCCTGAATCTGGTATTTGTATTTCACGCACGGATGACCGTCCAAGACCTCCTTGCCCAATTCCGTGGTTTCAATCTGGGAATTATTCGTGGCATGAGCATCGTCTGGAGTCAATTGCGCATACGACTCCAGGCCGGGATAAATCATGTAAACTTTCCGGGTGTCATTGCGCGTGATGGTCACCAACTGGTCCATGCCCACGGCTTTCATTTGTTCCGCCGTGTGGGGAGGCATGTGGGAGCTGGTCATTTTGGTCAGGTCAAGTTCCGTCCGGGAGTTGCCGCCGGCGAAGTAAATTTTGCCGCTTTGGGAAATGTCATTGTTGGACGGTGACAGTTTCACCCGCATTTCCATGGTGGCGGAAAAATTCAGGTTGGTGCCAAATACACGGGTCATGGCGTTGTCGGCCGAGTTGCCGGCCGGCTTGCTCATTTGGGCCACGACGGGGATTTGAATGGCGAGAATCAGGCCGGAGGCCGCTAGGAGGATGCTTCTTTTCATAAAAAATGTGTGCGCAAGCGAATGCGCACACATTGTGTAAAAGGACGGATCAAAAAACAACCGCGAATCAACCGAGGCGTTTCTTCAAGCCTTCCAACTGCTCGGACAACGCCTTGGGCAGCTTGTCTCCAAACTTGGCATAGTTGGTGGCGACATCGGCGATTTCTTTCTGCCAGCCTTCCTTGTCCACCTTGAGCAATTCGTCCAAGTTCGCGGCGGGCATTTCCAAACCGGATAAATCCAAGGCGTCCTTTGCGGGCACATTGCCAATGGCCGTGGTTTGCGCCTTGCCCGTGCCTTCGACGCGTTCGCACACCCACTTGAGCACGCGGCTGTTGTCGCCATAACCGGGCCAGAGGAATTTGCCTTCGGCGCTGCGGCGGAACCAGTTCACGAAGAAAACCTTCGGCAGCTTGCTGCGGTCGGTGCGTTTGGCGAAGGAAAGCCAGTGCGCGAAGTAATCCGCCATGTTGTAGCCGCAGAACGGCAGCATGGCAAACGGATCGCGGCGGAGCACGCCGGCGGCACCGAGGGCGGCGGCCGTGGTTTCCGAACCACAGGCAGAGCCCATGAACACGCCGTGTTCCCAGTCGAAGGCTTCGTTCACCAGCGGAATCGTGCTGGGTCGGCGGCCCCCGAACAGAATCGCGGAGAGCGGCACGCCTTCGGGATTCTGCCAGTCAGGATCAATCACGGGGCATTGCGAAGCCGGAGCGGTGAAGCGGCTGTTCGGGTGGGCGCCTTTCTTGCCGCTGGCCGGAGTCCATTCGTTGCCTTCCCAGTCAATGCCTTTGGCCGGAGCCGGAACGCCCATGTCTTCCCACCAGATGTCGTTGTCAGGCGTGAGCACGACGTTGGTGAAAATAGTGTTTTTGGCGCAGGCCGTGAGCGCGTTGGGATTGGATTTGGCCGAGGTTCCCGGGGCGACGCCGAAGAAACCGGTTTCCGGATTCATGGCCCAGAGCCGGCCGTCTTTGCCGACGCGGATCCAAGCAATGTCATCGCCGAGGGTGGTGACTTTCCAGCCGGGCAGCGTGGGCTGCATCATGGCCAGGTTGGTTTTGCCGCAGGCGCTCGGGAACGCCGCCGCCACATAGTATTTCTTGCCGGCGGGCGAGGTGAGGCCAAGAATGAGCATGTGTTCCGCCATCCAGCCTTCGCGCTGGGCAACGGTGGAGGCGATGCGCAGGGCCAGGCATTTCTTGCCAAGCAGGGCATTGCCGCCGTAACCGGAACCGTAGGACCAGATGGAGGGTTCGTCGGGGAAATGGCAGATGTATTTTTTCTTGGGATCAGGCTCGCAGGGCCAGGCCACGTCTTTCTGGCCGGGCTGGAGCGGGGCGCCCACGGAATGCATGCAGGGAATGAATTTGCCGTCAGTGCCGAGCTTGTCCATTACCGCCTGCCCCATGCGGGTCATGACGCGCATGTTGGTAACGACGTAAGGCGAATCGGTGATTTCAATGCCGATCTTGCAGATGGGCGATTCGAGCGGACCCATCGCGAAGGGAATCACATACAGCGTGCGACCCTTCATGCAGCCTTTGAACAGGCCCATCAATTCGGCCTTCATCGCCACGGGATCGGCCCAGTGGTTGTTGGAGCCGACTTCTTCCTTGGTCTTGGCACAAATGAACGTGCGGTCTTCCACGCGGGCCACATCGCTGGGATGCGACCGGGCCAGGTAACTGCCGGGACGCTTCTTTTCGTCCAGCTTGGTAAACGTGCCGCTCTTGACCATCAGGTCACAGAGCGACTGATTTTCGGCCTCCGATCCGTCGCACCAGTGGACACTGTCCGGCTGGCACAATCCGGCCATTTGTTGCACCCAGGTAATGAGATTTTTATTTGTGGTATTTGGTGTATTTGTAGTCATGCAACTCTTTTGCGATTTAATTAGAAACAACGCGCCAAACAATGCCATAAAACAGGCCGTCTAAACAACCGCAAAATTTGTAATTTATTTCCCTTTTTTGGCCTCGTGCATTTTTCAGGATGTGCTAATTATCTTTCAAATGGCTGTTTTGCCGACTGAAAAAAACGCGTGTTCCCCCGAAGGCGGGCGTTGCTGCCTGGCCCGCGCCATGTTGGCCACGCTGGCGGATGAGCCCGGTTTGGAGGCGGTGACCATCAACTGCGCCCAGCAAAAAATTTCAGTCGCCACCCTGGGGCAGACGGATGTGCAGAAAATTACCGCGCGCATCAGCCGGGAATTGGAATCCGCCCAGTCGGCGGCCAAGGAAAAACCCTGCAGCCTGCTGCACGGCAAGAACGACTGCGCGGTTTGCGCCATGCCTCTGTCGGAGGTGGAACTGAAGCGGATTATCATTCGCGCCGATGCCGAGACCACCACGATCGCGCGGGTGACTTGCCCCACCGCCCCGAAATTCTGGCGCTGGCGCGACCTGCCGTTTCCGCGGATTGCCGCCAAAACGATCGAAATTCCCGACGAAGATCACGACGGCCATCAGCACGCGGATGAATGGAAATTTCAGCTCTCGGCGGCGGTGGTTTGCGGTCTGGCTGGATTGCTGGCCGCGTTCGTTCTGCCCGCCCAATATAAAGTTTATGCCTATCTCGTGGCTTATCTGGCCGGCGGATTTTTTCCGGCGGAAGAAGTGTGGGAACGGTTGCAAAAACGCGTGCTGGACGTTCATTTTCTGATGCTGGCGGTGGCGGTGGGCGCCGCCTGCATTGGCGCGTGGGCTGAAGGCGCCACGTTGTTGTTTTTATTTTCCTTCTCCGGCGCTTTGGAACACTACGCCATGGGACGAACCCAAAAGGAAATCCGCTCCTTGTTTCGTGACGCTCCCAAAACGGCCACGGTTTTGGATGCCACCGGAAACGAAAAGGAAGTTCCGGTGGAGAGTCTCCGCAATTACATGCGCCTGCTCATCAAGCCGGGGGCGCAATTTCCAGTGGATGTGGAAATCGTCCAGGGCGCCACGGCGGCGGATGAATCAAATTTGACGGGGGAAGCCACGCCCGTGGAAAAGAAGGTGGGCGATACCGCATTGGCCGGCACAATCAACCTCTGGGGAGCGGTGGAAGTTTCGGTGTTGCGGCCGGCTTCGGAAAGCGCGTTGCAAAAAATCATCACCCTCATCAAGGAGGCCCAGCACCAGAAGGCGCCGGCGCAGATTTTTGCGGACAAGTTCAGCACCTATTATACCTACGGCGTTTTGAGCCTTTCGATCGCCATGTTTTTTGTCTGGTGGCTGGGATTCAAACTGGCGCCATTCGCTTCGAGCATTGCCGAACACAGCGCCTTTTATCGAACGATGACGCTGCTGGTGGTTTCGTCGCCCTGCGCCCTGGTGCTATCCATTCCATCGGCGGTTCTGGCGGCCATTGCCTGGGCGGCGCGGCATGGCATTTTGTTTCGCGGCGGCGCGGCGGTTGAAAAGCTCGCCGAGATTGATGTGGTTTGTCTGGATAAAACCGGCACGCTGACGACGGGCGAGTTGCGGGTGGAAAAGGTGGAGAGTTTTCCCGCCGGTCGCGAACAGGAAATCGCCCAATTGGCCTACTCGCTGGAAAAACTTTCCAGCCATCCGCTGGCCCGGGCGATCAGCCGTTACGGCAAGCAACACGGTGTCGAGGCCCTCGGGTTGACGGAATTTGAATCGGTCACCGGCATGGGGTTGAAGGCCCGCTATCATGGCGGTGAATGTCAACTGGGACGCCGGGAATGGCTGGCCGCCGGTGAGCGCGCCAACATCATTGCTCAAATTGCCCCGACCGACGCCGGGTTCTCGGAAGTTTGGGTGGCCGGCGATGGGTTGCTGGGAAGAATGATTTTGCGGGATAACATCCGGCCACAGTCGGCCGCCGTGGTGAAGGATTTGCAATCCGCTGGTCTTCATTGCGTGGTGCTGACCGGTGATCGCGCTTCCGCCGCCGAACATTTAAAAGCGGAGTTGCGGCTCCAGGACGTGCGTGCCGAATTGAAGCCGGAACAAAAAGTTTCCGCCATCGTGGCCCTGACGGATCAAGGCCGCAAAGTGGCCATGGTGGGTGACGGTGTGAATGACGCTCCGAGCCTGGCCGTGTCCCACATCGGCGTGGCGATGGGCGCGCGCGGCGCCGATGCGGCATTGGAACAGGCGGATGTTGTATTGATGAATGACCGGCTGGAAAATTTTCAATCCGCTTTCTGGCTCAGCCAGCGAGCCCGCTCAATCATTCGGCAAAACTTGTTTATTTCCCTGGGCACAGTGGTGGTGCTGGTGACGTTTGCCATGCTGGGCAAAATCCCCCTGACCCTCGGCGTGGTGGGGCATGAAGGCAGCACCGTCGTGGTGGTGATGAACAGCCTGCGGCTGTTGTTCGGCGGCGGGAAACTAAAATAAATCGCCGCCACCAATCCCGTTATGACTTCGCGGAAGCCGGCGCGGCAGTGCTTTTTCGTTCAATCAATTCAGCCGAAAGCCGTTTGATTGGTCGCGGTTCGCCCTGAATCAATCCCATCATGGCCTCCACCGCCGCGTTGCCGAGCCGGTATTTGGGCTGGCTTACCGTGGTCAGCGGAATCTGGTAGTGTTCCGCAGTCAAAATATTCCCGAAACCGGCGAGGGAAACCTCCGCCGGAATTTTGATGCCCTGCTGCAACAGCGTGTTGGCGCAGCCGATGGCCACAAAATCACTGACCGCTTGAATGGCGGTGGGCTGGCAATTTTCGTTTAACATTTGCCGGGCCGCCTTGATTCCATCTTCGATGGTGTTGCCGGATTGGAACACGAGCTTGTCATCCAGATCGATCCCGGCTTCACGTAAAGCCCGGCGATAGCCCTCGAATCGTTCATGCGCCCACGGCGCGGTGGCCGGCCCCGTCAAATACGCGATTTTCCGGTGGCCGAGGGCCAGCAAATGCTTGGTGACATTGTAGCTGGCCACGAGTTCTTCAATTTCAATGGCGGGAAAATTCCGGCAGAACGGCGCGGGCGAACCCAGCAGAATCGTCGGGATTTTGCGGTTCAAAATTTCCTGATAAATGCGCGCCTCCGCCTCGAAACGATAGACCGGGGTGATAAACAGGCCATCCACCCGGCGGGAAAGCAGCCGCCGCAGACAGGCGTCTTCACGCTCGGGGAGGTTGTGGGTGTGGGCCACGAGCAGGTCATAGCCCAACTCATGCGCCCGTTCCTCGATTGCAAACATGATCCGCGCGTAGATCGGGTTGGTGGTGCTGGGAATGAGCAGGCCAAACAGTTTGGTGGTCTTGGTGCGCAATCCCTGGGCGCTGGAATCGGGCACATAGCCCATGTCCAGGGCGAGCTGTTTGATTTTGGCCTTGGTGGCGGCGGAAACATCCGGCTCGTCGCGCAGCGCTTTGGAGACCGTCATTACCGAAACGCCTACGATTTGGGCTATGTCTTTGAGGCGAACCATGGGATTAAATTATCAGTTATATTTGAAAAAGTGAACTGGCGACGTTCTGGGCCGGGGTGTTTTCATGGGAGGGAGACATTGGAAGTATTAAAAATACGTGCCGCGCCAGTGCAGCTTGCGGCGCAAGGCTTCCAGAAACGAGCCGTCGGCCAGATGCACCAGCCGGATGCTGTCTTGGCTGCGTTGGATGGTCAGTTCGTCGCGGTTGGCCAGCTCCCCGGCAATCTGGCCATCGGCATTCAAAAATGTGGCCGGTTCGGTCTTGACGGCTTTGACGCGAATCGTTGCCGCCAGCGGCAAAATGATAGAGCGGTTGGAAAGCGCGTGCGGGCAGATCGGCGTGAGCACAATCACTTCCGCCGTGGGTAAAACGATGGCGCCGCCTGCCGCCAGGGAATAGGCTGTTGAGCCGGTGGGCGTGCTGATGATCAAGCCGTCGCACCGGTAACGGGTGATGGGCTCGTTGTCCGCATAGACATCCAGCGCAATCAGCCGCGACGCCGCGCCGCGGCTGATCACAATGTCATTCAGCGCGTGCGTTTGAATTTTCTTTCCGTTGCCGACGCCGTTGACGGAAATCAAGGCCCGGGATTCAAAACGGAATTCGCCGCGCCAGAGCAGTTTCAGCGCCTTGCTCAATTCGTCGGACGGAACGGCGGTGAGAAAGCCCAGTCCGCCAATGTTGATGCCCAGCATCGGCGTGCTGGAACCGGCAATTTGCCGGGCGATGTGCAGCATGGTGCCGTCGCCACCGAAAATGATGAGCAAATCCACGGCGCGGGCCAGTTGGGCCACCTCGGGAAACGCCTCGCATTTCAGTTTGGAGAGCCGGGCGGTGCTGTGATCACACACCGCCACCCGTCCGGCGCGTTGAATGAGCCGGGCGGCCGTGCGCACAACGGCGGCGGAAGCGGCTTTCTCCGCGTTGCCGACGAGGCCGATGCGTTTAAATTGTTCAGCGGGCTTTTTCAATCAGTGCCAAAAATTCCTTGTTGCCGGCGGGGCCAAGCAGGGGAGATTCAACCACACCACGCCAGCAAAGGCCAGCCTGCTTGCTGACAAATTCTTCAAGTTCACTCAACACGCGGTCATGGATGTGCGGGTCGGTGATGACGCCCCGGCCTTTGTCCACCTCGGTCTTGCCCGCTTCAAACTGCGGTTTGATCAGCGCCACCATTCGGCCGTCAGCTTTCAGCAGGGGAATGGTGGGGGGCAGAATCATTTTCAAAGAAATAAAGGAACAATCGATGACTGCCACGTCGGACGGACCGGGAAAGTTGCCGGGTTGGAGGTGGCGTGCGTTGGTTTTTTCCATGACCACAACCCGCGGATCCTGTCGCAGCTTCCAGGCGAGCTGGCCCTGGCCGACATCAATGGCAAAAACTTTTCCGGCGCCGTGTTGAAGCAGGCAGTCGGTAAAGCCGCCGGTGGAGGCGCCCAAATCCAAGGCCGTCAATCCGGTCACATCAAGCTGAAAATGATTTAGCGCGTGTTCCAGTTTGTGTCCGCCGCGACTGACATATTTATCAACCGCATCCAGCGTGAGTTCATCGTCGGGATCGACCTTGTCGCTGGGCTTGCGGGCGGTCTGCCCGTTGATGCGGACTTGGCCGGCCAGAATCAGTCGTTTGGCCTTTTCCCGGCTGTCACACAAGGTGCGTTCGACAAGGGCTTGGTCCAGGCGAACCACGGTCAATTCTGGGTGCCGCTGGTGAAGACGCGGTGCTGCACTTCGCGGAAGTTGTGAAGAAAATTATTGTTGTCGCTGACCGCCTTTTCAATGAGCTGCTTCAACAGAAACAATTCCGAAGTGTTCACCACGGCATGAACACTGTGTTGAAACGCCTCCATGGGAGTGAACGTCTGGAAATTATTGCCAACCAGCAGCACGGTCGCGTGCCGGCGCTGGTTCATGGGCATTTGCTGCAACGCGCGCAGCGTGAGGTTTTCCTCGGGAACATTGGCGCCAAACAATTCCTCCAGGACAATGACTTCGTAGCGCACCTGGCTGAAACGGGTCGAAAAATCGCTGTGCGTGGCGGCGGTGTGAACTTTGTAGCCGAGTTCTTGCAGGGCGACCTTGGTGGAATCCAGCAATTCCGGCGTCGAAAAGGCGATCAACGCTGGTTTGTCGTTGCTGCCGACAAAATCAAAGGTGTCAGTCATTTGAGTTTAACGATGGGCGGCACCTCCGGCATTTTGAGGCCGCCGGATCCGGTGCTCAGGGCTTTCATGCGCAGCGAGCCGACGTCCGAGGTGATTTCGCCGCGCATTTTCTTCAGATTGTCAATCCCGCGGGAAACCACGCTTTGTTTGGTGCAGAACAACATCGCCGTTTCCTCGGTGATTTGATTGCGTTCGAACGCCTCCAGGCACGCCTGGTCAAAAGTGTGCCAGCCGAAGGTGGAACTGGCTTCGATGATTTCGTAAAAGGTCTTTCCTTCGCTTTCTCCGAGCCGGATGGTTTCCTGAATGCGCAAATTAGAACCCATGATTTCGAGCAACGCGTGCCGTCCGCCGCCGACTTTGGGCGCCAGCCGCTGGCTGACCACCCAGCGCAAGGCATCGGCCAGCCGGATGCGGATTTGCTCCTGTTCTTCGGCTTCGAACATGCCGAGGATGCGGTTGATGGTTTCACCCGCGTTGATCGTGTGGAGTGTGCTCAAAACCAGGTGTCCGGTTTCGGCCGCGCTGAGGGCGATTTTGACGGTGTCGCGGTCACGCATTTCCCCCACGAGAATCACCTTGGGGGCCTGGCGCAAAGCGGCGCGCAACCCGTTGGCGTAGGAGTCGAAATCAATGCCTAATTCACGTTGGTTGAACGTGGCTTTTTGGTGCTTGTGCAGAAATTCAACCGGATCTTCCAACGTGACAATGTGAACGGCCTTATTCCGGTTGATTTCGTTGAGCACTGCGGCCAGGGTGGTGGATTTGCCGGAGCCAGTGGCCCCGGTGACGAGCACCAAGCCGTTTTTTTCACGCGGAATTTGCCTGAGGATTTCCGGGAATTTCAACTGTTCCAGCGTGGGGATCGCCGTGCTCAACTGCCGGCAGACGATGGAGTAACAGCCGCGCTGCGAAAATACGTTCACCCGGAATCTGGCCCGATCCGTCAGGGCATACGAGCCGTCGCAGGAGCCGTGGCGAATCAAATCCTCGGTCTGCCAGACATTGTCGCCCAGGATATTCAGCGCAATCATTTCAATTTGAAATGGCGTTAAATTGGGGATCGGCGGGTCGATCGTGACGGGTTTTAACTCGCCGTAGGATTCAACCTGGGGCGGACGATCAACGGTAAACAGCAAGTCGGAAACCTCCGGCTGCGAATCCAGCATTGTGGTCAAGATTTGATCCAGTTCCGGGCGGCGCATAAATCACATGCCTTCGTCATCCTCCGGCGGATGCGCCAGTAGCGGACGGAATTTCTTTTTGTCGAGCGCCTTGTCGTAGGCGTCTTCCGGCGTAACCCGCTTCATGCGGACGTGCTCCATGATATGGTCGTCCAACTGCTGGTTGCCAAATTTTTTGCCGACCTGGATCATGCCCTGAATCTGATGCGTCTTGCCTTCGCGCACGAGGTTGGCCACGGCGGTGTTGAAGACCAAAACTTCAAACGCGGCCACGCGGCCTTTTTTATCGCTCCGTTTGAACAGGGTTTGGGCCACGACCCCTTTCAAGGCTTCGGAAAGCGTCTGGCGGATTTTGTTCTGCTGATCGGCAGGAAACACGTCAATGATACGATCGACCGTTTTGGCAGCGCTTTGCGTATGCAAGGTGCCGAAAACCAAGTGGCCGGTGGCTGCGGCGGTGATCGCCAGTTCAATGGTTTCCAAATCGCGCATTTCGCCGACGAGGATGATATCCGGATCTTCGCGCAGAGCGCCGCGCAACGCCGCCGCAAACGACTTCGTGTGAACGCCAACTTCGCGATGATTCACCAGGCTGTTTTTGCTTTCATGCACGAATTCAATGGGATCTTCAATCGTGATGATGTGATCTTTGCGGTTGCGGTTGGCGTAATCCACAATGGCGGCGAGCGTGGTGGATTTGCCGGAACCGGTCGGTCCGGTGACCACCACCAGGCCGCGGTTCAACATGGCGAATTTCTTGAAAACCGGCGGCAGCGGCGCTTCCAGTTTTTCAAAATCCTCGAAGGAAAGCACGCGGCTGGGAATCTGGCGGAACACGGCGCTGATGCCGTTCTTTTGGTTGAAAAAGTTGACGCGGAAACGGGAAATGTTGGGAATTTCGTAGCCAAAATCCACGTCGCCCGTTTCTTCAAACTGTTTGATTTTGTAATCGGGGGCGATTTCGTAGAGCATGGCCTTCAGTGTATCGTTCTCCAAAGGCGGGTAATCCACGCGTTGAAGTTCGCCATGAATGCGCATCATCGGCGGGTTGCCGGAGGCCATGTGCAAATCGGAGGCCTTCTGCTCGAACATCAAGTTGAAAAATGCGTCAATTTTCGCCATAAGTCCTCACGGTTGAATCGACACTATCCAATGCCATGTTCCTCTGCAAGCAATGAAAATGCCGATTGATGTCCTCCGGGAAGAAATCCAAAAAAGCGGGGCAATTTCCTTTGCGCGCTTTATGGAAGCGGCGCTTTACTGTCCTGAAACGGGCTATTACGAGTCAAATAAGGACAACGTTGGTCACGCGGGCGATTTCATCACCAGCGTCAGCGTCGGTGAACTTTTTGGGCACCTGTTGGCATTCCAGTTTGCCGAATGGCTGGAGCGCCTTCCTCCGGCGCAAGGGCGCTGGCGAATCATGGAAGCCGGCGCGCACGATGGCAAACTCGCACATGACATTCTGGCCTGGCTCCAAATTCATCGGCCTGAATTGTTCTCGCAAATCGAATACGCCATCATCGAACCGTCAGCACGCCGAAAGGTTTGGCAGCAAGAAAGGCTTGCCGAGTTTTCCAACGTGCGTTGGCTTTCAGAAATTCCGGACGCCGCCGCTCCACGCTTAAACGGCATTTTATTCGGCAATGAACTGCTGGATGCGTTTCCCATTCACCGTTTTGGCTGGGACGCCCGGAAAAAATGCTGGTTTGAATGGGGCGTTACCTGCAAAGGTGAGCGGCTGGTTTGGACAAAGCTTGCCGGGAGTGCCAGCGGAGGCGGGCCTTGTGATTTACCTGAAGAATTATTGGCCGTTTTGCCGGATAATTACACCGTTGAAACCGCTCCGGCGGCTGAAAATTGGTGGCGCAAAGCCGCCGGATTGCTCGGCGCCGGAAAATTAGTGGCCATCGATTATGGTTTTACGGAGGAGGAACGCATTTCGCCCAGCCGCCAAAATGGCACGTTGCGCGCGTATTATCGTCACCGCGTCAGCGATGATGTGCTGGCCAATGTCGGCGAACAGGATTTGACGGCGCACGTGAACTTTTCTGCAATCCAAAAAATTGGCGAAGCTGCTGGCTGGCAGACTGACAGCTTTTCTCCCCAGTCACAATGGCTGACCCGGATTATTGAAAAAGCGTTAAAGCATCCCGCCGCATTCGGTGAATTTGGGCCTAAACAAATACGCCAGTTTCAAATGCTGACGCATCCCGAGCATTTGGGGCGGGCTTTTCGCGTCTTAATTCAAAGTCGCTAAAACGAATTTGGGCTATTTGCCTTCCGCAGCGGCTTTGTCGCGATATTGATAAAACCCGGCCACCAGGCTAAACAGCACCGCAACCACGACGGTCATGCCAGCATATTGCAGGAAACGTCCGGAGCTGACCGATCCCGCATGATTGCCCCCGCTGAATAGTTTTGTCACCGTCACCACGAACAAATCG
>JAKALA010000009.1 GCA_021813325.1 bacterium | reverse complement strand
ATTCGTGTTCGCAGATGCCGCAGCCGATGCACAACGCCGGGTCCACATACGGCCGCCGCAGCGTGATGGGATTGCCGTCGCGCTTGGTGATGGTCACTTCGCGCGAGTAAATCGCCTTGGGCGACACAGGGCAAACTTCCTCGCAGACCACGCACGGTGTTTCCATGGCCCAGGGCAGGCAGCGGCCGCGATCGTAAAACGCGGTGCCCAGCTTGATCGGTCCTTCTTTTGCAAACGGGCCGGTGCCGGTCTTTTCTTCGATGGAAATGCGTTGAATCGCGCCGGTGGGACAAACCTGTCCGCACAACGTGCAGTTCACGTCGCACGACCCGAGCTTCATATTGAGGATCGGGGTCCAGATGCCTTCAAGGCCGGCTTCGAGCACTGCGGGCTGCAACACGTTGGTGGGGCAAGTGCGGATGCACTGGTCGCATTTGATGCAGCGGTCGAGAAAATCCTTTTCCTCCACGGAGCCGGGCGGGCGGATGACTTTTTTGCTGTAGTTGCGGTCGCTGGCGCCGGAAGTGCGGGCAAAAGCGTAAAATCCCAGTCCAATCAGTGTGCCAAGAAACGCGCGCCGCGCGGGCACGACCGGGGCGCTGATCTCGCGCTCCAGCTTCGGCAAAAACTTGAACGAAATCGCGTCCTCCGGGCAGTCCTCGATGCAGTTGAAGCAGACGAAACATTCGCTCTTGCGGAGTTGCGTGTGCGGGTCGGACGCGCCTTCGCAGCTTTTCAGACAGAGATCGCAGTCCACGCATTTCGTGGGGTCGCGGTCAATGCGCCAGAGCGCCGCCGTGGACAGCGTGCCGAGAAACGCGCCGAGCGGACACAGCACGCGGCAGAAAAAGCGCGGAATGACGACGTTCATGCCGACAAGAAACAGCAGCATGAAACCGATGACCCATGCGCCGACGTGGAAGTATTGCCGCACATAAACCGACGACGGGAAAAAAAGGTTGATCATCGGCAAAATCACCACGCTCATGGAGCGGTGAAACAGACAAATGGGATCGAGCCAGCCGATTTGCAGCGTGTGGCAAAGCGCGCCGACAATCATCGCGATGAGGATGACGTATTTCAGCGAATACATTTTTTTGTAGCGGTTGGCCTCGATGCGCTCGCGTTCCTCCGCGCGGCGTTTGCCGAGCAGCCAGCCGGTGAAGTGATGCAAGATGCCGTAGGGACAAATCCAGTTGCAGAAAATCCGCCCGAACAGCAGCGTCGGGATGATCAGCAGCAGACTCCACAGCAGCCCCATATAGACCGTGTGCGTGGTGATGGCCGTGGCGAACGCGACGAGCGGATCGAGTTCGAGAAACAGCGACACCGGATAGCCCTTGAGATAGCGCAAGTCGGTGACGAAGACAAAGAACAGAAACAGCGTGAAGAAAAACACCTGCGCCACGCGCCGGACGTTGCGGAGCTTGAGAAGGTTTTTCATGGCGTCTGGCATAAATCCCATTCAGTTTTTAAATTCAGTCGCGCGATCCAATCTTGTAAAATGGCGCGATCAATCAGTTCGTTGGACACAGCCAACATTGCCCGAATGTCGCGTAAATGTTTTTCAGAATGGCCTTCCCGGTAGTATTCCAACTTTCGGATCATGACATATTCCGGCGGCGCAAGGCTGACGGAGGTTTCGTCAACAGCATATTTGCGGGCATTGCGAAACGCCCACGCGTGCAAATCCTCGCGACCCGCGGCGTAGAAATCGGCTTTTAATCCAGAGCCCGAATGGACGACATTAAAGTGACCGCGACTTTCCCGCGCCACTTCCTGAAGAAGGACGGCGGTTGGCGGAACATAGAATTGCGACGGAGGAAAAATCGCCGCCAAGCGCGATGCGTCATCCGCGCGCGGGAAAATCACAAAATCAATATCGTGAGTTACACGCGGTTCGCCGTAAAGCGTCGCCGCCACGCTGCCGCTGACGAGATAGCGGATGCCCGCCTGATTCAGCGGCTGAACGAACAATTCAATGAGATCAGGTTCGGACATGAGAGAAGATTTCCAGAACGGCGGCGGCGACCTGTTCTTCCGGCCAACCAGGATGTTGGCTCCGAACAAAAGCCGCCTTGTGCCGGCGCACAGTCCAATACAGCCGACGCGCGGCGTGCCAGCGCTGCTGGGGCGTCATTGACCGAAATATCGCCAATTGTTCCGGGCTGGCTTGTTCGTCTCGCAACATAAAATTCAATAAAAATTACGCCGGTGACTTATGACTCGCAAGCGGCCAGTGCTCACGCTGTCACCTCTTTGTAATTCGTGTCTTTCCAATTGATGTTGCCCAAGCCGCGCTCCTGCGCCTTGTGGAGATAGGTCAGCTCGGCGAGATCGCGTTCCAGCAAATGCTCATAGCCGTAGGCATCCACGGAAATCATATCGGTGCCGGCGACAATCGTGTTCATCGTCTTCACATCGGAGAGGCGACCACCCGTAGGCCCGTTACTCTTCAAAACGTTTATGCCGTCGAGAATGACGAGGGTTGGCTTCATCATCAATGCAAAGTCGGAGACAATGCTGTGAATATATTGATGAAATTGATTGCGGCGTCCGCCCAGCAAACCATACCAATTCTTGGTGGTCATGGAAGCGTGGCAGAGGTTGTGATCTTTGCAGGGAGCCAGACCAATCACTTTGGTGGCCTTCTTGAAGGGCGTGCTGAAGAAGGTCCATTCCTTTAGAACCTCGCCGTCCATGGACAGCGGCGAAAATGAATTCGTCTCCGGATACATCAAATCCAGATTCATGTCGGACGCGACGGCGGTAAGCCCGCTTTTGAAAAAACAGCCGGTCGGCGAATTGATCGGATTATCGGCCACGATGACTTTGCTTGCTCCGGCCTCAAAACATAACTTGGCCACGGTGCGCAGCGCGTCAGGATGCGTCGTGGCGGCAAGTGCCGGCGGGCGGTCAAAGGCAACGTTCGGCTTGATCATCACCACGTCGCCATGCTTGACGAAGCGTTCCATGCCGCCGAGGGCGCCCAGCGCGGCACGGATGGTCTTCTCGTGTTCCGTGCCGTGGGCGATGGACAGCGACGGCAGCAGCTTGCTCGGATCCGGCGCATAGCTTTTGAGCTGAAGCCCTTTTTCTTTTTCAAAGCCGGGGACAAAATGTTTTGGCTGCCAAAGTTTGTAGCCAGCGGCTCCGGCTCCGGCCACGAGCGCGCCCGTGATGCCCAGGCGCATCAGAAATTCGCGGCGGCTGACCGAAGGTTCATTTGGATTTGTGGCGCTCATATTTGTTGTAAGCAAACCTATTCACTTTATCTCGCCGCGCAAATACTTTTCCACGAATGACCGGGCTTTGACCGCATCGGCGGCATCGAAGACGCCGCCCAGTTCGCCGTCGCGCAGATAAGCCACCTTCCATTTGCCAAACACCTGGGCGGTGAACATTTTGCCGCCGTTGACATCGGCCAGATTTTCCAGCTTGCCAAAACGACTGCAAAACGCTTGATAGGCTGACCATGCTTTTTCGGATTCTTCAGTCGCAGCCACCATGATAAAGAACGGCAGTTCACTGCCTTCAAATTTATATTTTGCCTGGAAGACGTCTTTGAAGGTGGACTGCCCCTGGGCATTTTCCGGAACGAATGACACGCTGTCGCTGATTAATCCGTCCGCAGGCAACTTGCGGCGTCCGGCCAGGCCGGCATCGTTGACGGGCAAATCTTTGGCGCGAATGTCAGCGATGCTTTTGGCAATGGCGAGTGTCGCGGGCTTGGTGTCGGAGGCGATGATTTGAACGTAAACGGCGCCTTGCCGGAAGAAGTAGCCCATTTCTCCGGAATAACCGTCGGGCACGTTCGTGAGCGGCTTGCCATTGGGATCACGCTCCATGGAAAACATGCCGAAGGCGTCCACCGGACTGTCGAATTGATATTCGTAAACATCCACGTAACTTCCCGGTGCGGCGTTCACCGCAAACGACCGGCAACGCAACATCTGGACGTTGAAGTTTTGGTAGGCCGGAGCGCGCCCGTCAATTTTTTCGTAGAGGTTGTCGGAATTGTAAAATTCGGTGTCGCCCATCGGCTTGGTTCCCGCCAGCGTGAGTTCCAACGGCTGGCCTTTCGTCGCCGGCTTTGGCGCGGCATCGTGACCGTCCGAACTGCTTTCTGCCGAACTGTCCTCGTTCAACGCGCCGGAGGGTGCGGCTTCGGCGGTCGCGGTTTTGGCCGGGATGGTTGAGGCAACGCCAACTTCGGTCGGAACCGTTCCCGCTTTGCCAGCCACGGCGGCGATGGTGGATTTGAGCGCATCGGTGCGGACGGCGTAGCGGTTGGGATCAAATCTCTTTCCTTTGTGATAAATGGCCCAGCCAATAACCGCAACCAGAAGCAGAATGATGACGCTGGCGACACGCTCCGCGTTGGGCACGCGGGTGCGAACGAAAACTTTGCGGCCACCGGCTCCGTATTTCTGGTTGGTCGGCATTTTACACAAAAAGACGCGCGGGACGCGGAGCCGGTTTCATCGGGTTCAGGCAAAGTAGCGTTGGGCGCGGCGGAAGATTTCCGGATAATCTGTTTTGAAATGGCACGCCTTGCGGAGGGCTTCCAGATCAACAGACGACGCGTGGCGATGCGCCGGGGGCAGTTGGTGATACAAGTCTCGCGCCTGTGGGTTGCCGTCTTGTTCGTAATACATCACGTAACGGGAGATGTCGGAAAAGGCAAGCTCGACTTCGGTTCCGCTTTGATTGCAGGCCGGACAACCGGGGCACATGGCGCGGCGGCCGGTCATGAGGGTTTCCTTCAGCAGTTCCAAATGGGCCAATTTCAGCGGTCCTTTATAGCTGCGAATCGCCGCCACACTGGACTGGATCTGGTCCACATTTTCCATGCGGTTGCAGACTGCGGAAATTCGGGGGTCGCTCCAGTTTGCCTGCAACAATGCCTGATGCGTGGTGAGACCCAGCTTTTCAAATTCAGGCAGGCGTTTGGGCGCATCGCCAGCGTTGCGCAACGTTTTCATGGCCACAATGCCCAGGCCGGCTTTATGACAGGCATCGAGTGCCTGGTCAAAGTCGCCGCCCTTTTCAAAGAATGGCGTGTATTTGATCATGATGGCATCGAGAAAACCGCCTTCCGCCGCGGCATTCATGTATTTGACGCACTGGTCATCGTGGCAGGAAAAACCCACCAGCTTGACCTTGCCGGAACTTTTCAATTTTTCGGCCACCTTTTTAAAGGCGTCGCTCTTCGGCCAATCCAACGAAGCCTCGCCGTATTCGCGCGGATTGATGCCGTGAATGAAATAAAGGTCGAGGTAACTGGTTTTGCAGCGTTCCAATCGCTGGTCGATCATCTCCAGCAATTGCTCCGGGCCTTCTCGCGGATGATCTTTGGAAACGAGGAATAATTCTTTGCGACGCTCGGGATATTTGGTCAGCCATTGGGCAACTTTGGTTTCGTCATTCCCGTTCCCATAACGCGAGGCGGTATCAAAATAGCGGATGCCCATGGACCAGCCGATGTCGAGAAAGTCAGGGCTGTAGGCCGGCATGTCGCCGCCAAAAATCAACATGCTCACCGGCGGCCCATTCCGGCCGAGCTTGCGGGTCGGCACGGGCACCGTAGTCGCATCCGAAGCGGATGCCGCATCATCCGCCCGCGCCACCAAGGTTGGCGCCAAGGCCACGCCCACCGGTGCGATGACGGCGTGGCGCAGGAAATTGCGGCGCGTGAACGCGGATTTTGGCGTTGGCATGTTCAAACGAAGTAGCGTTGGGCGCGGCGCATGATTTCCGGGTAATCGGTTTTGAAATGGCAGCCGTCGCGCAAGGCGTTGAGGTCAACCGAGGCAAAGTTTCGGACGCCGGCGGGCAGCGCCTGAAAATATTCACGCGCTTCCGTGTTGCCGTCCTGTTCGTAATAAGTGACGAAACGCGAGATGTCGTGAAAGGCAAAATCCGTCTGTTTGCTGAATTCGGCGCAAGACGGGCAGCCCGTGCACATGGTGCGCCGGCCCGCGAGGATGGTGTCCTTGAGCAGGTCCACGTGCGCGGTTTTGAGCGGTTCTTTGTAATTCCGCGCGGCGGTGACGCTGCTCTGCATTTGATCCACGTTATCAATCATATTGCACACGGCGGAAATGCGCGGGTCGCTCCAGGCGGATTGCAGCACCGCCTGATGCGTGGTCAGACCGAGCTTGTCAAATTCGGGCAGCCGTTTCGGAATGTCCTTGGTGTTGCGCATGGTCTTCATGGCCACCAATCCAATGCCGGCCTTGTGGCAGGCGTCCAGAGCCTGGTCAAAACTTCCGCCTTTTTCATAAAACGGATTGTAGGCCAGCATGATGATGTCGATGAATCCGCCTGCTGCCGCCGAATTCAAATAATCGGTGAGCTGGCCGTCATGGCAGGAAAAGCCCACCATTTTGACTTTGCCCGAACTTTTCAATTTCTCTGCCACGCTTTTGTAAACGTCACTCTTGGGCCAGTTGACGGCATCCGCACCATATTCGCCTTTGCCGAGGCCGTGAATATAGAATGCATCCAAATAACTCGTGCCGCAGGCTTCCAGCCGGCGATCGATCATTTCCAGCAATTGTTCCGGTCCTTTGCGCGGATGATCTTTGGAAACCAGGAAAATCTCCTTCCGGCGCTCGGGATATTTGGCCAGCCATTGGGCAATGATTTTTTCTGAACGGCCATGAATATAACAATCCGCAGTGTCGAAATAGCGGATGCCCATGGACCAGGCGATGTCGAGATAATCCGGACTCAACGCTTCCATCATTCCGCCCAAGCAGAGCATGGTGACCTTTGGCCCGTTTTTGCCAAGCTGCCGTTTGGGCAAGACGGCGTCGGTTTCTGGCGCTGCCGCGTCTTCCGCCAGCGCCTTTGGTGAGAGCAGGGCGGGCGCGCCGGCGATGGCGATGGGCAACGAAGCAAGGGTGGTTTTCAGGAAGGAACGACGGGACGAATCAAAGTTTTTTTTGCTCATAATGATTTTGACCATGTGCTGGTGATTCCTGCGCGGGAAACTAGCACTCGTTGGCCTTGTCAGCAACTTGAATTGCCAAATAAGGAACTTTTTGCCGACGATAAGTCTATTTAACCTAGATTCCGCAATGGAAACCGCGAAATACGCGGAATACGCGAACCGGCCAGGATTTCGGAACCATTCCCCCCTTCCCCGGGTGGATGAAGGGGTTTGGCGGTCTCACAAACTCGCTTTGACCTTGGTTTTCGCGGGGTTGGCGGGGTTCGCGGTTTATCCCCACCGCGGAGTTTAGGTTCAAACGATAATGGCTGGTTTTTGCGTTTGGCTTCAGCGAATGCCCCGTTGGCGGCGGGCTTCGTAAAGGAAGACAGCGGTCGCAAGGCTGACATTGAGCGAATCCACGCCGTTGGCCATGGGAATGGCCGCAGCTTCGTTGCAGGCCGCCAAAACATTGGGGGAAATGCCCTGGCCTTCGCTGCCCACGACGATGCAGCAATCCTGACGGAAATCCGTCTGTGATAAAACTTTTTTGTCGGCATGCGGATGCGCGGCGACGCAGCGAATTCCGTGCGTTTGCAATTGCTGCAAAGCGGCGGTCAGATTCGACGATTCGAGCACCGGCAATTTGAAGATGGTTCCCATGGAATTTCGCACGGTGCGGCGGAGATAAGGGCTGCAGCACGTTTCGCCGGCAATGAGCGCGTTGACCCCGAAAGCGGCGCAGTTGCGCATGAGCAGACCGACATTTTCGGCATTGGAAAGACCGTCCATCGCCACCAACAAGCGGGGCGGCACCGCCGTTGACAAAATTTCTTCCAAGCGGGGCGGCGGCGGCATTTTGGCGATGGCCAGCACGCCCTGGTAAATTTCAAAGCCCACCATTTTTTCCAGCACTTGTTTGGAGCAAATGAAGAGTTGAATGTCCGATTCCAGGCGCGCCCGCAAACGGGGTTCATATTCCACGAGGCGTTCTTCCACCAGCAGCACGGACACAACCGTAAACTGGCTTTCCAAAAGCCGGTCCAAGACTTTATCGCCTTCCACGACAAAAATGCCCTGGGCCGCATGGGTTGCCGAACGCTTGAGCGTGCGATAGGGCGCCAGCTCGGGCAGATCGAGCGATTGAATGAGCCGAAGTTGATACATGAACGCGGCCAATCTTTATGCGTTTGGCCGGGATGCGCAACCCTGTTGTGCGGCGGGTATTCACCCTTGCCAGGACGGCGCATTTGACCTGGACCGTTATTGCCAAAATCAATGGGCGGCTTTTTTTATCAATTAACCCCGCCAATCGAAACCTGCTTAAATGGCAACGACCGAAACCCAATTCAACAACAAAAATTCTATGAAATCAAATACCTGGCTGAATCTCACGATCATCTCCACAATCGCCTGCTTGGCGTGGGGCTGTGGCGGGCTGGGGGGCAATCAGCGTCATCGCACGGCTAATCTTTCAGCATACTTGTATCCGGCCCAGACCGGGGCGGCGGAGCCATCCGCTTTGACCCGGTTATCGTTGCCCTTGCGCGTGGGCATTGCTTTTGTGCCGGGCGACGCCGCGACCAGCAGTTCGGGCAATGCCGTTTTCAACGCCAACGCGGCAGAATCCTCGCTGACGGAGAAGCAAAAACTGGATTTGATGAAGTCCATCCGAAACCAGTTGAGCCAATATCCGTCGATTGCATCGGCGGATTTGATTCCGAACGATTTCATGACGCCACACGGTGGTTTTGCGGACTTGGACCGCATTCGCACTTTGCGCGGGGTGGATGTCATCCTGCTGCTTTCCTACGACCAGTCGCAATTCACGGATGAGGGCGCCTTGACGCTTTCCTATTGGACGGTGATTGGCATGTATGTGGTTCCGGCTGAGAAGAATGAGACCAAGACGGTTTTGGAGGCGGCGGTTTACGATATTCCCAGCCGCAAATTGCTATTTCGGGCTTCCGGCAGCGGCGAATTCAAAGGTTCAGCCACGCCCGTGAATTTAAGCGAACAACTGCGGGTGGACAGTGTGAAATGCCTGGATCAAGCGGCCACCAACCTGGTGGCAAGCCTGAGCAATCAAATCGACCAGTTTGGACAAAAGATCGCCGGTGCCCAGAGCGAAATCAAAATCGAGCGCCAGGCTGATTATCGCGGTGGGCCGTTTGGAGAATAAGCGGAAACCGGTTTGCCCGCTTGAGGAATGTTCCAGGCGCCGCGTGGGAGCTGGTTCGTGAAGGTTGTTGGCAGGAATTGCGCCTTCGGACCAATCTGGGGGACTCCGCGCTCCGTGATTGCGAAGGCGCAATTGACTGCTATATTCAACGCGCTTCGTTTGGAAGCAGAACGAAATGACCTTTTTACACTATTGTTTTATCGGCTTTGAAGTGGTGTTGCTTTTCAACCTGCTCATCGGCGTCCATGAATTGGGACACTTTCTGGCCGCGCGGTGGCGGGGCTTAAAAGTCGAGCGTTTTGCCATTTGGTTTGGCAAACCCGTTTGGAAAAAGAAAGTTGGCGATGTGGAATACGCCCTTGGGTGGATTCCGGCCGGCGGTTACGTTTTGCTGCCGCAAATGGCAACCATGGAAGTGATTGAGGGCAAAACGGATGAAACCGTCGAAAAACTGCCGCCCGTGGCTGCCATCGACAAAATTATCGTGGCCTTCGCCGGGCCGTTATTTAGTTTTTTACTGGCGGTGTTCTTTGCGGTTGTCGTTTGGCAGGTTGGCAAGCCCTCCAACGATGCGGATAATTCGACGGTGATCGGCTGGGTTGATCCGACCGGTCCGGCGGCCGAAGCCGGGCTCAAGGCCGGCGACAAAATTCTGGAGGTGGACGGCTATCCGGTGCATCACTTTTCGGCGGCAACCGCCGACAGTGTCACCTGGCGCATTGTCACCAGCACCGGCACCAACGTTGCCATCAAATATCTTCGCGATGGCAAAGAGGCGACGATTTATACTTCCGTGGTTCATCCGGAAACCAAATGGTATGAGCGGAAGTCGCTGCGCAAAATCATGATCTTGGCGCAATCCAAGGCGTCCATTTATGAAATCGCTTCGAACAGTCCCGCTGCTCTCGCCGGATTGAAAGCGGGCGATGAAATCGTGGCGTTAAACGGCGAATCGATTTACAACCCGAACGCCATTGATTACGCGCAACTCGCCATGAGCAATTCGGTGATCAAACCGTTGACCCTCACGGTGCGGCGTGGTGATGAACAATTCGAGCGCACGATTACACCGGTCAAACCGGTGCAGCCCACCAATTCCATCCCGCTGCTCGGCATCATGGCCTGGCAGGGCGACACCAATGTCACCTTGGTGCATCCGAGTCCCCTGGACCAGATCAAGGTGAGCGCCGGGCAGATCATCAATACCTTCGGCGCCCTGTTTGAGCGACATGGCGAAATCGGGGTGCAACAATTGGGCGGCGCGGTCATGATCATTCGCGTTTACAGCACTTTGTTTCAGGATGAAGATGGCTGGCGTCGGGTGTTGTGGTTCAGCGTGATTCTTAACGTGAACCTCGCCTTGTTAAACATGCTGCCGTTGCCGGTGCTCGATGGCGGGCATATCACCCTTTCATTGATTGAATGGGTTCGCCGCCGGCCGGTCAGCGCCCGTTTCCTGAATTTTATCCAATCGGCTTTCGCGGTGCTGCTCATCACCTTCATGATTTACATTGCCTTTTTTGATGCCGGCGACTGGTTCCGCAGCAGCCGGGCCGAGCGCGATGTGCCGGTAAAATTCGCGCCACAAAGCAATCAATAATTTTGATTTTATGAGCTATTGCGAGTCGCCGTATTTTTTGAAGCGCCGGAAAACCCGTGAAATTGTCATCGGCGATCCGGCTATGGGCGGGGTGGTGATTGGCGGCGATCATCCGGTGGTGATGCAATCCATGATTACTTGCGATACCATGGATACGGCGGCTTGCGTGCAGCAGACGCTCGATTTGGTGGCCGCCGGTTGCCAAATTGTGCGCATCACCGCTCCCACCGTCAAGGACGCGGCGAATTTGGAAAACATCGTGTCCGAACTTCACCAACGCCAGGTGCATGTGCCCATCGTGGCGGACATTCATTTCAAGCCGGAAGCGGCGATGGAAGCGGTCAAATGGGTGGAAGTGATCCGCGTGAATCCGGGCAACTATGCCGACTCCAAGAAGTTTGCCGTCAAGGAATACACCGATGAACAATACGCGGAAGAATTGAAGCGCATCGAGGAGAAATTCACGCCTTTGGTGCTGGAATGCAAGCGGCTCAAGCGTTGCATGCGCATCGGCACCAACCACGGTTCGCTCTCAGACCGGATCATGAACCGCTTTGGTGATTCGCCGCTGGGCATGGTGGAAAGCGCGCTGGAATTTGCCCGCATCTGTCGCCAGCACGATTTCCACAACTTCAAGTTCTCGATGAAGTCGTCCAATCCCAAGGTGATGATTGAATGCTATCGTCTCCTGGTATCCAGGTTGGAAAAGGAAGGCGCGGATTGGAATTATCCGATTCATCTTGGCGTTACTGAGGCGGGGGAAGGTGAAGACGGCCGCATCAAATCCGCCATCGGCATTGGCTCGCTGCTGGGCGACGGGCTGGGCGATACCATACGCGTTTCTTTGACTGAGGATTCGCCGCATGAAATTCCCGTCTGCCGGGATTTGTTGTCGCTGATTCCCAAGTTAACCAACACCGTCACGCCCTTTGCGAACAACGCGTTCCCGTTTGATCCGTTCCATTTTGAAAAGCGGACGACACCGGAAATTTGGCTGAACGACCATGTCAAATGTGGCGGCGAGCAACTGATTCGCGTGGTGGTCACGCGTGCCACCTTTGACAAAGTCGCGCCCAAAATTCGTCCGAAAGACGACGTCAAACCGGAAGCAATTTACGAAGATCTAAACATTGCGGAGCTGGATCCCACGCAGGCAGTTGAAATCAACTGCGAAACGCAGCTCGTTACGGTGAAGGATGGCGTCAATTTGCCGGCCATCACGGCGTTTCGGCTGCTGGCGGCCAAACTCAAGCGGCTGGGACGCGACAATCCCATTTTGCTGAAGGATTGCATCAATTTCGAACCTGTGCCGATGGCCCCCAACCTTGCCTTGTTGCAGGCGGGCGTGGTGATCGGTTCGTTGCTGGCCGACGGCATTGGCGATGCGATTTTGATCCGCGGCGAAAGCGGCGCCGGACTTTCCCTGCGCTTGGCTTATAATGTTCTGCAGGCTGCTGGCTGCCGCAGCTTCAAGACGGATTACGTGGCCTGTCCGAGCTGTGGGCGAACCTTGTTCAATCTCCAAACGGTCACCGCGCGCATCAAGACCCGCACCGCGCATTTGAAAGGTGTGAAAATCGCCATCATGGGCTGCATCGTGAACGGCCCGGGCGAAATGGCCGATGCGGATTTTGGCTACGTCGGCGGCGCGCCGGGCAAGATCAATCTTTACGTTGGCAAAATCCCGATCAAATTCAACATTCCGGAAGCTGAGGCGGTTGAACGGCTCGTGGACCTGATCAAGGAACACAACAAGTGGGTGGAGCCGGAATCCACAGAAGCCGCTTAAGGGCAATTAACATGTTTTACTCCTTCGGCGCACCGTATTCGCAGGCGGCCGTCTCTGCCGCGCAAACGGACGCCAATCTCGCGCAGGCGAGCGCGCGGGAGACCAAGACCGAGGTTGAATTTCTCCGTCAGGACATCGACCGGCTGCTGATGCTCACGGAGGCGCTATGGACTTTGTTGAAACAACAGCATGGTTACACCGACGAAGTGCTCGCCAATCTGGTGAAGGAAATCGACCTGCGCGACGGCCGTTTGGATGGCAAATCGGGGACCGTTTCGCCACCGATGCCTTGTCCGGCTTGTGGTAAAATCAATTCCGGCAAACGATCGGTCTGCATTTACTGCGGCAAGCCATTGCCGGTGCCGTTGTTTGCCCGGTAAGGTTGCGGGTTCGGCCAATTTTTGCGGGCGGTTCCAAGGAAAACAAACGCGGCGAAAACGATTTTGCTGCGGAATGTTGCCAATAAATCTTGCCAGTTAACGCTCACTTTCCAAGGCTGGAAAACTTATGGGCATCATCGTTGTTAGCATTTGCCTGGCCTAATTGCGTGTGTTCTGGTGGTCATGGCGGCCGTGGGGTTGACTTCGCTCATGGCCGGCACGGCGGCCACTGATTTTGGCGGGCGCAAAGCCACGGCGATCTGTTCCGGCATCGTGGACGGATGCACCTATCTGGGCAGTGGCATCCAATCATTCTTCATCGGGCACTTGGTGCCGGCCGACAAACCCGGCGAAGGCGCCACTTTCCTGGGCCTGGCGCGGAACTGGCATTGGTGGCCGTTGTTTATGGTGCCGTTTGCCATTCTTGGGCTGGCCGTGGCGATCAAAATTTGGCATGATTTGCCGGACGCCACGCGGAAATACCTCAAGGAAGTCGAGCAAAAGCGTCTTGACGCCACTGAGCCTGCGAATTAAGATTTCTCACCGATGTTTAAGAACCGTTCACAAGTCGTCCTGCTGGTAGTCGTAATTGACGCCGCCGCTGGCGCTTGTTGAACTCTGGATTTAACAAGAACCCACGGCTGGCAACGGCTGTGGGTTTTTTTGTCCGCCCCGCCGAGCCGGCCAAAACCAAAATAGAAAGACATGAGCAAAGCAACCGAATCCGCCGCCAAGAAGAAATCGAACGCCAAACGCGCCGAAGTCGGCAAGGCCATGTATGGCCGCGACATTTTTGTCGAGGCCCTGGAACGCGAAGGGGTGGAAGTGATTTTTGCCTATCCCGGCGGCGCCAGCATGGAAATCCACCAGTCGCTGACCAAATCCAAAATTCGCACCATCCTCCCGCGCCACGAGCAGGGCGGCAGTTTCGCGGCCGAAGGCTATGCCCGCGTGACCGGCAAAGCTGGCGTTTGCATGAGCACCAGCGGTCCCGGTGCCACCAACCTGGTGACGGCTATTGCCGACGCATTCATGGATTCCTGCCCGCTGATCGCCATCACGGGACAGGTGACGCAGTCCATGATCGGACGCGGCGCGTTTCAGGAAACGGACATGATTGGTCTCACGTTGCCGATTGTGAAGCACAGCTATTTGATCACCAGCATCCACGATATTCCGCGGATTGTGAAAGAGGCGTTTTATATCGCCCAATCGGGCCGCCCCGGTCCGGTGGTCATCGATTTTCCCAAAAACATTCAACAGGAAAAAGCCCAGCCCATCTGGCCCACGCTGGAAGAAGTCAAAGCCAGTTTGCGCGGCTACAATCAACCCGAACTGAAGGCCGATGAAGTGGCGTTGAACGAAATTATCGGGCTGATCGAGAAGGCCGAGCGCCCGGTGATTTATGCCGGCGGCGGGATCATCACCAGCGGCGCGGCGGCGGAATTGAAAAAGTTTGCCGAGACGACCAACATTCCCGTCACGACCACGCTCATGGGCATCGGCGGTTTTCCGGAAACGCATCCGCTTTCGTTGCGCTGGCTGGGCATGCACGGCTCGGCCGTGGCCAACTGGGCGGTGAATGGCGAATATGAACTTCGCAAGAGCTTCAACGACCCGATGGTGAAACTCAAGGATGGCGCGGACTTGCTGCTGGCGTTTGGCGTGCGCTTCGACGATCGCGTGACCGGCAAGTTCGAGGAGTTTTGCAAGCATGGCACGATTGTTCACATTGATATTGACGCATCTGAGATCAATAAGAATCGCAAGGCCAACCTTCCGGTCATCGGCGACATCAAAGACGCGTTGACGCGATTGAACAAGCTGCTCGCCAAGCGTGCGCTCCACAAGGAGCATTCGGCGTGGCTTGCTCAAATTGAGGCTTGGAAACAGAAAGGGCCGTTTGCCTACCGCATCACCCCCGAAATTGCCAACAGCGATCACATGGTGGATCACATGGAGGGCCAGGAAAGCCAGGTGATTCTGCAGCAAATGGTGGTTGAAACGCTGTTCGAAATGACCAAGGGCGAAGCTTACATTGCCACTGGAGTTGGCCAACATCAGATGTGGGCTGGCCAATGGTATAAATATAAATATCCGCGCCAGTTTGTCACCAGCGGCGGTCTCGGATCAATGGGCTACGGCTATCCGGCGGCGCTCGGAGTCAAGGTGGCTTTGCCGGACAAGCAGGTCATCGACATCGACGGCGACGGCTCCTTCTTGATGAATATTCAGGAACTGGCCACGGCGCATATCGAGAAAATCGCCGCCAAGGCCATTATTCTTAACAACCAGCACCTCGGCATGGTGGTGCAGTGGGAAGATAATTTCTACGGCGGCAACCGCGGTCATACTTATCTCGGCGATCCCGAGCATCGTCCGCAAATCTATCCGGATTACGTGCGGGTTTGCAATTCATTCAATGTGAAATGCGAGCGGGTCATGTTTAAAAAAGATCTGCGCGCGGCGATGCAGCGCATGTTGGACGCCGACGAACCTTATGTGCTGGATGTGATCGTGCCTTACAGCACCCACGTCATACCGTTTATTCCAGCGGGCAAAACAGTCGCGGATATGATTTGGAAAGCGTAATCAATCGCTCCACGCAAAGGCCGGGCGATTTCTGTCGTTCGGCCTTTTTTGTTGATAAGAAATGCGCCGAAACCTGCGATTTGAACCGCGGCCACGCCGCAAGCTTACACAAAGAACTCAGGCAATTGCATGACAGGTCTGGCGCTTTCGGCTAAACTAATTGTCATTAACTTGTTCGTCACCCAACCGTAAACTGTGAATTAAATATGCGTTCCGACATCATCAAGCAAGGTTTTGAACGTGCGCCGCACCGCTCGTTGCTGCGCGCCACCGGCTCCATCGAATCCGAAGCCGATTGGGACAAACCATTCATCGCCATCGCCAACAGTTACACCGATTGTATTCCCGGCCACGCGCATCTGAACGAGGTTGGCCAGCTGGTCAAGCGGCTCGTCCGCGAAGCCGGCGGCGTGCCGTTCATTTTCAACACCATTGGCGTGGACGACGGCATTGCGATGGGCCACTCCGGCATGTTGTATTCGCTGCCGTCACGCGAACTGATCGCCGACTGTGTGGAAACGGTGATCAACGCCCACGCGTTCGACGGCATGGTATGCATACCGAACTGCGACAAGATTGTGCCGGGCATGTTGATGGGCGCGATGCGTTGCAATATTCCCACGGTGTTCGTCAGCGGCGGACCAATGGCGGCTGGCATCGCCGAACAACAGGCGGCGCACGATGACATGGCGCAATATCTCCAGCCGGCGACGGGCAAATCGGATTTGATTTCCGTGTTTAAAGGCGTGGGCGAATTGCAGACGGGCAAGATCACCGAGAATCAGTTGAAGAAATTGGAGCAAACGGCATGTCCCACGTGCGGCTCGTGCTCCGGCATGTTCACGGCCAACTCAATGAATTGCCTGTGCGAAGCGCTCGGCATGGCGCTGCCCGGCAACGGCACCATTCTCGCCGTGTCCAAGGAACGCGAGGCGCTTTATCAACGCGCGGCGGAAGCGATCATCCGGCTCGTGAAAAAGGACGTGAAACCACGCGACATCGCAACGATCGAGGCCTTTGACAACGCGCTCATGCTGGACGTCGCGATGGGCGGTTCGACCAACACCGTGTTACACACGCTCGCCGTCGCCCGTGAGGCCGGCATACCTTACAACATCAAGCGCATTGATGAAATTTCGCGGCGCATCGCCTGCCTTTGCAAGGTGTCGCCGTCGTCGGATTACCACATCCAGGACATTCACCGCGCCGGCGGCATTCACACAATTCTCGGCGAATTGAAGCGCCAGGGCGTCCTGAACGTGAACGCGAAAACCGTCACCGGCAAAACCCTCGGCGAAAATATTGACGAATGGGATGTGCGCTCGGAAACCGCTTCCGATCTGGCAAAAACCGTTCGCGTCTCCGGAGCCTCGGCCATTGCGGTGGATCCGAACGACAAGATGGGTGGCGCGGCCCGCACCGCCAGCGGCAACCTCGCGCCCAAACCGATGCTGTTTTTCCCGGCCGATCCGCGCGCCATCGCGTTGTGGCGTTTGGCGGCGGCCTTCAACGCCAGCGACGCGGCGGCGGTGGCGGTGCTGTTTGCGGAAGACGGCGAACTGGAATTGAGCGAGTCGCAAACGTGGAAAGGTCGTGTGGAGATCGCAGCCGGCTTGAAAGGCAAGTTTGGCGAGTTTAAAGGCCTGGTTCGCGCTGAACTCGGCACGTTGAAAGGCTCGCCCGTGCTCGTCATTTGGAAATATCAAGCCGGCAACAAACAGATGTTTTGCCTGCTCCGCACCGGCCGCCTTCGCGGCACGGAAATCACCAAAGCCTATCACGATTATCGCGCCGACTCGCTGAAAACGGCGCAACCGGCCGGACTGCTGCCTTACGATCCGGCGTTCCGCTTCGATGCGATGGATTGCATCCGCTCCAAAGAAACGGCTTACACGCCCGACGGCGGGCTTTCAATTCTTTACGGCCAGCTTGCGCCGGAAGGCAGTGTGGTCAAAACCGCCGGCATCAGCCAAGCGTTCAAGGAAAATTGCGGCCCGGGTTTTGTCTTTGAAGGCCCGTGCGTGATTTTTGAGAGCCAGGATGATGCTTGCGCCGGCATCCTTGCCGGCAAAGTCAAGGCCGGTGATGTCGTCGTCATTCGCAACGAAGGACCGCGCGGCGGTCCGGGCATGCAGGAAATGCTTTCGCCCACGAGTTACATCGTGGGCATGGGACTCGGCGACAAGGTCGCGCTGATCACCGACGGAAGGTTCAGCGGCGGCACCGCCGGCGCGTGTATTGGCCACGTTTCACCGGAGGCGGCGGAGGGGGGGCCGATTGGTTTGCTGAACCAGGGCGACCGCATCCGGATTGATTTTCCCAATCGCAAAATGGACATCCTTGTTCCTGAAGCCGAACTCGCGGAGCGGCAGCAGAGCTTTGTGCCCGCGAAGCGGAACAAAACCGGTTGGCTGGCGCGTTATCAAAAACTCGTCACCAACGCGAGTCAGGGCGGCATCCTGACGATTTGAAAGCGTTCTGCCAAATCGCGAAAGCTGCGTTACCAGCCTGCTGACATTGGGGAGCCAGCGACCTCCGGTGAAACCGGAGGCTTGAGATGGCGTGAACCGCTGCAAGCGGCATTAGCGTCAGTTGATCCAGACGCTGATCTTCCTTTTCTTGTTCCTGGAAGTAGCGGCGCGCTGCGACTTTGTCTCCCCGCCGTTGATACCCAGTATCCCCGCGCCCAGAACTGCTGCCCCATAAAGTTCCGCCGTCGGCCCGCATCAACTCGCGCAATGTGGATCGCCGACTTCAGAAAGCCCATCACCTGCCCCACCGAATACTTCGGCGGCATCAAGATAAGCATATGCACATGATCAACCGGCCAAAAAAGTTTATGTCCGCGCCGGTTTTGGCGACAGCTACCATACCAACGGTCCGTTTCTGGAATTCATCGCCAGGCCGAAAATTCCCGCCGGCAAAGCCGTCAGCGTTTTCCACGGCGGCACGGACAACAGGCCCGCCGAATATCAAGGACTTTTTTATCAAGCCAGCCATGACGCGGCGGTCGGCGGCAAATAATCACGCAATTCTCCTTTTTCCCCGGACGCTTCCGTTTATCCTTTCCAGATGAATTTGGCGTTCACGAAATATCACGCGCTTGGCAATGATTACATCGTCATCAATCCGAAAGACCTGCCGGCGGAACTGACCACCGACCAGGTCAAAACCATTTGCCACCGCAATTTTGGCGTGGGTTCCGACGGTATTTTGCTTGGTCCCCTGCCTTCGCAAACCGCGAAGTGCGCGCTGAAGATTTACAATCCCGACGGCAGCATCGCCGAAAAGAGCGGCAACGGACTCCGGATTTTCTCACGTTATTTGTGGGATGCGAAATTTGTCGGCAACGACGAATTCGTCATTCAAACCGATGGCGGATTGGTGCGTTCGACCGTATTTGAAAATGGCGCCATGGTTCGCGTGGAGATGGGCAACGTCAGTTTTGACAGCGAGAAAATTCCTGTCACTGGCCCGAAACGCGAGGTTATCAATGAAAAGATCACCGTCGGCGGACGCGAATTCACCTTCTGCGCCGCGACCATCGGCAACCCGCATTGCGTGGTGGTGGCGGCGACGCCCTCGTCGCCCATTGCTGCGGGGCGCAGCAACCACCTTGAAATCAGCGCCAAACTCGCGCATGAATTCGGGCCGCTGCTCGAAGTGCATCCGAATTTCCCGCGCAAGACCAACGTGCAATTCCTAAAAGTGCTCGACCGCGCCAATATCCAAATCGAAATCTGGGAGCGCGGCGCGGGTTACACGCTGGCCAGCGGCAGCAGCAGCAGCGCGGCGGCGGCGGTGGCGCACAAGCTGGGATTGGTGGACCGGGACGTCACGGTGCATTGCCCGGGTGGCCTCATCAAGATCGAGATTGGCGGCAATTTTTCGATTCGCATGACCGGCAGCGTGACCAGAGTGTCTGAAGGCGTCATCGCTCCGGAAATTTTTTTGGCCAGACTAAGCTGAACCATTTTTTATCATACCGGCAAAATATCTTTTCCGGCCAGGCAAATCCTTTAAACTAACGACGTGTCTCTCAAGCTCGGTGATAAAATCATTCTGTCTATTCACGATCTCGCTTTTGGCGGCGAAGGTGTCGGCCGAATTGAAGTTAATCATGACCTGAACATTCAAGATTCCGCCGGCAACGAGCCGGTGAGTCCACCGGTTCCCGGCAAGTTTTTGGTGGTGTTCGTTCCCTTGGTTGCCGTCGGGGAAACCGTGGAGGCGGAAATTACCGAATTGAAAAGCAATTTTGCGCGGGCGAAACTGGTGCGCATCATCCACGCCTCCCCCGAACGTGTGCAGCCGGAATGCCAATACTTCGGCGATTGCGGCGGTTGTCAGTATCAGCACATTGCTTACCCCGAACAATTGCGCTTGAAGCAAAAGCAAATCGCTGACTTGTTTGAGCGCATCGGAAAAATCCCACGAGCCGCAATCACGCCGGTCATTGGCTGCCCGCAACCATACGGTTACCGCAATCGGATCATGATTCGCAGCCAATGGAACGGGCGGGCCAAGCGATTGGAAATTGGTTTTATCCGAAACGACAACAAGTTCGTGGAAGACATCAGCGAATGCAAAATTGCCGAACCAGCGTTGAACGAGCAGATCAAAGCCGTCCGCGCCAATCCACCGCCGAAAGGCGGAATCAAGGTGGTGCTTAGATTGCAACCGGAAGGTTGGGACGTGCCCAAGGATTCGTTCTTCCAGAATAATTTTTTCCTGCTGCCGGAACTGGTATCCACGGTAAAATGTTTTTTGTCAGAGAGTAAAGTAAAGCACCTGATTGATCTTTATTGCGGGGTGGGCTTTTTTGGCATCGAGGCGGCCGACGCGGTCGAATCGTTTGTCGGCGTGGAATATGACGCCTTGGCCATCAAAGCCGCCCGGCAAAATGCCACGCTGCGCCAGGTCAGCAACGGACAATTTGTGGCCGGCAAAGCGGAAGAGGTGATGCCAGAACTGCTGCAACAGTATCCGGTGGACCAGACCGCCGTTCTGCTTGACCCGCCGCGCAAGGGTTGCTGGCCGTCGCTCCTGGATTTGCTGCGAACCACCCGCCCCGCGCAGATTATTTATGTGTCGTGCCATCCCGCCACCATGGCGAGAGATTTGAACATTTTATGCGGCGACGGTGTCTTTGAACTGATGCGGGTTCAGCCCTTGGACATGTTTCCCCAGACGCAACACGTGGAATGCGTCGCTGACCTGCGACGAAGAAACTGAACTTGCCAACGGGCGGTTCTTGCTTTCAACTGATTCCATTCAATCAGATGACAACCGAAAATCATAACGATCCGAGAAAACAGCCGGCTCCCCACCTCATGCCCTGGGTTTTGGGCGTGTTGATGCTGGTGATTTATCTCATTACGCTCAACCACTGGGTAACGCTCGCCAATTTGTTGCCCGTTGCAAAAATTTCCGGGTTTGGGTGGCAGCCGGAAAATTACAATCCGGTTTTGTATTTAATCACCCTGCCGTTCAGGCTGCTGCCGGTGGCGACGATTCCGCTCGGGCTGAACCTGTTTTCGGCGGTTTGCGCGGCGATCACGTTGATGTTACTGGCCCGTTCTGTGGCGATTCTTCCGCATGATCGCACCCAAGCCCAGCGTCTTCGGGAAAAGAGTGACTTTGCTTTCTTGACCATAAAGTCGGCCTGGTTTCCGCCATTGCTGGCGGTTCTCATGCTGGGCCTGCAATTTGGTTTCTGGGAAAACGCGACCAGTTTTACCGGCGACATGCCCAGTCTGCTGATGTTTGCCTGCGTCATCTGGCTGCTGCTGGAATACCGGCTGGATGAGCGAGCCGGACGCCTGACCTTGGCAGCTCTCATCTACGGAGCGGGCATGGCCGAAAACTGGGCGATGATTGGCTTTTTCCCGATCTTTATCGCCGCCTTGATCTGGCTGCGGCGCGGTGAATTTTTTCGAATTAGCTTTCTATCGCGGATGCTGCTCGCGGGTCTCGCCGGACTCTCTCTGCTTTTCCTGCTGCCCCTCGTGGGACGCATGACGGACGACATTCCGTTGAACTTCTGGCAACGGCTCAAACCCGCTTTGCAATTGGACTGGTCGGTGATCCATCAAATTTCCGACAGTGGGGTGCGCCACAACCTGATGCTGATGGCCATAACCACTTTTATGCCCATTTTGGTGATGGCCATCCGGTGGAGCGCCACCTTTGGCGACTCAAGCCGGACCGGGACGATTTTGACGAACTACATGTTCTATTTAATCCACGCGGTAGTCTTTACCACCTGTGTCTGGGTGATGTTTGATCCGCCATTCAGCCCGGGCCAATTGGCCATGGGTTCCCCGGCCTTGACATTTTACTATTTGTCGGCAATAGGTGTCGGCTACTACTGCGGTTACTTTTTGCTGGTCTTTGGCAAAGCCACGGTCGTTTCCAAACGTTTTCCCCGTCCAGTCACGGCGCTTCCCGGCGCTTTAAATATCCTTTCCCCGGTGATTTACGGACTCACCTACATCGCCGCCGGCCTGGCCGTTGCCATGTTGATTTTTATCAACCTGCCTCAAATTCGTTCGCTGAACGACAACACGCTGTTGCGCTATGCCCAGGCGGTTGAGCAGTCGCTCCCTCCCGGCAAGGCCATTTTGTTAAGCGATAGCGAGGGGGGCAGCACTTTTCAACAGGCCCGCACGCTGTTGATGCAAGTCGCACTCGCCCGCAGCAGACGCTCCAAGGATTACCTCGTAGTGGACACCCAATCCCTGAACTGGGCGCCTTACCATCGTTATCTTCATCGCAAGGCACCGCAATTCTGGCCTGATTTAATCAAGGACAAATCCGCCGTGAGCATCAATCCCATCGGCATCTTGAGCGCGCTCAACCTGCTCTCAAAAAGCAACAATATTTGCTACCTTAATCCCAGCATCGGCTATTACTTTGAAGTTTTTTACAATGAGCCCAACGGACTCCTCTACAACCTGAAGCCCATCCCGGAGGACACGCTGCTGCCACCGGCGCTGGCCCCATCCTTGATGGCTGCGAACCAGAAGTTTTGGTCGCAAATCGAAGCCGATGAATTCCCCCGAATTGAAAAATCCCTCGTCGCGAATGAGATTCATCCGCGCTCGAAGCTGGTGAACTGGCTATTGGTTCACCTGCATGCGCAACGCGATCCCAACCCCAACGCCTTGTTGGCCGCCAACCTGTATTCCCGGGCGCTTAACTTTTGGGGGGTGGAACTGCAACGGGCAAATGATCTCAAACCGGCGGCGGCTTGTTTTGCAGCGGCCGGTAAAATTAATCCCGACAACATTATCGCAAACATCAACCTGGAATTTAACAAATTATTGCAAACCGGCCACACTGCGGCCATCGACCTCAACAAAGTTTCCCCGGAACAATTCGGAAAATACCGCGACTGGAACTCGGTTCTGCTGGCGAACGGCCCGTTTGACGAACCCAGTTTTCTGTTTGCCGATGGCGCTTTATTGGCGCAAGGAGGCTACATGCGGCAGGCTTTGGCGCAATTTGCCAGAGTGCGGGAACTGGCCCCCGACAATCTGCCGGCACGTTTGTGGGTGGCGCAGTTGTATTTGTTTAACCACCTGCCCGGCCCCGCCATGGAGGCGCTCCACGAACCGCTCATTTCGCCGAATCAATTCGGTTTGAATCAAACCAACTCCACCGAATTAAACGTTCTGGCCTCGGCGGGCTACCTGCAAAAAGGCGACATTGCCGACGGGGTAAAACTGCTTCAAACGGAAATATCCCGCCACCCCGAAGACCGCACCTTGGCGACCACCGCCGCGCAGGCCTATTTCATGCGGGGGCTTTACACAAACGCTCTGGATTTGGTCGAACACGAACTCGAAAAGCAACCCAACGACCCGCAATGGCTTTTTGGCAAGGGCTATGCCTGCCTGCAAATGGGCAATTATCCACAGGCCATCAGCACGCTCACCAAGGTTTTGGAAATTTCCACCAATGACGCGTCCGCCCGCTTTAATCGAGCCTTAGCCTATTTGCAGACCGGAAAACTGGATGAAGCACGAGCCGATTATGCCCTTCTTCAAGCCGATCACACCAACTCCTTCCAAATCGCCTACGGCCTGGCCGAAGTGGCGTGGCGTCAACACAACACCAACGAAGCCGTTCATAATTACGAGCTTTACCTGGCCAACGCCCCCACCAATTCCGCAGAAGCCAAACTGGTCCATGAACGGCTGACTCAATTAAAGCCCAAATGACGCCATGCGCGTCACTCACATTATAACCCGGCTGGTCGTTGGCGGGGCGCAGGAAAATACGCTGGCCACCATTTGCGGATTGATGTCCAAGCCCGGCGTCTCCGTCAAGCTCATCGCCGGTCCCACAATCGGTCCGGAAGGTTCTCTGGAAAAAGAAGCCCGCAAGGTGTTTGAACCAGCCTGTGCCGAAGTTGCAGGCCCACCTGAAGCTTGCCCTGATTTTACGATCATCCCGGAACTGGTCCGTCCAGTCCATCCGCTCAAAGATCTCATCGCTTTAAACCGGCTCACAAAGATCCTTCGCCAACAGCGACCTGAAATTGTGCATACGCACAGCGGCAAGGCGGGCCTTTTAGGTCGTCTGGCAGCCAAACGGGCGGGCGTGCCAGTCATTATCCACCACATCCACGGCCCGTCCTTCGGACCGTTTCAAGGTTCTTTGCCAAATTTGGTTTTTAAGACGGCTGAAAAATATGCGGCGGGCGCCACCGACTTCTTCTTCTGTTCCGCGAGTGCGATGACCCGGCTCTATCTCCACGCTGGAATCGGCACGCCGGAACAATTCAAGCGCATCTTCAGCGGATTTGACCTCGCTCCATTTCTTCGCGCAACCAACGATCTGGCCTTGCGTCAAAAGTTGGGACTCCGCCAGGAACACTTCGTTATTGGAAAAGTTGCCCGTATTTTCAAACTCAAGGGGCATGCGGATTTGCTGACGGCATTCGCTCAAGTTCTCAAACCCGTGCCCCAGGCGCGATTGTTGTTTATGGGCGATGGCGCGTTGCGACCCGAAATTGAAAACCAAGCGAGCGCTCTGGGCATCCGTGACAAAGTGATTTTCGCCGGTCTGGTTCCGCCAACCGAAGTTGCCCGTTACATTGGCATCATGGATTGCCTCGCTCATTTGTCCTACCGCGAAGCGTTGTCGCGGGCGCTGCCCCAGGCGCTCGCCGCCGGCAAGCCAGTCATCGCCTACGACTTCGACGGCGCGGATGAAGTCTGCCTGGAAAATCAAACCGGTTTCGTGGTTCATACCGGCGACATTTCGGCGGCGGCTAAGAAACTCGTCTTCCTCGCGAAAAACCCCGATCTGCGCCATCAATTTGGCCAAAGCGGACGTGAATTTGTTACTGAAAATTTCTCCATCGAAAAAATGGTTCAGGACCAATATGATGTCTATGTGAACCTTTGGAAAACTCGTCAAGCTAAAGCCTGCGGCCTTTGAACAATCCCAGCGCCAATCAACCGCTCTGTCGCCGGTTTGGTTTCATATCGGCCCTTCGCCATGCGCTTAAACCGCTCGTTTGGGCCAAGGCGATTTGATCATGAGCTTTCCCTTTAATTTTTTCGCCGCCGCCTTTTTCGGAGCTTTCACAACCTCGCTGCTCGCCTTGCCACTTTGGCGCCGATGGTGTCTGCAAACCAATCATGTGGATGATCCGGGCCACCGAAAAATTCATCACACGCCCATCCCATTGGCCGGCGGGCTCGCGGTCCTGACCGGCATTTTATTGCCGCTGGCCACCGGCACCGCCTTTTTGAAATTCGGATTAATCAAAATCTCGTCAACCGACGCCATCATCCATGGAATTAACCGGCGTTCCCTTGAACTGATCGTTTTAGCCTGCGGGGCCGTTGCCATCACCGCGCTGGGCTGGCTGGACGACAAACACGAACTCAGGGCGCTGCCCAAGTTTATCGGGCAAATCCTCATCGCCGTTGCGGTCGCGGCGGCGTGCAAACGGGTCACCTTGTTCGTTCACAGCGAATTTTTCAGTTATGCCATTACCATCCTTTGGATTCTCACCGTGATCAACGCCTTCAATTTCATGGATAACATGAACGGACTGTGTTCCGGCATCGGCGCCATTGGCGCTTTTTTGTTCGGACTGATCGCCGCCGCCAAAGGCGAATATTTGGTGGCCATCACCGGGTTCCTGACCTGCGGAGCCTTGGTGGGTTTTCTCCCGTGGAATTTTCCGAACGCACGCGCCTTCCTCGGCGATGCCGGCAGCCATCTCGTCGGCTACCTCCTGGCGGTCATGGCCATTCTCCCCCATTTTTACACCAAACAAGAACCGCGCCGGCTCGCTGTGCTCACCCCTTTGCTCGTGCTGGCCGTTCCGCTGCTGGATCTCGCCCAGGTCAGCGTATATCGCGCCTTGAACAAGAAACCATTTTGGATCGGCGATACCAACCACCTTTCCCATCGCTTGAACCGGATGGGATTAAATCGCACCAAAGCCGTCCTGGTGCTCTGGCTGATGGCCGCTCTCATTGGCGCGTCAGCGTGCTGGCTCTGACCATAATCTCATTATTGCGCTGAAACATTTGACCCGGCGAACACGTTTGAAATGGTGTTATGAAAAACAAGTTTCTGATCGTTCTCGCCGCCACAGTGCTTGCTGTGGGTGGATTGACCGCAATCAAAGCCAGCGCCGCATCCCGCGAAAAGCCGCATCATGCGCGCAACCGCGTGATGGAGCGCATTGCCGGCAAGCTCGATTTGACCGCGGAGCAACGAAAAGAAATCCGGGGCATTCTGGCCGGCGAAAAGAACACTTTAAAAGCATTGGCCAGCCGGTCGCACGAAGCGCGTGCTGACTTGCGGGCGGCGATCCGGGCGAATGATGCCACCGAAACTTCCGTGCGAGCCGCGTCCGCCAAGGTTTCTGCCGTCGATGCCGACCTGGCGGTGGAACGGATGAAGCTGTTTGAAAAAATCAAACCGCTCCTGACCGAAGAGCAGCTCAAAAAGATTTCCGAGCTGGAAAAACGCGCGAATGCCTTTGCTGAAAGCGCCATTGATCAAATCGGCTCCAGCGTGGATAACTAGGCTGTGACCGACGATGCTGAATTGCTGCAACGCATCCGCGCCGGCGCTTGCGACGAGTTCGCCGAACTTGTCCGGCGGCACCAGACGCGGATTTTCGGCATCTTGTATCGCTACGAACGCGATCATCACCGGCTTGAGGATCTCGCCCAGGAAACGTTTGTAAAGGCGTGGCACGCGCTGGCCCAATTTGACGGGCGGGCGCCGTTTGAACACTGGATTTCGCGGATCGCCGCCCGCACGGCCATTGACCACTTGCGGCGTGAAAAGCGGCATAAAAATAATGTCGGTCTGCCGGAATTGGGGGACGATGCGTTGGAATGGCTGCAGCAGTCCGACGTTAAGGACGAACTTGATTCGCGTTGCGCGGCGGAGATTGTGCATCGAGCCATGAATGAATTGTCTCCAACCGACCGGGTAATCATCACCATGCTGGAAATGGAAGGCTGGAGCATCAAGGAAATAGCCGCCGCCACCGGCATTTCAAACATTGCCGTCAGAGTGCGCGCCGTCCGGGCGCGCGGAAAATTGAAACACATTTTGGAAAAATATCTGCACCATGAATGAAACCCGATTGAAACGATTGTTCGCGGCCGCCCGCAAGGAACCGTCGCCATTGCCAAGTCCGGAATTTGTCGGGGACGTTTTGCGCGCCGTGAAACAGGCACCAGCCGGTCGGGCGCACATAACGCCTTCCCTTTTTGAACAGTTAAACCATCTATTTCCGCGGGTCGCGCTGGCGGCCATTGTCATCATGGTATTGTGCGTGGCCGCGGATTTCGCCCTGTCCTCGGCGGGTTATCCGGGATTGACGGACGGCGCTTCGCAAATATCGTCCCAATATCTGTTCGATCCGGAGGGCGTGTGACATGAAAACCTGGAAACCCATCCTGTTGCTCCTCGCGGTTTTTCTGGCGGGAATTTTCATCGGCGTGGCCGGCACGCGTTTCGTGGTGCGACGCTCCGTGCAGCAGGCCATCATTCACCCGGAACGCGCCCAATGGTTTGTGGAGCGCGACCTGGCCAAGAGGCTTCATCTGAACAAACAGCAACAAACCAAAATCCGGGCGATTTTAACCGACACCCGCACTCAGCTTCAGGCGCTGCGCAAGGAATACCAACCGCAAGCCCAAAGCCTGCTGATCAAGGCTGACGCCCAAATCACCCCGCTGCTCAATCCGCAACAACTCAAGCGCTATGACCGGTTAAAACATAATAATCGTCAGCTCTGGCGCGCCCTGCAAAACCAGTCCAACGCGCAAACAAATTCGGCGGCCCGGTGATTTCGTTCGTGTTTTTCGCCGCGTTCGTGTTTAAATCGGCTAAGTGAAGCTACTCTTTATTGGTGACATCGTTGGCGAACCGGGCCGCAAAGCAGTTCAACAAATTCTGCCGCGTTTGCATGAGCAACAAGCCTTGGATTTTGTCATAGCCAACGGGGAAAATTCCGCTGGTGGAAACGGCATCACCCCCCAAATCGCCGGCGAACTTTTTTCCGCGGGCATCGACGTGATTACGACTGGCGACCACCTGTGGGATCAGAAATCGGTTCTGGATCTTTTTTACAGCGAGCCGCGCTTTTTGCGTCCGCTCAACTACCCAGCCAGTGTTCCCGGACGCGGTTCAAATGTTTTTCAACTCCGCACGCTGCCGCCGATTGCCGTGATGAACTTGCAGGGCCGCACGTTCATGTCGGCTTTGGAAAATCCTTTTTCATCGGCGGAAGCCGAAGTGAACCGCTTGAAAGAACAGGCGAAAATTATCTTCGTGGATTTTCATGCGGAAGCCACTTCGGAAAAAATCGCGTTGGGCCGCTTTCTGGATGGTCGCGTCAGCGCCGTGGTGGGCACACACACACACGTGCAGACCGCCGACGAGCAGATTCTCCCGAACGGCACGGCATATTTGAGTGATGCCGGTTTTACCGGACCACACGACGGCTGTTTGGGCCGTGAGATTGAACCTGTCATCAAACGGTTTCTCACCGGCATGCCGCAACGCTTCGAAGTGGCGAGGAACAACATCAAGCTGCATGGCGCCGTCATCCGCGTGGATGATGATACCGGCCGCGCGGTGAGCATTCAGCGGGTGAGCGAGTCTTTGTAGCCCTAAAAATCAGCGGGGAAAAAGCCGCGAGTTGACCAACCCCATTTTGGCGAGACGAAATTTCAGGCCCGTGCTCAAGCAGCCAAAGCCGTATTTCACACTGCGCCGGAAGTTGATGGAGGAAGCCTCGGTAAAATATTTGGTGGGACAGCTCACTTCGCCAATGGTAAATCCGTGCCAGCAAATTTGTGCTAGCATCTGGTTATCGAACACGAAATCGTCGGAGTTCGGCGACAGATCAATCTTCTGAAGCAATTCTCTGGAGAAAGCGCGATAACCCGTATGATATTCGGAAAGCTTGGCGCCGATCAGGACGTTTTCCGCGAAGGTAAGGAAGCGATTGGCAACGTATTTCCACGGCGGCATGCCACCCTTCAGGGAATAGCCGCCCAAAATGCGGCTCGCCAAAATGCACGGATGCAAGCCATTGGCAATCATTGAAGCCATTGCCGGGATCAGCTTGGGCGTGTATTGATAATCCGGGTGGACCATGATGACGATGTCCGCATCGGCCTCCAACGCCAGCCGGTAGCAGGTTTTCTGGTTGCCGCCATAACCCGTATTTTTCTCGTGGACATGCACCCGGACGCCCAAAAGTTGCGAAGCCACCTGCACCGTGTCATCGCGGCTGCGGTCGTCCACCAGAATAATCTCATCAACAATGCCCTGCTGAAAAACCTCATCGACGGTTTGCGTGACGGTTTTGGCTGCATTGTAGGCGGGCATGACCACCACGATTTTTTTACCGCAATACATTGGGTTTACGTTTGCGCAAAGAATGCCGAAAGCACCGATTGCCAGAAAGCGAATTTTTTTTATACAAATCCGGCAACCCAGGTGTCTATGGATTGAAAACATGAACATCCGGGCAAAATCACATTGGTGTGAAGTCATTTACGATGCCAAAGCGGGCGACTTGATCTTGTATGGTCGGGCGCTGGGCTTGAGCCATGGTGAGGCGGAAGATGTGGTTCAAGAAACCTTTCTGGCGCTGATGCAAATGCCTTTTCCGCCCGGCAAGCCGGAACATTATTGCATGCGCAGCTTCCGCAACCGGGCGTTAAATTATCGCCGCGGCTTGTGGCGTCGCCTGACCCGTGAATGGGAATCGCTCCGTTGGTTTGAAAAATCTCCCGGGGAAACCGAGGCCGAACGCGCGGCGATGGCGTGTCTGGCCCAATTGCCGATGGACCAGCGGGAAACCATTGTTTTAAAAATCTGGCACGGCTGCACCTTTGAAGAAATTGGCGGGTTGCTGGAAATTTCACCCAACACGGCTGCCGGACGTTACCGTTATGGCCTGCAAAAATTAAAATCAAAACTGGAAGGAGTCGCACATGAAAGAACTGAACTTGCCGGAGAATCAATTGCATGGCTGGCGTCCGCGCCGTCCGTCCGACAGACTTAAACAGCGTATTTTCCGCGTGGCCACCGAGCGTTCGACCCTCGCCTTGAACTGGTCGGGCTTGGCCCCGGCGATGGTCTGCCTGCTATTCGTGCTGATGGCCATGCATTTTAACGGAGCCAATCTCTGGTCGCATTCCCGAATTTTAACGGCCACCAGCACCAACCAAGGGGCTATTTACTGGGAACCAGCGGGCGGCCAAGTATCGGAGAACCAACTGCACTGCGTCACTTTTGATTGGACAAACCATGGTAATTTCCAGTCTAGTATCGCCTTCGCATCGAGAACCAATTCGAGCAATTGATGTCAAAAATGGATACACCGAAGAAAAACAACGTTAAACCTGCCGCCAAAGCCGCCGCGCCGGCTGAACCAGTGAAAGTGCCGCCCATGTGCCGGCGGGTTGACTGGCTGACTTTTGGCATCACGTTTCTGGTCATTTGGGCCGTTTACCTCTGGACCCTGGCGCCGCAACTGACGCTCGAAGACAGCGGCGAACTATGCACCGGCTCATTTTATGCCGGCATTCCCCATCCTCCCGGTTATCCGTTTTGGGCCATTTACAGTTGGTTTTGGACGTTCATTCTCCCCATCGGCAATGTCGCCTGGCGCGTGGAAGTGGGTCAGTCCTTCGCCGGTGCCATGGGCTGCGGCATGTTGGCTCTGATGGTTTCCCGCGGCAGCAGCATGCTGATCGAAGGCATTGAAGAATTGAAAGGCGTTTCCGGTCGTTGGGAAAACGCCATTTGCATGGTGTCGGGTTTGGTTGCCGGTCTGTTGCTGGGGTTGGATGGCTTCATGTGGAGCGAATCGGTGGTGATCAACCGCATTTCCGTGTTTGGCGTGCCGTGGTTGATTGCGGTGATGTTGTGCTTGATGCGCTGGATGTATGCGCCCCAGCAGCGACGCTACCTGTATCTGGCCATGCTGCTCTACGGCATTTGCGCGACGATTCACCAAACGTTGCTGCTCAGCGCCATGGGCGTGGAAATCATTGTCGCCATGGCTTCGGTGCGCCTGGGCCGCGATCTGTTCCTGGGCAACAGCATTATTTATGTGGTCTGCCTGCTGCTTATGCAGGCCAAATCCATTCCGGCACTCAATACAATGTCGCCGATTGAGGTGGGTATTTTCCACATCGTGGGGGTCGGCTCCATTTTGGCCACCGGCTGGCTGGCGACCAAAACCGGGAAACTGGGCACCGAATGGAAGGTGGTTCTGATCATGGGCCTGGCGTGGATGCTGGGCGTTTCGTTCTACCTTTACATGCCCATTTCCTGCATGACGGATCCGCCCATGCAATGGGGCTATCCGCGCACGGTCGAAGGCTTTTTCCATGCGTTGAGCCGCGGCCAGTATCAATCCAACACGTCCACGTTGATTGCCAGTCCCAGCCGGATTGCCTTTCAATTGTGGTATCTGGTGGAAGGCTTGTCAGACTCCTTCAGTTGGGTGCTGATATTCATCGGCCTGCTGCCGTTCTTTTTCCTGCACAAAATGCACAAACGCGAACGGGGTTGGATCATTGGATTGACGGCGGTTTATTTCTGTTTGTCGGTCATTCTGGTGCGGTTGCTGGATGTGACCCCGGATCGTTCCGCCTCCGACCTGAACGAAGTCTTCTTCATCGCTTCCCACGGCTTGTTCACCCTCATGATCGGTTACGGCACCACTATTTTGGCGGCCTACATGGCCACACATTATGCGAAGTTCCGGCTGTGGGGTTTCATTGGCGGAATTGTGGGGGTGATGCTGGCGCTTTATTGCCTGGTGGATGCCGCGGGCAAACTTTACTACGGGCCGGCAGGTGAAATCGATTGGTTCAAACTGCCGCATTACATCGGCATGGCGTTCAATAAAGACCAGTATGCGCTGCCGATTTTCGCCAATCTGGTGCTGCTGGCCGTCCCGGTGATTTTTATCGGCGCCCTGGCGTTTTACCGCACGCGCGGGCCGGTCGCGATTTTGCTCGGCTTGTTCATGTTGATGCCGGTGTATTCGGGCATGACTCACTGGTATAAAAGCGAGCAGCGCAACCACTGGTTTGGCTACTGGTTCGGCCATGACATGTTCACGCCGCCGTTCAAGGATCCGCAAACCGGCCAGCTCAGTTATGACAATGTCCGCCGCGCCGAACTGTTGAAAGATCCGAAAAATGCCAAGCTCATTTATCCGGAAATGGCGCGGAACACGATCCTCTTCGGCGGCACCGATCCGGGCCGGTTCTGCCCGACCTACATCATTTTCTGCGAAAGCTTCATTCCGCATCGCTGCCAGCCCAAGCAAGACCAGCATTTTGACCGGCGCGATGTTTACATCATCACGCAAAACGCCCTGGCCGATGGAACCTATTTGGATTATCTCCGCGCCCAATACAACCGTTCCAAGCAGATTGACCCGCCGTTCTTCAGTGAATTGTCCAAATACATTTTCAGCATCGGCGTTCATGGCTGGCGAAAAGTCGTGGGCAGTTCGTTGACGAAAAATTTCAAGACGGACGAGCAATTGCAACAAATCCAGGATCCCCAGATGCGGGGCTATATCCAGCAGCAGCAGGGCATGCTCCAAGCCCAGGAAGATGACATCTGCCGGCAAACTTCCGACCAGGGATTGTTCCACTTGGTCAACTGGACGTTGGACGAAATTCTGGACCGTCCATTCACCGCTTGGGGCAAGTATGTCGAAGGCTACCGCCGCGCCCGGGGCGTGTATCCGCCAAATGAGATTTACATCCCGTCGGGGGCTGATTCCCAAAAATCCTTTGAAGAATACACCCAGGATGCCGCCCGCCGCGCCCAGCTCAACCAGCTCTCGCCCGGCGAAGAAGTGCATGTGGAGAATGGTCATGTCCAGGTGTCCGGCCAGGTGGCGGTCATGAAAATCAACGGACTGCTGTGCAAGGTGATTTTTGACCAGAACCCGACCAATGAATTCTACGTCGAGGAAAGCTTCCCGTTGGATTGGATGTATCCCCATGAAACCCCGTTCGGAGTCATCATGAAGATCAACCGCCAGCCGGTCACCGAATTGACGCAGGACATGTTCGATCTGGATCACAAGTTCTGGACGGATTTTGCCCCGCGGCTCTGCGGCAACTGGATCACCTACGACACCACCGTGCAGCAAATCGCCGACTTTGCCGAGCGCACCTACATCGGCAACAATTACAAGGGTTACACCGGCGACCGGGCCTTCATCCGTGACGACAGCGCCCAAAAAGCCTTCTCCAAATTGCGCAGCTCCCAGGCCGGCATGTATGCATGGCGCCTCTCGCCGCAATGCCCGCCGGAATACCGCCAGAAAACGCCGGCCGCCCAGGCGGCGCTGATCCGCGAAACGGATTTTGCGTTCAAGCAAGCCTTCGCGTTCTGTCCCTACAGCCCCGAGGCCGTGTTCCGTTACATCAACTTCCTGCTGCCGCTGGGACGCTTCGACGACGCGCTCATCGTGGCTCAGACTTGTCAAAAGTTGGATCCGTATAACCAGCAGATCATTGACTTGATTGAAACCCTCAAGAAATTCAAGCAGGAAAACGACGACCGCACCAAGGCTTTTGGCCAGGTTGATAAAATGGAAAAAACCGCCCGGACCAATCCCGGCAATTTCCAGAACCTCATCGCGCTGGGCGTCACCTACGCGCAAATGCAAGAAACCAACCGGGCGATTGAGATGTTTGATCAGGCTCTGACCAACCCCGGGGTAAAAACTGCCGAAGTCTCCATCATCGCCAGCTATTTCTCGCAGTTCCAGAACCTCCCAAAACTCGAAGTGGCGCTGCAAAAACTCGTCGATCTTGACCCGGCCCAGGCCGATCCCCATTATGACCTGGCCGCCCTGCAAGCCTATTTGGGACACACCGCCGCCGCTTTGACCAATCTCCAAGCCGCCGTGGATCTCAGCAACCAGCGGCTGAAAACGAATCCGACCGCGCGGGATCTGGTGGCGGAAGTCCGCCGAGATCCGCATTTCAACTCGATGCGACCGCTGCCGGAATTTCAGAAGCTGATTCCGCCCAAATAATCGACCCCGCAAACTTTCGGGCGGAACTGTCTTGCCCGTTGCCCGACAGGCGTGCATCTGCTACATTGCACGCCTGAATTTTTTGCACCCATTTTTCATGAGCAAAACCAAAGACGAAACGCCAACTCCGGAAACACCCGCCGCCCCGGCGGAGACCACCCCGCTGACGGACGAGCAGTTGGCCGAACTCAAGGCCAAGGCCGCCAAGGCCGATGAACATTGGGAACGCCTGCTGCGCACCGTGGCGGATTTTGACAACTTCAAAAAACGGGCCGCGCGCGAAAAAATCGAGGCGGCCCATCACGCCAACTTTTCCCTCGTCCACAAACTGCTGCCTGTGCTGGACAATTTTGAAATGGCGCTGAACGCGGCGCAAAAAAATGTGCAGGGCGGCGACCAGTTGGCCTCATTCCAATCCGGCGTGGCCATGATTCTGCAACAGTTGCGGTCCGTCTTGACCGAGACCGGACTGGAGGAAATCGATTCCACCGGCAAACCGTTTGATCCCAATTTTCACGAAGCCGTCTCGGAGCAGGAATCCGCCGAAACCGCCGAAGGCAACGTGCTGCAGCAGCTCCGCAAAGGATACAAACTGAAGGACCGCCTGCTGCGCCCCGCCACGGTCATTGTCGCCAAAAAACCCGCCGACAAGGCGGATTGAACGTCGAATGTTTTTTAGCCGGAGTGTTCATCTTTTACTGACTATTTCACATGACCAAACGCGATTACTACGAAGTTCTTGGGGTGGCGCGCAATGCAAGCGACGAGGAAATCAAGAAGGCTTACCGCAAATTGGCGGTGAAATTTCATCCGGATAAAAATCCGGGTGACAAACAGGCCGAAGAAAATTTCAAGGAACTGGGCCACGCCTATGAAATCTTGAGCGACCCGCAAAAGCGGTCGGCGTATGACCAATACGGACACGACGCATTTGATCCGCGCGCCCGCGCCCGCGGCGGCGGATTCGGTGGTGGCGGCGGATTCCATGATCCGTTTGACATCTTCCGCGAAGTGTTCGGCGGGGGCGGCGGGGGCAGCATTTTTGAAAACCTGTTCGGCGGCGGACAAGATCCCAGCGGGCCGCAGCGGGGCGATGATTTGCGTTACGACCTGCAAATCACGCTCGAAGAGGCGGCCTTGGGCTGCGAAAAGGAAATCTCCGTCACCAAGCCCGACAAGTGCGACAGTTGCGATGGTTCCGGAGCCGAACCCGGCTCCAAGATGCGGCAGTGCGGCACTTGCGGTGGACGCGGCCAGGTGCTCACCTCGCGTGGCATTTTCAGCATTGCCCAGACATGTCCGCACTGCAAAGGCGCCGGGCGCATTCTGGAAAAGCCCTGCAAGAAGTGCTCCGGCAACGGCAAATACGAACGCACCTCTAAAATCAAACTGCGTATTCCCGCCGGTGTGGAAGGCGGCACCCGCCTGCGTTCTTCCGGCAACGGCGAAGCCGGCGGGCGCGGCGGTCCGGCGGGCGACCTTTACGTTTTCCTTCAAGTCAAAGCACATGAAATTTTTTCACGCGAAGGCGACGACTTGCTGTGCGAAGTGCCGGTGAGTTTTGTCCAAGCCACCCTGGGTTCGGAAATTGAAGTGCCCACGCTGGAAGGCCGGGCCACCGTCAAAATCCCGGCCGGCACGCAGCCCGGCACCATTCTCCGGCTCAAAAGCCGCGGCGTCAAAAATCTGCAAGGTTACGGACACGGCGATTTGCATGTGCGCGTGCAGGTTGAAGTGCCAACACGCCTGAATGCCGATCAAAAACAAAAGCTCCAGGAGTTTGCCGCCCTTTGCGACGGCAAGGAGGCTCCGCTGGCTCAAGGCTTTTTTGAAAAGGCCAAGAAGTTTTTCAAATAGCCAACGGAACCGGCACCCATTTCAAACGTCCGCAGGCAGCGCTTGCGGAATTGAGGACAGATTCAATATCGTAGGTTCATGCATCGGTTTTATTTGCCACCCCAAGCTTGCGATGGGCCGACCTTGCAGTTGGTTGGCCGGGAAGCGCATCATGCCCTGCATGTCTTGCGCTTGCAGCGGGGCGAACGGGTGACGGTGCTTGATGGCGAAGGTTGTGAATACCTGTGCGACGTGGAAAGCACCGCAAAAGATTCCACCTTTCTCGCGGTGCGGGAACAGCTTTCCAAGCCTGCCCCGCCCTGCCCGATCAGTCTGTTTGTGGCGGTTCCAAAGGGAAAAATCATCGAAAGCATCATTCAAAAAGCAGTCGAGCTGGGAACCGGCCGGATCGTTCCGCTGTTGACCGAACGCGTCGTAACCCAACTGGATAACGAAGGAGCCGAGCACAAACGCGACAAATGGCAGCAGGTGGCCATTGAAGCCATCAAACAATGCGGTGCCGCGTGGCTGCCAAAAGTCGAAGCCCCAATATCTCTGAAAGACTTTTTATCCCGCAAACCGCTTCCGGAACTCATGCTGGTGGGTTCATTGCAAACCGAACGCCGCCATCCGCATCAGGTGTTTAAGGATTTCCAATCGGCCAACGGGCGTCGCCCGAAAAATGCCGGCGTGTGGATCGGCCCGGAGGGGGATTTTACCAGAGAAGAATTGCTCGCCATTGAGGCGACAGGCGCTCATCCCATCACACTTGGCGACCTGACTTTGCGGGTGGAAACGGCCGCGATCTATTGTCTCTCCTTTCTGAATTACGAACTGTCTTGCAGCTAAACGGACAGATGCTGCCCCGCTTCGATCAGGCTGGAGCAAGTGATGATTTGCGGATGTCCGGGGTAATGAAAGATGGTCATGATGTTGAATCCGATGTCTTTTTCCGGGTCAGGAATCACGCGCACAATTTTCCCCACGCCACGTTGCTGGCACAGGTCCATGATGCGTCCGAGTATCGGCAGGCAATCCGGATCCATGGACTCCATAAGCGAGAGATCCGCCAGCACGCCAAAACCGGGTGGCAGGCTGGCCAGCAATTCTCGCAGATCACGCTCGCCTTGCACGAGGTCATTCGGACCGACCCGTCCAATGTAGCTGATGACCAGCAATCGCCTGCTTAAATTGGATGTCGCCAAAAACATGTCCGCAGAATATCACCCGCCGGCCAAAATTCGATCTGAAAGGGGCCATCACAACCGGCTTGAAGTCACGGGCGATGCTTGCTTCGTCCGCGAAACTTCCGCAAACTGGTGGTGTTAGAATTTGGAATTTCATTGGGCATGAAGTTTCCCCATAAAACTCAACTTTGGTTGCTGGTTCTTGTCGCCTGGCTGACGCAGGGTTTGCAGGCGCAGGGGCAAAGCTTTGGACTATCGGTGCAGCCTTCCACCAATCAGGTCGTCGGAACCAACTCCATTACCTATAATATTTATCTAACCAATCTCGCGGGATACTTTTTGCCCAGCCCGGCGGTCACCAACAGTTTTTCCGCCCAAGTCACACTCGCGAGCGCCACCAGCAGCCAGGGGAGCAACTACATCGCCTCGGGAAACCTGATCTTCGGCCTAGGCCCGATGACCAATGGCGGCACCGCCACCATGACTTTGACGGTCATTCCTATTTCCAGCGGCGTTTTGACCAACACGGTCGTGGCGGGAGCGTTGCAGGCGACCAACGTTGCGGGCACCAATGTCGTCACGGAAATCTACTCGGCGGACGCCGAATTGGGAATTCGCCTGGCCGGCCCCATCCAACACATTTATGCGAGTGATCTGACCGCTTACACGATCACCGTTACCAATTCCGGCCCCGATGCCGCGCCCGATGTTTTGTTGACCAATACGCTTCCGGCCAGTGTCCTGCTCATCAGTGCCAGCAAAAGTTACACCGCCTCCGGCTCCAGCCAGCTCTTCGACCTGGGAGCCATGCACAGCGGCGATGCCATCACGGTGCAAATCTCCATCCAGCCGACCAACGCCAACATTCTGGCCTTTACCGCCGGCATTGGCGCGCCGGGAATTCTCGATGCCAACCTAGCCAACAACACCGCCAGCACGAACCTGCTCATCAGCGCCTATCCCGCCAGTCAGTTGATCGCCTTTACCAACTCGGCGCAAACCATCAATTATCAGAACGGCTTGATGGAACAACTTGTTCAGGTCGTCAACGTCGGCGCCAACGATGTCCCCGCCGTGCGCGTGGTTGTCTCCGGACTGACGAACCGCTTGGTCAACGCGGTTGGCACCAACAACGGCAATCCATTTGTGGTCTATCCCGCAACGTTGGCGGCGGGTGCCAAGCTCGATCTGCTGTTGCAATACATCAATAATTCCCGGACACCGTTTCCCTTTACGAATGGCCAGTTGAATCCTTTTGCGGTCACCGTTCCGGATTGGACACCGCCAGCCGTCAGTCAAACCAGCACCAACGTCAACCTCAGGCGAATCATCCAACTCAGCGATAAACGCATGTTGATTGAATTTCCCGCCACTCCGGGACGTGCTTACACCGTGGTTTACAGCGACAATCTCGCGTTCACGAACGCCAGGATCGCGCCGCCCTCGGTCGTCGCTCCGGCCAACGCGGTGCAATGGATTGATTATGGGCCGCCGGCCACGATCAGTGCGGTGACAAACTCCCCCCGGCGTTTTTACCGCGTTTATCAAAATCCCTGAACCATGCCGAAACCGAAGCGCCAGTTTGCAAAATGTTTTCGCAGGCCGTATGCGTGGGGGGCGGTTTGTTGCCTGGCCGGATTTGTCCCATCGGCAAAAGCGCAACCGGGCATCTACAATGACGCCGACTCCAGCAAATTTGTCCGCATTCCATCGGATGCGGATGACTGGACGCGGCATTTCCGCGTCGGCGCGCTGGTGGGTTTCAACCTCAGCGCCGATTTCAAAATGCAGGGCGGCTTTGGAATTTCCGGCAATGACCCGGCCAATGGCATTTTTGCCGATGGCTACGTGCGCACCGATCAGACCGGGAATGCTCGCGGTCACACGAGCTACTGGGGATACAACAGCGCTTCGCAATACGACGCGGTCAGTCACACGTTGAAAATGACCGCGCTGTCCGACTTTAACGCCAGCGGCGGCGGACACGATGACAAGAACGCCATTCCGGGCTTTGAATTGGCCTACGGCGGCAATCTCTGGTATTGGAAACATGCGCGCGTCGGCTGGGAATTGGGCTTTGGTTTGCTGTCGGTCAACATTTCCGACAACCGCACCGTCGATGGGACGATCACCCAAAGCGTTTACACCTTTGACACGGGCAACATTGATGTGCCCGGCGCTCCGTATCAGGGCGGCTCCAGCGGACAAGGGACTTTGATCTCTGCAACGGGGAATAAACTTCCAGGTCCAACCACCACCAGCGGCACGGTGTCCGGTTCCCATTCGCTGGATGTGTCGCTCTACACCATTCGCCTCGGGCCGTCATTTTATTGGGATGTCACGGAACGAATCGGCGTGAGCTTGGGCGCGGGGCCGGCCATCGGCGTTGCCTCCGGCAAATACAGCTACAACGAAACCATCACCACCAGCGGCTCCAGCGCGCACAGCTACGGTAAAATCGACGGCGCCGATGTGGTTTATGGCGGCTACGTAAATGCCACGGTCATGTATCACTTCAATGACAGCGGCAGAAATGCCGATGTTTATGTCAGCGCGCAATACATGCCCATGGGCAACGCCGGCTTTGGCGGCGGCGGCCGGGAAGGCACTTTGAATCTGGGCGGCCAGATCTATCTTTCAGCCGGACTGAACTGGCCTTTTTAAATTTCAAATTCACCTCAGTGTCCCATCAGCTTCTTCAAAATATCAGGACCATTTTGCCAGAAGATGATCGCCACGCCCATCAAGGCGCCGCCCGCCATGACGCCCGAAGCGACGGGATAAGTAAACTCTTCGGCTTTGACCGGTGATTTTTTCCGGAAGCCCCAGGCCATCGCCGCGCCCATGAAAAACAGCACGCCGTAATACCATTGAAAAATTCCGGCCAAGCCAACGCCGGAAGCCGATGGCAGAAAATTGATCCGTTTGGGAAATAGCACCGGCAAAATCGTCAGCCCCACGCCAGTCACCCCGCCGGCCACGATGCTCCAAACTTTGACCGCCCCCAGCGCTTCAAAACCCTTGCTCAACGCCTGCGCCACGGCCGCCCAGGTTTGCGCCGCCGGCGCCGGAAATTGGTCCGAGCCGATCACGTCCGGTTTATCCACGATCAATTGAAAAGCCAGCACGCTGACCACGGTGCCGATAAAAATCCCGGAAAACTGCGCGAGAAATTGTTTGCGCGGATTCGCGCCCAGCAGATAACCGCTTTTCAAATCGGTCAGCAGGTCCGCCGAAGATCCCACGGCCCCGGCGGTGATGTTGGCGCTCATCAAATTGACGTTCATGTTTCCCGGATTCAACGCGCCGAACGTGAGCTGGGTGACCTTGCCCAACGGGCCCATCGGCGTTGTGTCCGTTTCGCCCGTCACGCGGCAGGCCACCAGCGCCAGCGCAAAGGACAAAATGACCGCCACGGCGCTTTGCCAGTAAGGCATGCCAAATGTCGCATGCGCAAGAATGGACAGAGCGATCAAGGAAATCAACTGTCCCAGCGCAAACCAGGACATGGGCGTCTCAATGGCCTCCATCTCGTCAGACAATTTTGATTTGGGAGAAAACATCTTTCCCAAGTCGGCAAACGCCCGGAGGGAAATGCGCCATTTCAAAATCAAATCCATCAAGCTCGCAAAAACCATGCAGGAAACGCCCGGCCACAACGTCCATTGCACACAATCGCGAAACCCATCATGCGTCAACCAGCCCTGATGCTGCAACCACGGCACATACGCCACCCAATAAATCATGCTGCCCACCAGAATGCTCGCGCACACGCGCATGCCCATGATGGCGCCGGACGCGATGAAAATTGGCTCCCAACTGAACATCACGGTGCGCCCCATCCAAGTGGCCCCGAAAACCAGCTTGTTCAAGTGCATCACCAAAGCATCGCTGGAAAAAGCCGCCAACTTGGGAATGGCCGCAAATCCGTCGTGGACAAAATTATCAATGGCCGCCAGCGCGCCCGCAATGCCCAGCGCCTTGGCGGCGCGCATGCCTTTGGCGCCGTGCGAGTGCAAGGCGCGCAAGGTTTCCGCCGCCGCCACGCCGCTGGGAAAGCGGAGTTGCTCAATGTTGATCATTTGCTTCTTCATCGGCACGGCCATCGTGACTCCGAGAATGGCCAGAAAGAACACCCAGGCGAGCGTCAGCGAGACGGACAGGGAATGGCCGTTCAGCATGATGAACGCGGAAAAAGCGGACACCAAAGTCCCGCCCGTGGAGTAACCCGCCGAACTGGCGCACGACTGCATGCAGTTGTTTTCCAGGATGCTCATCGGCGTGCGGGCCACGCGAATTTTGACCAACGTGGTCCAAATGGCGTAGGAGAGAATGCAGGCCGTGATCGCCACGCCCATGGACCAGCCGGATTTCAAGCCGATGTAGAGATTCGTAAGCGAGAGAATGCCGCCCAGCGCCGAGCCCATGATCACCGCCCGCCAGGTGAGCTGCCGCATGGAGTCGCCACGCCCCCGGTAAATCTGCTCAAACCACTGGCGCTGGATTTCTTCCGGCGTGCCGGTAAAGCCGTCCACCGGCAGGACAAAGTCTTTATCAATTGTTTTTTTCGGAGAAGCTTGGCCCGAATTCATGCGCCGCATCCTCAGCAATCAGCGATGTGAGCGCGAGTTTTTTTTCAGGAAAACCGCGGAAATTTGCTAATTGGGCTTGCTGAAAATTTTGGTGTCCCAGGAAATGTGCAACGGATTGCCGCGAATGTGCTCGGCCAGTTCGGCGAACGGAATCTGGGCCTCCAACCACCGCGGATTCTTCGCAATCACATCCATGGAATTCTGCGTGTTGTTGCAGATGATGTAGAGACCAGGCCCAGCCACCAAAAACGCTTCGATTTTGGTGCCGACACCATGGCGGGCAAATTCAAAATCACCCGGACCATATTGCGCGTCGTGCAACGCGTTCCGCAACGGTCCAAGGTCGTTGACAAAATTTTTAAGGAACTCGTCGTTTCGGGGGCCGACGTAATGCAAGATCCGCGCCCGGTTTTGTTCCAGGGACACCAAAACCCATTCGTCGAAAACCACCGCGCCGTAGCGGGCGTTCATCAGTTGCGCGCAGGCTTTAATTTTTTCGCAAATTTCGTCGAGCGTCATAGGGTTGAGCAGAGCAAATCCTGCGCCGCGGTCAAGGCAATTTACCATCGCCGTCAGACGGCGCCTTCACGGCGCCAATCGTCAGGGCGGAACCTTGGCCGGCGAGCGCCAGAATCAACGTCGCCGGCAAACTGAGCAAGCCCAGCAACGGGGCCAGCAAAAGGGTGGTCAAAAGGGAACCCAGCGACGCGCCGTCCGGCATCACTTTTGCGCCGTGACCGCGCAGCCAGTTATAAAGCAGGTTCTGCCGCACACCGAGCCAGTTCAGCAGCGACTGCACAAAACTGAAGGTGTCATATTCGGGCGCCAGGAAACTGCGCCACCGCGGCTGCAACCCGGCCGCATTCAGAACCGCTTCAAGCGATGCGGGCGTGTGGTGCGAAAGATGACGGGGCACGTCCAAATGAAACCAGCCCGCTTTGGTCAGCCGCGCCTCCGGGCTGCCAAAGTTTGGCACCCCGACCAAAAACACGCCACCGGGCCGCAAAATTCGGGACACTTCCGCCACCGTGGGCCGGGGATCGGAGACATGCTCCAACACGTGCCACATGACGACCACATCAAAACTGGCGGCGGGAAAATTCAGTTCATGGAGCGCGCCGACCCGCACCGTGAGCTTCAATTTTTCACGGGCAAAACGACACGCGTCATCCGAAAATTCCGTCCCCATGACTTCACATCCTTGTTGCTGAAATGCTTTGAGCAGCAATCCGCGTCCGCAACCCACATCCAACACCCGGGGATTTTTTCGCGCCGCCAGGCTCAAAGCCCGTCTGGCCCGGCTTTGGTATAACCTGGCCTGCACCCACTCGATGAGGGGGGGAAAACGACGCTCCCCCACCTGGCCGTAATAGCCAATTGGATAATAGCGGCCGACATCCTCCGGCACCGGCACGGTCACCACCTGACCGCATTGCCGGCAGCTCGCGATTTGAAAGGTCTCGCCGCTGATGTAATCGCTGGCGTCAAACGCATTTTCACAGGCATCGGCCGGATGCGGGCAGTTCTGCATCTCCAAAGCTAAACGGCAGGCAGCTCACCAAACAAGCCGAAAGCGGGAAACACCAGTGTCATACCAATGGCCCGCCCAAATATTCGTTTCCCAGGCAAGTGGTTGAATGCGACCAAAACAGGGCGAACTTTCCGCATGGCGAATAACCGGTGAAAAAGAATAACAAGAAAAACTTGCCGCGAAAGAATGCGAATGGAGATGCTATCGGGATGATTGATTCCGTTTCTGATCCCATGCACGGCGAAACCAACACCGCCACGGGAAATGATTTTAAAAAATCCCGCCGGCCGAAGGCGGCGCGCTCTGAAAACCGGCCAACTCTGGACCGGCTGCCGCCGCATTCCATCGAGGCGGAAATGGGCGTGCTGGGCTGCGCCTTGCTCTCGCCCAACGAAAGTCTGGGCGAATGCGTCGAGAAGCTGAAGGATGACGGCCAACTGGCGTTCTACGATCTCCGGCATCAGACGATTTATGAAACGCTCGCGAGCATGTTCAACTCGCGGATGCCGGTTGATCTCATCACGGTGCAGCAGAATTTGAAAAACCGCCAACTGTTGGATCAAGTGGGCGGCATTGCGTATTTGAGTCAGCTTCAGGACGCGGTCCCGAGCGCCGCCAACTTGAGCTACTACCTGGAAATTGTCCGGGAAAAATATCTGTTGCGCAAACTCATCACCACCTGCTCGGGCGTGGTGGGCAAAGTGTTCGACTACGAAGGCGAAGTCGAGTCGCTGCTGGACGAGGTGGAAAAGGAAATTCTCCGGGTCAATGAGTCGCGTTCGCAGACGAACCTGATCCCGGTGAACACGCTGGTGCACGAGGCCATCGCTACGATTGAGAATTACTTCAGCCGGAACGGCCAGCTGGGCGGTCTGGCGACGGGCTTCATGGATTTGGACAAAATGACGGACGGTTTGCATGGCGGCGAAATGATCGTGATCGCCGCCCGCCCTTCCATGGGCAAAACCTCGCTGGGCATGAATATCGCCGAACATGTCGCCCTGGAACTGAAATTGCCGGTGGGCGTGTTCAGCCTGGAAATGAGTTCCGCCAGCCTGGTGCTGCGCATGATGTGCTCCCTGGCGCGGGTGAATTTGCGGAGCATCCGGGAGGGCTTCATGAGCGAATCCGACTTTCCGAAACTGACCAATGCGGCCGGCCGGTTGAGTGCCGCCAAGTTATACATCGACGACACCGCCGGCCTCTCGATTTTGCAGCTCCGGGCGCGGGCCCGGCGCCTGGCGCAGCAGCACGGCGTCAAGCTGTTTGTCATTGACTATTTGCAGCTTCTGAACTCTACTTCGCAGCGGGCAAAAGAGAACCGCCAGCAGGAAATCGCGGACATTTCCAGCGGCATCAAGGCGCTGGCCAAAGAGTTGAATGTGCCGGTCATTGTGCTGGCCCAGCTCAACCGCGAAATTGAGAAGGACAAGAACCGCAAACCGCGGATGAGCGACCTGCGCGAGTCCGGCTCGATTGAGCAGGATGCCGACCTGATCGGTCTGCTCTACAAGCCGGACAGCGACGAGGATGAAGTCGCGCCGGTGGAAAGCGATGGGCTGCCCGTCAGCCTGGTCATTGCCAAGCAGCGCAATGGGCCAACCGGGGATGTGCCTTTGACGTTCCTAAAACCATATACACGATTTGAAAGCGCAGCCAAATTCAGCGACGACGACGTGCCATCAGGCGGGTAACTCATGAACTATTTTCTACGGCCCATCGGCATCTGCATCCTCCTCTTGTGCGGTTGCGCCCTGACCGCGCTGGCGCAAACCCCGGGACTGAAAATCTCCCGCGTGGACATCAAATTTGTCGGCCCCGCCTCCGTGAGCCAGGCGCTCATCCGGGACAACATCAAGCTCAAAGCCGGCGGCACCTACTTTCCCGGCGGCACCCAGGATGACGTGCATTCGCTGTATGCGACCGGCCAGTTTTACAACATCCGCGTTTCCGTGGATCAGGCGGACGACGGCGGCGTCATTCTGACCTACATCGTCCAAGCCCGTCCGCGCATCACGGACATTCAAATCGAGGGCAACGTGAGGATGAAAACCTCGAAGCTCAGAAAGAAGGTCACGGTCAAGGTGGGCGACGCCCTGGATGAGCAGAAGCTTTTTTCGGACGTGCAGGAGATGAAAAAACTCTATGAAAAGTCCGGGCAGTATGACACGAAGGTGAAATATGTTCTGGGCATTGATGAAGCCACCGGGCGCGGCACGGTCACTTTTCACATTGAAGAAAGCCCCAAGGTTAAAATCATCCGCGTGGATTTTTTGGGCGCGGAAGCCTTCACCCAGAAGCAGCTCCGCAAGGAGTGCAAAACCCGGGCGCATTGGATGTGGTCCTGGCTGACGGGCAGCGGTTACTTCCAGCAGGATGACTTTGACGGCGATGCGGACCGGCTCACCGATTTCTATCACACCCACGGCTACCTCGATTTCGAAATCAAGGATGTCAAGCTGGAGCACCCCACGACCAATACCATGGTCATCAAGTATTACCTATTCGAAGGCCAGCAATACAAAGTCGGAGCCGTCAAATTCAGCGGCCAGAAAATTTTCACCGACAAAGAAATCATTGACGGGTTGCGATATATTCAAGGCTACCAAGGTTCCCGGTATAAGCTGGGTCCAAACGGACTTCCCATGGATGTGGGAACCATTTTTACGCCGGACGGGCTGCGCACAAATTCGGAAGCGATTCAGGATTTTTACGGCAGCAAAGGCTACATCGAAATCGCCCAAGGCCAGGCGTTGCACGTCAAAACCATTCCCAATGTCGAGAAGGGAACCATGGATTTGGACTTCCAAATGGATGAGTGTCAAAAATCCCAAGTGCAACGGATTGAAATCCACGGCAACCTCAAGACCAAGGATGTGGTCATCCGCCGCGAACTCGCCATTTCGCCCGGCGATGTTTTTGACATGGTGCGCGTGAAAATCAGCAAAAAGCGGCTGGAAGGCCTGCAATATTTTGAAAAGGTGGATGCCAACCCGGAGCCGACCGACCCGCCGATCGCCGGCCGCAAAAATCTGGTCATCAGTGTGCAGGAACAAAACACCGGCAATTTCACCTTGGGCGCGGGTTTCAGTTCCGTGGATGCGATTGTGGGCTACGCGGAAATTTCCCAGGGCAACTTCGACCTGTTCCATCCGCCTTACTTCACCGGCGGCGGCCAGAAGATACGCCTGCGCGTCCAACTCGGAACCCAGCGGCAAGACTACGTGCTGTCCTTCATCGAGCCATGGTTCATGGGGCGCAAGCTATCGCTGGGCATCGATCTCTATCGTCATCAACTGAACTACGAAAGCCCGAACAACATTTTTGACGAGACCCGCACCGGCGGCAAAGTCAGTCTCACCCGGGCGCTCGGCAGCGACTTTCTGATCGGCAGCGTCAGCTACACGGCGGAAAGCATCGGCATTTCGCTCAACAATGGCTGGCACGGCAAACAGACGCAGGCATCAACGGGAGGTCCGCTTCCCGGAGACCCTCCAACGATCACCCCCCCGAATGTTCCGGATGCCATCCTCCAGCAGGTCGGGATGAATTTTTACCAGCGCGTGGGGCTGTCACTGGCGTATGACACGCGCAACAGCACCCAATTGCCCAATCACGGTCAACGCACGGAAATTTCCGCCGAACTGAGCGCGGGCAGCACGGAATTTTACAAACTGGAAGCGCGCACGGCCTGGTATTTCCCCGGATTGTTTAAAGGCCATGTGATCGAAGCGGTCGGGCGGACGGGGGTGGCCGACAGTCTTCAAGGGGGCGACGTGCCGTTCTATGACCGTTATTATCTCGGCGGGCTTTACTCGTTACGCGGCTTTGAATTCAGAAACATCGCTCCGCGCCAGGGTCTCACTCCGGGCATTACCACTTGGGAACCGATCGGTGGCGACACCTACTGGTTTGGCTCGCTGGAATACAGCCTGCCCATCTTTGAAAAGGATGGCGGCGTCAGCCTGCGCTATGCTTTGTTCTATGACATCGGCAGTGTGGACGCGAAATCCTATTCCTACTCCCTGAATTATCTGGATGACTGGGGCATGGGGATCCGCCTGAACATTCCGCATCTCGGCCCCCTGCGACTTGACTATGGCATTCCGATCAGCAAGGACCAATACAACAGCGGCAGCGGGCGTTTCCAATTTGGCGTGGGTTACACGCGTGAATTTTAAAATGAACACCTGCGCAAAAAAAATACTGGGCGCCAGCCTGGTTCTGGCTTTCGTGGCCGGTGGATTGCGGGCAAAAAACGCAACGGCGTTCGGCAAGCTTCCCTTGTGTTTTGAAGCCACACAAAACGCCCAGTTCGTCTCCCGCAGCCGCGCTTCGGAATTTGTCATTTCATCCACCGGCGCTCGTTTCGCACTCCAAAAGCAAAACGGCGCGACGGCCGCATGCAGCCTGCAATTTGCCGGCGCCAACCCCAACCCGGGAATATTTGGGCAACAGCTTTTGTCCGGCAAAATCAGTCATTTCAACGGCAACCAGCCGGATCAATGGCAGGCCGGACAGCCGACTTACGCGCAAGTGCAGGTGAACAATGTTTACCCCGGCATCAACGTCGTTTACTACGGCAACCAGCAGGAATTGGAATACGACTTTAATGTCAGCCCCAATATTGATCCCAGCGCGATCACCTTGCATTTCGCTGGGGCCGACCACATTTCGCTGGATGCCCAGGGGCAACTGACCATCAAAGTCAAGGCGGGCGAGATTGTGCAGCGCACCCCAGTGGCCTATCAGATGGTTGACGGATCGCGCCAGCCGGTCAGCGTTGGTTACCGTCTTCTGGGCGACAACTCCGTCGCCTTTGCCCTGGGAAATTATAATCACGATGAGGCTTTGGTGATCGACCCGGTTTTGAGCTACGGAACTTATTTTGGCGGCAACTACGGGGAAGCGGCTTACGCCATTGCCGTGAACCCGACCGACGGTTCGATTTATATCGCCGGGCAGACGTTTTCGACTCAAGCAACCAATGGCATTCCATTGGGGACACCCGGCGCCTTTCAAACCAACTACCATGGAGGCCAGCTCACCGGCGACGCTTTTGTGGCCAGATTTGACAGCACCGGTTCGAATCTGATTTACGCCACGTATTTGGGTGGCAACGGGAATGACGGAGCCTTAAGCCTGGCAGTGGATGCTGCCGGCAACGCCTATGTTGCGGGCTATACCGATTCGGCGGATTTTCCAACAACTAATGCCATTTATCGCACGATCCGCAGTCGCTATGACACCGACCTGCAGGCTTATCCCGTGGATGCGTTCGTCACCAAATTAAATCCCACCGGCGATGCGTTGGTTTACTCCACTTATCTCGGCGGCAACAGCATGGACGCGGCCTTTGGCATTGCCTTGGATGCCGCGGACAACGCCTATGTGACCGGCTACTCCTATTCCACCAATTTCCCGGTCACGCCCAACGCGGTGCAAACCAATTTAGCCTGCATTAACACCGTTTACCTGAACGCCAACGCCTTCCTCTCCGTCATCGGTTCCGGCGGCAGCAACCTTACCTATTCGACCTACCTGGGCGGAACCAACATGGACCAGGCCCGGTGCATTGCGTTCAACCACCATCGCGTTTTTATCGCGGGTTTCACCGATTCCACCAATTTCCCGGCGGTCCATTGCATCACCAATGATTCCCCGCGTTTTGGATATCTGAACGGGAATACCAACACCGCCCAAATTAACAATCAAGCTGACGCGTTTGTCGCCGCGTTTGATGCTTCGACGACCAATCTCGCCCTGCTCTATTCGACCTTGCTCGGAGGCACGAATTACGACTACGCCACCGGCATCGCGGCCGACGCCCAAGGAAACGCCTATGTTTGCGGTTACACCCTTTCCACCAATTTTCCCGACACCACCACAAACGTGGCGAATCTCCCGCCCGCATTTGTTCATACCAACGATTTCAACAATCATTATGCGCTGGTCACCAACGCTTTTCTGACGCAAATCACTTGGAATGGCAGCCAGGCGGCCATTGGCTATTCCTCCGTGTTTGGCGGCATCGGCATCAACGCCGCCAATGGAATTGCCGTGGACCCGGATGGCAATGCCTATATCGTCGGCTCGGCCAGTTGCACCAATTTTCCGGTGACCGCCAATAATCTCGATGGATTTTTGAGCAGCACCAACCATGATCTGGTCAATCCTCACACGGATGCCTTTGTCATTGCCTTCAACACCAATGCCGGTTCGCTGCTGTATTCCACCTATCTCGGCGGCAAGGATGACGACTCCGGCTATGCCATCGCGGTGGATCCCTTGGGCAACGTGTATGTCGCCGGCCAGACGGTTTCCACCAATTTCCCGACGTTGAATGCCTACCAGACCGCGCGTTACGGCCCGAGCGACATGTTTATCGCCAAAATTTCCCAAGCCACCAACGATCCGGGGCTGACGATTGTCCCGCCCGCCGCGATGGCGAATCCGCCCGGCATCAGCTTGAAATGGAAAATGTTCCCGCCCGCCTACGATGTGGAAGCCGCGCCGGCCATCGATTCAGCCGCGTGGGCAGTCCTGCCGCAATCGCCCGTTTACACGAATGGCTGGTATGATCTGGACGTGCCCGCCACCAATGCCGCCCAATTTTTCCGACTCCACAAACGCTAACCAATTTTAATCGCAACCCGTATTATTTTGCCCAAAAACATGAACTATCTGAAACACACCGTTTTGACAACCGCCTTGCTGCTGGCCACCCTGATCAGCGCCCATGCCGACCCGAAAGTGGCGACCGTGGACATGAAAAAACTGTTCAACGGTTACTACAAAACCAAGCTCGCCCAATCCTCCCTGGAAAGCCGCAAAACCGAATTGCGCAAGGAAATCAAGGATATGGCTGCAAAGCTGGAAAAAGACCAGACCGATTACAAGCAGTTGCTCGATCAATCCAGCGACCCGGCCCTCTCCACCGACGAAAAAGAAAAGCGCCAGCAGGCCGCCGATGACAAGGGCAAGGAAATCGCCAAGGCCCGCTCCGACATCGAACAATTCCAACGCCAGGCCGAAAGCCAACTCGCAGACCAAAGCCAGCGGATGAGCGCGAATCTGGTCGGCGAAATTCAAAAAGTAGTCGCGGATAAAGCCAAGACGGAAGGCTATGCCATGGTCTTGAACTCCGCTTCCGTTGAAGTGGTGGTTTTTGCAAGTTCAGAGACTGATATTACTGGAACCGTGCTGGATCAGTTGAACGCCGGCGCCCCCATCGATATCACCGCTCCCGCAACCGACGCGACGACCGGCGGCAGCACCAATCATCCATAATTTTTTAATTTCAAACAACGCCGACAGGGTCTCCTGTCGGCGTTTCTGCTTGTAACCAACGGCAAGTTGACGCAACATCTCCGCCGTCAGGGCCCATGGAATGTGGACTTACGAACCCCGCCAGGGCCGGAAGGCAGCAACGGTAGTTTGCTCCGTATCTGCCGTGGTCACCCTGACATTTTATTTGGATTCGTGCAGCCAAGGTAAGCATTTCCCCAATGCCCGAATTTTTCCCGGAACAGACAGGTTTCCCCGCATTTTTAATTTTGCATTTCTGATTTTTAATTCAAAATTGGGCTGTGAGTTATCAGGTCATCGCGCTTAAATACCGTCCCCAGCGTTTTGCCGACGTCGTCGGCCAGGAGCACGTCACCCAGACGCTGGCCAATGCCATTGCCCAAAAGCGGATTGCCCATGCCTATCTGTTTTGCGGACCGCGCGGCACCGGCAAAACCACCATTGCCCGCATCTTTGCCAAGGCCCTCAACTGCACCGGCGGACCCAGCGTTGCCTTCGACGACAACGACCTGCGCGTGCAGGAAATCACCGAAGGCCGGTCGTTGGATGTGCTGGAAATTGACGGTGCCAGCAACAACGGAGTGGAACAGGTTCGCGAACTCCGTGAAACCTGCAAATACGCCCCCGCCAGCGCGCCGTTCAAAATTTACATCATTGATGAAGTTCACATGCTCTCGACGGCCGCTTTTAACGCCTTGCTCAAGACGTTGGAAGAGCCGCCGGCGCACGTGAAATTCATGTTCGCCACCACGGACCCGGAAAAAGTGCTTCCCACCATTCTCTCGCGCTGCCAACGCTTTGACTTGCGCCGAATCCCGGCAGCCTTGATCACCCAACATCTGGCTGAAATCGCCGGCAAGGAAAGCGTGACCATCAATGACGCCGCGCTTCACGCCATTGCCCGCGGGGCCGACGGCGGCATGCGCGATGCCGAATCCACATTGGATCAGTTGATCAGTTTTTGCGGCGACAAAATCGAAGAGTCAGATGTTTTGTCCATGTTTGGTCTGGCGGCCCAAAACCAGATCCTCAAGCTGGCCGGGGCGATTCTGGCGGGCGAAATTTCCGGGGCGCTGACCCAATTGGATGAACTGGCGCGGGGCGGCAAAGATCTGGGACGCTTGCTGGGCGACCTCTTGAACCATTTCCGCAATCTGCTCATCTACCAGGTCTCACGAGGCGACCTGAATTTGCTCGAAGCTTCCGAGGCTGAAATCACTGCGCTCAAGGGGCAGTCCTCGTTGGCAAACATTGATGCGCTCACGCGGATCCTTGAATCCCTGGCCGATGCCGAGTTGCGGCTGCGCGATGCGGCCTCCAAGAAAATCTTGCTCGAAGTAACGCTGCTCCGGGCCATCCAGGCGCGCAACGCCCTGCCCATTGATTCCGTGCTGAAACAGCTTAACCAGCTTCGCAGTGAAGCGGGCGGGGCCACCAACTCTCAAGCCATTTCCTCATCCACGCCAATTCCCCGGGCTTCGGCGCCGGTTAAACCGGTGTCCGCGCCACCACCAGTCCAAAAGCCCGTGGCGGCCACGGTGCCGGTCACTCCAGTTCAACCCGCCGCCGCAGCCGTTGTATCTCAACCGGCCGCCTCCAATAATTTGGCGGAATTATGGAATCAATTGGTGGAGGCGGTGGGCCGGGTTAGTTCATTTACGCGCAGTTACCTGCTGAATGCGCATCCGGTTTCATTTGAGAAAAATGTTCTTGTCATCGGCTTTGACCCGGAATTTGCCGATTACCTGGGGCTGGTGGATAATTCGCGAAACCACACCTTGCTCGCCACCAAACTGGCTGAACTCGGCCAGCCAAATGCGATGATCAAGTTTGTCAAAGCCGAGGCTCCGGCGGACTGGGAACGTCCGGTGCTGGCGGCTTCCACCCCGGCACCGGCTCCAACCGCCACCAAGCCGGCAGCCGCCAGCACCGCCCCCAAGAATCCCGAAATTTCATCGCCCCCAGCCCAGGAAAAAAAGTCCGCGCCAGTCGCCTTTAACAAAGAAGAGTTTAAAAATGATCCGCTGATCAAAAAAGCCTTGGAAGTTTTTAAAGGCACCATTGTTGAAGTTCGGGCATAATCAACCACAAGCAACCATTTAACTGTCACCCACCATGTCCAGTATTGGCAAACTCATGAAACAGGCTGCAAAAATGCAGCAACAGATGGAACAAATTCAAGCCCAACTCGCCGCGCGCACGGTGGAAGCCACCAGCGGCGGTGGCGCCGTCAAAGCGGTGGCCAAATGCGACGGCACCCTTGCCTCCATCAAGATTGACCCGCAAGCCCTGAATCCGGCGGACCCCGCCATTGTGGAGGACATGGTGCTCTCGGCGGTGAACCAGGCGCTTTCCCAGGCCAAAGACATTTCCAACGCGGAAATGGGCAAAGCCACGGCCGGGTTCAACCTGCCGGGCCTGATGTGACTTGTCCGGTTGCCACCAAGCCCAATGGCTTTGGCCTGTGCCCGAGCCACTTCATGTTTCACAGTATTCATGCTGCCAGAACCCATCACCGCCCTGATTGCCGGCCTGAGCAAACTGCCGGGCGTCGGTCCCCGTTCGGCTGAACGGATCGCCCTGCACCTGGTCCAGACCGATACCGCCGTTGTGAATCATCTGGCTGACGTGATTGTCAACGCACGGAAACGCATTCACTTCTGCGACACTTGTGGGGCGCTCACGGAGCAATCACCTTGCAGCGTCTGCTCCGACTCCCGCCGCGACGCCGCTTTGGTTTGCGTCGTGGAGAAAGCCGTGGACACATTGAACATCGATCGTTCCGGCGCCTACCGCGGCAAATTTCATGTGCTCGGCGGAAAAATTTCGCCGCTGGATGGCGTGGAACCGGATGACTTGCGGATCGGCGCACTGGAAAAGCGCCTGCAAACCGAACCCATCAGGGAAATCATCATCGCGCTGGGCACCGATGTGGAAGGCGATGCCACCAGCAATTATCTGGCGAAGCGTTTGGCGCGGGAGGGTTTGAAAATCTCGCGAATCGGTTTTGGCCTGCCGGCGGGGAGCGGACTGGAATACGCCGATGATCTGACGCTCAACCGCGCGCTCGAAGGCCGCCGGGAAATGTCCCAACACTAACTGCAAACCAAGCTGATTGCCTCATGTCGCCCGTTATCATTTTTGACCTTGGCAAAGTGCTGGTTGATTTTGACTACACCATCGCCGAGCAAAAAATTGCCGCGCGCAGTCATCAGTCACCCAAGGAGCTTCACGCCTTTCTCACCAATTCTCATCTCTTGGTGGAATACGAATCCGGGCGGCTGACCCGCCAGGCGTTCTATGAGGAAATTTGCCAGGCCATTGGCTTCCGAGGCGATCTGGCTGAATTTAGCGGTTATTTTGCCGCCATTTTTTCGGAGATTCCCGAGATGATTGCCATGCACGCCGAACTGCGTCGTTGCGGATTCAAAACGTATATTTTCTCAAATACAAACGACCTCGCCATTGAACATGTCCGGGGCAACTTTCCCTTCTTCGCCCACTTTGACGGCTACATCTTTTCCCACGAAGTGGGCGCCATGAAACCTTTGCCGGCCATTTACGAAGCCATGGAAAAGCTGTGTGGCTGTGGTGGTGCCGGCATGATCTATATCGATGACCGCCCTGAAAATGTGGCCGCCGGCGTGGCGCGGGGATGGCGCGGTATCCAGCATGTTTCCGCCAAAAAAACCCGGCAAGCCCTCACGGCTTTGGGAATTCTCTCCCAAACGTAGGCTCACCGTATGCGTCAGCCGGAGGCTCTCTATTGAGAAGCGTATAATATAGTGACAACTGTTTGGATTTACTGTCGGATTCGGGCATGGGAAATCCTGCTGGTGTCAAACGTGACTTTGTGGCGCTGGAAAAGCGCCGGCTCAAAGCTTTTAAACTGCTCTCAGCGGGCGTGCCGCAAGCCGAAGTGGCCCGCCGGGTGGGGGTGCATCGCCAATCGGTCAGCCGTTGGGCCAAGGAAGCCAAAGCCAAGGGCCGGGCCGGCTTATTGAAGGCAGGCCGGGCCGGAAGGATGCCGCGCCTTTCCCCCGCCCAAGTTGAGGAGATCAAAGCGGCTCTGCTCCAAGGACCCGAAGCGCATGATTATGCCACGGCCTTGTGGACCATCCCGCGCGTGCGGGCTCTCATCGGCCAATTGACCGGGTGGGAGTTTCATGTCGGGCATGTCTGGCGATTATTACGCCGCTTTGGCTGGAGTTCCCAACGCCCGCCCGGCCGGGCCATGGAACGGAACGAACCAGCCATCGCGCAGTGGAAGCGAACAGACTGCCCGCGCCTTAAAAAAAAGCCCTGACGGAAGGCCGGACCATTGTATTTATCGACGAAAGCGGGCTGACCCAAAAACCGCACCGGGTGACGCATACGCCACATCGACATGTCCGCCATTTCACCGAGCGTTTGGAGGATTTGCGGGGCCGGCGATTCCGGCCCGCAGCTCAGACGGAAAACCCCAGTTTCAACCGATTTTTCCAGAGGGCGTTGGGTTTAAAAACACCCGCCGGTGTGATGATCCCGGTGATCAGTTCCGGCGGGGTCACATCAAATCCGGGATTGCGGGCGTGGCTTTCTGGATTGGCCACCCGCACGTAGGTTCGTTTCCCCGAGGTTGCAGCCGACTTTCGCAAAGGATTTTTCCCGGCTACGCCCCACGCGCCCAAAACCTCGTCTTCATGCCGCTCTTCAATGGGAATGTCAAAGCCACGTTTCAAATTCCAATCAATCGTGGAAAGCGGAATGGCCACATAAAATGGAATCCGGTGGCGCGCGGCCAAAACGGCCTTGGTGTAAGTGCCGATTTTATTGGCCACTTCGCCGGTCCGCCCCAGCGTGCGATCGCTGCCCACGATCACCAGGTCAATTTCGCCGCGCTGCATCAGATGGCCGGCGGCGTTGTCGGCGATGACGTGGTGCGGAATTTTCTGCTGGGCCAGTTCCCAGGCTGTCAAACTGGCGCCCTGGGACCGGGGACGGGTCTCGTCGCAGAAGACATGAAATTTTTTGCCTTGGGCCTGCGCCGCATACATCGGCGCGGTGGCGGTGCCCACATCCACAAATGCCAGCCAGCCCGCATTGCAATGCGTCAGCACCCGCATACCGGTGCGAATGAGCCGGGCACCGTGCCGGCCAATGGCTTCGCAGTGACGCACGTCTTCGTTGGCAAAGTCTTCGGCGGCGGCCAAAGCCAACGCCTGTTGTTCGGCTACGGTGACGCCGGTCAGCATTTGCCGGCGGACGTCTTGCATGGCATTCACCAAATCAACCGCCGTGGGACGCGCCGACGCCAGAGTGTTGAAAACGGAATCGAGATGGCGCGTGAACCGGTCGAGGTTTGTGCCGCGAAACGCCCGGGCACCTTGCGCCAGGCCGTAAGCGGCGGTGGCACCGATGGCGCCCGCTCCCCGCACCACCATTTCGGTAATGGCGCGAGCCGTGGCCCGGTAATCTTTCGTGGCGACGATTTGAAATTCGTGCGGCAACAGCCTTTGTTCGATCAGTTGGACCGAGTTTGTTCCGGCGTTGAATGTGACGGTGCGAAAGTGTTCCGCGCGGTGGCCGATGGTGACGTTCATTGAACAATGCAATTTTTGCCGCCGCCAATGTGCCGGTGCGGATTTAAAAGTCCATTTCAAATGCCGGCCGGGAAAGGGTGTAAACCCACCCGCGAAAAGCGCGCCTGCTGGAAATTTTTGAAAAAACCGGCGGCAATCAATCGCGTTCCTTGGACTTTAATTCGCGAATTTTGGCCTTTAATTCCTGGTAAACCGGCTGCGCCCGCAGCTTCTTCAAATCCGGATCCCTGGCGAGCCATTTAAAGTCGCGGTAGCCCAAATCCAAGGCCCGGTCCAGGGCGAAAGCCGCGCGGTCATACTGATTGGTCAGGGAATAGCTGCACGCCAAGTTGTAGAAAACCAGCGCATTTTCAGGGTCCAACCGGGCCAGCCGTTCATCCACCGTCAAACCCTCGGCAAAGCGTCCGCGGGCGGTGTAGTGATCGCCCAGAAGTTGGAGCGCATCGACGTAATCCGGGTCACGCCGAACGAGTCCTTCCATAAACTCGATCTTGGTATCCAAATCGCGCAATTCCGCGCGACTGATCTGTTTTGAGGAATTCGACTTCTCCGACATACAACAGCCAATTTTTTCCGACCCGCCAAACCAAGTCAAGCCGGCGCCACTGCCAAACCACCCATTTATGTTTTAAATCGTGAATTAGCATCCAACTGGCAGGCGAAAAACAACACCAAGCAGACATTACCAATTACTTTTAAAAGCTTGTCCGGCCGCTGCCAAATTACAACCAAGATTTTACGCCAAGGCTGGAATCAATCTTGCTACTTTAAACCCGTAGCACATATTTCAAAACAAGTTGCCAAGAAAACACATCGAAAATGGTGTTTTTTGGAAAATGGCCATGATAGTGCGCCCCATACAGTCACAAAAAAAGACAGGATGCCCAGGTTTTACGCTCCTGGAGGTGTTGATTTCGTTTTTGGTGCTGTCCATTGCGACGGCAGGCGTCGTTTTTGGCTACGTTCAGGCCAATCGCATGGCGGAATGGAGTTCCATGTCCATGGCGGCCCAATCTTCCGCGTCGCAAGGCGCGGAGCGCGCCCGCACGGCGAATTGGCGTCCGCGCGATTATCCGCCCAATACCGGTCCCGGCACCATGGATGAATTACCGCCGGGAACGAACGGCGAGCCGGTCATCGTCAATGTGGATTATTTCGATATTCCGTCGAAAGGCGATCCGTCCAGTTCTGATTTTGATTCGTGGGTGACGAATTTCGTCTGGATCACCAATCTCTCGACGAATCCGCCGTTGCGGTTGATTCGTTCTGACGCCGTGTGGAAGTTTCCGTTTACCGGAAATGTCTATACCAACACCATCATGCTCTTACGCGCTCCTGACCAATGAAGCCCGCGCCCAACTCCAATGTTTCCCGTCGCGGCGGCCGCGCCGCCGGCTTTACCCTGGTGGAAATGATGATGGCCACGGGCATTTTTCTGGGGATTTTTGTCGGTGTCCTGATTGGTTTGCAAATTTTTGGATTGCGGGATTACACGCTGGCGGCCACCAAGTTGAGCGCCACCGCCGACGCCCGGAAATCCCTGAACGCGTTGCGCGAAGACATCCGCAGCGCCAAGACCGTGTATGTCGGCAATTACAGCGGCGGCCAGTTTTCACGGATTGCCAACGGCCAGCCACAAACCGGCAACGCGTTGGAACTGTTTTTCCCCGACACCAACAACGAGCCGGGCCTCAGCCCGACCATTTATTACCAGGTCTCGTCGGACTCGGAGAACAAGCTTTATAGCGTGACCAACAATGTGGAAACCATGCTGGCGAATTACGTGACGAATTACTACGTCTTCACGGCTGAAGATTACCAGGGGACGACGCTGATTAATTATGACAACAATCCGGTCATCCGCATCACCCTGCAATTTTATCAATGGGAATATCCCATTGGCGTGGTGAGCACCAATGCGCTGAACGCCTTCAATCATTACCGGCTGCAAACCCGGATTGGCCGCCGCGCCAAAGAATAGTGAGGTAGTTATGAAAATCGTTCTGGTTCCAAAATTGAAAGCCCGGGCGGGCTACGCCCTGGCTCTGACGTTGACTTTCGTGGTCATTGCGTTGGCGGCGTTAAGCAGCATCATGCACTGGGTTGCTTCCAGCAACATCGTCTCCGAACGAAACAATCTCTACGTCTCCGCCCAGGCCGCCGCGGAATCCGCCACGGAAGGTGTGATCACCCGGATGATGCGTGATTTCACATATAGCACGCTCAAAAGCGCCAGTGATTATAGCGCTCTGGTGCCCGATACAAGCGCTTGGCCCATCCAATTTATCTTCAAAAGCACCAACGGCGTGGCGCAACAAACTTCCGTGGCCATCGGCGGCGGTTATTGGACGCAATTGCCCTCGCAATTCAAAGGCTTGTATGGCTACGGTCAGGATTGCACCGTGGCTTCAACGGCGACCACCAGCAACACGCGCTACGCGGTTTCCAGCACGGTTTCTCAAAGCGTGTGGTTTGGCAACATTCCCTTGTTTCAATTCGCCATTTTTTACAATCAGGACATGGAAATCAATCCCGGCGCTTCGATGCGGGTCAATGGCCGGGTTCACTCCAACTATAATATCTGGGCCACCGGCAGCAGTTCGAGTTCACCGTTGATCTTCACCACCAGTGTCGATGCCAGCGGCTTTGTCACCAATACGCCCAGTCCGTTGGATCCGCAGAACTTTGGCCACCGCAGCGGCAACGGGGTTTATAGCGACACCAACAGTCCGATTTCCAATTCGGACACGCTGGTGTTGCCCATTGGCACCGATTCCGACAACAATCCCGCCCATGTCACCAGTATTCTGCGGCTGCCGCCCAATGGTCTGGCGGCGCCCCAAGCCTCCGCTTACTCCACCAACGGCCAGGTCTATCTTTATAATGAGGCGGATCTCATCGTCTCCAATTCGCCGAGCGGGATTAACAGTTACAGTTCCACGAATGTCATGACGGTCTATTATCAAAATCAAAACAATGCGTCGCCTTTGGTGCGGGTGTCGCCTGATGTCAGTTCCGTTCAAACCGTCCCCACCAATTCGTATTCGGTGACCAGCGGTTATGTGACGAATATGATTCCTTCTTACAGCTATACCACCAACATCGTTTACTACATCAGTGGCAAAAATAAGGGGAAGATTCAAAGCATCACCGTCATCACCAACACCGCTTACACGCCGGAAATAAATGAGGTGAACATTACCAACGTAACGACTTACAATATCACGGTTACCAACTATTTCTATTCATTTGTCACGAATGTTACTTATCGCGATTACCGCGAAAGCAAAACGGTGCAAGCCGTCCAAGTGGACGTTGCAAACTTGAATACTTGGCTGGCCAATTCCGACCCCACCGTTGGCGGCCTGCAATATGACCAGATGAACACCTCCGGCTCCACTTACAAGGGCCACGGGATCAATTCGATCTACGTGCAAAATGATGTGAGTTTGGATAGCTCGACTTTGCCCGCCGTCCGCCTGGTCAACGGCCAGCAATTACCTTCATCAGGTTTGACGGTGGCCACGGCCCTGCCCATTTACGTCAAAGGCGATTACAACACCACCACGGATGGATCGCATTATTCAAAAGCGCTGGGGGATACCACTTATACCCGGCCGGCGGCCTTGTTAGGTGACGCCATCAGCCTTCTCTCCGCCAATTGGAAAGACAATTATAACGCCAGCACCAGTTTAAGCAGCCGCACTCCGGCGAATATCTGCCTTAACGCAGCCACCTTGGAAGGCATTGTGCCCTCCGATGGCTCTCATTACAGCGGCGGCGTGGAAAACTTTCTGCGGCTGCTGGAAAACTGGTCGGGTTACACGGTCACTTATAATGGCTCCATTGTGGTCATGTTCCCGAGCCAATACGCCACCAGTCCATGGAAAACGACCGGTAATTATTACAACGCGCCTTCCCGGCAATGGGGTTTCGATCCGAATTTTCAGGACTCCACCAAGCTGCCCCCGCTTACGCCGCAGTTGAAAGCCACCGTCCGTGGCTTTTATGTGACTCGATAACACCGCCACCCGGCGCGGGACAGGCGTCGCCAATTGAACCCATCACTGACCAGTAATGGTCAAAATGAGTGTGTTGCTGTGCATATCGGCTTCGGGAATTTGCCGAAAAAGGTGGCCAGCCATCTCAGCAGTGAGTTTTGAGTGAAACACACCTTGGCCTGCAACCAGACTTAACGGCTTGGTCTTTTGTAAAAGGGAAATTTTTCCCGGCGCTGAATTTGGGCTGGCAGTCAATATTGCCGATTGCAAGGTCACCAGATAGCTTTCACCGATATTGCTTTCGCCCTGCAACGTGACCTCGATCAGATTGGTGTTTTCCACAGCACGAACCGAAGCAATGTTCACCCGTTGGACGGCGGGCATGGTGCCTTGAATAGTCAAATCCGCCTTGTTTTGACTTTGGGCTGGAGACCAAATCACCAACAGGATCAACACCAAGAAAAAGATTCCCCCGGAAACGCCGCGCGGCATGCCGATATACAATGATTGCGAGCCGGAATTTCGTCTCGAACGTTTCTGGCTCTCAAACCCAAAGGAGCGCTGTGTCATTTTGACGGTTATCGGCAGTTCAAACGGGTCGCTTTAGCCTTCATCGCCGCGAACTTGCCCATCCAAACGATGACACACTTCATCGGCGAAAAGCCACTTGCACTTTAGGACATTTTTCAAATTTGTTTGCACCGTTTTACGACACTCAGAATGCTTAAACTTCATTTATCGGCTGATGAAAGATTTTTCTTTAATTAAAAAAACACCATTCCTAGCGGTAAAGCCACACGGAAGCCACCATCGGTTGTTGGAAATACTTTAAAAACAAGCAGTTGCCAAACACCCGGCATCGCGGGTGCTAAATGAATTTCCGAACACAAACATGTTCTTTGGGCCGCAAATTAATAAGCGGCCGGAAAATGTAATCATAAAAATAAAGTCATCCCAATCAGCATATGAAAAAAACTCTGGCAGCAATTTGCGCAACCTTGTTACTAGCCACAGCAAGCTACGCTCAATCATCGGCAACCCTAACCATCAGCGGGAAAGTCGTTCCGATCAACACGATTATGGTTGCCGCTCAAAGCGGTTATAATGCGTTGGATCTGGTGAACGGGGAAACGCTCAAAGTTGTGGGCATTGCCACCGAAACGTCCAATGACAAACTGGGGTATTCAGTTACGTTAAAGAGCGCCAACGCCGGCACCGGCACGCAAGCTTTCTTGAAAGGTGCGCTTACTGGCAATTCTGACACAGTCAATTACTCCATTACATACGGGGGAACGCTAGTCGCACTGTCCAGTGGTTCAGCCACTGTCACCACGGCAACTGGCAGAACCGATAAAACCGGCATCGATAAAAATGTCGCAATCACATTTAGTGGCGGTTGGTATGCGGCCGATACTTATAGCGATACGCTGACACTGACCATCGCGCCCAACTAATATTCGGGTTTCTAAATTTCGCCAGCCGCCCAATTCGGGCGGCTTTTTTATAGACACATCCAGCGGTAATTTCGATATTTGGCCATGCGATTCACGAAATTCAACCGGCTGTTGGCGCTTTTGGCCGTCTTGTCCAGCAGCCTGCTGGGACAGGCGTTCACGTTGATTCCCATTTCCGCAACGCTGGCTCCCAAAGGTTATGGTGTCGGCACCACCTTCCGCGTGGAAAACGAAAGTTCCAATCGCATTGCCTTTCAGATCAGCATGGTCACGCGCGATATGAACGAGCAAGGCGAAGAAACGCAAAAACCGGCCGGGGATTTGTTCACCGTCTTTCCCCCGCAGGGTGTTGTCGGCCCCGGTCAGCGGCAAAACATCCGGGTTGCCTGGAAAGGCCCGCAGAATCCGACCAACGAACTGGCGTTTCGCATTGTGGCCGAGCAGTTACCGGTCAACTTCGAACCGCAAACCAAAGAATCCCAAATCAAGCTGTTGGTCCGCTATTTGGGCACCGTTTACATCCGCCCCAAGAATGCCAAACCCAAGCTGGAAACCGTGGCCTTGACCAAATCACCGGACAATTCAGCCACCAACAACCTTTACGAACTGACGCTCAACAACGCCGGCAATGCTCATCAAGGGCTTGAAAACTGCGTGCTCACGGTCACGGACGCCAACGGCCAAAAAACCGTCCTAAAATCCAGTCAACTCGACAAGATTGAAGGCCAGAACATTCTGGCCAATCACCGGCGGCGTTTCCCGGTAACATTGCCTGCCGATCTATCGGCAGAGGATTACCACGCGGAAATTCAAGTGGATGAGTAAAATCATCAGGGTCATTGTCTCCAGCCTCATGCTTGCCGCCACCTGGGTCCGGGCGGCTGATCAGGTCGTGCCCTTGGCTTCGACGCTGAACCAGCAAACGGTTGGCGACCTCAATTGCCAGATGGAAGGAAACCAGCTCAGGGCGTTGGACATCTCCCCGATTCGCAGCCAGTTGAAAAATTTGCTGGCCCCGGAAAATTTCCAGAAACTTGCGACAAATAAAACCACGTATGTCACGGTGGACACGCTCGAAGCTGCGGGTGTCAAAACAAAGTTTGATTTTCAAAACCTGCAAGTAACTTTGAACGTCCCGCCGGAAATGCGCCAAGTTCAGAACATCAACCTGCTTGGCTCCTCCAACGTCCGCGCCGTGAACACCTACGAACCAGCGGACTTTTCGGCTTACATGAATCTGCTCGGCGGCGTGAACTACGTGGAAACGGGCGCCAACGCCAAAACGGGCTTCAGTGATCCGCAGGTCGCCGTTCAAAATGTCTTCAATTATCACCGACTGGTGCTGAACAATGAAATTGATCTCAACCCGTCGCCTGATCAGCGCTGGCAAAAGCGGGACACCAGCTTGATCTATGATTTTCCCGAACAACGTGTCCGGGCCACCGTTGGAGATTTGAATTATCCCGTCACCGGTTTTCAAAATTTCCTGCCCCTGCTTGGCTTTTCCCTCAACCGTCAGGACAGCCTGCAACCCTATCGCGTCACCAGTCCGCTCGGGCAATCCGCTTTCTTTCTCCAATCCGACTCCAAAGTGGATGTCATCGTCAACGGGCACGTCACGCAGAGCCTGCAATTGAGCGCCGGGCCGCATCAGATCAGCAATTTCCCGCTGACCGGCGGCGCCAACAATGTCGTGCTCCGCATCACCGATCCCGTGGGCCGGGTGCAATACATCAATGCCCGATTGTTTTATGATCCCGGATTGCTCAAGGCCGGGGAGTCCGCTTTCAACTACGCCGTCGGATTTCCCAGCCGGACCGATTCTCAAAATCCCTATTACGAATACGATTCAAAACCCGCTGTGAGTGCCTATCACCGGCTCGGCCTCACCGATCGGATCACCGCCGGCTTGAGTGGCCAGGCCACTTCGGACACGCAAATGGGCGGGCCTGAAATCGTTTTTAGCACGACGGTGGGAACGTTTGATTTTAATTCCGTGGTTTCCCATGACCGGACCATTGGCGGCGGCTCCGCCCATCAAGTTCAGTATCATTATTACCTGCCGCACGAGAGCTGGCTTTCCGACGGTCAATTCACGTTGTCCTCGCAATATCAAAGCTCGGACTACACGGCGCCCACGCCCTTTGTCACACCGGCGGACCACGGCACGCTTTGGACCAGTCAGGTGCAATACTCCCAGAGCCTTGGCGAACGCTGGTTTGCCGGCATCAGCTACTCCAACTCCCGCCGTGGCAACGCCACCCAACTGGCCACCTGGAGCTTGATCAGCGGCTACCACTGGGGCCGCATTTACGCGGATGTGACCCTCAACAACAACTCCGGCGACGCCAGTCATGACACGTGGACGGCATTTTTCAGCCTGCGCATCAACCTGGATTTTGGGCAAAACCTGTTTTCGTCCTACGACACCGGTTCGCGAACCAGTCGTTCAGAATGGCAATATGTTCCCAGCGAAAACATCCAATCCGCCAGCGCCACTGTCGGCGTGCAGGACACGTCCGGCCAAAACGATTTTTACGGCAATGTCAATTACACCGGGCATCGGGCGGATTTGGCTTTTTATCAAACCGCCATGTCCGGCGGCAACAACCAGAGCACCTTTAACTGGGGCACCGCTCTGGTTTATGCCGATGGTCAGTTTGGCGTGAGCCGTCCTATTCAAGATTCCTTTGCCATCATTAAAAGCACCGGCAGCTTGATGGAAGATGGTGGTGTGGGAGTGCAACCTCAATCGCAGCGTTACCTGGCGCAGGAAGACTGGCTGGGCCCGGCGGTGCTGCCCCAGGTCACCGGCTATTATCCCACCCACATCACGGCGGAACCGCTCCGCGCCGAGGCGGATTTCGATCCGCAGGAAGGCGACATTTTACTGAAACCAACCTACCGCAGCGGCACCCTGATTCACCTGGGGCACCCCGCCACTTTGGATGCCACGGCCAAACTGGTCTGGGCCAACGGGCAGCCCGCCGTTTACCAAACCGGAAAACTGGTTGCCGAAAACGGCACCAGCATCGAATTTGTCAGCAACGGCAATGGGCTGGCCTATTTCAGCGGATTGTCCGCCGGCAAGTATCACGGCACGATTTCGGGCTATCCCGACAGTTCCTTTGCCATTAGTGTGCAGAGTAAAAACGCTCGACTGATTGATCTAGGCGAAATCACATTGCCTGTTAAACCATGAAACCGCGCCTCCTCACCGCCCTCATGCTGGCCGCCGGCATCGCCTGTGCCTCAGCGGCAAGTTACACCCTTCAGATCGGCAACGTGGTCTGGCACGGCAGCGCGGGCGGTTACGCCTGCTTTAGCAGCACCGCCTACCCGAACACCATTAATTTCAGCCTCACCAAACAGGGACGAGGCCGGGCCAATTATGCGGTAACCGCCGGCCCGTCGCAAAACACCGGCACCTACACCCGCAAACTCCGCTCGGGCGGCAATTATTTGAATTACACGCTTTACACCACCAGCGCGATGACCTACGAACTCAAAGCCCCGCCCACCGCCAACGCGAATGAAGTGATTAGCGGCTCGCTTTCCGGCAAAAGTGGCCAGGTCGTTCCCCTGGCCTTTGTCTTCTTCATCCCCGCCGGTCAGGTCGTGCCACCGGGAACCTATACCGACAGCGTTACTTTTCAGATCTATCCCGCCTACAACAGCACGGGATCGCCATACGACTACGCCACCGTCACTTTTTCGGTGGTGGTGGCCGCCACCGCCGCCGTTTCCATCGTGCCCACCGGCAATCCATTCAACAACTCCGCGCCGCAATTGACCTTGGATTTCGGCACTTTGCAAACCGGCGCCGCCAAAAGCTGTGATCTGCTCATCAAACAAAACAACAACTGCACCGTGTATTACAGCTCGGCAAACAACGGCGTGCTTAAACAAACCGCCTCCAGCTCGTCCGACCAGATCCCCTACTCCGTGTCGTCATCGGGCATCAACATTGATCTGAGCCACGCCACCAGCATCGCATTGCCCGCCGGCGTTTCACCCCAGCCCGATGGCAACCGCTACCCGCTCACCGTCACCATTGGCACGATGGGAAATCCCGAAGCCGGCACTTATCAAGACCAGATCACCATCAACGTTCTGGCGCAGTAGCCGGCGGCGAGAACATTTTGTTTTCGATTCATCCCCGTTAATTCCAGCCATCACCACGGCTGCTGAAAAAATCCACTCGCCCGCCTGCCCGCGCACATTACAATTCGCCAATGAGTCTGAGCTTTCAACAGGTGCAGGCCGCCGCCGAACGCTTGCGCGGCAAGGTGCTGTTCACACCCTGCACCTACGCCCGCACCCTTTCCCAAATCACCGGCGCCGAGGTTTACCTGAAGTTTGAAAATCTCCAGTTCACCGCCGCCTTCAAGGAACGCGGCGCGCTGAACAAACTGCTCTCGCTCACGCCCGCCGAACATCGGCGCGGCGTCATTGCCATGTCCGCCGGCAACCACGCGCAAGGCGTGGCCTATCACGCCCGCCGCCTGGGCATTCCCGCCGTCATCGTCATGCCCCGGCATACGCCCAGCGTCAAAGTGGAACACACCCGCGCCCACGGCGCCGAAGTGATTCTGGATGGCGATACGTTCGATGAAACCCGTGACTTCACCCTCAAGCTCGCCAAAAAGCGCCGGCTCACCTTGATTCATCCTTACGATGATCCGCTGGTCATCGCCGGCCAGGGCAGCATCGCCTTGGAAATGCTTTCGCAACAACCGCAATTGGACACGTTAATTGTGCCCATCGGCGGCGGCGGTCTGATCGCCGGCATGGCGGTGGCCGCCAAAGGCATCAAACCCGACATTGAAATCGTCGGCGTTCAGTCGAAACGTTTTCCCGCCATGGCCGGGCTGATCAAGAAACAGCCTTTCAAATGTGAACGGTTTACCGTGGCCGAAGGCATTGCCGTGAAAAATCCCGGCCTCATCACCCGCCGCATCGTGCGACAGCTCGTCAGCGATATTCTGCTGGTGGGCGAAGATGAAATTGAAGACGCCGTTTTGCTGTTGCTTCAGGTGGAAAAAACGGTGGTCGAAGGCGCCGGCGGCTGCGGCCTGGCCGCCTTGATGCAGGGTCGGAAACGGTTTCACGGAAAAAAAGTTGGACTGGTGCTGTGCGGCGGAAACATCGATCTCATGATTCTTTCCTCCATCATTCAGCGCGGACTGGTGCGCAGCGGCCATCTGGCGCGACTCCGCGTGGAAACCCGCGATGTGCCCGGCGAACTGGCGCGCGTGACCGGCGGCATTGGCACCGCGGGCGGCAACGTCATGGAAGTTCATCATCAACGCGCCTTCAGCGCCGAACCGCTCCAAACCGCCATCGTGGATTTCATCATGCAAACGCGCGGTCTCGACCACCTGGCGCATATCGTCAAATCGCTTCAGGAAGCCGGCTTTCACACTTCGCTGCCGGATCGCGACGTGATGCCACGCCTGCGATGACCTGCCACGTCTGTTTTTGCGAGCATTATGCCAACGCATCTCAATGACTTGAACCAACCCGTCGCCGATCCGGGCAATTGGCTGCTTGATCCGGAAGTAATTTTCCTCAATCACGGCGCGTTCGGCGCCTGTCCGCTAGCAGTGCTGACAGCCCAAAACGACTGGCGCCAGCGAATGGAGAAACAGCCGCTGCAATTTCTCGTCCGCGAAATGGAAGATCCGTTGGATGCGGCGCGGGCCACACTCGCGCATTTTGTTGGGGCCGACGCGCAGGATCTGGTCTTTGTAAACAACGCCACCACCGGCGTGAACACCGTTTTGCGCTCCTTGAATTTTCGACCAGGCGATGAACTGGTCGTCACCAACCAGGAATACAACGCGAGCCGCAACGCCCTGGATTTTGTGGCCGAACGCTCGGGAGCGCGCGTCGTGCTGGCGCAAATTCCATTTCCTTTCACCAACCTCGCCGGCCTGCTCGATCCCGTTCTGCAATGCGTGACCAGCCGGACCCGGCTGGTCTTAATCGACCATGTCACCAGCCAAACCGGCGTCGTGCTGCCGATTGGCCCATTGGTGGCTGAACTGAATCGTCGCGGCGTGGACACGCTGATTGATGGCGCGCACGCTCCAGGGATGATCCCTTTAAATCTGAATCAATTGGGCGCCACCTATTACACCGGAAATTGCCACAAGTGGCTCTGTGCGCCGAAAGGCGTGGCGCTGCTGCATGTGCGCCATGACAAACAGACGGCTATCCGCCCGCTGACCATCAGTCACGGGGCCAATTCCCGGCGCACCGATCGCTCGCGATTTCAGTTGGAATTTGGCTGGCCGGGAACCTGGGATCCGTCCGCTGCTCTCAGCGTGCCGGCTGCCATTCGTTTCATGGGCCGCCAAATGGCTGGCGGCTGGGCAGAAGTCATGACCCAAAACCGTAAGCTCGCCTTGGCGGCACGAAAATTACTTTGCGAAGCGTTCGATGTTCCTGAACCGTGTTCCGAAGCAGCGATCGGCTCCTTGGCGGCGGTGCCCCTGCCCGACGCGCCTGCAAATTTCGGCCCAAAGCTGCCGTATAATGAATATCCGTTGCAGGATTTTTTGCGGGAAAAACACCGGATCGAAGTGCCCATCATTTCATGGCCGGCGGCGCCGAAACGGCTGGTGCGCATTTCCGCCCAGCTTTACAACGCATTTCCCCAATACGAAAAGCTCGTCAAGGCCCTGAAAGCGGAACTTCCAGGCGCTTGACGAGTTTGGGTTAAGCCGGCTGGATTTAATCTTTCGCCGCCATTTGGGCCGCGACTTCCTTGTTCCATTCTTCGCCCAGTTCAGGCGCGGTTTTGCCCGTCAATTGTTTCCAGAGATCATCGTCATATTTTCCATCGCGCATCGCGGCGTTCATTTGAGTGACGATGTTCGCGTCATATTTTTCCGAGACGTAGTTCAGGAAATTGGCGGTAATGCGATAGCTGTCGTTGTAATGCGGGTTGAAGTTCTTCCCGTGTTTCCGCATCCAAACCATGTCCGCACCGTGGCTTTGCGGCTCATATTTGAACCAGCGGATGTAATCAGCGGTGCCTTCCACCAGCCAGCCGGGATTATGAACGGCATTGCCGCCCAGATGCTGGACCACATGAACGGCCTCATGAATCAACGAACCCACCGCCTCGCCATGGAGTTCCTTGTTCAGCCAATCGGAATTGGCCACCACGCTTTGGCCGGCCGTGTAAGCGACGCCGGGCATGGGCTTGAGGGTGATTTTGAAATGCGACGGGGCGGTGTAACCTTCACTCGGCAAAATAGCCACGATCTTTGGATACCACTCCGCCAGCGCCGAAGCGAGCGTGTGATCCGCCCAGTCCTTCAACTCGGGGGCCTTGTCCGTGTTGATCGTGATGGTGCATTTTCCATCGGATGTTTTGATGGAGAAATTTCCCTTGGGCGCGGTGGCGTTTTGCGCCACGGGAGCGTTGGCATCCACCACGTCGATTTCACTGTAGAACGTGTTGCCAAAGGCGTCGTCTCGCTCGGCGGCCGCCACGTCAAAAAGCAAATAGCGGAATTTGCCGAGGCTGCCATCCGTGTCCGAAATGCTCACGCCATATTGTCCCCCGCCGTCCTCGGACTTGGGCTTGGTGTCAACCGACGCGATCAACTTCCACCCGCATTGGTCGGGCGCGACGCCAGCGCCGGGGGCGGCGTTGAAATCACCAGCCGCGCCATCGGACGCATACAACTTGTAAACCTGCGGTCCGCGGGAACCGGGATGCCAGGAATACGTGTTGACCTGGCGAATGTTAATTTCACTTCCCAGGTCCACCCGCACGCGGCCACCGTTGCCGCCGGCCTGGAAAAAGAAATTATCCGAAGGTTGATCGGCATCTTCCGGCAGCGCGCCGTCATGCAGTTTTTCCAATCCGCCGCCGTTTCCGTCCGCATGGCCGGCGATGATTTCAAACTTGGCGGAGGTCGCCGCGTCATTAGCCGACGGAGCCGGCACGGTTTTAAACGCAAAGGCGGAGGTCGCCTCGTCGTTGCCGTTGTAATCCACGGTCACTTTGGTTTCGGCACTGGCAACCGCCGTTGCCAGCGCGAGCGCGCTCAAGCCGGCCACCCATTGGTATGTTTTCATTGAATTCAGGGGGTTGTTGTTGGTTATGGTTTCAGTTTACTCGGGGATTTGGGGATGGGTTCCCCACTGGCTTGGCTGCGGGCCCATGACGAATTCCAGTTTTCCACCGTTTTTCAATTCCCGATACGGCAGGAAGGGGGAATCCCAATGCTTGCCGTTCAAACGCACGGATTGAACATAGATGTTTTGGTTCGAAATGTTCCGCGCGGTCATCGTGAATTTTTTCCCGTTGGAAAGGCGCATGACCGCCTTGGGAATCTGCGGCGCGCCAATGACGTAGTAATCACTGGCCGGACACACGGGATAAAAGCCCATGCAGGTGAACATATACCAGGCGGACATCTGGCCGCAGTCGTCATTGCCGCACAATGAACCGGGGCCGGAGCCGTATTGGGTTTTCACGACTTCATGCAATTTTTCAGCCGCTTTCCAAGGCTGACCGGCATAGCAGTAGAGATAGATGACATGATGCGCCGGCTCATTGCCATGCCAGTATTCACCGATGCATCCGCGCAGATCATTTTCTGAAAGCTCGCTGCGGAACTTCTCCGATTGCTTGGCATCAAACAACGAATCCAATTTTTCGATGAATTTTTCCCTTCCGCCCACCAGTTGAATAAAGCCGGGCACGTCCTGCGGCACAAACCAGGAATATTGCGAGCTGGTGCCTTCGGTCACATCGTCCAAATTCGGGCCGCCGCCAAACAGATGGGCGTCAAAATTGGTGCGCCAGTTGCCCTGGGAATCTTTCGGCCGCATCCAGCCAATGGACGGATCGTAAATATTTTTGTAGCTCGCGGCGCGCTTCATGAAATAGGCGTAGTCGTCCGACTTGCCCAGCGCCTTGGCCATTTGCGCGATGCTGTAATCGTCGTAGGCGTATTCCAGCGTCTTGGAAAGCGATTCATCCTCTTCATCAAACGGCACCCAACCCAGCTTGCGATACGCGGCGAGCCCGTCGTAATCCGGATTCATTGCCGTGGTTTTGATGGCATTGTAGGCCCGTTGCGGATCGAAACCTTTAACGCCTTTCAAAAAGCCATCGGCGATCACGGGCGCGGCGTGGTAACCAATCATGCACCAGGTTTCATTGCCTTGCAGTTCCCACATGGGCAACAGGTGATCGGCGCTTTCATCGTAATGATCCAACAACGAATTGATCATGTCGGAATCGCGCTTTTCCTGGATCAACGCCAGCAGCGGATGCTCGGCGCGGAATGTGTCCCACAAGGAAAACACCGTGTATTTGGTGAATTTTTTGCTTTGATGGATGTTTTGATCGAAGCCGCGATATTGCCCGTTCACATCCTGGTAAAGATTCGGCACCAGAAATGCGTGGTAAAGCGAGGTGTAAAACGTTTCTTTTTGTTCGTCGGAGCCTTCGATCTGAATTTTGCTCAGTTCCTGATTCCATTTGGCCCGGGTGGTTTCGCGAAGTTTGTTGAAATCCCAGCCCGGAATTTCGGCGTCGAGATTTTGCAACGCGTTGGCGGCACTGACGGCGGAAACGGCCACCTTTACCTGAATCACTTCCCCGGCATGCGTTTTATACTTGGCGATGAATTGCAGGTTGGTGCCCGCGGCTTCGTTCTGACTGCGGAAACGATAGTTGATGTAGCTCTTGTAAACCACCGGCTTGCCGTTGCTGATGATCCGGCCTTCATCAAATGGACGCGAAAAACGCGCCGCAAAATACAGGTATCGCTCCTTGGCCCAGCCATTCACCAGATGGAACCCGGTGATGGTGGAACCGTCTTCGATGCGAAAACGCGATTCGGCAATGCGCCAGCGTCCGCCATTAATCACATGGGTTAAATCCGCCAAAATGGACGCTTCATCCGTGGCCGGGTAAGTGAAGCGCAGTATGCCGGCACGTTCGCCAGCGGTCAGTTCGGCCACCACGCCGGATTTCTGAAGCTTCACTTTGTAATAGCCGGGCGACGCTTCTTCGTCGCTGTGCGAAAAGAGCGATTGATAGCCCTGCTCCGGATGATCTTTCGCACCCACGACATATTCCGGATTGCCAACTTGCGGCATGAACAAAAAGTCGCCGAGGTCAGGACAGCCGGTGCCGCTCAGGTGGGTCAGGCTGAAGCCCATGATGGTCGGGTCGGTATATTCATATCCCGAATCCGTGTTCCAATTGGTGGTGTCGGTGTCCGGGCTGATTTGAACCATGCCAAACGGCGCGGACGGCCCGGGAAACGTGTTCCCCTCACCTTGCGCACCGACAAACGGTCGAACATAATCAGCCAACGGCGCCGCCGCGGCGGCCCGGCTGACAACGCCAAACGCCAGGATGGACGAGACCGCCAAAGCTCCCGTAGTTGAAAACAAAAGATTTCTTAAATTCATACTAGTTTCTTGAATTGAAGATTTGCCAGAAGATCAAATTTTCGGCGGACGAGCCGCATCAGCCGCCCCGAATTCCTTGTTCGGTTCCGGTCCCATGTTCAGCACCAGTTTGCCGCCCGCCGTGATTTCCTCATGGGAAATCCAGCTCCGATTCAGGGGCTTGCCATTGAGCGTGGCCGACTGGATAAACATGTTTTTGGGCGAATTATTCTTCGCGATCACCGTGAAGGTTTTGCCCTTGGCAAATCGGGAATCCAGTTTCAACGTCACCTTGTCCAACAGCGGACTGCCGAGGATGTAATCTCCGCTGACGGGATCGACCGGATAAAAGCCCATAGCCGAAAACACAAACCAAGCCGAAGTCTGGCCACAGTCATCATTGCCGCAAAGTCCGCCCGGTGTGTTGTTGTAAAACATGTTGGCGATTTGCCGCACGCGGGCCTGGGTTTTCCACGGCATCCCGGCGTAGTTGTAGAGATAGCAAACATGCTGATCCGGTTCGTTGCCGTGCGAATACATGCCCAAAACCCCGGTGACATCCGGGATGGATCCCAAATTCGGGATCGGATCCTTGGTGTCGAACATTTCGTCAATGCGCGCGGCAAATTTGTCATCGCCGCCCAGCTTGGCGATTAGACCGGGCACGTTGTGCAGCACGAAGAAGTTGTATTGCCACGCATTGGCCTCGGTGTATTCGTTGAAATTGATGCTGTCACTTTCGTGGCGCGTGAACGGAGTCACCCAACTGCCATCGGCGTTTTTGCCGCGCATGAAACCCGTGGAAGGATCAAAGACGTTTTCCCAATTTTGCGAGCGCCGGGCGTATTTCGCCGCGACGTCATCCTTGCCCAAGGCTTTGGCCAGACGGGAAATGCAGGAGTCGTCGTAGGCATATTCCAACAATTTTGAAACGCTCTGACGGCCATTGCCGGTGGGAATGAAACCTTTGTCGCGATAATCCGACAACTGTTCGCGGTTCTGATCGGTGCTGACGATCATGTCATTGAGCGCTTCGTTCGGGTCGTAGTTCCGGAAACCTTTCAGGTAAGCATCGGCGATGACGGGAATCGCGTGATTGCCGATCATGCACCAGGTTTCCCGTCCGCCTTCGGGCCAGACGGGCAGCGTATTGTGGCCGAAGATTTTGAAATGCGCCAGCATGGTGTTCACAAAATCATTCACGTGTTCGGGCTGGACCAACGTCAGCAGCGGATTCTCCGCGCGAAACGTGTCCCACAAGGAAAGCTCGGTATAATATTCATACCCCTTGGCATCATGGATATTGCCGTCCGGCCCGCGAAACCGTCCGTCCACGTCGCTCAACAGCGTTGGCGCCACCATGGAATGATACAACGCCGTGTAGAACGTTTCCTTCAGATCAGTGTCCTTGGTGTCCACCTTAACCGTGCCCAGCGCCTGGTTCCATTCCTTGCTGGCGGCCTTGGCCACCGCGTCAAAGTTCCATTTCGGAATTTCGGTCTGGAGATTGTTGCGGGCGCCTGCCACGCTCACCGTTGAAAGCCCGACTTTCACCAAGATTTGCTCGCCGGCCTTGGTCTTGAAATCAAAATGACCTTTGACATGTTTGCCGCTGGTTTGCTTGGTCGGAAGATCCTTGTCGATGTCCGCCACGGCGGCCGAGTCGAACGGACGGGAGAATTCCATCACAAAATAATAAACCTTGCTGCCGCCCCAGCCATCACTGCGGCGGTAGCCGCTGGCCGTATGGTCATTTTCGATCGTGAGCTGGGCATCGGTGACGCCATTGCCCACGCCATGCTGCAAATCCACGATCACATGGGCTTCAGAGGTTGCGGGAAATGTGTAACGATGAAACCCCGCCCGCGCGGTCGCGGTCAATTCCACCTTCACATTATAGTCCGGCAACACCACCGAATAGTAACCCGGGCGCGCCACCTCTTGATCATGCGAAAACCGCGCGCGGTAACCTTCACCGGGCTGGCTGCCCGGAACCAGTTTCACCGGCCCCACCGTGGGCATGAGCAATATGTTGCCAAGGTCCGCACAGCCCGTGCCGGTCAAATGATTGTGCGAAAACCCCAAAATGCTGGTGTCGGAATAGTGATAACCCGAGCAGCCGTCCCACGTGTTGTCGCGGGTATCCGGCGAAAGCTGCACCATGCCGAAGGGCACTGTGGCGCCCGGATACACGTGGCCGTGTTCAGCGGTTCCGATGATGGGTTTGGCAAAATCCACGGGTGATTTCGCGGAGGCGACAGCAACAGCCAGCAGGCAGGCCATTGCGGGGGCAATTAGTCGTTTCATGGTTATGGTAATTGTCAGGTGGCCGAGTATGCCAATCCGTTTGCGTTTGGAAAATAATTTCGATCATCAGCGAAAACCATTCCGCCGATAAGAATTCCAGAACAAATGATCCGCCCGCGATCCGTGGCCGGAAATTTCGCCTTCATCCGGCCAAAATCACAGAGGTCGCGCCGCCGTGCGCCGCGTGTCGAGTGGCCCGCCGCGAGAGTTTAGCCGCAACCATCCAGCTATTCTAAAACCAGCAATGCCACGCCCTGTCGCGGCAAATGGATATGAATGGCCGCCTTTCCATGCGCCACCGGAATATTTTCCGGCGCGCCCAGTTCGGCCAATTGCCCGGCCTTTTGCATTCGCGCGTATTGCTCCTCATTGGGCGCCGTGGGCGCCCCCATCAGCTTCCATTCCGTGAAGGCGTTGCTGTGCTGTTCGTCGATTCGATATTGCACCAGCTTCATCGCTTGATCAGGGAACGGCAAATGATCCAGGCTGATGCTCACGGCCGCTTCCGGGCCGGGCAGATCGTCATCATGATAATACCAGACCATGACGCAAAGCCGGTTTGATTCCATGCACGCCAAAGCCGAAATATCCGGCTGCCCGCGCACCCCGTGCTTGATCATGTCATCCAGTGAAACCGCCCCGGAACTGCTGGCTTCAATCCGCTGTCCGCCCATCCGACTGAACATGCGAAAAACATTCAGCACCGGCAAATCAAGGCCGTTGCTGGCCAGCACGCGTTGTCCGGCAAAATAAGGCTGATCCTCAAATTCAAAAGCCCAGGTCAGCGCGCCTTCCAGATTGACACCGTAACGATCCGCCAGTTCAAATTCCCGGGCAAAACTCGCCGCCGTGTAACTCGAATACATCGTCGTATTACGGTAGCCCAGACTCGCGCCCTGGCAGGCGGCACAGCCATCCGGGTCAGATTCGCCAATGATGATCGGCTTGGATTTCATCTCCGGCACGCCGGCAATCAGGCCAAAACCACGGTTGATTTCCCGCAACTGGGCGGCAATCCCCAGACGCACGTGGCCATCCACAAAGCCAGGCGCACCTTTCGCATGAAAGGAAATGAAATCCTCCGGCGTGCCAATCCGCCCGGTGGCATAATTGGTTCCGCTGACGACATGATTGATGAAATCACGCATAAATTTCCCGCCAAAGCCCGCCAAGTCCGGCCCGCCGACGCGGGCGGTGGGCAAAGCGCGGCGCACAGCATCAATGGCAAAATCGTGCAGCTTGAAAAATTCCTCGGGCGAGGCATGCCAATAAGCCGAGCCATTGGCTTCATTCCAAACTTCCCAATACCATTTTGAAACTTCATTTGCACCGTATCGATCCACGCAGTGCTTCACCCATTGATAAACCAGCCCGGCCCATTTGGCGTAGTCTTTTGGCGGATACGACCAGCCCGTCCCAATAACGTCGTATTTTAGCCCGGGCCGCCATTCGTGTTGATAAGGCTCCGGATGCACCGAAAGGGCTTCAGGCATGAAACCAATTTCCGCATAAGGCCGCACATTCCGCGCGCGGTAGGCATCAAAAATACGGTCCAGAATCGTCCAGTTGTAGATGGGATTTCCATTGGCGTCCTCGGTGTAGGCGTTGGAACTGCCCCATTTCAAAGCGGGCGTTCCATCGCCGGAGGTCAGCAGATTGTGCGCCCGGAAATAGACCTGATTCGGACGCAATTCACCCAACTCGCTGATTAATCTCCGCCCGTCCTTCATGTAAGCGTAATTCGGCTCATCCGCGCCGAAAAAGCGCCAGATCGGTTTCATCGGCCCCAGCGACCTGGCCGCGTCCACCCGGATGGTCACCGGAATTGAATTGCTTGACGACGGATCGTCCGCCGCGCCGGCGGCGTTTACAAAAAGCGACGCGCAAACGATGCAGGCCAGTTGAAAACGAGTAGATGGTTTATGCTTCATGACCGGTTAAATTGTGGCGCCAGGCAACGTCCGGCGGGCTGGAGGCCATTTGAATTTGCGTTCCAAAGCGAACCACGCGCACGATTCGGTCCCGATTGAAAATTGGGTTTTGCATTGGGGAAACACTTCATCACTATTAGTGAATATTCAATGGAATCAAACCAAATCCTGCTCGACGCCCCCGTGCTTCGGCGTTAATTTTTCGCCATGTCTAAGGAATCGCACGGCGCGCCCGAGAATGATCCAAACAGAAAAATCAACCTCCGGCGCCCCGACATCATGGCAGCAGTGTCCGCCCAGGTGTTGTCGCATTATCGCAGCGAACTGGTGGAAAGCATCCGCGCCAATGGGGGCATTTTATCCGCCGACGGCTTGACGGTCAAACTCGCCAAGGAATTTGGCTTTTGTTACGGCGTGGAACGCGCGATCGACCTGGCCTACGCCGCGCGCAAATATTTTTCGGAAGTTTCGCCGCACACTCCGATCTACCTTCTGGGCGAGATCATTCACAACCCGGAAGTAAACGACCAGATTCAGCACATGGGCATCCAGATCATTTCGCCCAAGCCGACCGCGGAAGAGCTGGAGCGGCTGCAAACCGGCGACGCCGTCATCATCCCCGCGTTTGGCACCGAGGTGAGCACGCGCAAGAAAATCGAGGCCAAAGGCTGCGTGCTCGTAGATACGACCTGCGGCGACGTGATGAGCGTTTGGAAACGCGTCCGCCAATACTCCAAGGAACACGTCACCAGCATCATTCACGGCAAAGCCAAGCACGAGGAAACCAAGGCGACCACGTCGCAGGCCCGCGCCTATGGCAGCGGACATTATCTCGTGGTTTTCAACCTGGCGGAGACGGATTATGTCTGTAACTACATCCTGCAAGGCGGCGACAAGTTTGAATTCCTGAAAAAATTCGAAGGGGCTTATTCCGCCGGGTTTGATCCCGACCTGCATTTGCAGGCGGTGGGCGTGGCGAATCAAACCACCATGTTGCGCGGCGAAACCGAGGAAGTGCAGCGGCGTTTCAAAGCCACCATGGAAAAAAAATACGGCCATGAACGGCTCAACAGTCATTTCCGCTTCTTCGACACCATCTGCGGCGCCACGCAGGACCGGCAGGATGCGCTGGAAAAAATGCTACTGAATCCGCCCAACCTGCTCATCGTGGTGGGCGGCTACAATTCCTCGAACACTTCGCACCTTGCGGAAATGGGCGAAGCCAAACTGCCGACCTACTTCATCAAAAATGCCGCCAAGATGGAATCCGCCAGCCTGATCCATCACTTCAATCTTCACAAGCGCCAGGAAATTGAAACCCGCGACTGGCTGCCATCCGGGGAAATCACCGTGGGCATCACCGCCGGGGCCAGTTGTCCGAACAATTTGATCGAGGATACCATTCGCCGGCTTTTTGAATTGCGGGGAATATCCGTCCAGGAACTCATCAAGGGGTAAATTTATGCCGCGCACACGCCAGGAACTCGAAACCAACGAACGCCAGTTTCTCGCGCCTTTCGCCCAGTTCAGCGGCGACACACGCGGGCGAAAATTCAAGGAGCCGCCGCCGCTCTGGCGCACGCAATATCAACGTGACCGGGATCGCGTGATCCACTCGCGCGCCTTCCGGCGCTTGGAATACAAAACGCAGGTCTTTCTCAACGGCACCGGCGACCATTTGCGCACGCGGCTGACACATACCATTGAAGTCGCCGCCATTTCCAGAAACATCTCCAGCGCGCTCCGGTTAAATACGGATCTGGCTGAAACCATCGCCCTAGCCCACGACCTGGGCCATTCGCCATTTGGCCACAAAGGCGAAACGGCGCTGGCCCGACTGATGAAAGGTCACGGCGGATTTGAACATAACCAGCACAGTTTGCGCATCGTCGAAGATCTGGAAGAAAAATACCCGGGATTCTCCGGTTTGAACCTTTCCTGGGAAGTGCTCGAAGGTCTGGCCAAACATCAGACCGCCTACGATCATCCCGGCCGGCGCAAAGGATTCGACGCCAAGAATTCCTCGCTAGAAGCGCAAATCGCCAACCTGGCCGACGAAATCACCTACTACAGTCACGACCTGGACGACGGCCTGGATTCCGGGTTGTTGTCGGAACAGCACCTCACCGAAAACGTCCGCATCTGGACCCACGCCGCCAGCGAAGTCAAAGACGAACACGGGAAATTGCCGGATGAATGCCGTCGCTACTTTACCATCCGCACGATTATCGACATGCAGATCAAGGACGTGGTGGAAACGAGCGAACAATTGATTGCCGCCGCCAAAGTGCAAAGCGCCGACGAAGTGCGCCGCTTTCCCAAAGCGCTGATTCAATACAGCCCGGAACGGAGAAAATTGAATTTGGAACTGCGCGACTATCTCTACAAGAATCTTTACTACAATCCGGTGGTGCATCAGCCCAATCTCCGCGCGGTCAAAATGCTGGAACAACTTTTCAAGTATTATCTCGCCCATCCCAAGGAAATTGGCGACAACTCGCGTAAAAGGTTAAAAAAGACCGGCCTGCACCGCGCGGTTTGCGATTATCTCGCCGGCATGACGGATCGCTACGTCATGATCGAATGCGAGCGCATTTTAGGCAAAAGTTTCGAATTTTAATTATGCCATTCAAAACCACGCTGCTGCTCCTCATGTCCTTCGTGTCACTGGTCGGCGCCCAAATCAAAACCGCCGACCTTGCCGCTTTTCAAGAGCGCGCCGCGCAATTTCATTCGGTCATCACCATCCCCACCTTTGAGACCACTCCCGGCGAAGTGGCCGCCACCATCACCAGAACCATCGCCAACGGTAATGCCGCGCTGGATAAACTCGGTGCGTTGAAAACTAACCAGATTAATTTTACCAACACCTTCATCGCGCTGGACCGCATCGATTACCAAATTGCGTTATCGGCCAACCGGCTTTCCCTCATCGAAGTGACCAGCACCAACGCCGCCGTTCGCGATGCGGCCACCGAGGCGATAAAACAACTTTCTGAATGGTCCGTGGGGATTGACTATCGCGAGGATGTTTATCGTGCGCTGAAAGCTTTTGCCGCCACGCAGCCGGCGCTCTCCGGTGAAGACAAAAAGCTGTTTGATGATACCATGCGCGATTATCGCCGCGCCGGCCTCGATCTCCCCAAAGCCGAACGCGATGAAGTCGAGCGTCTGCGCAAAGAACTGACCGGACTGGAAACGGATTTTGAAAACAACGTCACCAAGGCCACCAATTCGCTGGTATTCACCAAAGCCGAACTCGAAGGCGTGCCCGAAGATTTTCTCGCGCAGCAAGGCATCAAGACCGGCGACGATAAATACACGCTCAAGGCGAACATCACCTTTCACTACCTCATGGTGGAAGACAACGCCAAACGCGAGGACACCCGCCGGCGGATGGCGATCGCGCAATGCAACCTTGCACGGAAGGTTAACATTCCCCTGCTCCAAAAAATCATTGTGCTGCGCGATGAGATTGCACACCGGCTCGGTTACGCCAGCTTCGCCGACTATGCCATTGAAACCCGTATGGCCAAGAACAGCGCCACGGCCATCAGCTTTTTGGAAAGCTTGAAAAAGGGGCTGCAACCCAAATACGACCGGGAATTGGCGGAGTTTCGCGAATTGAAAATCAAGGATACGGGCGACACCAACGCGGTGGTGAACTACTGGGACTGGCGTTATTACGCCAACATGCTGAAAAAAACCAAATACAATGTGGATGCCGAGCAGTTGCGCGTTTATTTCCCCTATCAGCGCGTGCTGAACGGCATGTTCGCCATTTACCAGCGCATCTTTGGCCTCAAGTTCGAACGCGTGAATCCACCCTACAAATGGGTGGATAATTTGCAACTCTACGCCGTCTCTGACGCCAAAACCGGCGAACCGATGGGCATGTTCTACCTGGACATGTTCCCGCGCGACGGGAAATACAATCACTTTGCCGAGTTTGGAATCATCGAAGGCAAACAACTGCCCGATGGAACCTATCAGCGCCCGGTTTGCTCGCTGGTCTGCAACTTCCCGCCGCCGCAGCCGGACAAACCGTCGCTGCTCTCGCACGATGAAGTGGAAACCGTCTTTCATGAGTTTGGTCACGCCATGCACACGATTCTGACCCGCGCCAAATATTCGCGGTTCTCCGGCACCAGCGTGCCGCAGGATTTCGTCGAAGCCCCCTCGCAAATGCTCGAAAACTGGCCTTGGGACAAAAAAGTGCTCGACAGCTTTGCCGCCGACTATCGCGACCCGAAAAAGAAAATCCCGCAGGAAATCCTCAGCCAGCTCAAGGCTTCCCGGCTTGCCACCTACGCCACTTACTATCGCCGCCAGCTTTCCTTTGGCTTGATGGATCTGGCCCTGCACACCCAAATCCACGCCACCAACGCAGATGAAATCCTGCCGCATTCCAACAAGGTTTTGAGCGATGTTTCATTCCCGGTGCCGCCCGACACCGCCTTTGTGGCTTACTTTGGACACATCATTGGCTACGCCGCCAGCTACTACGGTTATGCCTGGGCCGATGCCATTGCCGCCGACATGGCGACGAAGTTCGAAAATGCGCCGGACGGATTTTTTGATCGCACCATCGGCATGCGGATGCGCACGGAAATTTATCAAGTCGGCGGTTCGCGCGACGCCGAAGTTTCCATCGAAAAATTCCTCGGTCGCCCGCGCTCCATCGAACCTTTCTTGAAACGTATTGGCGCAACCTCCACCAAATAACTTTGGCCCATGAATCCCCCTGAAGAAACAAAAGGCAAACGCTGGCCGGCACAAATCAAATACATCGTTGGCAACGAAGCGTGCGAACGCTTCAGCTACTACGGCATCCGCAGCATCCTGGCCGGCTACATTACCGGGGCGGTGGTTGATGGTGGACTTGGCCAGTCCAAAGACCATGCCACCGAAATCATCCATCTGTTCGTCTCAGCCAACTATTTCATGCCGCTGTTCGGCGCCTGGCTCTCCGACAAGCTCATCGGCCGCTACTACACGATCTTGTGGGTCTCGCTGATTTACTGTCTCGGCAACGGCGTGCTGGCGTGCAGCGGATTCATCGGGGATGTCCACGGCAAAATGCTTTGCCTGACAGCCGGCCTGGGACTGGTGGCGTTTGGTTCCGGCGGTATCAAACCCTGTGTGTCAGCCTTCATGGGCGATCAATTCAAACCGGAACAATCGCATCTTCTGCAAAAGGCCTACGGCGCGTTTTATTGGGCCATCAATTTCGGCTCGTTTTTTTCCTTCCTGGTCATCCCGTGGATCAAGGACAAGTCCAGCTACGCAATTGCGTTTGGCGTGCCGGGGGTGTTGATGGCACTGGCCACGCTGATTTTCTGGCTGGGCACAAAATATTACACCCGCGTGCCCACGAACCGGCAATTGAAACGCGCCGGCTTCTTCACCGTATTCTGGCATGCGTTCCAAAACAGCCAGGAGTTTAAAGCCGCAGCCGTGCTGAATCTGTTCACCACCATCGGCCTGCCGGTGCTGGCGATGCTGCTGATGGCGGTGCTGGGTTTTACTGACTTTCCTCATTCCACGGAACAAATCATCGGGTGGTCGGCGTTGGGGTGTATTTTATTGTGGTATGCGCTCGTCGTCGGCTTGAGCGTGTTGCGGAAAACAGATCTTCCCGACGCCTTCTGGGCCAAGGCCGCGCCGCGCCATGATGAAAAGGAAATAGCGAGCGCGCGTTCCTTCACCCCAATTCTGTTCATGTTCGCGTTCGTCCCCATTTTCTGGAGCCTGTTTGACCAGCCCAACTCGACGTGGGTATTGCAAGGCCAGCAGATGGTGCCCGTGAAATTGCTCGGGCTGGACATCGGCGCCGAGCAGATGCAGTCCATGAATCCGCTCATCGTGATGATTCTGGTGCCGCTGTTCACGCTGGGCATTTATCCGCGCATCGGCCGGCTCGCCTCCCCGCTCAAACGCATGTCCTGCGGCATGTTTCTGGCCGCCGCGTCCTTTGTGGTTGTAGCCGCCCTGCAACAGCGCATCGACAACGGCGCTCACCTGAGTGTTCTGTGGCAGACCTTGCCCTACATTGTGCTGACGGCGGCGGAAGTGTTGTTCTCGACGACCGTGCTGGAATGCGC
>JAKALA010000118.1 GCA_021813325.1 bacterium | reverse complement strand
CGGCTGCCGTATGTGGTCGTGGCCCAGTTGAGCCAGCCGATTCAAAAACTGATCAAAGGGGGTTTGGTCTGGGCGAGGACGGAGGTGCCGGGCACCGAGGTGGCGGAACTGGAATATCAATCGATGAACTGGCCCCATCCGCGCCGGCTGGTGCTGATCCGCCATCGCGTGCGGGAGGACGAAGGGCGCGTGGGCAAACGATTGCTGGAGGTGCCCGGCTATCGCTTTCAAGCGCTGGTAACCAGCCTGTCGGCGAGCACGCATCCGCCCCTGGCCGTGTGGCGTTACGACCCTGGCCGGGCCGACTGCGAAAACGTCATCAAGGAACTCCAGTCCGGCTTTGCGTTGCCGACCTTATGTCTGGAAAAGTTTTGGGCCAGCGCGGGCGGCGTTGAGCCTGGCCGCCCTGACTTATAACCTGACCGTCTTGTTCCAACGGCATCTGGGCGGGCAACCAAAGGTGACCATTCACTCCCTGCGCTTTTGGCTCTTTGTGACGGCGGGCGTGTCGAGCTGTCCGCAGGGCAAAACCACCCTCAAACTCGCGGTCCCTAAACGTGAACGGGACTGGTGGAGCCGCCTATGGGAGAAAATCCTCAGCCCTTTTCCCAACTGCAATGCAGTCGAAAATCGCCCGGCATTCACCAGCTAAATCAGCATGAAAAATCAATCTCTATTGCAGCGTTCCGGCTGAGGGCACATCTTGACACAGTCCTTAATTTTTAAGCCAAAGGTCGACCCAATGGTGATTGCGACGCGCCTCATCCAAGGCGCAGAGATTTCGCAAGCCTTTGGTGGTCCAAAACTGGCTGGGACGCTTGAAGCGGCATTGCTTCTGGCGACAGGCCGATTCGACCGCCCCCGAGCCAATCGGCCAGCCGCGTTGCGCCACTGCCTGGTAATTCATCCGCCCGGCATGCGTGGCAAAATAATGGCGTTCTCACTCAATGACCTCTCCCGCCACGCCTTTGCGCCGCTTTAAGTTCTTGATCTGGGCCAGAACCTTTTGTTCCCGCCCGTGCCCAACTCCACCGCCAAAGACAGCGCCCAACTCGGCGCGTTTGGACGCCGCCACCCCAAACTGACCGCCGCTTTCTGGAAGCAAGCTGAATTGTGGTGAAAAACTCACTCTTTTATGCAGGGGTCAATAAACTCAACAATGTTTGCGTCATCAACCTGCTGGGCGGGGCCATGGCGATCAATTTTGGAGAAAAACCAATTTAACAACTCGAAGAGCGCGATGAAAAAGTGGCGGCGGCACTATTTCTTCTGAAACGACTTCGGCAGCTCAAAACCCTCGCGTTGTGCCAAATCCGCCCAGCCACCCGGGAAAATGCCCCGGAACGCTTGGGGAAACGGCTGCCACGGATTGACGTCGGTGCTCATGGTGTTCCCGGCTTGCTGCAAGCTGAAGCTGATCCTATCATCGGAACCAGCCTGATACCGTTTCAAGGTCAGCACGGTGGGTTGATGCTGGTGCTGCGAAATCATGTCGGCAAACGCGCTCTGATAAGCAGCGGGAACATCCGAAGCCTCGGGACCCGTCAGTAATCCGAAATCCATCATCCATTGCAGCGAATGTTCTTGCAGCCATTTTGCCCGTTGCGTGCCCAGGGCATCCACAATGCCGTTGGTAAATGCGCTCAATTGCTGTCGGGCCAAATCCGGATCAGACGGAAGCGTGTATTGGGCCAGCACATCCCCGCTCGGCTCCGTTCGTTGCACCTGCTCGCGCTCCCAGGCATCACGCGCATCACCCAGTTGACGGGTCATGGCTTCGATGGCCGCCGCTTCCGTCGGCGTGATGGCGAGCGCGGCTTTGGCGACCGACGTCAGTTGGGTTCCGGTCAATCCCGCAAACGAAATGCCATCCAATGATTTCTTGCTGACGATGACATACTCTCCCGTTGTGTTCCAATTCAGCCCCAGTTCAGCCAGCAACTGTTCGCTCTCCACCGGCGAAAGATTGGTGGAAGCGACCCCGGACAAAATTTTTCCCGCCAGTTGCGGGAGGGCGGATGCAGGCGCCTGTTCGGTCAATAACTGCCGGGTTTGACTAAATTTTTCCGACAATGTGCGTTGCTCGGTTTGCAGTTGGGTGAGTAGCTGGTTCTGCAACTTGATCGCCTGTTCCTTTTTCAGCGCCTGCGCTTGAACACGGTCCGTCGATTGTTTCAATGCACAGAAAACCGTCGATCCCACCGCCAGAATTAAAAATGCCAACAAGGTTCGTTTCATAAATCACCTTTCCCGCTCAAACGCGTTTGCGCCTGCTGCCGAATCCAAGCCATCGCCGCCTCCGACAAAACCGCCGGAAACTGACGCACATTCATGTAGTCCTGAATCGTCCCGCCGCCTGGCAGCGTTGAACCCTCCAAAAAGAACCGCAAATCCAGACCGCTGGAACTACACGCTGCGCCCTGTTCTCCCCAGCCATATCCGGCTCGAAGATGGCCATTGATTTCGCTGATCCAGACCGCGAGTTCCTGCCCTTTTTCGCCCGCATCCAGATTCAGAATTCGCCGCATGGTATCCGTGCCCGTTGACTCCAATTGCCGGGCAACCAAGGGCCAGCGTTCCTCGCCCAGCTCGTTTTGCAAACTCGTCTGCAATGCCTCTGCCTGCTGTTTGACGGCATCGCCCAAAGCCGGCAAACCAAACACCCGCGAGTCCAGCGCGTCGGCAGGAATGGAAACGATGCTCGGATGATTCGTCTCATAGAAATTCGACTTCATCAAATCGTCCAAAGCCGAAAAATATTTTTGCAACGTCGCCTCTATCTGCTGTCGTTCCTGCGGAGAAAGCCCCAATAACTCGCGCGCCTCGGGCCGGATCGTGCCAGGTGGATTGATGGCGTGGTAAACGTCGAGCTCGGGCAGCACAGATTTGGGAATGCGCACAAACGGCGAATCGTCCGGCCAACGATAATCCGCCGCCAATAATTCCGCCCGGATATGCTGTTTCCAGGCCTCGAACTGACGTGACTGATCATCTCGATGGGTCACCGCCTGCGCCTGTTGAACCAAGTCAGCATCCGCCTTATCGGATCGGTTACGCAGTTGCCGCACCTCATTCTGCAAAATCAAAAAATCGTGCTGCGCCGCGACCAGACGTGATTCAGCCAGAGTCAGTAATTCACTGGCCTGGCGATGTTGATGCCATTTCCACACGACCGGCAACACGGTGACCAGTCCGCAGAGAACCGCGGTTTGCATCTTGGTCATGGTGGCGAGCCGGGTGATCCAGGCGGCGGCTCCGGCGAGCACCGGCGGCGCAACCTGCAACGCCGCGCCCGCCACGCCCGCAGCGGTGGCGGTGGAGACCGTGACCGAGCTTTGTTGCAAAACGGCGGCGGCCACGGCGGCGGTGGCGGTTTTGTAACCCCGACGGCGGAAAAAATCCGAGACCTTTTCCAACGCGTTCTGAACGCGCTTATGAGCCGCGTCTTCACTGACGCCGAGCGTTTGCCCCACGGCTTTCAGTGAATTTTTCTCATAAAAACGCAGCAGCAATGCCGCGCGGTCTTTTTCGCGCAAGGCCAGCAGGGCGTCATCGAGCAACGGCACCAGCGCGTTCAAGGCGGTTTGATCATCGGGAGTTTTCATGGTGGTGCCCAACTCAGCCGCGGTTTGTTCCCGCTGGCGGCGGCGCAGCTCGCCTCGAATCCACGCTTTGGACTCCAGCAGCGCAGTCTTGTGCAGCCACGCCGGCAGCGAGTCATCCGGAGCGAATCGCCAGGCTTTGCGCGCCAACGCGCTGAAGACGTTTTGCGAAATTTCCTCCGCCCCGGGAGCCTCTCCCGCCTTGCGCAGGGCCGTGGCGAAAACCAGGTCGATATGCCGGCGGACCAGATCGCGAAACGCGTTTTGATCTCCGGCGCGGACGAACTGCTGCAACCACTCGAAATCAGATGGCGGCTCATTCATTTTCAATCTAAGGCTGCCGCAGACGTGCCAAAACCGAAATCATTTTGCAGAAATTTCAACATCGCGCCAGTGATCCGGATTTTAACAGGCCGGATCCAAGCCCGCCGGGTTCGGGCACGAAAATATTATTTTTTCCAGAAGATCAGCAGTAATCCCATCAAGCCAAATGCCGTTCCGACCAGATACAGCCGGATGGCCGCCTCCAGCGGGACCCCTGCAAACACTTGTTTGATTTGCGAGGCGAACGAGTTGCCGACATCATGGCCCTTGACGATCAGCAATACGCCGAGAATGATGCAAATTCCCTCACTGTCATCCCGTTTAGCGAGGTGGCAAACGTTTAAATACATTGCAAACAAAGGCGATTGCGTTTTTTTGGATGTGAGCGATATGGACTCAAATTGGTGTTTTCGGCCAGCAAAACGGCTGCCAG
>JAKALA010000008.1 GCA_021813325.1 bacterium | reverse complement strand
TGCCAGTTCAACTCCCGCTGGACCTTGAGCGGCAAACCGCAAGGTCAGTTTCGCCGACATACAACACAAATTCGCAAAATGCCCAATGAAATCAAAGTGTCATGCTTTGGCTTTCGTAACACCCTCTTTTAGCGAACAATGTTTTTTTGTCCTTGGGTAGCATTGTCAATTCCGTTGGATATGAGTCTTGGCAAACCTCAAATTTCCTTTTCTTCATAATTAATCCAGATATTCTGTTGCGCTCGAATCGCAATTTGGATTTGCGACAGTTTTGATTTTATAAATGGACCCGGCACACATTAGAAATTTCAGCATCATTGCCCATATTGATCACGGAAAGACAACGTTGTCCGACCGCTTGTTGCATCGAACTGGGACGATTGCCACCAGGGACATGTCGGATCAATTGCTTGATGCGATGGACCTTGAACGCGAACGCGGCATTACGATCAAGGCCCATCCTGTCACCATGTATTACCAAGCCAAAAATGGTGAGACTTATGAGTTAAATCTTATCGACACCCCTGGCCATGTGGACTTTGCCTACGAAGTTTCCCGCAGTCTGAGCGCTTGCGAAGGTGCATTGCTGGTGATCGATGCGGCGCAAGGTGTTGAAGCGCAAACGGTGGCCAACTTTCATCTGGCTTCCAAGCAAAACCTGACCATCATTCCGGTCATCAACAAGATTGACCTTGGTCACGCCAACGTGCCCCAAGCCAAGCAACAGCTTGAAGAAGTGCTGGCCATTCCCAGTGAATGGGCCATTCCGTGCAGTGCCAAGCAAGGCATAGGCATTGATGATATTCTGGAAGCCATTGTCGAACGAGTTCCGCCGCCGAAGCCGACCGGCGAACCCTCCGTGCAGGCCTTGGCATTTGACTCTTATTTCGACACTTACAAAGGTGTAGTTACCCACATTCGCGTTTTCAACGGAGAGATTAAACCGGGAATGATGGTCAAATTGTTGCATTCCGGCCGAAACGTTGAGGTCAAGGAAGTCGGCAGTTTCAACCCCAAGCCCTATTTGCGGGAGAAGCTTGAAGCCGGTGAAACCGGCTACATGACAGCGAATATCAAATCCCCAAGCGACGTTAAGATGGGGGATACCATCACGGACGCTCGCAATCCGTCCAGTGAATTGCCTGGATTCAAGGAAATTCATCCGATGGTGTTCAGCGGCATTTACCCGATCAACACGGCGGATTACGAACAGCTAAAATCTTCGATGGCAAAATTGAAGTTAAACGATTCAGCCTTCGTTTACTCTTCAGAAACGTCTGTGGCGCTGGGCTTTGGCTTCCGTTGCGGGTTCCTCGGGTTGTTGCACTTGGAAATCGTGCAGGAACGGCTTCGTCGCGAATACGACATGGACATTATCGCCACTTATCCCAGCGTGGTCTATAAAGTCACCCTCACCGACGGCATCTTAAAGGAAGTCGATAATCCCGCATTTTTGCCTGAAGTCACATATATCGACAAGATTGAGGAACCGATGGTCAAATCCTTTGTCATTTGTCCGAACGAAAATATTGGCGACATGATGGCCTTGATCTCCGAAAAACGCGGGAACGTGGATCACACGGAAACACTCGATTCGCGCCGCGTCATGTTGACCAGCTTGATTCCTTTAAATGAGATCCTCATTGATTTCCATGATCGCATAAAAAGCATAACCCGCGGTTTTGGTTCAATGGATTATGAGCCGGCGGGCTACCTGGAAAGCGACATGGTCAAACTCGACATGCTGGTGAACGCCGAACCGATGGACGCCTTTTCCTGTATTGTTCACCGCACCAAAGCCGAGGGCAGGGGACGCGCCCTGGCTGAAAAGTTGAAGGAAGTAATTCCACGCCAGCAATTTCAAGTAAAAATCCAGGCGACCATTGGCGGCAAAATCGTTGCCTCCGAAGTGGTGAGCGCTTTCCGGAAAGACGTGACCGCAAAATGCTACGGCGGTGACGTCTCCCGCAAACGCAAACTTTTGGAGAAGCAAAAAGAAGGCAAAAAGCGGATGAAATCCATCGGCAACGTCAACATTCCGCAGGAAGCATTCATCGAAGTCCTCAAAGCCTAACCCGCTAGTCATGAACAAAATCCGAATTGAGTTGTCAGTTCTGGAAGACAAACATGGCCGTGCTGACTGAAAAATTTAAACTCTTATGAACATTTTGCGCTGGTTTATCTCCAAAACCGTCCGCGAAGCGTGCGTGGTGCATAAACATTACCGGCGCCTGCTCGCATCGCAGTCGGATGTTTTATCAGCGCAAGCCATCGGACCGGTGCAAGCGGCTTTAGATAGTCTAAAATCCACCATCAACACAGGCGCAAACAAAGGTGCCATCAGAATAAAAGCCGAAGAACTTCAGTTCGCGGCTGAAAAGTGGCTAAAACCTTATCCGAATGCCACTTGGCGGGAAAACGTGGAAGTGCTGCTGGTGGCGTTGGCCGTGGCCATGGCCATCCGCACCTTCTTTTTGCAGCCGTTTAAAATTCCCACGGGATCAATGCAGCCAACTCTGTTTGGCGTCACTTCCAAGAATTATTTGGCGCCCGGAAACAATCCCAACTTTCAAATTCCCACCGGTTGGGAACGCATTAAGGAATTTTTTGAAGGCATTTCTTATATCGACGTCGTAGCCCAAAATGATGGCGCCATCGAAGACATCTCGCAGCCAGTTGGCATCAAGCTGATCAACTTCTGGCAAAGATTCCGGTTGGGCGGACATGAATACACCATCTGGTTTCCGCCCGATTACGGAGAAGCACCTCCGAACGCCGATGCCTTGGCATATCGGGCTGGATTGAGTCGCGATCATTACTATCACAAAGGCGATCATGTCATCAAATTGCGCTTGGCGGCTGGCGATCATCTATTCGTTGATCGTTTAACTTATAACTTTCGCAAGCCTGAACGCGGTGAAATCGTTGTGTTTGCCACGGTAGGAACCGAAATTCCTCAGCAGGATCAATTTTACATCAAACGCCTAGTCGCTTTGCCTGGGGAAAAAGTCCAGATCGGCGATGACCGCCATTTGCGGATCAACGGTGTTCGGCTCGACGCTTCGACACCACATTTTGCAAATGTTTATGGTTTTGATCCCAAGGATCCGCCGCGCGAAAGCCAATATTCCGGACACGTGAACGGCACTGTTGACACAAAATTCGGTTTGATTCCCAACTTGGCTCCCCGGTTTCCCGATGAACAAACTGTGTTTGATAACTCAGGCAACAATTACATGGTCATGGGCGACAACACCTGCAACAGCTACGATTCGCGTTCTTGGGGAACTTTCCCGGCGAATAATGTGATTGGGAAATCGTTCTTCGTTTATTGGCCGTTGACCACCCGGTTCGGTTGGGGAAATCAATAGTCCAACGTGAATGAATCCGCCCCGGCAAGAAACAGTGCTGGTGACCGGTGCATCCTCGGGCATCGGGCTTGAACTGGCCAAATGTTTTGCCGCCGATAAATCCAATCTCGTTTTGGTGGCGCGCAACACGGACGCATTGAAAACTTTGGCGGTTGAACTGCGTGCGAAATTTCAGATCAAAATCCAGGTCATCACGGCTGACCTCGCCAAACCCGATTCGGCTGAGTTTGTTTTCCAAGAAGCGGGCAGGGCAGGGATTGAAGTTGATATGCTGGTCAATAATGCCGGTTTCGGGTTGCACGGCATGTTTCACGAACTTCCATTGAACCGGCAATTGGAAATCTTGCAGGTCAACCAAACTGCACTCACTGCGCTTACTGGTTTGTTTTTGCCGGGCATGATCGAGCGCAATTACGGCGGGATTTTAAACGTAGGATCCATCGCCGCATTTCAGCCCGGGCCGTGCATGGCGCTCTATTTTGCCAGCAAAGCCTACGTTCAGTCGTTCACGGAAGCGTTGGCGGCTGAATTATCCGGGACAAATCTAGTTATTTCAGTGCTTTGCCCCGGACCAACCGAAACCAACTTCGGTAAAGTGGCCCGCGGCAACAAGGTGCGTCGGCGCAAACTTCCCGGCATGTCAGCCGACTTTGTCGCCCGTTATGGGTATGACCAATTTCGTCGAGGTCGAGTGGTCATTATTCCTGGGATTGCCAATAAGCTGACAGTTCAGCTCGTCCGGTTCCTGCCACGTGCGTTTGTGCGACGTCTGGTCAAATATTTCAATCAGCAAATCTACCGCCCCTGACAACTGTTGAATTTTAAAAACAACTGAGAACTTGGAACCAAGCAAGACAACATCTGAATAAGAGCCAAACAGACAATTAAAGATGGACAATGTTTGTTATATTTACTTTCTTGATTTACCATATCCGCGATGAGTAGCGGTTTTGATCTTAACTTTCTTATTTATGACGCTTCGCGGGGCTTGTCTCTAATTCTGGATAATGCCTGCGAGTTTAACGGCAAGGGCGGATTTAAACAATCAGTCAGCGACTTCCGGCAAAGCCGGAGGCTTGAGATAGCGTGAACCGCCCAAGGCGGTTAAAAGCTGGAGGCGCTCAAAGCGCCCGCAGCTCCAGTTGTTCAGGCGTTTGTCTTCTTTTTCCTGGTCCTGGATATATTGACGCACGGCAGCCTCGTTCTTGCCGACCGTTGATACCCAATAACCTCGCGCCCAAAAATGCTGACCGACGAAATTCCGCCGCCGCCCAGCATACACCCGCGCAATATGAATCGCGCTCTTGCCCTTGATGAACCCCAGCACCTGCGACACCGCATGCTTCGGTGGTATCATCAGGAGCATATGCACAGGGCCGGACATCAGATGCCCCTCCTCCACGGTGCATTCCCATTGTTCCGCCAAACCACGAAACACCGTTCCCAACTCCGGTCGGATTCCCTGATACAACACCTTCCGCCGACACTTCGGGATGAACACCACATGGTATTTGCATTCCCATGTCGTGTGTTTCAGACTTTCATGCGTTTGCATGGCCGATCCTTTCGTAAACCTTGAGCACTTCACGAAAGTTAGCCTCACAAACGACTCCCGGAGTTGTCAAACTTCGGGAATGCTTCATGGTAAAGTCATTGAACTTGGATGCGGAAAAATTTTTGCGATTCCGTCGCCGTAACCGAATAGGGCGAAGTGGCGGAATTCACTTTTGTCCACGGGCCATCCAAACGATCCGCCTGCATGAGTTTTCCCCCGCCCGGCCAGCTAAACTGGAGATGACCGCCTGCCCATTGCGGTGCCAAAGCAACATCATAAAAGATTCCCGCACCCGCTTGATACAGCGTATTGATCTGCGAAGCACCCAACGTTTGATCAAACATGGACACATCCGAAATATCGCCGTTGAAGAACGAGCCGCTGACTCCCGTCTGCAAACTGCCAATGCGCAAATTGGCCGCAGCCTGTCGGGGCCCCGTGGGACCAGAGTGGGCGCCGCGCCCGGCACGCCATCCACAAACACGAGCATGGTGCCGGTGGTGGAATTGCGCGTAGCTGCGATAAAGTGCCATTGACCATCATTGATGGACTGGCTCGACAGCAAGGTTGTGTCAGGACTGCCAACGCCAAAAGCGACTTGCCGCCGACCAAAGCCGTCCCAAAATCAGTGGTAACCCCACCCACTTCGCCATCCACCAACCCGGTGCCGTTATACCAGTTCGGCGTGCCCCCGCTCGCCGTGGTGCGCACCCAGAACGCGATGGTAAAATTGCCGGCGCCGATGAGATTGGGAATCTGCGTGAAGGCATCCGAGCCATTGTAATGCGCGGCACGATGCGGAGAACTGAAGCCGTCGCCACCGGAGCCGGCGACTCCCAGTTTAACCGTTGAACTATTTGTGCCATGGTTAAAGCCAACCGAGTCAAGCGCCGTTGAACCGGATATTTCATTCAATCGCCACCAAGCCACGGCTCCAGATGTAGCCAGCCAGCTTCCATATCCACCGGGTTGAGCGCTGACTTTAGCCGAATCGGCACTGTTACCATAATTGTTCGTGGCCGCCACAACGTAGTAATAAGTGGTGCCATTCACTGGGGCCTGATCGGTGAATCGGGTGATGCCGGCGTAACCGACTGTTTCTCCAGCCGCACCGCTCACGGTGGAACGTTTGATGACATACCCCACAGCGCTCAAATCACCAGCCCAGGACAATGACACCGCATGATTGGTGCTGGCTACGGCGACCAGATTGACCGGTTCATCGGGCGGACCAAACGGCGTGGCAAATGTCGTGGCCACATTGGTGCTTGCCAAGCCGACATCCACCGCCGTGACGCGATAATAATACGTCAGGCCATTCTGCAAGCCGGCATCGATGCAGGCCGTGTTGGTTGTGCCGGAGAAGATTCGCTCAAACGGTCCGTTGGTGCTGATCGCGCGCGATACGTTGAACGATATGGCTTCCGAACCGTTTGACCACGACAACTGCACCTGATGATTGCCCGGAGTTGCCGTGAAATTGGCGGGCGCGTCCGGTATCGTGGCGCCGTAAAATTGGATTTCCGAAACATTACAATACGACCCCGCCGGGCCCAGGTAACGCAGATAGCGATATGGCGTGGTGTTGGGAATGGAAACGGTGGTAAAGAACCCTTCGATGGGAGTTAAAGGCACCGTGTAGAGTGTTACCGCATCGCTGAAGTCCGCAGCATTGGCGCCTTGGAATACACCGCCCACCATGCGACTGGCGTTGTTGGCGCGCGGACAATAACGAATCAGGCTTAGAATTTTTTGATTCAACGCGCCCAAATCCATGCTCACCCACCCCGAGCCGCCGATGGCATCAAAGTAGGTGGTAAGATCGTTGTCGAACACCTTGCCGGCCGTGCTGCTGCCAATGCCGCTGGCACCCAAAATCGTTCCCGAAAACTTGTGCGAGGCGGCGATGTCAAATGGCGTGTAGGGCGACATCTGGCGGAGATTCGCCTTGATGAAATGCTGCATATAATACGACTTGTCGGAAGCCACCTTGGCCAGATTATCGGGTGAGCCGTTATCGGAGTAACAAATGGTGTAAATTCCGTCATCGCCGGTTCCGGCGCAGATGTTGGGCATGTAATTCAATTCTCCCCATTCGCCATAGGTGTTAAATATCGGGATTGGCGGGGTCCACGGTCCCATGGGCAAAGTGGCAAATTGGGCTTTGATCGTGAGGCTCACCGTGGGCATGTAAACGGCGACGTAATTGCTGGGTCCAAGCCGGGTAAAGGACCAAGGAGCGACCAAACCTTTCAGTGCCGACGTTTGAAGATGATTGGTTTGCCAGTTCGCGCCGTCCCAGAATCGCCAGGCGGAATTGTCAGACAGGGAGCCAACGGGCGCGCGGGCGACATTAACCAGATTCGTTGGCGACCAAAATGGATTGATCGAAGCGTTTGTGGACCAATAAATATAATAGTAACCATCGTTGCCATTCACGACCTGGTTGTAATCATCGGGTCCGGTGGCGGGAATGTAATCGATGCTCTCCAGTTTTAGATCCGAAAGCGTCCCAATCGCCGTGCCCAGGCGTGTGATGGAGGTCGCGTTGATGTCGCTCAACAGCACGCGCACCTTGTTGTTGTCCACGACGGCATCACCGATCCAGAACAAGTCAGCCGGATTGGTGGGCACGAAAAAGGTATTGATGGATAACGGATACAAATTGGTTCCAACCTGATGCACGGCACAATTGCGCGGAAAGTTCCCGCCGCCATGAATGTTCGAGTAGAAATTCAAGTTCGCCATCCACGAATCGTTAAAAATCCAGAGCACGCTGCCGTCCGGCAACAGCACGGATTTGCTATTGTCTCCGCTGCCCCAGCCAACGGGATTGGTTTTAGCGTAGTCCATTTGTCCCCAACGCCAGAGATAAGTCATCAACACGTCCCAGCCGTTGGTGTTATTCACGTCCAGCACTTCGACGTCATCCAGATAATAATTGTTGGATGAAGTGTTAAAGTTAAAACCGATGGAAACCTCGCCTGATGCGCGAAAGGAATAGATGTATTCCTGGTAGCCGTTGTTGTTCGTGGAAATGTTAAATGGAATTTCGGGGAAAGCCGGCGTGGCTCCGGTCAGAACGACGTTCATATCCGCAAACTTCACGTCGGAATTGGCCCAGAAACGCAGCACATAGGTGTTGGTGGGGCTGGCGGTAAAACTGGAGTGTAGCAATTGGACCGCGTTGGTCGCCGAACCCGCGTTGGTCACGGAAACCACCAGCGCCTTGCTGCCGGTATGCACCAGGCTGTTGGTGACCACAAAGGACGCCGCGCCACCGCTGGAAACATTGGTGTTCCAACCTGCCAGACCCGATTCAAAACTGCCGTTCTCCAAAATCGCCGCGTGGGAAGAGATGAAAAGGAATGGTAACGCCAGGCAAAGTGCTAAATGAGCAATCGATTTCGATTTCCGAAAATCCACAACAATCATTGGTATTGTTTGCAATTATCCGCCGCTACGATGACGGATCGCATGGTGGTGATTTAAAAAGCGGCGGAGCGTCAACAACCCGCTCCGCCGCTCGACATACTACAGGATCGATCGCTATTGCACGCTGACCTTGTAGAATTTTTGTGGGGCTTCGGGCGCCAGCAGATAGGGCGAAACCGCGTAGTTTGTCGTCCACGGTCCGTTGAGGCTGTCCGCTTCCAGCAACGTGCCACGCGGCCAATCCAGCTCGATCTGATTGCCGACCTGATGGATTTGGATGTTAACGGCGGCAATGCCCATCGCTCCGGAATAGAGCGTTTGAATCTGCGCCGGTGTCAGCGCCTGCGGGAAGATGGCCACGCTGTCAATCGAACCGTCAAAAACACGGCCTGAACTCGTGTCATACGGGTCATTTCCGATGGTGGTATTCGCGGCAAACGTCATAGGCGACAGATTGTTGGTGGTGAAATTGGAAGCCGATTTGGTTCCATTGGTATTCATCATCCAAATGGTCGCGTTCGTCGTGGCAGGATCAATCACCAACGCCACGAATGACCACTGATTTTGCGGCGGCACCAAACCAGAAACCCAAGAGTAAGTGTCGAAGCTGTCTTTCCAGTGATAGCCGAGACAGGTTTCGCCCGAACCGTTAAGCTCGGTGAAATCCAATCCCCCCACATTGCCGCCATTGCCCCGGCAGAAAACCAAGCCGGCCCATTGTTGCGGCGGCGAAGCCGGATTGATCCAGGCGGTGATGGTCAGGGCATTGGTGGTCAGGTTCAACGGCTGACAGACAATTTCCGACTGCCCACCCAATGCGGTGGTGAACCGGGCCGCCGTGTTCGTCGGACTGAAGCCGATGAAGCCATCAGCCGGACGCGGGCCAGCGATGGCGTAGTTGGCATTGCCGTTCATCACCGGGATGCCGTAGATGCCGTTGAATCCTCCGGCGGTGTCAAAGGCGACCGCTCCGCCAAGAGCTGGATCGGTGGTTTCGTCCAACGGGTAGAAGGCAGCCAAGCCACCGGAACTGCCGCCAAGAGCCAGCACGGTGGAATCGTAGATTCCGGGCGTTCCGGCATACAAGCCCACATGGGCCACAGTGCTGGAAACCGAGCCGCCATTGTTAGAGACTTCCACAACATAATCCGCCACCTTGCCTGCTGAAAAATTGGGGATCGCCAGCGAACTGTTGGTGGCGCCATCAAGATTGGTATAGACGCCACCGGAACCGGCTTTCCATTGGAACGACAATGGATCGGACCCGATTGCGCTGACACGCAGGTGCGATGTCTGCCCGGCATAGAGCATCTGTGAAACAGGTTGTTGGGTAATTTGCGGCGGCAAGGCAACCTGGCCAATCGCCCGCGCATAAAGGCGGTAGATTTGATCCCGAGACAGTGAATAACCAAAGACCGACACCTCATCAATGCTGCCGGCGAAATTCCGGCCGCCGGTCGCAGAAGCCGGATCCGACCCGATGATAATCGTGTCGTTGAATGCCTGGGGAGCGTGATTCGCCGTGTTGACAGCAAAATTGCTGCCGTTGGTATTAATGACATAGACGGTGGCATTCGTGGGGGTAACCACCAGCGACACAAACGACCACTGGTTTTGCGGCACCTTCAGGCCGGAAGTCCAGTTCCACGCGAACATTTGGTCATTCCAGTTATAGCCCAGGCTGTATTGGCCGTTGGTATCCGCAGCGCCATGATAGGCGAGGCCGCAAACCATGTTGTTGGTGCTGCGGGTGTAAACCACGCCAGCGCCGCTGACCTGCTGGGCTTGCGGATTAATCCATGCGCAGATGGTGACGGTATTGGTGTAGAGATTCCAAGGCGCGAGAGAAATCAAAGCATTGGTGTCATTTAGAGAGGTGGTAATCGCCGCGTTATCGGTCGTAAATCCGACAAACCCATCCGCTGGCCGCGGACCGGCGATGCCATAGTTCACGGAGCCGTTTAACACATCGATCCCGTAAATGCCATTCCGGCCACGAATATTGTCAAAGGCGACCACGTTGTTGGTGGCGGGCAATTCGGTTTCGTTCAGCCGGAAATAATCCAACGGGCCATCCGCCAGCGTTTCGGCTTCATAAGCGCCGCCGTTGGTGGCCACCACGGCAAGGTTTGCATTGGCGCTGGTCACGGGACCGCCGGCTGAATCCACAACCACATCGTAATTCCCGGAGTCATCCGAAGTAAGCCCGTTCACAATCAAATTGGAACTGGTCGTCCCGGAATACTTGGCTCCATCCTGCACATTGGTGCCATCCTTCTGCCATTGGAATCCCGTGGGAACGCCGGATAACACGCCGATATTAAAGCTGGGGTTCTGGCCGGCGAAAATACGGGCTTGCGCCGGTTGCGGGGTGCCCAGAATCAGATTCAGCACATTCAACGTGGCGGGAGGCGCATTCGTGGCTTTGCCAAGCGTGTTGCTCACCACCACGATGTAGTCCGCCGTGTCGGATTGCGTGGCTCCGGTAATTGATAATGTGGGTGTGGTTGTTCCAGAAAAGCGCCCGTTGTCGGTCAAATTGGTGTAAACACCGCTGCCGACCGCGCCAGCCTGCCACTGATAAGATGGCGGAGGATCGGCCAGTGCCGTCACCGACATGGTCACATCGCTGCCACTGCCCACGGTTTGCGCGGATGGCCCAACATAGATAATGGGGGCCGCCGGAGTGTTGGTGGCCCCGAAGATGATGCCCTTGCCGGATGCGGTTTCGTAGGCGTAGTCAACCAGCACCAGCGATTTAGTGTTTACGGATTGGGCTTTGTAAATCAGGTGAATCCAACCGTAATTCGTCGAAACGCCGTCATTCAACTCCACGCCGACGTAACCTTCGGTGTCGGCGGTGGAAGACCAATCACCCACGACGTTGCCACCGCCGTCCTGATAGAGATAGCCGACTTTGTTGGTCGGATAGGTGGCCATGTAGCTGGCGTCGTTGGTGAATCCAAACGGGCTCACGGGCGCGCCGCTATTGGATTTGGAAAGAACCCAGGCGTTAGGATTCGTGTTGCGACTATCCACAAAGGGTTTGAGTTGATTGTCTCCATTGGCTCCATCGAAGTGGACGATGTAATCCATGTTTGAATCTTGATTCAAATCGACCGGGTAGGAGTCATTACCGGTGATTGCATACGAAATCGGGCCTGAATACACGATGGCACCTTGTGCCATGCCGGCAGCCAGAACCGACGTGGAGGCAACAGCGAATGTTTGTTTTTTGTTCATAGGTTTTGGGGTTGCAACGAAAATTAATCGGTGAAAATACTCTAAAGACTTGGTGGCCACCCGTGATGGAAGGCATACGGGACAACCAGCGAATATCTCTCAAAAAATTGCCCGCCGAGAGGGTGGCGGCAAACCGGTGGCATGGCTTGGTTGAGACAATTGGTTTGATGTGCAAGCCGCGCCATTTGAGCATTTCTGCATGACCATCCGCAAAGGCTCTGGCCGAAGCGCCGTTTTGGCAACTTCCTGAAGAGCATATGATCCGAGACAACACGGGCGTCATTGCGACTTAGGGGTGACATGCTCCAAGATATAGCAAAACCTCAACCGGCCTGTCGCAGGCGGGGCGTGCCAAAGATGAGGGGCAAAGGTGCCAAGCCCGAATGGCTTGGTTCAGGCAATCAAGCCTCAGGCCTGGAAGACCGCCCGTATTCGCCCGGCAAAACCCCAAACCGTTCCCGGAAAACCGTGCGGAAGTATTTAGGATCGGAAAATCCCACCGCATAGATGATTTCCGAAACGGTCAATTGGGATTCGGCCAGCAGTTTCGCCGCGTGTTTGAGCCGGATGTCGCGCATAAACACGTTGGGCGTGCAACCGGCCACGGCTTTGAACTTCCGAAATAATTGTCGCCGGCTGACCCCGAGCTGCCGGGCCAGCTTTTCTACGTCGAATTCATAATCCGGCAGGTTTTTTTCGACAATGGCCACCACCCGCTGAAGAAATTCCGCCTCCGTTTTGTTCGCCGCCAGTTCGCGAGGCAGCACGCTGTGGAGTTGCTGGAAATGCTCATGAAGTTTGCGCCGGTTTTCGAGCAAATTATCCAACCGGGCGCGCAGCAGCGGAAGCCGCGGCGGTTTCACCAGAAATTCGCTCACGCCCGCCTCCAAAGCCCGCATCCGGGCGACATCCGAATCGTCCGTTGTGAGTAAAATCACGGGAATGTGGCTTGTGATTGGACGTTGTTTGAAATCAGCGCAAAGCCGCAGTCCGCCATCATCGGCGATGGCGGCATCCACCAAAATAGTGTCTGGAACATTCTCTTCGGCCGTCGTCGTGGCCTGCCCAAGCTCCGTTGCCGCCAGAAGATTGTAGGTGCCGGCCAAACCTGTTCGAACGGCGTTCAATTGATCGCCATTCCCGCCGACCAGCAAAATCACCGGCAACTCGCTTTCCGCAATCATTGCGGGGGCAGACTCAACCGAAGTCGCATCCGCCGCCGGGTGGCCGGTTTCTCCCGCCTTGGAATTTTCCCGCCGCTGCATTTCCAGTAATTTTTGCGTGCGTTGAGAAACCCACCGTTCCATTTGCTCCAGTTTCAACGCCGCCTGTTTGGCCAGAAACCATTTGTGCGACAGCGTGCTGGCCATCTGCAACACTTCGATGTTGTGAAAAGGTTTCTTCAAGAGCAGCAGACAATCCGTCGCTCCCAGGTGTTTGGCTAAATCTTCCCACCGGTAATCCGCGTAAGCGGTGCAGATGACGGTCTGAACCTGCTGATCCAGCTTCCAAAATCGTTCGATGGTTTCCACCCCGTCAATGCCCGGCATGCGGACATCCACAAAAGCAACTTGATAGGGTCGCCCGGTTTCAACCGCCTGCCGCACCTTGTCGATCCCTTCCATACCCGACATCGCGTGCTCGATTTCGTATTTCGGGCGGGCAGGTTTGTCGCCGGGATTTTTGCCGAACATAAACGCCTCGTCCGCGTCCAGTTCATCATTGCCAACCATGCCCCGCAAGATTCCATCAAAGGCGTCATGCACACTGGGATTGTCATCTATCACCAGAATTCGGGCGAAGACGGAATCGGAGGCTGTTTCGATCGGCATAATCGGTAAAATCAATTCAGGTTGGAACAACTCATGACGGCTGCGGTTGAAGATTACTTTTTTGGACTGCGATTGGAATCTCCAACATAAATTTGGCCCCTTTGCCAACTCCATCGCTGCTCACCGTCATGCTGCCGCCCATGTCTTGGGCCGCCAAGATGCTGCTGTGCAAACCGAAACCGTGGCCATCGCGTCGCGTGGAAAAACCCTGCCGGAAGATGCGCTTCAAATTTTCTGGCGAAATGCCCATGCCATTGTCCGCCACCGTGATTTTGATAAAATCTTGGCGGCTGGTTTCCAGTTCCACCACCACTTGTTTTTCGGCGGCGCTGCCCTGCAAACAGGCATATTTGGCGTTTTCCAGGAGGTTAAACATGATCTGCAAAACTTTGTGGCGATCCATCGTCATCATGGGGGCCGGTTTAAAGTGGCGCACCAGCGTGATCCCGTGACGTTCCAGCGACTGTCCGTGCATGCGGATGGCGTCCTCCAAAACCTCGGCGGGCGGCAAATGCTCCAAAACCCCCGAAACCTTCGCGTAACTTTGTTGCATGCCGACAATTTCGTTGATGTGCTCAATGTTGTCGTTCAAAACGCGCACTTTATCCAGCAACTGTTTTTGCTCGTCCGCCAGGTGCTGGGAAAGCCGTGCGCAATAATCCGGCATTTTCTGGCCCCGTTGGTCCTCCTTGAAAAAACGCGGCAAATCAGAACGATGAGTTCCCAGCAATTCCGCCAGCCGTCCCACACTCGAAATTTTGGAGTGGCGAACATATTCCACAATCGAGGCGCTCAGAACATTGACGCTCGTCATGACATTGCCCACGTTATGGAGCACGCTGATGGCCACCTCCGCCATGCCGGCCAGACGCGAAGTCACCAGCAATTGTTTGTGTCCCCGCTCCACTTCAGCCTCCATTTTCACCCGTTCCTCAATTTCCCGCGTCAACATGGTGGTTTTCTCTTCAAGCTGCAATTCGGTGCGTTTGTGGTCCTCAATTTCCTGCTTCAATTCGGTGGTCCGCTGGTCCACCTGCCGGTGCAGGACGGTAATCCAGCCAAACGCCAGCAATAACACGCCGAGCAGTCCGCCGGCGACAACTAGGGCATGTCGCGCCGTCCACCACGACGGCTCTTTTAATACCGCTACGTTCAACGGCGAATTTAGGAACAACTCGAACGAGGCCGGCTGGCGTCCGGCTTCGCCGCCACCCACGCCCTGCCCGGCATAAACCCCGGTCAACTGGAGTTCGCTGCCCAAGACCAGATTGGGCAAGGCTCCGCTCGCCAGGGCCAGCCGTGCCAGCCACAGACGCGTGCCGGAACGCATCTCCAAAATTTGATCAGTTTCACTGGTGCGACGCGACACCAGCGTGGCGCTGATTTTCACGCGCGTGGCATCGTAACGATTTTCCACCAAATCGTCCCCGGACAGGACCGTCGCGGCTGGCAGCGGGCCGGTCCCGATGGCTCGCACCACTGCATCGCGCAACAGCGGCGAAGGCGCATTCAAATCCGGAAACCCCACCACTTCAATCCGAGTGCCCGGCTTCAGGGTGACATCCAATTTCGGCGCCAGGCGAACTCCATTGGCTCCGTCCATGAAATAACACATGCCGTCCCGTTGATGCAAAACGATACCCCGCAATTTTACCCGTTGAATCGGGCTGGCGTGAGCATCGAACAGCAAAAGATCCGAGGCGTGCTTCAACGGCAGAGCAAAAACATCCTTGGGCGCGGGTTCATCCACGGCAACCGAGGCATTGCGCAATTCAAATTCCCCCAGCTTGACCTGCTGGGTGACAATATCGCGACCGGGAATCAAGCAACCGCGCACGCGCACCAGCGCTCCTTCGAATCGTTGCAGCATGTCAAAAGAAGTTTCCGGCAGTTTGATTTTGATGCGACCGCCCCAGGTCAAAAGATAAAGCAAATTAGTATCCGTGCGCGAAACCACCCCCTGCACTTCGATGTATTGCGCATCCAGACTGCCGTCGATCAACTGGCTCCAGTTGGGATGCACCACGTCGGGCAAACTGCCCGGACCAAGGCGCCGGGCGTGCGTGGCCCGGATGTTCGGGGCAAATTCAGCAAAGGTTTCGCCTTCGACTTCCCAGTAATCTCCGATGCTCGGAATACTGGTGGCCGCCGAAGGGCTCATCCGCACATCGATCGCCCAGTTGGCGTCCTGCAAAAAAAAGCCCGCGTCGGGCCAGACAAACGTGATGATCCCGCGCACTTTGACCGGATAACCCCGCTTGGCCTCTTCCCGGCTCATCTGCTTGATCTGCTCCACGCCCGTCAACAAGGGCAATTGGCCGCTGCCATTTCCATTTTCGCCCAGACGGCGTGCCAGGCCGCTCACCACAAACGTGTTGCTGGAAACCGTTTCGACTTTCCCCAAAATCCGCACCTTCATGCCGCTGTTCAGCGACTGGCTGTCGGCAAGGCGCAGGGAGAAACTTCCGGTCGAATCCGCCACCTGCCACGCGCCATCCAAATCTTGCCGCCGCAATGTTCCGGTCAGATTCACCAGCGACGGAACAGCATTCGAACCGGCCGCGCGCAACACTGCGGCGGCAGACATGGGCGGCTGCGTTTGCCACAGTTTCTCCCCCGCTTCCAGCAATTGCAATTGCTCCAGCCCGGGCACCTCGATCCGCCCGGCCACCCGATAACCGGCCGAATTAAAAACGCTCTCGCAAATGCCGGCCAGCCGAATGCGTGCGCCTAACAGCCATTGAAAATCGGCGGCGGCCACCGCAGGCACAATCGCCAGCGCACGGCTGCGGCCATTGACAATTTCAATCCGCAACGAGTCTCCTTCGTGAACGGCAAATGTCACGGTGCCTTCCATTTGGGCACAAAATTTTTCAGGATCATCCGCCGGGAGAAACTGGCCGGCAGCCACTTGACGCAAGGTGGCAAGGTTAGTTTTACCACCGGTCGCAACTCGGTATTGCGGCGGATCAGCGAATAATTGGGAGCCATCGTCCGATTCCAGGGAAAGCGTGTATAATCCCAGTTGGCGGACTTCCAGAAAGCCGTTGAACGCCATTCCGAAGTTCGTCTCTCGATCCGCCAAGTCAAAATCTATGCGGGAACAAACGCCGGTTTTATACGGCTTCAGCTTCGAAAAATCCGGTAAATTACCCCAGGCTCCCTCGTAGCATTTGAACCCCCAGCCCGGCAAATTAGCTGACGATTGGCGGTCGCCGCTGGTCAAAACATGAAACATCATGTCTGCCGGCAGTGGCTGCCGCGCCATTCCAGGTCCGGCCAAAAATAATTTTACGGCGCCTTCTCCTCCATGGTTAAAGTAATTCAGCGCCATTTCATGTTGACCGCGAGACCACCAAATGCCGGCGGAACGTTCATAAGCTGAATGCAAACCGTCATTGTCTATCAATGGTTCCGGTTCAAAAATCAAATTGGTGGCATCCACCAGGCACCGGCCTTCCAACTCAAAGCGGTCGCCACGCTGGAGAACAGGATGCTCGGAGGGCAACGGCAGGATTTGGATGGACGACGAGCCGTCAAATCGCACGACAATCGAATGTCTTCCTCCCACCAGCACCACGCCATTCAGCCGGACCGGCAACAAGGAACGCAAAGGAAACGCATCCGTTCGCGTGAGCACCTGGCAAATGTTGGTGAAGACCGGCGCCGGCTCCCGTTGGAAATTTTCCGCCGCGACAGGCGTCGTTGCCTCAAGCAAAAGGCCGGCGGCAAAGGTTGCCATTAACCATTTTAGCATCGCCCGCCGCCGCCGCGAGCTTTGAGCAAAAACCGACCATTCACGCGCCGTCCCGCCGATCGCCAATGATTTTCCCAATACGTCGGCCCAGACGAATCTCGTCCTCTGGCTCAAACGTGTTTTCTGGCGCATGGCGAAACAAATACGGATATTCGCGACCGTGGCCAGAAAAATCGCCGATAAAAACCAGATTTAATCTTGAAAAAAGGCTTCACGCTTTTACAGAAAGTCTCGTTAAATTACCAATACAGTCGCTCCCGATCGTCCGTCTTCGCTGGTTTCAAAATTGATGGCCAAATGGTCTGGATTCGGTTCCATCACGTCAATTCACTGGCACGTGTGCCCCGCAATTTTGGCACACCCGCCCAGCGACAGTTGCTTTGGGTTCATTAAAATGACATCAACTCTAGTGCCTTTACGCATGAATTTCTCATCATCCCCCGCCGCCGGCGTCTCGCGCCGTCAGTTTCTGACCACTTCCGCCATGGCCACGGCCGCCGCGTGCGTGGGCGGCAGCATGTTTGCGCGCACCGCGTCTGCCGCGGTAAACAAACGGCAAATCCTATCGTTGGATGGGCAATGGCAGGCAAGCAAAGCCGGCACGGGTGATTGGATTTCGGCCACGGTTCCGGGCTGCATCCACACGGATTTGCTGGCGGCGGGTAAAATTCTTGACCCGTTTTACCGCGATCAAGAAAAAGACGTGCAATGGATCGGTGAGACCGACTGGCTGTTCCGCCGGACCTTTCAAGTGCCGCCCGAACTGCTGGCCCGCAAAACTGTTTTGTTGCGTTGCGAAGGTTTGGACACGCTGGCCACGATCAGTGTCAACGGTCAAAAAATGGCCGAAACCGACAACATGTTCCGGAGCTGGGAATTTGACGTCAAATCGCTCCTGCACGAGGGCGAAAACAAAATTGAAATTCTTATCAAATCCGCTGCCAATTTTACCAAGAAACTCGAGGAAAAGCGGAATGAAAATCGCGGCGTCACCGGGCGGGCCTGGTTGCGCAAACAGCCCTGCCAGTTTGGCTGGGATTGGGCGCCTACGTTGATCACGGCGGGGATCTGGAAAAGCATCTCACTGGAGGCAATGGACGAAGCCAGGATTGATGATGTGCTGATCTTGCAGGATCACTCGGTCAAAAATCGCGTAACGCTCACAGTCGAATTGTCCGCCTTGGCTGTCGCCAAGAAACCGCTGTGTGCCAAAATTGCGGTGTCTCACGAGCGCCAGGCCATCGACAAGGCAAAGGTTAAATTGATTGATGGCGAAGCGCGCTGTGAATTGACGGTCAAGCATCCGAACCTTTGGTGGCCGAACGGGATGGGTGAACAGCCGCTTTACACAGTGGCGGTCGATTTGCTTGATGACGATGGGCGCATTCTCGATTCCGTCTCCAAACGCATCGGATTACGCACGCTGGGAATTTTAAATCAAGCTGCCGGCAATCCGCTTCGCTTTGAGGTGAACGGCGTGGAGTTTTTTGCCAAGGGCGCCAATTGGATTCCGTCGGACGCTTTTTACAATCGCGTCACGGCTGAAAGCCTGCGCCGCTATGTGGCCGATGCCGCGGCGGTGAACATGAACATGCTGCGCTTTTGGGGCGGCGGCTATTACGAGGAAGATGCGCTCTTCGACGCCTGCGACGAAATGGGAATTTGCGTGTGGGCCGATTTTAAATTTGCCTGCGCCAGTTACCCCGCCTTTGACGCGCAATTCGTGGACAACGTGCGCCACGAAGCGCGCGATAATCTGAAGCGCCTTCGCCATCACCCTTGCATTGCGGTTTGGTGCGGCAATAACGAAATTTCCCTGCTGGTCAAAGACGACTGGTCGGTGTTTTCCATGGGCCGCGATGGTTATGATTACCTGTTCAAGGAGGTTTTAGGCGATGAGGTCAAGACCTGCTCGCCGCAGACCAGTTACGTCTCCGGCAGCCCGGACTGTGGCGATGTGCATTACTGGGAAGTCTGGTGGGGCGCGCGCACGTTTGAGGCCTATCGCGAACTGAGCGGGTTCATGAGCGAATTCGGCTATCAATCCTACCCGGAACCGCGCACCGTTCATTCTTACACCAATGCCAGCAATGATCGGGCTTCCACCATGTCCGAGGTCATGAAGTGGCACCAGCGCTGTCCGTTGGGAAATGACCGGATCAAAAACATGATCGGAAACTATTTCCGCACTGGCAAAGATTTCGACAATACGCTTTGGGTAAGTCAACTGGTGCAAGCCTACGGCATCAAGCTGGGAGCCGAATATTGGCGGCAGCACATGCCCAAATCGATGGGCTGCCTGTTCTGGCAATACAATGACTGCTGGCCCGTGGCCAGCTGGGCTTCGGTAGATTATTACGGACGCTGGAAGGCGCTGCATTACGCCGCCCGTCATTTTTATGCGCCGGTGATGATCTCCGGGCTGGAAGACATCAAAAATAAAACCGTGGACATCTATCTCACCTCGGATTTGGGCGCTCCGTTCAAAGGGAATGCTGAATGGCTCGTCAGCAATCTACAGGGAGTCACGCTTGACTCCGGGAAAATCGGCGTGGAATCGCCCGCGCGACACAGTCAGGTTGTCAGCACACTAAAACTGGATTCGCTGGCGCAACAACACGGTGAAAACAACCTTATGCTTTGGCTCAAGCTCACCCAGTCAGACCAGGTCGTGTCGCAAAATCTGGTCACGTTTGGTCGCCCCAAGGAATTGGAACTCGTGGACCCAAAATTGCAAACCCACGTGAAGCAAACTGCAACGGGGTTCCGCGTCATCGTATCCGCGGAAAAGCCCGCCCTGTGGGTTTGGTTGAATTTGGGTGACCTTGATGCCCGCTACTCGGATAATTTTGTGCATCTAAACGCCGGCCACTCCGTCGAGATAAACGTGACCACCAAACGTCAGTTGGCGCTCGCCGAGTTTAAACAGGCGCTGACCGTTCGAAGTGTCTATAACACCTACAGCTAATCTGTGTTCCGATTGAACAAATATTACGATTACGAGCGACTCCCGGTTTTGATTCTTGAAAACAGGCGCGTTTTCCAACCAACATAACGGGTCATGAAATCCATCCTTCTTGTCTTCGCCAGTCTCATTCTGGCCGCCAAACTGTCGGCCCAGCAGGGCATCCACGAAATGAAATCGGATTCGCTCCCATGGACAGCCTCGCACAGTGGCGACATGAAGTTTGAATATTATTTGCCAAAAGGTTATGACGCCAAGGACGCCAAACGCTGGCCGCTGATGCTGTTTTTGCATGGAGCCGGCGAACGCGGCGACAATGTTCAGCAGGTCGAAGTTCACGGACCGCTGAAATATATCAAAGCCGGCCACGATTTGCCTTTTATCATCGTGGCCCCGCAGTGCGCAACGGATCACCTCTGGAACAGCGATTCATTGCTGCTACTTTTGGCCCATGCCGAAAAGACCTTCAACGTGGACGAAAAGCGGGTTTATCTGGCCGGCTTGAGCATGGGCGGTTACGGCACGTGGAAACTGGGACTTTGTTACCCGGAAAAATTCGCAGCCATTGTGCCCATTTCCGGTGGCGGTGATTTGCTGGACATTATTCTCGTAACGCCGGAGCATGCCGCAGCGCTGAAAACACTGCCCGTCTGGGCCTTTCACGGCGCCAAAGATCCCGTGGTGCCGGTCGATGAATCCGAACGCACAGTGGCCTGCCTAAAAAAATTCGGCGGCCAGGAAGTGAAACTGACGATTTATCCCGAGGCCATGCACGACGCCTGGACCGAGACTTTCAATAATCCAGAGCTTTATTCCTGGCTGCTCGCCCACGAACGCACCAATGCCGTTTCCGGCAATCGGTAGCTTGCATTGTTCAACGCATCCCCTACTCTGCTGACGTTCACATGCAGAAAAAATTCCTGCTGATCGGCTGGGATGCCGCTGATTGGAAAATTCTCAATCCGCTGATGGACGCCGGTGAACTGCCGGCGCTGAACCAACTCGTGGAAACCGGTGTGGTTGGCGAACTCATGGCCTGTCAGCCGCTCAACACCGCCGCCCTGTGGACGAGCGTGGCCACCGGAAAACGTCCCTGGCGTCATGGAATCATTCATTCGCGCGAGTGGGATGCCCAAGATCAGCAGCTCGTTCCGACCAACCGCCACGCCCGTCGCGTTTGCGCCTTGTGGGAAATTCTGGCTCGCGCAGACAAACGCAGTTTGGTGGTAGGCTGGCCCGCCACGCATGGCAGCGCCGAGAATGCCGGGATGATTGTCTCTGATCGTTACTCGGAACCCACCGCCGCTCCCGGTGTGAAACCTTGGCCTCCCGCATCGCCTGGAACCTACAACCAAAATTTCCTGGCGAATGCGCTCGACTCGATGCGGGTGAGTCCGGAAACGATTGGAGCCGATTTAATTTCGCAATACATCCCGCAATGGAAACGCGTGGATCAAAAGCGTGATCGTCGGATCGGTCAACTACGGGTGCTGTTGACAGCGGATTTTTCCCATCACGCCGCCATCCTGCATTTGATGCAAACCTGTGAATGGGACTTTGCCACCGTGCGTTTGCCCGCGCCCGGTCACATCTCCCGATGGTTCCTGCCCTTCTCCGCGCCACGAAGAGCGTGGATCAACGAGAATGATTTTGACCTTTATCAGGACGTGGTTCGCATGGAATACCGGATTTTGGACCGGATGCTCGGGGCTTTGCTGCAAACGGCGGGACGGAACACCACGGCAATGCTTATCTCGGCCCACGGCGTGCGCAGTCCGGATTTTCCGCCAGCCGGTTTCCCGCAAAACGACGCTGATGCCTGGAAGTCACCCGTGGGGATCATCACTGCCAGCGGCCCCGAACTGGTTCAGGACGGGCTGTTGCATGGAGCAAGCGTGCTGGATGTGGTCCCAACCATTTTAACGTGGTTCGGGTTGCCGATCGGCGACGACATGGAAGGGCGTGTCTGGGTGGAAGCATTCCAGGATCCGCCTGCTATTCAGCGCGTGGCCAGTTGGGAGACGGAAGCTTCTTCCGGTGACATCGCCCCGCCGGTTGCTCAATCCGGTGTGCCGGCAGCCTTGGCCGTTCAGCGCGAAGCTCAGTGGAATTTCACGCAATCCTGCCTGGAGTCAGCGCAACTTGCCGTCGCTTTGCCTGTGCTCGAAGATTTGTTTGCCAGTTTTCCCGAGCGAAATGACTTTGCCAACGCCTTGTTTCATTGCCAGTTGAATCTCGGGCGATTAACTGACGCGGAAGCGACGCTCGAAGTGCTTCTGGAGACGCTGCCACCGGGTGTTTTTTCCCTGCTGCCACGCGCAGAACTGGCTCTGGCGAAACGCGACGTTCGCCAGGCCCGCCAGTTGGTTTATGAAGCCATCCAGACAAATCCCACCCATCCATTGATTTTACGGCAAATGGGCTTGTTGCTGCTGCGACTTCGCGAATGGCAACCGCTGGCCGAACTGGCTCGTGCTGCTCTCAAGACAGAAGAACGCGATCCGATGGTCTGGCTGGGATTAGCCGAGGCATCGCTCCGACTCGGCCAGCCAGACGAGGCCGAAGCGGCTGCCCGCCGCGCAATCCAATTGAAGTATTTTCTGCCGGACGCACATTTTATCCTGGCCCGGGCGCTGGTGGCTCAAAACAAATGGGAGCAGGCCCGTGAAGCCATGAGCGCGATGCTGAAGCTCCAACCGGATAATCGAGCGGCGGCGGGTTACAACCGACGGCTGGCATCCTCAACCGATGCCCGCGCGAAGTTCAACGAGTAATTCGTAACGTTCCCACCCCCAAGCCCGGCAAGCTGATGCGAAAATGGCTTTTGCCATCAGCCGATTTCTCAAACGGAATTTCGCGAATGACCGCCCCGTTGAGTTGCACCTGCTCCACTTTGGCGACGGATCCGGCATAAACGGCTTGTTGAGTGATGGGTCTTTCCGTGGCATTAAACAAACGAACGATCACTTTCCCATCCTCCAGGCGCATGGTTGGCACAACCCAGCCCGATTGATCAAAAGCAAGCAAGGATAGACAAGCGGATTTCGCGTTGTTCATCGTGTGATAGACTTGAGCCAGTAACGGCTCATTCCACGCGCCGTTCTCTGCTTCCACTTGCGCTTGATCCCAGTTGCCAGCATGCGGCATGAACGAATAATTCACATCGGTTGGACCGTGAATATGATAATCGCGTCCCCATAACCCCACCCCGGAAAAAAGCAGCGTCAGCCCGAGTGGATCTTGGGGGCCATGCGCGTAACTGGTGGTGTGATCGGTAAATAAAGAAAATCCGAGCTTTTCTTCGGGATCAAACGCATCCACCCAATTCAAAATGATGTTGTTTTTAATGTTCCTCCATGAATCAAAAAATGTGTCTGGAAGCTTGCTGGCCGTAACGTCGAACGGAGCGTCCTTAAATATTTTTTGCTGTTTCAAGCTGACCGGGAACAAAACCTGCAATTTAAAGCGATCATCGTAAAAGGCTTTCCGATCGTGTTCGCGATGGAAGGAATCCTTTGTTTCAAAATCGGAACCTACCCGAACATTGCTCTGCCAATCAATCCGGACATGGCAGTCGATCCGCCGCTGGCCCTCAGTGACCGTGATGACTTGAGAAAACGGATTTGAAGCGATCTGGCCAGTCACACGAACCTGTGCGCGCACCGGGCCATTTTCCAGAATTTCAATCCTGGCTGGGTTGTCGGCGGACGAAAAAAACTTCCCGGCTTGAGTGAAATATCCCCGCAATTCGTTGAGGGAACGTTCGCCGCCAGGCTGACACCATTCACGCCGGCTCAATTGCTTGGTGACCAGGCTGCGAATCACACCTCCATGAGCAGGATCAAGTTCGATTCGATAAAGATCCGTGTCGATGATGGTGCATCCGTTGGTTTGGACGGAGACCAGCGGCTTGGGCGCATCCGACTTGGCGCCGGGCTCCATCACAAATATTTCGTAGCCCAGCGGCGGCACCGGAGCGGAAAACAGAAGCTTTTGATTTCCGTCGATACCTTGGGACGCCATCGCTTTTCCAGTCTGATCTTTGATGATTGGATTGCCCGCCCAATGTTCCGGCAGATCCACGATCACCGCATTCGTCCGGCCAATCGCAAGAGTATTGAAAACCCGCACCTGATACGGAGCGTCATTCGCCCCTGGTGGAGCCAAGGTTTCCATCGCATTTCGGGCAATCTCGCTGCTTTGCTGAACCGTGTTGCTGGTCCAAGCGGCAACCTTGTCAGCCCAGGTGTTGTTACGCCGGCCATTGTAAGGAACAATCCAGCAATCGTGGTGTTGCGACAACAACAGCGATTCCCAAGCGTTTTCAAATTTGGCTTCTGGCCAGTTCTCGTCTCCAAAGACGGAGGCAAGCGTGGCCAGCTTTTCAGCAGCCACGATGCGATTTTCCGCGCGATGAACATTCCGGGCGATGCCTTGCAACACTTGGGAACCCCAAACCAGGCTCACCTGGACGTCTTCCTGGTTGAAATGCCAATCCTGCCCCGGCGTTTTGATGGCGATGTTTTCAAAATAATTTCGCCAGGTCGTGGAAATCGACGGTTCATAGGAGCCATGCACATAATCCAGCCACGGCCCGAAGCGCCAGCCGGCGTCCTGCAAACACATTCCAACCGGATGTTGAATGCCCGCTTGAATCGCGGCATCCACATATTCAGGCGCATTGGCGCAAGCCATGGTTTCCCAGGTGGAACCGGGTTTGAGCGATTCGATTGCGTAGCGCGGCACCGTCGGAATGCCAGTGCCATCCGGCCCAATCCAGTTCACCAGTTCACCGCCAAACGCCCGGGTGTAACCGCCCCAGCAGGTATTGGGGTTTTTCAACACGGCGTGATCAAAACCAAACGACTTGAGAATTCCCGGCAGCGCGCTGGTAAAGCAAGGTTCTTCAGAACTATAAGTTTGAAACTCCGCATTCGTAAAGTGTTCCCGAATCTTGCGCATTCCGATATGGAATTGCTGAATCATGCTCTCTCCCGAAGCCGTCCAGAGATAGCTTTGCCCGTAGGCGGGGTTCACAAATTCGATCCGGCCCTTGACGGATTGATCGGCCGCAAGCTTTAGGAAGGCGGCGTAGTCTTCCGGCGTGTTCGTTTGAACAAAATCCCAGGTGACGGGTTCAATCTCCAAGTTCAGTTTCCAATCTGGATGGGCGTTCAAGGCATCCACCATGAAACGGGTGAAGGACGGCGGGTAATGACCATAAATGCCGCCGTGGTATCCGTCCACAAACCAGGCCGTTGGCGCGGCGAAGACCCCATTGCCGGCGCAACAAAACGCGAGCATCCAAGCGAGCCGTTTAATGAATTTCAACACACGCTACTTAGTAGATGGAAAATTGCGCGGTGGCAATTCATCCGGCGCCGATCCCCAATTCTCGTTTGGCTGCGGTCCCATCACCAATTCCAGCGTGCCGCCGGCGGCGATTTCCGCGTGGCGCAGCCAGGCGCGGTTCAGTGGCTTGCCATTCAGCGTGGCCGATTGCACATACATGTTTTTCGCGGAATTGTTCCGGGCACGAATGGTGAAGGTTTTGCCGGGATAATATGCCGGATCGAGTTGGAAGGTGGTTTCCGCAAACAGCGGGCTGCCGATGACATAAATACCGTCCACCGGTGAAACCGGATGGAGGCCCGCCGCACTGAGAATATACCAGGCGGACATCTGGCCCACGTCTTCGTTGCCGCACAAGCCTTTTACGCCGGCGCCATAGGCGTGATCCATGATGATGCGGGAGCATTTCTGCGTCAGCCACGGCTTGCCCGCATAGGCAAACAAATAGGCGACATGATGCACCGGTTCATTGGCGTGGTTGTAATAATCGTTCCACTTGAAGGTCAGCGGTGTTTTCTCAAAAAACTCGGTCAGGTAACGAACAAAATAATCGTGTCCCATCAAATCCATCAGCCCCGCCACGTCCTGCGGCACAAACCAGCCCTGCTGATACGGATCGCTCTCGACACAGCCCTGCCCCTGCTTGGTGGCGCCCTCCCATTTCGTCCAGGAACCGTCGGCGTTCTTCGCGTGCATGTTGCCCACGGCGGGATCGTAGATATTCCGGTAGTTTTGGGAACGTTGCATGAGCCGTTTGGCATCATCGGTTTTGCCCAAGGCCTCCGCGAAACGTCCGGCGCAGTAATCAAAGTAAGCGTCTTCCAGCGTCACCGAAACACTGCCTGGAGCAAAGCCAAGCTGGCGATATTCAGGCCGCAGGTTTCCGTTCTCACGATCCAACTCCACCGTCTGGCGGCACAATTTGTAAGCCTCCTGTGCATCGTAGCCGCGGATCCCTTTGAGATACGCATCGGCAATGACTGAGACTGCCGGATCGCCGATCATGCAGCCGGATTCTATCGCCACCAATTCCCAGCGGGCCAGATAACCGTTGCCGCTCAATTCCGCCTGCTGCATGAGCGAATTCACCTCGTCATTCACCACATCGGGGCGAATGATCGTGAGTAAGGGAAACTCACTGCGAAACACATCCCAGCCGCTGAAAATGGTGCGGTAGGTGAAATGCTCGGCGCGATGCACCCGGCCGTCGGCGCCTTTATAATTGCCGTTCACATCCGAATACGCCCGGGGATCAAGCATGGAATGATACATCGCGGTGGCAAACGCTTCATGCTGGACGGCATTTCCCCCCTTGATGGCGATGCCAGAGAATGCCTTTTCCCAAAGCGCCTTTGATTGCGCCCGCACCACGTTGAAATCCCAGCCGGGAATGTCGTGTTCCAGATTCTCCCTCGCCCCGGCCACGTCCACAAATGAAATTCCGGCCTTCAGCAAAACCGGCTCGCCATTGGTCGTCGCAAACTCGCTGAAAAAGCCCAGATGATCGCCTTCCATTTCCTGGCAGCCGTCCAGCACCTTCGCGGCCGCCACAACCTCACGATATTTTTGGCTGACGACTTCGTCGCGTTTTCGCACCCAGTCTTTGGGAATGTCGGCCGACCAGACACCAAACTTTTTCAATGGCCGGCTGAACTGGGCATAAAAATAAACCGTGTAATTCGCCTTGCCATCGCCGTTGCCCCAGCCGCCGCATTCCGGCGGACATTTCATCCAGCCCTCAATCGTATGGTCATCCACCACTTTGACGTATTGGCGGGAAGAAGTTCCACCAATGCGCCGAGCCAGATCAATTTGAATGCGGCTTTCATCGTTCTGCGGAAACGTGAAGCGCAAAATGCCGGCATGAGGTGCCGCCGTGGCTTCGGCGCGCACGGAATAATCACTCAACGTCACGGCATAATATCCCGCCTTGGCCACTTCGGTGTCATGGCTGAAGCGCGAACGATAGCCATCTCCCCCGCCCTTCACCCCGCTGGCGGTGTGCAATGGCCCTGTGGTCGGCATCACCAGAAAATTGCCGAAATCACCATACCAGCCAATGCCGCTCATGTGGATGAAACTGAAACCTTCAATCGTGGTGTGCTCGTGCGAATAGCCCGGTCCGTTGTCCCCGCCGGTAATGGTGTCCGGGCTTAACTGCACCAAACCAAACGGCGTGGCCGCTCCGGGAAACGTTTTGCCCTCGCCATATTCAATACTCGTGCTGGCGCCGATCAGTGGATTGACCGCATCCACCAACGAGTCGGCCTTGAGGGCTGAGCTTGGAATCTGAAAAAATAGCGCGGAGGCAAGTCCCGTCACCATCCAGCATTTGGCGCAAAAGCTCATTCAGCGGTGATCTTCAGGGTGTAAGTGATGGGTTTGTAAGCCGCCCGAATGACGGCATCCAGCGCGGCGTGCTCCTTTTCGCTTGCTTTAATCACTTGATCCGTTTTGGCGGAAATTTGCTCCATGGTCGCCTTGTCGTCGCCTGTCCGGAACAACACCTTGACCTCGCGGGTTTCGAATGCCTGTTTGCTGGCCACAGCAGCATCAATCAACGCGAACTGCGTGGAGAACGGATTCGCCGTGAATTCCGCGGCCAGATTGACGCCGCTGGCCAATTGTTCCTTGGTAAACTCCCGGCTGTTCTCACCCCAAGTCACCCGATATTTGTCCGCCGTGGCATGGTTGACCGTCAGCATGAACCGGTTGAGATCTTCATTGAACGGCACCAGCGTCATGCCGGAGCGAATGCTGTCACTATTGGTCACGCTGTTCAATCCGATGGTGGGATACCAGTCCGCCGCCAAGCCCATGGGCGCGTCGGGACAAAACGGATAACGCGAACTGCGGATCGTGTAAACGCCGTCTTTTGCTTTGAGCAATTTATGACCTTCAGACACGGTCATTTTTCCCGAGGATAAATCCACCTTGAAATCGGCAATGTTACCGTCCAACCCCAGCGCCTTGAGAAACGCGTAGGCCATGATGGTATGCCCAGCCCAACCGGGATGCACAGCGTCGCCGCCAGACAAGTGATAGCTGGCGCCGAACTTCTCCTCCGCCGTGTAAGCCGCGTTCAACATCGGCCAGAACACATCGGCAAAACGCACGTTTTCTTGTTGGGCAATTTCAACATCAATGTTCCGCAACTGGCACAAATTCAAATTAAGCGCCTCCGAGGTCGCCCCCGGCTGCCACCAGGAACGGTTGCCCACACAGCCGGCGGAACCCAGCACCACCCGCACATCATGCGCTTTGAAACTGTCCACCACGGCGGTCGAATATTTGCGGTAGGTATCGCCGATTTTAGATTCGTAAGGGCGATATTCGTGATCATTCATGCCATAGCAGGTGGTCGCAACGGACGGCTTAAAACGCAGGCAATCGTTCGTCATGCGCTTGAGAAAACCATCGGTGCGTTCCCCACCCCAGCCGAACTGGCGCACGCTCACTTTCAACTCGGGCGTGCATGCCGTGAGATAATCTTCGATCAGGCGCGAATACATCTTTTGTTCGGTAATCGAATCACCGCAAATGGCCAGTCGATCTCCGCGCTTGAGCAACAGACCGCCCGGGGCCGGCGCGGGCGTGGGCTTGAATTCATCCGGAACACCGCCAAAAGCGAGTTGGCAGCCGGTGACAAGGGCGAGGGTAAGCAGAATTGGGCGCATAAGATGATGCCGCCAGTTTGTCGGTCAGCACGCAAACTGTCGAGAGCCAGTAGTGCCAAAAAACGGGGGCAGTGGTGCCAGTGTAAAGATTTGGACTGGCTTGAACGACACAGACAAGCGACGATCTAATTTCCATTGCCGCTAAAGGCTGGAGGTCCGGGGATGACCTTGGCGCGCCTGGCCCAAGCGAGCCATTTCGCGCTGAGTTCCTTAACCTTGTCCGGGAATTGTCCGGACAGGTCATGGAGTTCAGTGCGATCTGTCTTCAGGTCGTAAAGTTCCCACGCGCCATTTCCGCCCTTGCGAACCAGCTTCCAGTCGCCGACCCGCACCGCCGCGTTGCCTTCGTGCTCCCAATACAAGGCGTCTCGTTCGATGGGTTTGTTTTTAAAGGCGGGAACCAAGCTGCGTCCCTCCATGGGCAAAATCGACCTGCCATTGAATTCTTTGGGATACTTCGCGCCGCTGACGTCGACGAGCGTGGCCATGACGTCCACCAGATGGCCGGGTTGCGGCCGCAATTCGCCTTGTGACTTGAATCCATCCGGCCAGTGAACAATCAATGGCGTTGAGATACCGCCTTCGTGATTGAAATGTTTGTAGCGGCGCAATGGCGTGTTTTCCAAAGTCGCCCAGGATTGACCGCAAAACACCGTGCTATCCACGCTGCCGGGATTGGCTCCTTCCAGCCGTCCACGCGGGCCGGATTCGGGGTTGCCGCCATTGTCGCTCATAAACAAAATCAACGTGTTGTCCAAAACCCCGCGCTGTTTCAGCGCCTCGACCAATACGCCCACTTCCTTGTCCATGTGCGATACGCACGCCGCGTAGATGGACATGATGTGATCAAATCGATCTTTTTGCTGGTCATTCAACTCATCCCAGGCACTCACTTCCGGCGGGCGCGGCGACATGGCCCAGGCCGGATTAAGCAGGCCCAATTCCTTTTGCCGTTCGTGGCGCTGCTCCCGCAATTTATCCCAGCCAATGAGATATTTTCCCCGAAATTTGGCAATATCCTCCGCCGGCGCCTGCAACGGGAAATGCGGAGCATTGTAAGCCAGGTAAAGAAAAAATGGTTTCTTCTCCCCAAGCGCTTCGTCGATGAACTTGATGCCGTAATCGGTCCACAAATCCGTGGAATACCAGTCTTTCGGTAAACGCGGATCGTTATTGGCGATGGCGTCGCCATTCAGAAAAAGGCTGGCGTTCCGGGCGCCGCCGTAATAAAACCCGCCGCTCGGCGCGGTCAGATTGCGCTCGAAGCCCCGTTTCCAGGGCACCACCCCCGCCTTTTGGCCAACATGCCATTTGCCCGTCATGGCGGTGAAGTAGCCGGCGGGTTTCAGCACTTCGGCCATGGTAACGCATTCATCGTTCAAATGTCCGCGATAGCCCGGCAAATGGCGGTCTTCCATCATGTGCCCAACCCCGGCTTCATGCGGATACAATCCTGTCAGCAACGACGCGCGTGAAGGACAACAGCGCCCGGTGTTATAAAACTGGGTGAAACGCAATCCGGTTTTGGCCAGTTGATCCAAATTCGGCGTGGGAATTTCACTGCCGTAACAGCCCAAATCGCTCCAACCCATGTCGTCCACCAGGATTACAATGATGTTGGGTTTGGTGGCCGCCATGGCTTCGCTGCCGAGCAAACAAGATAACGCAACGGTCGAAAGCAGTTTGATTTTGCCGAAAGCGGAATGCGTCATCGGTAAGCACAATTTGGGTGAAAGCGGTTTGAACTTCATGAGCTGGATTCGCGAGTATAGACGAAAGCGACTGGCAAATGTTACTCGTCCAAAGGGATGACCCCAAACCGCACGGGATGAAATCAAATGCGAGCATGACTTTTAGCACATGCGTTTTTGAAGTGAGACGCTAAAATCCCGGCATGACGAGCCGCCCGCCCAATCTTCATCCGCCCAACCGGCCCTGGGGCTGGCTCGCCACCGCCTGGCCGGCCATCGCTAAAACCGATTCCGAATCGCTCCGGCGCCGGATAATCGCCGTGCGCGCCGGTCATCTGGCCATGGCGCTCATGGTGGTCATCAGCGTCGTCAGTTCCATTTTGGCCGATCACGGCGATTTCAAACCCAGCCGGATAATCATTTTAGGTGTTGTCAGCCTGGGTTACATCGTTTGGAATCTGGTGGGAACACAAGGAATCATCGGGTTGGTATTGTGGGAAAGCAATTCGCCGCCGCCACTGGAAACCCGGGTGCCACGGTTTGGCGCGTTGCCTTATTTCGTGGCGCAAATTGCGTTGGGCGGGATGGTTTATCTCTCCGCCGACCATGGGCACATTCCCAATCTAGTCTGGCTCGTGCTGTTGCCGCCGGTTGCCTATGCCGTCTTTCTACTCGAATGGCGGGGCATCAGCCTGGTTTCACTGATCATGATCGGCATTTTGGTGGCCAATGCCTACCGCTGGCAGGGATTTGTCTCTGCCATTCTCGCGGCGGTGGCTTTTTGCTTCGCGGTTTTATTCACGCTGGTTTTCAGTCTGCTGGCCGTGCATTCGGAAAAATCGCGCAATGAGGTTCAACGGCTGGCCACCGAACTGGAGGCGGCCAATCGCCAGTTGCGTGAATACGCCGTTCAAGCCGAGGAACTCGCCGTCACGCGCGAACGCAATCGCATTGCCCGGGAGATCCACGACAGTTTGGGACACCATCTGACCGTTGTGAACATGCAGTTGGAAGCCGCGCGCGCGGTTGAAACGAACGATCCCGCCCATGCGCGTGAAGCCATCGCCAAAGCGCAGGCCTTCACCCAACAGGGCCTGAAGGACATCCGCAATTCGCTGGCTACTTTGCGCGCGTCTCCCTTGGACAATCAATCATTGACTGGAGCCTTAAAGGAATTGGTCGCGTCGAGCAACCAAACCGGACTCCCGACCGAGTTTGTCCTGGCAGGAGTGCCGCGCCCGTTGTCGTCGATGGTCGAACTTTCCCTGTATCGGGCGGTTCAAGAAGGATTGACCAATGTCCGTAAGCATGCTCAGGCGAAACTGGTGCGGGTCAACCTGGATTTTGAACATCCCCACCGCACCGTTCTGAGCGTGGAAGATGATGGATTGGGAACAAACCTTGAGGCGAATAGAGGGGGGTTTGGATTGCTTGGGCTGCGGGAACGCGCCCACCTAATCGGCGGCACGTTACTTTTGCAAAGCCATCCCGGCGTCGGCTTCAAACTAAAACTGGAGGTGCCGGAATGAATCAAATCCGCATTCTGCTGGTGGACGACCAGGCCTTGTTCCGCGAGGGTTTGCGGGCCGTGCTTTCGGCGCGTCTGGATTTTTCAATTGTGGGCGAGGCGGCCAATGGCGTGGAGGGCGTGGAACTGGCGGCGGAACTTGCGCCCAACGTGATTCTGATGGACCTGCGCATGCCGCAATTGGGCGGCGTGGAAGCCACGCGGCGGATTCGATCCCAGGCCAACCCACCACAGGTGATTGTGCTGACCACATTCGACGATGATGAAGAAGTTTTTGAAGCCTTGCGCGCCGGTGCCGCCGGGTATCTGCTCAAGGATGTGGCCCCGGACAAGCTTGGCGATGCCATTCGCGCCGCCGCCCGCGGCGAATCTTTTTTGCAACCTTCAATCGCCGCCAAAGTGCTCGCAGAATTTAATCGCCTGTCCGCTCCGCGCCCGGCCCCGGCCAAAGCCGTTTTGCGCGAGCCGCTTTCCGAACGTGAATGCCAGGTGTTGCAACAACTGGCCGAAGGCAAAAGCAACAAGGAGATCGCTTCGGCGCTCAAACTGGCGGAGGGAACGGTAAAAAATCACCTCAGCAACGTATTTGGGAAATTGGGGGTGCAGGATCGCACCCAAGCCGCGCTCATGGCCCGGGAACTGGGTTTGCTCTGACTTTTGGAGTCGCCGGGAGATGACTTCCGGCACATCCATCCCCACCGCCTTTTTGGTAAAGTCAGGTCATGCAAGTAAAACCCGTCAAGACGCGAAAATCCAATTTTTGGCGCCGTTTCTGGCAGATCAACGCTGTTTTCCTGGTCGTGCTGGTAGTCGCCGGGGCTTATGTCGTTCATCGCATCCGGCATCTGCCTCCGGAATTGATGCAGGACATCCGGGCGGGCATTGCGGCGCGCGACATTCACGATCCCGACAAGCGGTTTGAGAAATTCCTCGAAGGCCGTTACGGGCCGCAAACCGATCCGGCCAATCGGGAAAAGGCATTCCTTGGTTTCTTTGACCAGGACCACATTCGCGCGATGCAACTGCTGGTCAAGCATTCGCCGGCAAACCAGCGTCAGGCCAACATCAACGCCTCGGCCAACTGGGTGGAAAAATACCGGGAAAATCTGACGCCCGGCCAACGCGCGGAGTTGAGCGCGCGCCTGTTTTCGCCACAGGGCAACCAAATGCTCAAGCAGGCCACCGCCCTCTACAACACCCAGGATGTTTATTATCGCGACCAGACCACCCCGGTGATTTCGCAACTGCTCAAAACCATTTCCAGCCTTCAACCGCAACATTGATTTTATGCGAAAAAAATCTTGCTCAAAACGATCCGACGCCATCGCCTTCACCTTGATCGAACTGCTGGTGGTCATTGCCATCATTGGCATCCTTGCCGCCATGTTGATGCCGGCGCTGGCCCGCGCCAAGAGCGCGGCCCATTCCATCGCGTGCGTCAACAACCTGCACCAGATTGGCATTCAATTGAATATTTACGTCCAGGAAAATAACGAGCATCTGCCCAAATGCGCCGGGCTGCTGCCCAGCGGCCATCCGGAATGGAAGCCCATTACCATCACACTATTCCCCAATCAACCCACGAACAAGCTGTTTGCCTGCCCGGCGGATCTGACGATTTTCCCCGTGGAATTGACCAGCTATTCCTGGAATTTCTGGCTCAATGGCGCCGCTTACCAGTCTCCGCAACAAGCGCCGATCTTTACGAACCAGGCCCAAGTGATCGTGGACGACCTGTTCGGCGGGAAGAATGACACCCCGCTCATTGGTGATGCCAATCCCTTCCACGGCGCTCACGGGCAATCTTTGGGCAAAAATGCGCTCTATTTTGATGGCCGGGTGGAAAAGGCCCGCATTCCGCCATAATCCCGAAAAATCGTCGGGACATCGACCGCAGCCATCACCAGTCAGATCGCGATAAATCGACGGCGCAAGAGGCGGGCGCACACGCTCCACCGCGTTACAGAGCAACGGTGCGATAGAAACGTTGAGGATACGAAGCCGCTTCAACATCCACGAAATTAAACGGAGCCGCGTTGGTTTCCACCGAAACCCAATCCGCCATGTTGGTTGAGGCTTGAACGATGTAAGAAGCTCCGAATGTTCCAGTCACCGTAAAACCAAATTGACCGCCGCCGCTCGTAACGGCGGTTAACGCGCTGGCAACGCTGGACACCTGCGCCACATAACCAGTGGTTTCGTTTGAAAAATCACTTTCGTTGCCGGCGCTATCATAGGTCGTGGCCGCAAAATAATAAGTGACTCCAGTCTCGGGCAGATTGAGGGTGGCATTTGTAACGTTTCCGACATCCACGGAGTTGGTGTAATTGCGACTCGTGGTTCCGTAATAAATTTTGTAGCCGGCGGCACTGGAGTCGCCACTGGCATCCCAGGCCAAGGTGATACTTTGTCCGGCATGAACTGAAGATTGAAGAACCAGAATCGGGAAGGCGGTAATGATCAACTTCAAGACCAGCAACTTTACTCTGCGATGAACGACTTCCAACAACATGCCAGACCAATCGCAGAAAGGCTGCCAGATCGTTTGGCGACCCAGTATTTTTCCCTAAAAATTCAGCTAAAGTTTTTATAAAAAACAGAACTGCCTTCAATTGCGTTCCTTGCAAAAACCGGGAATCAGAAATCAAGTCTAAAAAAAATTCACAAAAATTTTCGCGCATTTTTTCCGATGAAAAACTTCCGATGCGGCCATTGGTTGCCATTCCCAAAATCCCCGGAAAAAAAGTCTGCTTCCAAACGTCTGAAGGCAAATGTTGCCAGCCTCCCAACTTGAACCAATGCCGGATCCGGTCATTATTTCCACCGCGTCACCACGGCGGAAATAATTTCCACCCCGCTTTCAGCCCCGCGAATCCGGCCGCAATTTCCCGGCAAAATTCTGTGTCCATTTATTTGAAACACTTCAAAACAGAAAGCATACAGTCAATTTCTATAATCCTTCAGATAAGCCGTTATTCTCCAAATCAAATGGTCCCGCGCCAAATTGATTGGGTTTTGAACGGCATGCTTGATTTGGAAAGCTTTACAAAATTTCGATCCGCCAAAAATCAAACCCGCATCCACCTAAAATCCGCGTTGGGATAAACTGCGGATCACCCCCCCACCCCCCGAAAACCAAGGCCAAAGCGAGTCTGTGAGACCGCCAAATTCCTTCACCCACCAGGTGAATGAGTAATGGTTCCGAAATCCTGGCCGGTTCGCGTATTTCGCGGTTTCCAGTGCGAAATCTAGGATCATCCGCCCGTTGCATCGAATGCGATTTCTAACGTAAATCCCGAAATCAGCCAAGGCCACAAAATAGCAGACGCCGGATTATCAATCCGGCGTCTGCGAAACGAGCGACTCAAACTTGCGCTCGCAACCCGCTCATTGGACTGGAGCGGCGGGAGCACCCGGTTTCAATCCCAATGCCCATTCAATGCCTCCAAGCACATGCGCCTGATAGGCCCGGCTGATTTCCGGGGAGTTTTTGCGGTCTTTTAGAGTGGGATCCGCGTCAATAATGTCCTCCCGATGCCCCAGCGAAGTATAAAACACCTTGCCCGCGCCATAGTTATGGCACCAGGACACAGGAAAGTGACCAGGCTCATGATTTTCCGGATGTTTGTCCATGATCAACAGGTCATGAACTTTCGACGCATCGTAGTTTTTGAATTGATAAATTTCCTCCTGCGAAATGGTCCAGGTCTTGCCCAATTTTACGTTGGCCGGATGCTGCGGGTCTTCGTTCAAACAGACCACGCTCACTTGCGGGCCATGATGCTTGAATTCGCCACCCAGCATTTCGATGTAACCCGGCCAATTGTGAAATGTGTCGCTGGCGGCATGAATGCCAATAAACGCGTGACCGGCTTTAATCCAATCCAGCAGACCCTGCGGGTCGGGAATGGGCAAGTCGCCCGTCGTGCTGGCGAAAACCACGCCATCATAATTTTTCAATGACTCCGGCGACAGTTTCTGCAAAGCGGCTTTCAACTCGGCGTTCCATTTTTCAACCGCCGCTTGATGCTCGGCTTTTTCTTCGGGCGACGCATCGTTCTTGAGATTTCCCGGCTGTCCCGGCGGCTGATGAATATAATCAACCGTAAACTCGCCGCTTTCCTGACCAAGCTCCGCCAGAACCTTTTCAAGCGTCGGAATGGAGCTGTGACGGAACCCGGTGGTGGTGGTGACCACCAACAATTTTTTGGGCGCGGCCTGAACCGCCACCGTCAGCAGTGAAATCGCCAGTAAAACGATAATTTTTTTCATAACTTTACCTCGTTCACGCGGCTTAGGGTTCGTTCACCATCGGCACCTTCCGCACCCAAATGTTGCGGAAGGAAACGGAATTGTTGTGATATTGCAGCCCCAATGGCAGTTCCGCATCATGCGGCGAGTAGCTGCCAAGCGAACGCCAGTTGGTGGCCCCGCGAAACGCCTGGTGATTTTGCACCACTACGCCATTCAAAATCACCGTCGCATACGCCGGCGACTCCAATTTTCCGCCTTCGCCGAAGCGAGGCGCGGTAAAGATGATGTCGTAGGTCTCCCATTCTCCGGGCGGGCGGCAGGCGTTAGCCAGAGCCGGATGCTGCCCATACAATCCTCCGGTGGCTCCGTCGGCATAGGTTTTGTTGTTGTAACAATCCAGAACCTGAACTTCATAAAGTCCCATGAAGAAAATGCCGCTGTTGCCCCGGCCCTGGCCGCTGTCCCTAGGCGGTGTCGGCTCACGGAATTCCAAATGCAACTGAATGTCACCAAATTTGTTGGTGGTGACGATGTCACCCTTGGCGGAAACCGCCACGCCGTCTTCCACGCGCCATTGCGCGGGGCCGCCTTTGCCCTTGTCCCGCCATTGCGACAAATCTTTTCCATCAAACAGCACGATCGCGTCACTTGGCGGCGTGGCGTTTTGGCTGAAGGTGCCCGGCGTTACGATGGGGGGCTGCGGACGCGCTGGATCATGCACGTGCCATTTGCCGTCTGGTTCCATCGGCGTGTCTTGAAAGCCCGCAACGCCATCAATGATGGTTTCGACCGGCTTTTGAGCGTGTGCCAGGGGCGAAAGCGCGGTCAAAACAGTCACCAAGGCCAGGGAGGTTATTTTCATGTTCATGTGATTTTAGTTATGGTTACGAAATTATTGTTTAGGCATTGCCGTCCAGGCGCCGTTCTTTTGGTTGCTCTTGACGCAGGTTTCAATGAACGCAATTCCATTCCAGCCGTCTTCCACGTTTGCGTATTTGCTGCCATCGCAACTGAATTTTTCGCCGGCCTTCCATTTGCGGACATCGGCTTCGAAACACCTGTGCAGCCGGGCAAAGGCATCGTGGAACGCTTCCGGATGGCCCGAAGGAACGGTCGGTTCCGCCATCAAATCAGCCGGAACATCGCCCGGCAAAAACCCGTCCCCGGGCGTCACCGCCCCCCGCCAGTAAACGCGATCCGGCTGGTTGGGTAGATGAATGGTGATGCTCTCGGGTTCCTCCTGCCGCCAGCGCAAGGTGCCTTTGGTGCCCGCCACGACGATGCCGAGTTCATTTTTGTGGCCAATGCAAATTTGCGACGCGCGAACCAGCGCCTTGCCACCGTTGTTGAGCTTGCAATAGATCGTGAAATGATCGTCCAGCATCCGCCCTTGCACAAATGTTTCCATGTGAGCCGAGACGTGGGTGACGTTCAATCCGGTTACATAGCGAAGTTGCATCAAGGCGTGGGTGCCGATATCGCCGCCACAGCCGGAACCACCAGCCCGCTTGGGATCAACGCGCCACGAGGCCTGCTGCTGGCCGGTGGCCTCGAGTTTGGTCGCCAGCCAGCCTTGGTTATAATAGCTGTCCACCCAGCGCACGTCGCCCAGCAGGCCGCTTTGCACGATGTAACGGGCGAAGCGACTTGTCCAATGACCGAGATACGTATGCGCCACGGCAAACGGCACGCCCAGTTTGCGGGACGTTTTGACCAGCGCATTGGCTTCTTTCAAATTCAGGCACAATGGCTTCTCACAAAAGACGGCAATCCCGGCTTTCATGGCTTTCATGGCCGGGTCGTAGTGGACAAAATTGGGCGTGACGATCAGGATGTAATCCAGCTTTTCGTCTTCAGGCAATGACTGGTTCGCCGCGATCATTTCATCGTAGGAACCGTAACCTTTAATGGGATACGGCCACTTGGCCGCCTCTTCCAAGGCAATTTTTGGATCAGGGAAAAGCGCCCCGGCCACGACGCGGCGCGTGCCATCAAAGTGAATGGCCTTTTGGTGCGGATTTACAATAAATGCGCCTTTGCCACCGCCGACCAGCCCGACATTGAGGGGTTTATTTGACATGGATGTGATTTGTTTAAGGTTATTTAAGAGGGTTTTCACGTGCCATTCGTTCAAAGACAAATGGCGTCAGCCGTTTCGAACCAGATCTGGCATAAAATTTTGATTGGAGAATTCAAACTAGGGAAACCAAGTCCCTGAAACAAGCCACGAATTTTAATTACAGCTTTCGGCAACGGCCTCCGTGAAAACGGAGGCTGAAGTATCATGCCGGCTTTCCACTCGTTATTTTCTCGCGAAGGCGGCGTCAAAGGCCGCCTGGTTGGGAGTAAAGTCGAGTTTCCGGACAAACGCACAACTTTCCGTGGCGCCGTGAATGCGGTCCATGCGTCCGTCTTCCCATTCCACGGAAAGCGGCCCGCGATAACCAATGTCATTCAGTGCGACGATGATTTCCTCGAAATTAATGTCGCCGTGGCCCAGCGAACGAAAATCCCAATAACGCCGGGCATCCGTGAAATCCGTGTGCCCGCCGAACACGCCCACCGAACCGTCGCCGTGCCCCCACCACGCGTCCTTCATGTGCGCGTGGAAAATGCGCCGGGAAAATTCACGAATGAATTTCACGTAATTCACGCCTTGATAGCCCAGGTGTGACGGATCGTAGTTGAACCCAAAGCGCGGATGATTGTTCACGGCTTCCAGCGCGCGCCGGGCGGAAGCAATATCAAACGCAATTTCCGTGGGATGCACCTCCAAAGCAAAATTGACGTTCTCCTTTTCAAACACATCCAGAATCGGCAGCCAGCGCTTGGCGAAATCGGCAAAGCCGCGATTGATGTATGCCTGGTTCGTCGGCGGAAACGCATACAACGCGTGCCAGATGCTGGAACCGGTGAAGCCATTGACGACCGCCGGAAAGTCATCGCCGCCCTTGCGCCCGGGTTTGGCGTTGAAAAACGTTCTCGCCGCCCGCGCCGTGGCTTTTACTTTTTCAGCGGCCCGTTGACGCACGCCTTCCGGCTTGCCATCGCCCCAGACATCCGGCGGCAGAATCGGTTGATGCCGCTCATCGATCAAATCGCACACCGCTTGACCGACCAGATGAGTGGAAATGGCCTGACATGTCAGCCCGTGCTTGCTTAGAAGCGCCCACTTCTTTTTGACGTAATCTGGCTCCGCCAGTGCGCGATCCACTTCAAAGTGATCGCCCCAGCAGCAGAGTTCCACGCCTTCGTAACCCATCTTTTTGACGAGTGGCAGCAGTTTGGCCAGCGGAAGATCGGCCCATTGACCGGTGAAGAGAGTGACAGTTCGTGACATAAGCAAGTGAGATTTGTGACGTCATGTTGCCAAGCCGGACAGACAGGTCAAGTATCCGAAAAAAAGATTTTCAATTCCTGATAACCTGCCAATGTTTTTTGAAACCAGAACTTAACGAAAAACGTCAACTCCTTGATACGCGCGTGAGCATACGAACGAGCAAACTAAACAAACTTAACTTAAGCGGCAAAAAACAACTGTCGCGCCGCCGCTTCCTGCAACTCACCGCGCTGGCGGCCGGTTCGTCCACCATCGGATTTCCAAATTTGGTTCGCGCGACCGATTCCAACCAGAAACTTAATGTGGGATTCATTGGCCTCGGCGGCATGGGCAGCGGCCGGTTGAAGGAGAGTCTCACCTGCGGGATCAACGTCAGTGCTTTCTGTGACGTGGACGATGAACAAATGGCCAAGGCCCGCCGATTCCTGCCGGAACCGGCGCCCGCCCCGAAAACATTCACTGATTTCCGGGATTTGCTCCAGTCCGACGTGGATGCGGTGGTCATCGCCACGCCCGACCATTGGCACGCGTCGATCTCCGCAGCGGCCTTGCGTGCCGGCAAACATGTGTTTTGCGAAAAACCTTTGACCCATACCATCTCCGAAGCGCGCGCTTTGCGTCAACTCGCCAGGCAATTCCCCCGGCAGGCCACGCAAATGGGCAATCAAGGCAGCGCTTCGCCGAACATGCGCCGGGCGATAGAAATCATTCAGAGCGGCGCCATCGGCACTGTTCGCGAAGTCCATGTGTGGGTTCCGCCGAGCGGTTCTTTCAAGGCCGGCCAATCCTGGCCCACCGGCGAAAATCCCGTGCCTGCGGGTTTGCATTGGGAAAACTGGATCGGCCCCGCGCCGTTCCACGCTTACAAAGACGGCTGCTATCACCCGCGGGCGTGGCGGGCGTGGTATGATTTTGGCGGCGGCTCGATGGCCGATTGGGGTTGTCATGGATTAAATTTGCCGGCCCGCGCCTTGAAGCTGGGATATCCAACCTTCATCGCTCCGGAAGTTCAGCATGGTTACAGCGACAGCTATCCCAAAGGCGTCCGCATCCGCTTTGAATTTGCCGCCCGCCACGAACTGCCGCCCGTAACTCTTTGGTGGTATGACGGCGGCTGGTTGCCGGACGAAAAAATTGTCCCCGCGTCCGTCGTCGAACACATTGGCAACCTGCCGGATGCAGGCGTGTTGATTCGGGGCGACCGCGGTTTCACATTCGGCGCGCCCCATCCCGGAGCCAATTACATTCAATTGGACGATGAAAAAAAATTGTCGGGAATTTTGAATCATCAAGCCACCCAAGATGTCCCATTTACACTGCCCCGCAGCCCGGGCCACCTGAAAGAATGGGTGGATGCGGCCAATGGCGGTCCGGCCACTTTTTCAGACTTTGAAACCGGCGGCCAGTTGACGGAGATTGTGTTGTCTGGCGTGGTGGCCTTGCGAATGCAAAAGACATTAAGCTGGAACGGAAGCGAGATGCGCGCGACTCACGAGCCGGAAGCCGAAAAATATATCCAGGCCCATTACCGAAAGGATTGGAAAACTTAAAAAATGATTGGCGCTTCAGGCAATTTGGCTATTGTGTCAGGCGACAATCATCCAGCCGAGAGCCAGCGCCTACCCCCGCATCCGCTCGGAACCTGAATGTTAATAAACAATGAAAGAAACCACTGAAAACAAACCGAACGCCACCGGCCAAACCCAGTGTGGCGGCAACTTGGACTACTCGCTCGCCTTCCTGCTCTTGCGCGGCTGGCTGGGGGTGCGGGCGCTTTTCACCGGCATTGAAAAGTTTGGCGCCTATAAAACGGTGCAACAGCCGTTGATTGATCCGACCACCGGCCTGCCCGACGCCAGCGGCGCCTTGGTGGAAATGAAGGTCAAGTATTACGCCGCCGCCAATTACTCCGGCATTCCGGCGGGGCTGAAAGGCAAATTCGCCAATGAAGTGATGCTGCCCCATTTCGCCACGAACGCCTTCAACGCCCTGCTGGGACCGGCCCTGCTGGCCACGGGCGTGATGTTGCTGCTCGGTCTCGGCACCCGCCTTTCGCTTTTCCTGCAAGGTTTGATCTACATCATGCTGACCATCGGCCTGATCCTGATCAAACAGGATGACGGCATTTCCTGGCTGGGCATTCACATGGCGCTGGTCGCAATGGCCTTCATGCTCGTCAAATACAACAAATTTGCGCTCCTCAAAAAATGGTAAAACCCACTTACACCCGGCGCGAATTCCTCGGCACCACAGCGGTGGCCGGGGCCGGACTTCTGCTGGCCTCGTGCAGTCCCGATTCCGGACAAAAACCCGCCACTTCCAAAGGCGTCCTCTCCAATCTGAACGTCGCCCTCATCGGTTGCGGCGCCGAAGGCCAGGTGCTGCTGGAATCCTTGCTGGTCATTGAAGGCATCAAGCTCGTGGCCATCGTTGACGTTTGGAAATACAATCGCGAAAGCAACATTCGGCGCATCAAGGCCCAGGGCGTGGAAGTCAACGGCTACGAAAATTACGAAGACCTGCTCGCGCATGAAAAGGATTTGCAGGCGGTCGTCGTCGCCACGCCCGATTTCTGGCACGCGCCCATCACGAATGCCTGTCTCAAGGCCGGTTTGCACGTCTATTGTGAAAAGATGATGAGCAACACGATTGAAGGCGCCCGCTCAATGGTGCAGACCATGCGTGAAACCGGAAAATTGCTTCAGATCGGCCATCAGCGGCGCAGCAATCCGCGCTACATTTTTGCGCTGAACCGGCTGATTCACGACGCCAAAATTTGCGGTCGCCTCACTGCGGCACAGGCGCAGTGGAACCGGGCCGTTACTGAAGATTTCGGCTGGCCCAAACATTCCGACATGTCGGCGGCGGAATTGGCCAAATACGGTTTCAAAGACATGCACCAGTTTCGCAACTGGCGCTGGTTCAAAGGTCTTGGCGGCGGACCGTTGTCCGATCTTGGAGCGCACCAGATTGACATTTTCAACTGGTGGCTCGGTTCACCCGCCAAAACCGTAATGGCCAGCGGCGGGGTTGATTATTACCAGAATCACGAGTGGTATGACAACGCCATGGTGGTTTACGAGTATCAGCTTCCCCACGATTCCCCCATCCCGACGGGCATCGTCCGCGCCTTTTATCAGGTGCAAACCACCACCAGCGCCGGCGGCGGCTATTTTGAAATGTTCATGGGCGATGAAGGCACGATCAAAATGTCGGAAAATCCGTCCATCACCAAACTCTACCGCGAAGACCGCGCTCCGGCTTGGGACGACTTGGTGGCCAAAAATTACCTTCGCACCAGCGCCACGCAACCGGCCAACGATGCCGACAAAGTTGATGTCCGTGAAACCGCGCCGCTGCTACAATACGACATTCCGGTCACGTTCGCCAAAAAAATTCATCAGCCTCATCTGGAGAACTTTTTCAACGCCATTCGCGGCACCGCCAAATTGAATTGCCCGGCGGATGAGGCGTTCGCCAGCGAATACGTCATTCACAAGGCCAACGAAGCCATCGCCGCCCGCAAAATACTTGAAATTTCCGAGGAAGAAACCAAAGCTTAAGCCTGTTTTATGAAATCATTGCTCCCAAAACTGACCATTGCCCTCATGCTCACCAGCGTGGCAGCGCTGGCCCAAGACAAAGTTCCGCTCAAAATCGATCTGCCGAAACCGCTGTTCGTGGGCACGCCTGTGCCGATCAAAGTTCCCAACCTGGAACCGGAACAGAAAAGCGCCGCCACGGATTTCATGGTCCCGACCGGCACCGTCAATCTTGCCGCCGGCAAAAAAGTCACCGCCAGCGACAGCGACCCCATCATTGGCACGCTGGACTTGATCACCGACGGCGACAAGGAAGGCGATGAGGGTTCCTGGGTGGAATTTGCTCCCGGCAAACAATGGGTGCAGATCGACCTGGAAAAAGAATCCGACATCTACGCCATCTGCGTTTGGCACTATCATTCGCAAAAACGCGTTTATTTCGATGTTGTCGTGCAAATCTCCGACGATCCCAAATTTGAAAAAAACGTGACGACCGTTTACAACAACGATGCCAGCAATGAACTTGGCCTGGGTGCCGGCAAAGACCGTCCCTACATCGAAACCTATTTCGGCAAGTTGATCGATGTCAACGGCGTCAAAGGTCGCTACGTCCGCCTTTACAGCAAAGGCAACACGACCAATAAGATGAACCATTACATCGAAGTCGAAGTTTACGGCAAGCCCGCCGCTTAAACTTCAATTGCTCACCCGGCCCGGCCCATGCGCCGGGCCGGGCTTCAGCTTGAGGTGAAATCTTGTCCCCTCAATCAAAGCCATTCACGACGCCATCGCCCAAATTGCATTGGGCGATTTTTCTGCTGATCGGCCTGCTTGCCCTGGCTGTTCGCCTGCCGCAGTTGGGCGAGCGGCCCATGCACACGGATGAATCCATCAACGCCTACACCATTGGTGAACTGCTTTCCGGCAAAGCCTTCCACTACGACCCGCAAGATCGACACGGCCCGGGTTTGCCTGCTCTGGCCGAGCCAATCGTAAAACTTCAGGGCGCAAAAGACTTTGCCAGCCTGACCGAAACTGAACTGCGACTCACGACCGTCCTCGTTGGCACGCTCACAGTGCTCTCGCTCGGTCTTGGCTGCGAAATGTTTGGGTTTATAAGTTGCGTCATTGCCGCCCTTTTGCTCGCGCTGGCCCCCCTGCCTGTTTATTACGACCGTTACTTCATTCACGAAACTTTGTTTGTTGCTTCAACCTGGGGGATCATTCTAGCGGGGGCGCGCATGTTAAAGACCAGAGCGCTGACAGCATCCGCATTCGCCGGTGGCTTTGCCGCCTTCATGTTGGCCTGCAAAGAAACTGCCGTCATCCACTTTTTTGCCCTGGCCTCTGCCTTGGTGCTGGGTTGTTTTTTGTGTCCGATTCAATGTCCGGCCAGGCAGCCCAAAAAACGCAAGGCAATGGCCGCCTTCGGCATCACCTTTTTCATCGTCACCATCCTGTTATTCACCTGGTTTGGGCGCAATCTGGCCGTGTTTGCCGACCTGCTCAAAGCAATCCCAAATTTCACGGCGCGGGCCGGCGGCGAAGGTCACGAGAAACCATTCTGGTATTATCTGGTTTTGTTGGGCGGTGGCTGGTCCGGCGCACTCATACTTGCGCTGGCGGGTTTGGGAATGCTGCGGGCGCTGCGCCAGCCGGCGTATTCCGCAAGTTTCATGCTGGCGGTATATGCGCTGATCATTCTGCTGGTTTACAGCGCCATTCCTTACAAAACCCCGTGGCTGGCGCTCAACTTTTGGCTGCCTTTGGCGATTTTTGCCGGTCAATTCATCGCTTGGATTTGGACGCGCTGGTCAAAATTTTCGGTTCGTCTGGGAACTTCTTTGCTGGTGACCATCATAATCGTGCTGCTGGCTCACGACACGCGCCAATGGGCTTTCTTGAGGCCAGCCGATGAATCCAATCCATATGCCTATGCCCACACCGGCGAGGATTTGCTCCGCTTGCCGGGCCGCCTGAAAATTCTGGCTAAAAAAAACCACCAAACCGATCCGCGCATCGCCGTGGTGGCAGCCGATCCCTGGCCGTTGCCGTGGTATTTGCGCCAGTTTCAAAACGTCGGATTCTGGCAACCGGGACAAACCACGGGCGCGGCGGATTACTTTATCACCTCCACGGATGTGATCGAGCCGTTGACCACGGAGCTAAAAGATTATCGCCCCGAATTCTTTGGCTGGCGGCCAAACGTGCTGCTCATTCTCTGGGTGCCGAACGCGGATATTCCATGAGCGAAATTCACGTCTTCAACCGCCGCGCCATGGCCACACAATTCCAGGTGCGCATTGCCAACGAGGAAAAGGCCTACGCGCAGCAGGCAGCGCAGGCGGCGTTTGCCTTGTTGGATGACCTCGAATCCAAACTCAGCCGCTTCCGCGCCAACAGCGAAATCGCCCAGATCGGCGAACTCAAAGTGGGCGAAAAATTACGTCTGACGGAACCAGTCTTTGCCTGTTTGAACCTCGCCCGCAAAATGGAGTTCGCCACGCGTGGCGCGTTTTCCGTCACCGCCGCCGCACTACGGACCCAACCGACCAAGCCGCTCTGGAGCCTGGTGGACAAGGAATTTACCATCCGCTGCGACAATGGGCGGCTGGAGTTTGATTTGGGCGCCATCGGCAAAGGGTTTGCCCTGGATCGCATGGCGACGGTGCTGCATGAGTGGAGTTGTTCCGCCTATCTGCTAGTCGCGGGCGGCAGCAGCATTCTCGCCGGAGAAGCGCCGGCGGACTCTGCCGGCTGGTCTTGTGGCTTGGGCGATGATCATTCGCCGCGTCGCCATTGGCTGAGTCAGGCTTCATTGAGCGGCTCCGGTCTGGCGGTGAAAGGAAAACATATTTTTGATCCACGCACGGGCCAGCCGTGTTCGAAGCATCATCGGACCTGGGCGCTGGCGGATTCCGCCGCCGAATCCGATGCGTTGTCCACCGCCTGCATGATCCTGGAGGAACCGGAGATTCAGGAGATTTTGCGGCGCAACCCCGCCTGGCTGGTTTTTCTTAATGAAGAGAAAACCTGGCAGCATCTGGGATCGCGAACCGCGCCTCCGCTGGCAACTTCGGAATGAACTGGAATTACTTCTTGTCCAAGAGAACCGGCTTGTAGCCACCGCGCGTTTTGAAATAGCCGATCAGCAGGAGGTAGCACAGGAAGGTAAACATCGGGAACATGGCCATTTTGCCAAGGGCGCTGAACTTGCCGGAAATTTCCGCCGCCTTGAGGTCGTTCAGAGATTTTTCATCAGTGATGGCGGCCTTTTTATCGGGATCTATCGCTTCATACGCGCCCAACAGATAATTTTTCTTCACGGTCACCTGCTGGTAAAGCGCGGGATTGGTTTCGCGCAGCTGCAGGGTGGTGGTGTTTTCCTGCATGTATCCCAGAAAGGGCGACCCCAGAATGCCCACCGCCAACATGCCGATCCCGCCCATCGCATTGAGCGTTAGCGCCCCGCCCTTCGGACATTGCTCCGAAGTCAGACCCAGAATGGTTGGCCAGAAAAACGTGATGCCGATGCCAAACAAGGTGGCCGCCGCAAAAATAGTTCCCGTCCCGGAGTGCGCGGTTTTGGAAAGCGCCAGAATGCCGAGGCCAGCCAGGGCCGAACACGTCAGCAGCAAACCCGGCGGCGAGAATTTGTGGATGAGCGGTCCGGCGCAGAAACGCAAAATCAACATGATCGCCGAGGTGTAAACCAGCACCCAGGCGGCGTTGTAGCCGGCGGCTTTCATCGGATCTTCCATGAGCGCGGTGATCCAGCCGTTGGTGCCCAGTTCGGTGGTTGCTTGCGGCATCATGATGATGATGAGCCATGCCAGCAATAGCCGCCCGAAAGACTTGGTGACGGCGGCAAATACCAACACCACCAGGCCGGTCGGAACCCAGAACGCCCAACTCGGCCATGCCCAGGCCGCCGGAACGAGCACTTGTTGCAGTTGCGCAAAGACCAGTCCGAAGCCCACCAACGCGCCAAACATGCCAAGTTCCTTGAGCATTTGCACGTAGCCAATGCCGGCCTGTTCCCGTTCGCTTTTGGGAAATTTTAAACCAATCAAGATGAAGAAGAAAATAAAAGCGGGAATCAGGATCAAGCCGAGCGTCAATCGCCAGTCGGCATTGTTGGCCAGAGCAATGGTGCAGAGACCGCCCAGCACCAGGCCGCCCGGCCAGCCGGCGTGCAGGCGGTTCAGCCATTTTGCTTTGTCCTGATTAAACATGGTCGCCACAATTGGGTTGGCATACGCCTCAACGCTTCCATTGCCCAGGCCGAGAATGATGCTGCCCCAATATAACAACTGGTGCCCATGGTGCTGGGCCGCGATCAGTTCGCTGCCGGTCACGCCGTGAATGGCATGATACGCCATGAAAGCCATGCCCGTGTAGATGAGATAGGAAACGAACGAAAAAATCATGGCCACCTTGTAGCCGATCCGATCAATGAACAGGCTAAAAATGATGATGCTGACCCCGAACGGCCAGATACCCGCCCCCTGAAGTTCGCCCACCGCCACCTTGTCCAAGCCAAAGTCGGTGACGAACTGGCCGCCGCACAATATCATGCGGCTGATGAAGGCGTAGCTGGTGGTAATGAGGGCAATAAAGCAGCCCCAGAATAGAATTTTATCGTGACGATTGTTCATAGGGGGAACGGGATGCACAATGCTCTTTACTTAAGGCAAAGTGTCAACGGCAAACTTGCTGTTACGCGAAAAATCTCCCGTTGGCACCCCTTAAAATTTAGCTCTCGCTACCCGTGCCGTTCTGTTACAGTGGACCAAGTCGCCAAGACGATTTAACCACATGACGTCAAAATTATTTTCCGAATTGGGTTTGTCCCCCGAACTGCTCAAGGCCATCGACAAGCTCGGTTTCGAGCAGGCTTCGCCGATTCAGGCCGAGGCCATTCCCGTGCTGATGACCGGCAAGGACATCGTCGGCCAGTCGCAAACCGGCTCCGGCAAAACGGCGGCCTTCGGCATTCCGGCGGTGGAAAAGGTAGATCCCGCCCGCCGCGAAGTGCAGGTGCTCATTCTCTGCCCCACCCGCGAACTCGCCGTGCAAGTGTCGGAGGAAATTCACAAACTCGCCTTTTTCAAACGCGGCATCCATGCCTTGCCGATTTATGGCGGCCAGTCCTACGAACGCCAATTCGACGGCTTGCGCCGGGGGGCGCAAATCGTCATCGGCACGCCGGGCCGGGTCATGGATCACATGCGCCGAGGCACGCTGCGCCTCGACACCGTCAAGATGGCCATTCTCGATGAAGCCGACGTCATGTTGAACATGGGGTTCCGCGAAGATATCGAGTTGATTCTCCAGGCCGTGCCAGCCGAACGTCAGACGGTTTTCTTTTCCGCCACCATGCCCAAGCCGATCCGCGATTTGATCGAGAAATATTCGCGCGATCCACAGAATGTGAAGATCGAACGGAAGGAAATGACCGTTCCCACCGTCGAACAGGCTTATTACGAAGTGGACCGTCGCCACAAAATGGAGCTGCTCACCCGGCTGATTGACCTGCACGACCTCAAGCTCGGCATCATTTTCTGCAACACCAAGCGCATGGTGGATGATCTGGTGGATTACCTGGAAGCCGCCGGTTATCAAGCCGACCGTCTGCACGGCGACATGACCCAAAACATGCGCGACCGCGTGATGAACAAGTTCCGCCAATCCGGTTTGGAATTTCTGGTCGCCACCGACGTGGCCGCGCGCGGTATTGACGTGGACGATGTGGAGGTTGTTTTCAACTACGATTTGCCTTACGACCCGGAAGATTACGTGCATCGCATCGGCCGCACGGGCCGCGCGGGCCGCAGCGGTCGGGCCATTTCGCTGGTGCCCTACCGCGAATTGTTCCAGATCCGCAACATCGAACGGTTCACCAATGTCCGCATTCAGCGCGGACGCATTCCCACGGTGGATGAAGTCGCCGAAGCCCGTGAAAACGTCTTTCTCGACAAGCTGCGCCAATTGCTGGCTTCCAAAGAGTATCAGCGTTTTGACCACCTGATCGAACGGCTGGTCGAAGACGGTTTTGAATCCGCCGATATTGCATCCGCATTGATTCACCAATTGCAAAGCGGAGAAGCCGCCAAACCCGCACCCAAAACTGATGCCTACGAACGTCCGCCGCGGGACGACCGTTTTGAACCCCGCCAGCGCAGCGGACGGTTTGAGGAACGGCGTGAGCGTTTTGCCCCGCGTGACTGGGATTATCGCGATGAACGGCGCCCGCGCCGCGAGGATCGCGGTGAAAGCAGCTACCAGGAGGAGCGGCGTCCCGGCCTGGAAAAACGTCGCGATTATCGTTCCGAACGCCCCAGCCGCGCTGAGAAACCACCGGCTCGTTCCAAGGAAGTCCTAACACCGCAGCCGGAAACCAATGAGGTTTCTGTTCGCTTTAAAAAGGCAATGCAACCGGCCGAAACCGGAAACATTGCACCGGCGATTGCACCGGCGGAACACACCACGGCCCCCGTTTCCGAGGGGGGAAAGCCAGACATTGCCGCTGCCAAACCAGAAAAGACCTATTCGGACGAGGAAATTCTAAAGTCCGTTGAAACTCCGGCTGCCGCCACCGAATCAAAGCTGTTTCTCAAACCCAAATCAGAACCTGCTGCCTCCAAGGCCAAGGCCAGCCGCGCCACCCCCCAGGGCCAAACCCGGTTGTGGATGAACTTGGGTCAGGATAAGGACATCAAGCCGATTGACATTGTCAACGCCGTGGCGGGAGAAACCGGCCTGCCCGGCAAAGTCGTCGGCACGGTGGACGTGCGGGAGAAGCATTTGTTTGTCGATGTGGCCAGCGAACACGTCAACAGCATCGTTTCCAAGCTTAATCGCACTGTGATCAAAGGGTTCAAGGTCAAGACCAAGGTAGCGTGATGACGGATGAAACGGCACAACCGTCGCGACCCGTGGAACGGCTGTTCCCATTTGTGCTGAAATCGCGATCGCTGCTCGTCGGGCGGGACTGTCTCCGCGCCAACAAAGGGCGGTTGCATTTCGTGCTGATCGCCGATGACATTGCCCCGGAAAACCGCGATGAAGTGTTGAAGGATTTTGCCCACTATCCGGTGGTGCAACATTTCACTTCGGCTGATTTCGAAAAATTCTTCGCCACAAAAGGAGCAAAAGCCTTGGGTTTCACCAAATCCGGATTGGCCCAGTCCATTTACGCGGAATTAAAAATGTTTCGCATCAACAAGGCATTAAACGCTCTGAAGCCCATGAATTACGCGGCCGCACCCGCCCAAAAATTTGTAAAGTCCGGCTCCGGCGCACAGGCAAAATCCAGGTCGCGCCCGCGCCATTGGAATCGCAGCCGGCCGGCGTGAAGGGCATGGGTGGGCAAAATCAATCGCGTCCGCTGTTCGGCAGTCAATCTTCGTTCGACCAAAGCCAGGTAAAGATCTTCATCGCCGCCATACAGCTTGTCCCCAACAATAGGATGCCCGATGTGCGAGAGGTGAATGCGAATCTGGTGTTTGCGTCCACTGCGAGGAATGAGGCGAAGCAAAGTAAATTTCTTCTCAATCGCGAAATCCGCACGGAAGGGTTCGGCCAAGCTTGAATCAACTGGCGAATTACGGGTAAATCTCCGCTCCACAAAAAATTCCGTCTGGGCCGGTGTGCCATCCGTCCGGACACAATCCTTGATCGCGACTTTACTGGCTTCATCCTTGCCGAGCGGCGCATCGATGATCCCTCGTTCTGCCGCGACGTGACCATGAACAATGGCGACATATTCCTTGGTAATCGTGCGTGTCTCCCAGATTTTCCCCAATTCACCGGCAGCTTCCGCATGCTTGGCTATCACCACCAATCCTGATGTCTCGCGATCCAGACGATTCACCATGCGCGGCTCTTTGTCGGCCTTGAGATAAATCCGCGCCCGGCTGATGAGGCTGGAATATTCATCGCCTTTGGTGGGATGGCAGACCAGGTCCGCCGGCTTGTGAACGATCAATAAATCGTCGTCTTCGTGGATAACCTCGAAAAGCGTGTTCAAGTGCGGCACCTCGACCATTTGAGCGGCTTGACCGTTCACACCCCGCCGAAGCGGCGATGCCGTCTGGCGTATTCCTCCAGCGCCGCAATAAACTGCGGCTTTTTGAAATCCGGCCAGAGTGTAGGTGTGATCACCAGCTCGGCGTAGCTCAACTGCCAGAGCAGAAAATTGCTGATGCGCATCTCGCCGCTGGTGCGGATCATCAAATCCGGGTCAGGAACATTGCGCGTCCAGAGATGATCGGAAATCACCGCCTCCGTGATGTCTTCCGGCTCCAGCTTGCCGGAGTTCACCTTCTTGGCGATTTGCCGGACCGCCTCGACAATTTCGATGCGGCTGCCGTAGCTCAACGCCATGATGAGCGTCAGGCCGTTATTTTTGGAAAGCGTCTCGATGCTCTTCCGCAAATGTTCCTGCACGTTGTCCGGCAGGCGATGAATCTGGCCAATGACTTCCAAGCGAACGTTGTTCTTGTTCAGCTCCTTCGTCTCGGACTTGAGATAGTGAACGAGATACTTCATCAACGCGTCCACTTCATCCTTGGGCCGGTTCCAGTTCTCGGCGGAAAACGCGTAGAGCGTGAGATACTTGATGCCGAGTTCGCCGGCGGTGCGGATGATTTCCCGCGCCGAATCCGCACCCCGCCGATGGCCTTCGATGCGCGGCAAATGACGCGCCTTGGCCCAACGCCCGTTGCCATCCATGATGACCGCCACATGCCGTGGCAGGTTGGCAATGGCTTCAGCCGTTAAATTTGACGCGAGAATGCTCATTCGTTCACGAGCAGGTTACGCGAAGTAAACCGAAAATGGCAAATCTCAAACCGCGGCAACTATCTACAAGTCTTTAACAAAACTGTGCTTGCAACAGTCAATGTTTCCGGGAATTAAGCACCGTCAGCCGGTTACGCCGATTCTCGCGTAAGCGGCGGCTTTGCCCAGACCGCCATGAATTATTGAGTTGGCTTGAACGTTGAAATACCTTGCCCTTCCAGCCCGCCAAGGCATCAACTCGCGGTGAGCTCAGGTTCAGAGATGCTCAAACTTTGGGTTCCCAGCCGGACTCGTATTTGCGACGCCACAATTTCATGGCGCCCCGATCCTTCAAAATATGCCCAGTGGCCGGATCGCAATTTAATTCACGCCCCACGCGCCAGGCGATGTTGCCCAGGAGCAACAAGGTCACGCTGGTGGAGCCTTCGGAAATAGGACAGTTCAATGTCTGCGTGCCGCGAACTGTTTCGATGAAATTAGAAACATGCGACGTATCCATTCCCAAGCCGCTGCCGCTGATGGTATTGGTGGGATCAACCACTTCGGAACCCTTGGCCTGCTTGATGATTTTGCCCTTCTTGTCGTAAATGATGTAATCGTCCCCGTCCAACAGCGCGGTTCCTTCCGTGCCGTAAATCAACGTGCCGCGGGAACGGCCTTCCACCGGGAAGCTGTTGCAGCTCCGCCCTTCCCAGCTCATGGATTTGCCTTCGGGAAAATCCCACGAAATACTCTGCGTATCCGGCGACTCCCAGTCGTCCTGAAACGCGTAGCGTCCGCCATTGGAAGAAACGCGCGTTGGCCATTTCACGCCCAAAGCCCAGCGGGCAACGTCGATTTCATGCGTGCCGTTGTTGAGGGCTTCGCCGGTGCCATACAACCAGCGCCAATGCCAGTTGTAATGGATGAGGTTGTCGAGGTATGGGCGGCGCGGCGCCGGCCCCTGCCAAAGCTCGTAATCCAGCCATTCCGGCACGGGCACCTGTTTGCCATGACCGATGCTGGTGCGGTCATTGGCATACCAGCCTTTGCCGTAATAGGTCTTGCCGATGAGGCCGGAGTGAATTTGCGGAATGATTTCGCGCATGTGCGCCGACGAGCGGCGTTGCGCCCCCATTTGACAGACGCGCTGGTATTTGTTGACCGCCGCCAGCAGCAATTCCCCTTCGTAGGGATTTTGGCTGCACGGCTTTTCCAAATAGACATGTTTGCCGGCAGCCATGGCCATGATCGCCATGGGCGTGTGCCAATGATCCGGCGTGGCGATGGTGACGACATCCAGCGAAGGATCGGCCAAAGCTTTGCGGAAATCGCCCAAGCCTTGCGGCTTGTTCGTTTGTTTCTTGGCGGTTTCGTTAATCCCTTTTGCCACGGCGCGTGTGTCCACATCGCAAATATAAGTGACTTCAACCCCCGGCAAACTGGTCAGGCAATCGATATGCGCCAGACCGCGGCCGTTGGTGCCAATGACCGCCGCCGTGATCCGGCCGTTGGGCCCAATTTTCCGGGCGGGAGACAAGCTCTTGGACGCGGCGGTTCCAATGGAGCTGAAATAGCCAGACATGGCGATGCCGGTGCCGATGACACCCGTGGTCTTGATGAACTGCCGTCGATTCATGGAGTCTTTCATAATGGATAGTTTATAGACGCCAGAAAACGGACGTGGTTGCAAACATTTATCTTACTTTTTCAAAGCATTAATCATCCCGGTGCCATTTCCTATTTGACGATTTTGGCCAAAGACGGAAACTGTCTGGCCATGAACCTGAAACGCTGGTTTGCCTGGCTTTGCCTCGCGCTGATGCTGGTGGCTGAAATTTTCCTCTTCCGCTCCATCCGCCAGAAGGATTCGCTGCAAGTCAAATTGAACGAGGCCCAGCAACAGACGCAGCAAATGCAATCGGATTTGGACGCATTGAAAAATTCCAATGCCGGCATGCAGGCGGCGGAAATTTCCGGGCTGCGCAAACAAAACGAAATTTACACCAACCGGCTGGCGCAGGCCCAGGCGGAAATCGCGCAGTTGAGAGCCGAGAATCAGAAACTCTCCACCAATCTGAACACCGCCCGAACGGCCCTGGAATTGCAGAGCGACCATTTGCAGCAGCTTCAAACCGAAAACCGCCGCGTCACGGATGCCGGCATTGCGATCCTTCACCGGAATCAATGCGTCAATAATCTCCGCCAGATCGACGGGGCCAAACAGCAGTGGGCTTTGGAAAAAGGCAAGTCTGGCGACGCGGTGCCGACCGCCGAGGATTTACTGCCGTATTTAAAGGATGGCGCCTTTCCTTCGTGCCCGGACGGCGGTATTTACAGCATCAACACCGTGGATGAATTGCCCACCTGCACCGTTCAAAACCACGTGCTGCCGCAGTGACCGTTATTCAACCGTAACGCTCTTGGCCAGATTCCGCGGCTTGTCCACGTCACAGCCGCGCGCCACGGCAATGTGATACGCAAACAACTGCAACGGCACGCTGGTCAAAATCGGGTTCAAAGGTTCCAAAGTCTTCGGCACATAAATCACGTCATCCGCCACCTTCTTCACCGCTTCGTCGCCTTCGGTGGCCAGGGCAATGATCGGACCTTTGCGCGCGCGGATCATGGCCAGGTTGGCCATGGTCTTTTCATACATCACATCATCGGGAACCAGAAACACGGTCGGGGTTTGGTCATCGATCAACGCAATCGGACCGTGCTTCATCTCGGCCGCCGAGTAGCCTTCCGCATGAATGTAGGAAATTTCCTTGAGCTTCAAGGCGCCTTCGAGGGCGATGGGAAACGTGTAACCGCGACCAAGGAAAAAGAAGTCGCTTGCCTTGGCATATTTTTGGGCCAATTCCTGCAACCGCTCGTTCTGCGTCAAAATCGCTTCGATTTGCGCGGGCACGTCCTCCAAGGCGCGCAGGATTTCCAGCGCGCGTTTGGCGGAAAGCTGGCGCATCCGCCCCAGATGAATCGCCAGCAGCGTCAGCACCGTGATGGTCGAGACAAACGCCTTGGTCGAAGCCACGCCGATTTCCGGTCCGGCGTGCATGTAAATGCCGCCGTCGGATTCACGCGCAATGGTGCTGCCCACCACGTTGATGATGGCCAGCGCCTTGTGTCCGCGGCGTTTCGCCTCGCGCAAAGCCGCGAGCGTATCCGCCGTCTCGCCCGATTGCGAAAGCACCAGCAGCACCGTGTTTTTTTCGAGCGGACAATTGCGGTAGCAAAATTCGTGGGCGAACTCCACTTCCACGGGAATTTGCGCCAGCTCTTCGAATAAATATTCTCCCACCAGCGCCGCGTGCCAGCTCGTGCCGCTGGCGGCAATGACCAGACGGTCAATGTTTCGCAATTCCGCCGCGCTCATGTTCAACCCCCCAAATTTCGCCGTGGCGCCTTCAAAATCTAAGCGCCCGCGCAGGGCGTTCAAAACCGTCTGCGGCTGCTCGTAAATTTCCTTGAGCATGAAGTGCGCATGACTGCCGCGCGCCGCATCCTCCTGGCTGAATTCCAGCCGGCTGATCTGAACATTCGCCGTATCCGCGCCCAGATTCTGAACGTCAAAGCGATCACCCGTGATGGTGGCAACGTCGTAATCGTTGAGATAAACCACTTCCCTGGTGTGCGCCACGATCGCATTGGCGTCGCTCGTGACAAAATTTTCATCCTGGCCAAGGCCGATGATCAGCGGCGAGCCGCGGCGGGCGCCGACCATGGTATTCGGAAAATCCGTGCAGATCACCGCCAGTCCGTAGGTGCCGATCACATCGCGCAACGCGTCGCAAACCGCCTGCGTAAGCGCCTCGCTGTTGCCGCCGTTTTTGCGGCGCTTTTCATAGTAATCGCCGATGAGCTGGGCAAGCACTTCTGTGTCGGTGTCGGATTTGAATTTGTGCCCGGCCTTGAGCAACCGTTGCTTGAGCGTGTCATAATTCTCGATAACGCCATTATGCACCACGGCGATTTTCCCGGAGGCATCCAAGTGCGGATGTGAATTGGTGTCGGACGGAACGCCGTGGGTCGCCCAACGGGTATGCGCGATTCCAAGGTGACCACTGACCGGTTCCGATTGAAGCAGCCGGGCGATGCCCTCGTCGATCTTGCCCAGCTTCTTGCGGACGACGAGGTCGGTTTTGTCCAGCACCGCCACGCCGGCGCTGTCGTAGCCGCGATATTCCAGCCGCCGCAGCCCCTCCAACAAGACGGGCGAAGCTGATTTTTTTCCGATGTATCCGATAATGCCGCACATAATTTATTTGTGTTTTAAAATCCACTCCGCTGTTTCGCCCAGGTTGTTTACCACCACCGCCTTTTGGATCTGCTCAGGTTTTTCTTGCGCTTCTTTTGCGCCATATCCGGTGCGCACCAGAATGCTTTTTTGCACGCCGGCATTCCAGCCGCACTCCAGATCGATGAGCTTGTCGCCGACCATGAAACTCCCCGCCAGATTCAACGCGAACTCGTCCCGCGCATCAAACAAAAATTGCGGCGAAGGTTTGCGCCCCCGGCTGGGTTGATCCGGCGCCTCGGGCGCGATGTAAATTTTCTCGAAGCGCACGCCATCCCGGGCCAGTTCGGCGCGGACGCGTTCATTCACCCGTTCGGCCTCGGCCAACGTGTAATAGCCCCGGCCAATGCCGGACTGGTTGGTCACGATAATGAGCTTAAAATCAGCCTTCAACAACCGTTTCAACGCCGCTCCGGCACCCGGAAAAATCTCCACCTCCTCCGGGCGGTGCAAATAGTTCTTTTCAACGATCAACGTGCCGTCGCGGTCCAGAAATACAGCTCGGTTCATGCGCGCGAATTGTGCGAGGTTTGCGGCAAGAATGAAATTGAAATATTGGGGAACCCGTGCAAAATGACCCGAATTTCAATTTCGCAAATCAACCTACATTTAAAACACATGAGCAACAGAGGCAGATTGGGGATTCTGGTCGGCGGCGGACCCGCCCCCGGCTTGAACGGTGTGATCGCGGCGGCCACCATCGAAGGCATCAATCAAGGCTACGAAGTCATCGGCTTTCGCGACGGCTTCAAGAACCTTGCCGCCGGTGACGCCACGCAAATCAAGCCGCTGACCATTCGCGAGGTAAAGGACATTCACATTAAAGGCGGCTCCATTCTCGGCACGGCCCGAACCAATCCAACCAAGTCCGAGGAGCAGATGCAAAACGTCTTCTCCGTGCTGGAAAGATTGGGCGTCACCGCGCTGGTAACCATAGGCGGCGACGACACCGCCTTTTCCGCCAGCCATGTGGCCAAACGCAGCGGCGGCAAAATCAAAGTCGCCCACGTGCCCAAGACCATTGACAATGACCTGCCCCTGCCCGGCTCCACGCCGACCTTCGGTTACGAAACCGCCCGCCATTATGGCGTGCAAATCGTCCGCAACCTGATGGAAGACGCCCGCACCACCTCGCGCTGGTATATCATCATCAGCATGGGCCGCGCCGCCGGTCATCTCGCGCTCGGCATTGCCAAGGCCTCGGCCGCCACGCTTTCGATCATTTCTGAAGAATTCCGCGGACGCACCATCACGGTGGATGAGGTTTGCGACATCATCATCGGCTCAATCATCAAACGCAAAGCGGAAGGCTCCTACTACGGTCTGGTCGTTTTGGCGGAAGGTTTGATCGAATCGCTCGGGGAAAAAGGCCTGGTTGCCGCCCTGCCCGATGGGCATCTGGAACGTTTCGGCAAGGTGATTCGCGACGATCACGGCCATCTGCGCCTCGGTGAAATTGAATTCGGACGTCTGATGAAGGAATTTCTCACCGTGCGGCTGGAAAAGCTCGGCATTAAAATGGCCTTCATCGACAAGGATCTGGGCTACGAACTGCGTTGCGCCGACCCGATTCCGTTCGACGCGGAATACACCCGCGATCTCGGCTACGCCGCCGTGAAATTCCTGCGCTCGCCCGAGGCTGAAAAATACGGGGCCATCATCAGCTTTGTGGACGGCAGAATGAATCCGCTGCCGTTTGACGACATGCTCGATCCCAAGACCGGCCGTATGCAAAACCGCCGGGTTAATGTGGATGGCGAAGCGTTCGAATGCGCCCAAGCTTACATGATACGCTTGGAGCGCGAAGATTTCGAGGACGAAAAGCAACTTGCCAAACTCGCCGCCGTGATCAAATTCACGACGGAGGAATTTACCGCCCGCTTCGGCTATTTGGTGGGAATCAAGTAAGAATTCAAGCGGCCCCAGGCGGCAGGCGTTCCCTGCCGCTTTTTTATTTTGCCGTAAACCGGCCCAATCCCACTCATTTCCGCCGCCCGCGTTCGCCAACCGATCAGTCGGCGACTCCGGACATTTCGCGGCTTAAGCCGGAACCATGCAGTAGCGGTTGATTTTCCATGCTGATTTAGCTGGTGAATGCCGGACGGTTTTCGACTGCATTGCCGTTGGGAAAGGGGGATAAAATCTTTTCCCATAACCGGCGCCACCAGTTCGTTCCCGCTTGGGGCCGGCCAGTTTGAGGATGGATTTACCCTGCGGACAACTCAACACGCCCGCCGTGACGCAGAGCCAAAAGCGCAGCGAGGGGATCGCTCAAAATAATTTTGAGCCGGTTTCAAAAGGCATCAATATTTCCGGCCATTCATTTAACGCCAGTTGGTTTACTTCCGGCACCCCCCGGATTCGTTGTTTTGAGGAAAGGATCACCGAATTTACCCGTCAGATTTCATCTGGCGACAAACCGATGCCCATGATGCTGCAAGCCTGGATATAGTTCAACCGCAGGCGTTCCACCTCGGCCAAAACCGCCTCCGACTCCGTTCCGGGATTCAGCCATAACTCGTCGCAGCCGCGCGCCGCGATGTCCGGCAACACCTTCAATAACACCTCCGGCGGAAGGTAAACACTCACCAAATCAGGCCGCGCCGGCACCTCCAAAATGGATTTAAAAACCGGCAAGCTTTCAATTTGTGATTCTTTTGGGTTCACCGGAAAAACCGTGTATCCCTGCCACACAAACGCGCGGACAGCTTTATTGCCAAATTTTTTGCGGTCCGAGGACGCGCCAATAATCGCAATCGACAACATACGTCCGATGCAGGCTAGTTGAGCTTCGCGCCAAAATACATGAAAAATTCCAAGGCCCGATTTACCGCCAATATCCTTCGCTGGAAAAAATCAACAATCTCCGACCATGGCAGCGGCGTTCGCGGGCAGTGAGTCAGCAGGTGCGGCTTAAACCAAATTGATCAAAGCCTCAGGCAAATTGAAGTATTGAAACGTGAACCCGCTGTGTTTCAAACGCCGTGAAACGCAACGGGAACTGATCAGTGCCAGCGCTGGATCGCTCCCCATCAGCCTGGCCCCCAATTTGACGCCGAAAACCGGCGCCGGCGGACTCCAGGGACGGCGCAGCACGCGCCTCAATTCCCGCATGAACTGGGCATTGGTCACTGGGTTCGGGGCCACGGCGTTATAGGTGCCGGCATAATCTGCGTTCTCCACGGCAGTTCCAAACAGCCTCACCAGATCGTCAAGGTGAATCCAACTGATGAATTGTTTTCCCGATCCAGCGGTTCCGCCTAAAAAGAATTGTGTGATGCGCCTCAAGACCGGCAACGCCCCGCCATCCCGGCCCAACACAAAACCGATTCGTAAGATGACCCGCCGGGTGGCGGTCAACTTGGCGGTCTGAAAAGCCGCCTCCCATTCCTGACATATCGTGGCCAGGGCATTGCTGCCCACGGGCGATGTTTCGTCACAAATCCGGTCTCCAGTATCGCCATAGAAACCGGTCGCGCTCGCCTGAACCCAAACCGTCGGCGGAACGTTTAACCGGACAATCGTTTCGGCCAAAATCTTCACCGAGTTTTCACGCGAAGCAATCAAGTCGCGCAAATTTGCCGGCGTGTGGGGACAGTTGATATTTTTGCCAGTGAGATTGATGACCGCCCGGGCGCTCTCAAGCCATTGGCACCATTCGCCCGGAGTCCGTCCGTCCCACGCCACTTCGCGCGCCGCATCAGCGCGCGTGCGCGGCGAACGGGTCAAAATGACCACCTCATAACCACGGGCTAAAAAATCCAGGGTGAGCGCGCGGCCAATAAAACCGCTGCCTCCGGCAATAATGATGCGGTTCGCACTCACGCAAAAATTTCCTTTCGCAATGCCAGTTGGGGAACCATCGACAACGACAGTGGATTCAACATGAATTCATCTTTTTCCAACCGCCAAAGCCAGCCGGAAATCATTTGCAAAACCGCCGCCAGATTCAACCGCTCATGCACCGCTGGATATTTTTGGAAATTGGCCCGCGCAAGCTTCAACAAAGCCGACGCCGGCCGCAGCCGGTTTTTTTGCAAATGCACAAACGCGCCCGCCAGTTGGATCAGACCTTTGTAAAAATTCCCGTTGGCCCCCTGGCGATCCGGCAGCCATAAATCCTCCAGCACATCATGCGCCTCGTAAAATTTCTGCTGATTGAACAGCGCAAAATAACCGGCATAACGAACATCCACACCATCCGCTGCAAATTGGCGGGACAATTCCGTGATGCGTTCGTGCTTATTCACCACGCCAGTTTATGTCCAATCACAACCGGCGGAAGTCCAAAATAACTCGGCTTTGCGGTATGAAAAGCGGTCCCTTCAGAGTGCTGGCACCGTCCCCGTTGCCGGAATTATGCCGACGCCACCCCAGCATACATATCATCGCATCAAGATGCGTTGATCTTTTATATTGAACCAAAAGGCATCTTTTGTAACATGGGTTTATGTCTAACACCGACTCGCTTAAGCAGGCCCTAAAAAACCGCATCGTCATCATTGACGGTGCGATGGGCACGACCATCCGCACTTACGGTTTGGGCGAAAAGGAAATTCGCGGCGAACGTTTTGCGAATTCCAAGAAAGACCTGAAAAACAACGGCGATCTCTACTCGCTGACACAGGCGGCGACGATTTGCGATATTCATCGCCGCTTTCTCGAAGCCGGCGCGGACATCATTGAGACGAACACTTTTTCCGCCACCAGCATCGGCCAGAGCGAATTTTTTGTGGACGATCCGCGCGAGCACGGCGGTCGCAAAGATCCGGCGTTTTACCAAACCGTCATTGAGAACAAATTCTTGAACGACCTCGCGTGGGAGATCAATGAGCAGTCCGCCAAGCAATGCCGTGACTGGGCCGACCGCATCGCAAACAAGACCGGTCGCCCACGTTTTGTGGCCGGCGCCATCGGACCGTTGACCGTTTCACTGTCCAACTCTCCCGACGCCGATGACGCCGGTTTCCGCGTCTGCACGTTTGATCAGGTCAAGGCGGCTTACATCAACCAAGTCCGCGCGCTCATCGCCGGCGGCTCGGATTTGTTGCTGGTCGAAACCATTTTCGATTCGCTCAACGCCAAAGCCGCGCTCGTGGCGATCCAAGAAGTCTTCACTCAGGACAAAAAGATTCTGCCCATCATGATTTCCGCCGCCGTCGGTCGCGGTGGCGAGACGATGATTTCCGCGCAAACGGTCGAAGCGTATTGGAATGCGATGAAGCACGTGAATCCAATCGCCATCGGCCTCAACTGCTCGCTCGGCCCGGATCTCATGCGCCCGTTCCTCGCGGAGCTCGCCGAAAAATCCAACACGGCGATTTCGTGTTATCCCAACGCTGGCTTGCCGAATCCGCTGTCTCCGACGGGCTTTGACCTGCAGCCTGTGGACATGGGCCGTTTCCTCGGTGGCTTTGCCGACAGCGGTTTGATCAACATCGCCGGCGGTTGTTGCGGCAACACGCCCGAACACATCGCCGCGATTGCCAAGGCCCTCGAAGGAAAACATCCGCGAGAATTTTCTACAGACAAGTATCGTTCGGGTGGAACGGGCTGCCAGCCCGTTGCGGTCGGCAATTTGCCGACCGCTGTCCGGCAGGTTGCCGGACAGAACGGCCAAGCTGGCCATTCCACCCAGACCATCGAACCGCGTCCCTTGCGCCTTTCCGGCTCGCAGCCGTTCACGCAGCAGATCGGCAATTTCATCATGATCGGCGAGCGCACCAACGTCGCCGGTTCGCCAAAGTTTGCCAAGCTCATCAAGGAAAACAAATACGACGAGGCCGTGACCATCGCACGCCAGCAGGTTGAGAACGGCGCGAACATCATCGACATCTGCATGGACGAAGGGATGATTGATGGCGTCGCCGCGATGACGAAGTTTCTGCTATTGCTCGCGAGCGAACCGGAGGTAGCCAAGGTTCCCTTCATGGTGGACTCGTCGAAATTTGAAGTCATCGAGGCCGGCCTGAAATGTCTCCAAGGCAAAGGCATTGTGAACTCCATTTCGCTTAAGGAAGGCGAAGCCAAGTTTCGCGAACACGCCACAAAAGTGTTGAAATATGGCGCAGCGGTTGTCGTGATGGCGTTCGACGAACAAGGTCAGGCCGCCACGCTCGCCGACAAAATTCGTATTTGTGAACGCGCTTATCGCATTCTAGTGGACGAAGTCGGTTTCCCGCCCGAGGACATTATTTTCGACCCGAACATTCTCACCGTCGGCACGGGCATCGAGGAGCACAATAATTATGCCGTGGACTTCATCGAAGCCACGCGCTGGATCAAAAACAATCTGCCGCACGCGAAAGTCAGCGGCGGTCTGTCGAACGTGTCGTTCAGCTTTCGCGGCAACAATCCCGTGCGCGAAGCGATGCACAGCGCGTTTCTGTTCCACGCCATCAAGGCCGGCATGGACATGGCCATCGTGAACGCCGGCATGTTGGAAGTTTACGAGGAGATCGAGCCGGCGTTAAAAGAACTCGTCGAAGACGTTTTGCTGAATCGCCGTCCTGACGCGACCGAACGGCTGGTCGAGCACGGAGAGAAGCTGAAGGCATCCGGCGCTGCAAAAGACCAGAAGGCAGACATCGCCGTGCTGGAAGCGTGGCGTCACGGCACGGTCGAAGAGCGCCTTTCCCACTCACTCGTCAAAGGCATTGATGCCTGGATCAACGAAGACACGGAAGCGGCGTTGAAGAAATACGGCAAGCCGCTCTCGGTCATCGAAGGGCCGTTGATGGCTGGCATGAGCGTCGTCGGCGATCTGTTTGGCGCGGGCAAAATGTTTCTGCCGCAAGTCGTGAAGTCGGCGCGCGTGATGAAAAAATCCGTTGCGTATCTGCAACCGTTCATGGAAGCCGAAAAGGCCGAGATGGCGGCTCGCGGTGAAGCTGTGAAGACGCAAGGCAAAATCGTTTTGGCCACGGTTAAAGGTGACGTGCATGACATCGGCAAAAACATCGTCGGCGTCGTGCTGGCCTGCAACAACTACGAGGTGATTGATCTCGGCGTGATGGTCCAGTGCGAAAAGATTTTGGAAGCCGCCAAAAAAGAAAACGCCAACCTCATTGGCTTGAGCGGGCTTATCACACCGTCGCTCGATGAGATGACGCACGTTGCGCGCGAGATGGAGCGCACGGGTTGCAAGATTCCGTTGCTCGTCGGCGGTGCGACCACCAGCAAGGCGCACACGGCCATCAAGATCGCGCCGCATTACCGCGAGCCAGTCGTCCACGTCCTCGACGCCAGCCGCGCCGTGCCGGTGGCAACAAGTTTATTGAGCAAGGCAGGCAAGGCTGCATTCGTCAAACAGCATCGCGAAGAATACGAAAAGCTTCGCGCTTCACATGGTCAGCGCGTGGAAAAGCTGCTGTCGCTCGAAGCCGCGCGCGCCAATGCGCCGAAGCTGAAGTATGATGATTTGCCGAAGCCGGAATTTGTCGGTATTCGCACGCTGTCGTCAGCGCCCTTCAATCCCGGCAAATGCGATTGCGGTTCATCTCACGGTCATGCCGGCGCCTTCAGGGTGAACTTGGAAGATGTCGTGCCGTTCATTGACTGGACGCCGTTTTTCCATACTTGGGAATTACGCGGCGTTTATCCGAAAATTCTCCAACATGAAAAGCACGGCGGGGAAGCCACCAAGCTTTTCAACGACGCGCAGAAGCTTCTGGCCGACATCGTCGCCAAGAAATCGCTGACGCTGCGCGCCGTTTACGGTTTGTTCCCCGCGAACGCCGTTGGCGACGACATTGAAGTTTACACCAACGGCTCGCGCAAGCATCTGCGGACGACGTTCCATTTCCTGCGCCAGCAGATCGAAAAAGGCGACGGCACGCCGAACTGGTGTCTCGCGGATTTCGTTGCGCCCAAGTCCGCAACCTCCGCCGCAGATCACATCGGCGGATTCGCCGTTACCGCTGGCATTGGTTTGAAGGAAATCGTCGAAGGTTTTAAAGCCCAGCACGACGACTACAACGCCATCATGGCCGAGGCCATTGCTGACCGCCTGGCCGAAGCATTCGCCGAATATTTGCATAAGCGCGTCCGCAGCGAATGGGGTTTCGGCCGCGCGGAAAAATTGAGCAACGACGATTTGATTCAGGAGAAATATCGCGGCATCCGCCCCGCCCCCGGCTACCCCGCCTGTCCCGATCACACGGAAAAGGCGGTTCTCTGGGATTTACTCGACGCGGAGCAGCACACCGGCATCAAGTTAACCGAAAGTTTTGCCATGTATCCCGGCGCCAGCGTCAGCGGCCTCTATTTTGCGCATCCGGAAGCGAAATACTTCGCCGTCGGCAAGCTGGGCAAAGCTCAGGTGGAAGAGCTTGCCCAACGCAAAGGCAAAACCGTTTCCGAAATGGAGCGCTGGCTGGGGCCGTGGCTGAACGCGTAGCGCATGTGATTGACCGGTTATTGTTCGGCCCCAAATTGCTCGCGCAAGCGTTGCGCTTCGGCCGAAGTTAAGCGCGTGAACGAGCCGTGGCGGGCATCGGGCGGAAAAGTCACGTCCTTTTCCACCGTCCAATCTAACAAATCCGGCGAAGCGGAAGCGCCATAGGCATCACTCATGCAGTAATCGTATAAAAGCAACCAGCCGGCCCCGGCCGGATCAGGGATGATGCTGGGACCTTCGGTGATGGTTGGGACAATCTGGCCGTGATTCAGCGGGCCTTGGAAAATGTGATACGGGCCTTGAACATGTTGAGCAGTGGCCAAGCGGATGGCGCGGCGTTCGCCGGTCGCTTCCCCGAACTCTTCCTCCTTGTGAAACAGATAATAGGTTCCGTGGTGTTCCATGAGCGTGGCATCAATCGCGGAATACGGCGGGGCAAAAAGCACCTGCGCCGGGGCAAAGGTTTTCCAATCCCGGGTATGAGTCCACCAGATTTGACTATGTTTCCAGCCAGCATCTTCAAACGAGGAAGACCAGAGCAAAATGTAATCGCCCGATTTCCGATCGAAAAACCATTCCGGCGCCCAGATGTTCCGGGCCAGCCGACCGGCTTGATCGCGCGCACCCGCCATGAGCGTTGGCGCTGGCTCGACTTCCCAATTCACCAGATCACGCGACACCGCAGAAAGACAAACCGGCCCCCGCCCGGCATCGGCCGGACGCCGATCACCGCCGGTGGCGACCAAACGCCAGACTCCATTTTGGTCTTGGGCGAGAAACGGATCCCGCAGCCGCTGATTCCACACGGGACGATTTTGGTTCAAGGGCGTCCAGTGCCGGCCATCCTGAGAAAGCGCCAGATGCAACCGTTCATCGCGCATGGGATGGGGCAACGGAACATTGTGAATTTTTCCCTGGGCATCGATTTCCACCCGTGAATCGTAGCGCTGCCGGAAGTAAGCCATCAGCCAGCAGGACTGAGTATTGGTTTTCGATGACACTAAAGGCACCTTCGTGGCCGTCGCGTTCGTTTGTGCCCAGAGCGATGGACTGAGTGCAGCGACAAAACTCATGGCCAGGGTTGCCAATAGAAGACAAGATTTCACAGATGTATTTTATGTTTGAGTCACAGGGAATTCACAGTCTCGAAATGATCAACCAACAATTTACAGGCTCAACGATATTAGTCATTGTGCCCATAACGGCCAGCCAAAACGCCGTTGAGGAACGGCAGCGCAGACTTGTTTTTCCCGTTGTCTGACGTAGATTTTCTTCATGAAGAATGATGTTGTGCCGGTCCAGATTCGCGGCATTCTCCCTGCCAACAGCGGGTGCGCGTTATTTGTTGGGAATGATGAAAAGGTGTTTGTCATCAACGTGGAACCGCAGATGGGCCAGGTCATTGGCATGTTTCTGCGGGAAACACCCAAGGAACGTCCGCTGACACATGATCTGATCAATCGGATGTTTCAAGGCTTTGGCATCAACGTGGAGCGGGTGGTGATCACGGATTTGAAAAACTCGACGTATTACGCCCGCATCATTCTTCAGCAGCAAAACGAGCTGGCCCGCAAAATCGTGGAGCTGGATGCGCGGCCCAGCGATTGTCTCGCCTTGGCGGCTGCCCAGAAGCGTCCCATTTTCGTTTCGGCGTCGCTTTTCGCCCAGGTGGAAGACATGACCGAAGTGCTGGAAAAGATGAACGAATCCGCCAGCGATTCCGAAGCGGAATAAAATGGGAGCAGCGGCGTCCAGTCCATTGGCCTTGATCTGCGGCGACGACGATTTCGCCGTCAAGCAGCGTGCCCGTCACCTTTTTCAGGAATGGTCTGCCGAACTTGGCGGCATGGATCATGAAACCATCGAAGCCACCGTGGCCAATAGCGGTGACGCCTTGACGGTGCTCGGAAAACTTCGTGAAGCGCTCCAAACCCTCCCCTTTTTCGGCGGCGGCAAAGCCGTGTGGCTGCGCGATTGCAATTTCCTCGGCGAGGAACGCACCGCTTCTTCAGCCGCGGTAACGGAGGCCTTGGGCGAGCTGGCGGAAGAATTAAAATCGTTTTCCTGGCAGAATGTCCGCCTGCTCATCAGCGCCGGCAAGGTGGACAAGCGAAAGATCTTTTACAAGACGCTCGACAAGTTGGGATCAGTGGAGAATTTCTCCGCTTGGTCGCAGGATGACAAGGATTGGGCTGACCGGGCAACCCAGGCGGCGCGCGAAGCCCTGGCCAAGAGACGGAAGGAAATTGCCGAGGCCGCACTGGGCGAATTGATCAGTCGCGCCGGTGCGAACGCGCGTCAGTTGGAGAATGAAATTGAAAAGCTGTGTATCTTCGTTGGCGAGCGCAGCCGGATTGAGTTTTCCGATGTGACCACCATTTGTTCGCGCAGCAAGACGGCGAAAGCCTTCGCGCTCGGCGATGCGCTGGGGGACCGCGATCTGCCCCGTTTGCTCAAGCGGCTGGACGAAGAATTGTGGGAAACCAAGTTCGACAAGGATAAATCCGAGATCGGTTTGCTCTACGGGCTGATTGGCAAGGTGCGCGCCATGTTGCTGCTCAAGGAGATGCTGCGTGAAGGCTGGGTCAAGGAAGCCAGAGATTACAATTCATTCAAAGCTCAACTGGAGCGGGTTCCTGCCGATAAATTACCAGCGGATCGAAAATTTAATCCGCTGGCGTTGAATCCGTATGTGCTTTATAAAGCCTTGCCGCAGGTCAAGCGATACACGTCCGCAGAACTGGTCAGCGCCATGGATGTGCTTTTGCGTTGCAACCAACGGCTGGTTTCCAGTGGTTTGGACGAGGCGCTTGTGTTGCAACAGGCACTAGTGCAAATTGTTGCGCCTCCGGCTGCGGCCGGTAAAATTTAGAAGAGAAAACATGTCATCTGCGAATTTATCAGTGATGGTGGGCAAAGCGTATGCTTGCATCAAAATTGCCGGGCGTGCCAATTTTGCAGCCAGCCCGGATTTTAAAACCCTGCTCAATGAACTGGCGCAAAAAGGCTTTGGCCATTTTATTATCGATCTTTCGGAATGCGTCTTGATGGACAGCACTTTTCTGGGCGTGCTGGCTGGTTTCGGCATGAAGTTAAACCCGAACGGTGCTCCAAGCGAACGGGGAATTGAGTTGCATTGCGCCAGTTCAAGAGTGAGTGATCTTCTGGAAAACCTGGGAGCCGCCCACCTGTTCAAAAGCACCAGCGGCCCGCTCCAGTTTCCCGAGGAAGTCAAACCCTGCACCCCCGAGTCCATCAATCCCACGCACGAGCAGATTGCCCGCACCAGTTTGGAAGCCCACCAAACCTTGATGGCCATGAATCCGGAAAATGTGGTCCGTTTCAAAGACGTGACGCAATTTCTGGCCGAAGACCTCAAGAATCTTGAGAAGGCTTCGTAACCAGTTTTTCGCCAGTAAAACAAAAAACGGCGGCCAACTGATTGGCCGCCGTTTTATTTACAAGAGGGTTAAGTCGCCGGTGCGGGTGAAGCCGAACCGAGTCCAGGCAATTTTGGCGGCGCCGGTTTACTAGGATTTTCCGGCACCGGCGTTCCAGCCGGAGCTCCCAGCATGGGACCAACGTTGGCTGGCGGCTTTGGTGGCGGATTGAATGTTCCCGTCCGGACGATTTCCTCGACTTGAGAACCTTCCAGAGTTTCGTATTCCAGCAGCGCATTGGCGATAATTTCCAATTGCTGCCGGTAGGTGTCGATGATGGATTTGGCGGTATTATAGCCATCATCAATGATCCGTTTGATTTCGCCGTCAATTTGTTGCGCGGTAACTTCGCTGTATTCCTTCGAACGCATCATGTCGCGGCCGAGAAAAACATATTCATTGGCTTCGCCGTAAAGCACCATGCCCAGCTTGTCGCTCATGCCGTAATGCATGACCATGGCTTTGGCCATGCTGGTGGCCTGCTGAATATCGCCGGCGGCACCGGTGGAAATGTCATCAGAAACGATTTGCTCGGCTATGCGTCCCGCCATCGTCACCGCAATCGTATCCAGCATTTCCTTGCGACGGCGGCTCAACATGTCGTCCTTAGGCAGATACATCGTTGCGCCCAGCGCCTGACCGCGCGGAATGATCGTCACCTTGTGAAGCGGATGAGTATGTTCTAGCACGACGTTCACGAGGGCGTGTCCGGCCTCGTGCCAGGCGGTGAATTTCTTTTCCTCGTCGGTCATGGCCAGGCTGCGACGCTCGCGACCCCAGCGCACTTTATCACGGGCTTCTTCAAGTTCCTTTTGCTCGACGCACTTCTTACCGGTTCGAGCAGCGAGCAAGGCGGCCTCGTTCAGTAAATTCGCCAGTTCGGCTCCGGAATAACCGGGAGTCCCGCGAGCAATGACGGACAAATCCACGCTCGGTGACAGCTTGACGTTCTTGGAATGGACTTTAAGAATGGCTTCCCGGCCACGCACGTCCGGCAGATTCACGGTCACCTGCCGATCAAAACGTCCGGGGCGCAGCAAGGCCGGATCAAGCACATCGGGCCGGTTGGTGGCCGCAATGATGATGATGCCTTCCTGCGTATCGAAGCCGTCCATTTCCACCAGCAGCGCATTCAAGGTCTGCTCACGCTCGTCGTTGCCGCCGCCAAGACCGTGCCCACGGCTGCGTCCGACGGCGTCGATTTCATCAATAAAAATCAGGCAGGGCGTGCTCTTGCGCGCCTGGTCAAACATGTCGCGCACCCGGCTGGCGCCTACACCCACAAACATTTCCACAAAATCGGAACCGCTGATGCTGAAGAAGGCCGCGTCCGCCTCGCCGGCAATGGCCTTGGCCAGCAGTGTTTTACCGGTGCCGGGCGGCCCGATCATTAAAACGCCCTTGGGAATGCGTCCGCCGAGGCGCTGGAATTTTTTAGGATCTTTCAGGAATTCAACCAATTCTGAAACTTCTTCCATGGCTTCTTCCACGCCCGCCACATCTTTGAACGTGGTTTTATTGCGTTCTTTGGCGAGCAATCGGGCTTTGCTCTTGCCGAAACTCATGGCGCCGCGACCGGCGGCCTTGATCTGGCGAATGAAGAAAAACCAGAACAAAATCCCCAAAATAACAAATGGCGCCACGCCCCAAAGCATGTTGATCAACATGACGTTGGGCGCGCCGGCTTCGATTTTGTCGGACACCAAAAGTTGATCCAACATTTTCTGCGTGAGATAGGTGTTCGGCGCCGTGAACGAAACTTCCTTGGCCTTGCCGTTTTCTTTGACGACATTGCCCTCTTTGTCCACCTGATAGAAGGTTCCCGTGATGGGCGTCAAAAGTGAGGATTGGCTGCCGAGATTAATGGTGGCGTGGGCAATTTGATTCGATTGAAACTTGGCCAAAAATTCCGACTGGCTCAACACAACCGGCTGCACTGCGTAGTGGTTCTTCATCATGAAGAGACCGACCATGGCCGCAATAATCCCCGCCCAAGCCAGCATGGTAAAGGTGGACACCTTGTTGAAGCCATTGCCCGAAGGCTTTTTGGGGCCACCGCTGTTCCTCATGTTTTTATCGTCGTCTAACATTTGTTTGCTAATTTTAACATGGCGATCAGTCTTTCGCAATGAACGACTTTCACCTACCTTGACCGCGTGCAATTTGGCTCGCTAAACCTTAAATCCAACCTGTTTCTATCGCCGCTGGCCGGCTATACCAACCTGCCCTTTCGGCTCGTGGTCCGGGAAGTCGGCGGCGTTGGTCTTTGCACCACGGATCTGGTCAACGCCCGGTCATTGATCGAAAAGCGCGCCAAAGCGTTCAAACTGATCGAAACCCGGCCGGCGGATTCGCCGCTGGCCATCCAGTTATTTGGTTCGGTTGCCGAAGAAATGCGGGATGCCGCCCTGATGGCTGAAGCCCATGGCGCGGTGTCCGTGGACATCAACATGGGCTGCCCCGTCAAGAAAGTCGTCAAAATCGGCGGCGGCTCGGCCATGATGACCGAGCTGGACAAAACCACCGCCCTGGTGCGCGGCATGATCAACGCGGTTAAAATTCCCGTGACCGCCAAAATGCGGCTGGGATGGGACGATCAAAACATCACCGCGCCGGATTTAGCGCGGGCTTTGGAAGACGCCGGCATCGCGGCTATTTTTGTGCATGGCCGGACCCGCGAGCAGGGATTTGGCGGCACGGTTAATTTGCGGGGCATCCGCCAGGTGGTTGAAGCTGTCAAGACCATTCCCATCATTGGCAATGGCGACATCGTCACGCCAGAGGCGGCTAAAAAAATGCTCAATGAAACCGGTTGCGCCGGAGTGAGCATCGGCCGTGGCGCCTTCTACGATCCGTGGATTTTTAAACGGACGCTGGCATACATCGGCAGGGCGGATTCGGCCGTGCCGCCCGAACCCACCTTCACCGAACGCATCCGCGTCATGTGCCGGCACCTCGATTTAATGATCGAGGTGTTTGGCGAGGCATTGGGCTGCCGGATGTTTCGCAAAATCGCGCCTTGGTATGCCAAACGTTTCGGGCCATGCCATGAATTCAACAAGAAAGTCGTGCAGGTCGCCAGCAAGGCGCAGTTTCAGGAAGTGCTGGAGCGTTATCAGCGCTGGCGAAAACAATTTCTGGACGATCACGGCGAGTTGTTGCCCCGCTTTACCCCGGCGCCGCTCGTGGCGTCGTTCATGCGTGAAGCCCATGAAACAATGCCATCGCAAATTGCCGTGCCCAAAGGTCCGGTTGAAATGTGGTAAGTTTCAATAAACCTTGCGAAGATTTGAAGGCAGAATGCCCAGTTCATCGCGATATTTCGCAACCGTCCGGCGGGCAATGTTGATGCCCTTGTCCGTCAACATTTTCACCACCTCCTGATCGGAGAGCGGACGGGCCGGATTTTCGCCCTTGAAAATCTCGGCGATCATGTCTTTGACGCTGGTGTTGGAGACATCGCTGCCGCTGGCGGTTTGCAATCCGGCCGTGAAGAAAAATTTCATTTCAAACACGCCTTGCGGGGTTTGAATATATTTGCCCGAAACCGCGCGGCTGACTGTGGTTTCATGCACCCCAACGACTTCAGCGACTTGCGCCATGGTCATGGGCTTGAGGTGGGCAATGCCTTTCTCCATGAAATCCCGCTGCCGTTTGACGATTTCCTTGCCAATGTTGGCGATGGTGGCCTGGCGTTGATGGAGGCTTTTGATGAGAAATTTTCCGGCGCGAATTTTTTCCCGGATGTAATTCTTCACTTCCGCGTTGTTTTCCCCCGCCGACATCAGGTCTTTATAGACGTTGCTGATGCGCAAATGCGGGATCTGCTCGTCATTGGTGGTGACGTTGAAATCGTCGCCGTTTTTTTGCACGAAAACCTCCGGCGCCACGTATTGATCCACCGCCGGCAAAAAAGCGCGCCCAGGCCGGGGATCAAGCTTGGCGATCCGGACCAGCGATTCCTGCACTTCATCCACCGAAAGACCGGTGCCGCGGGCAATTTCCGGAATGCGGCGCTTGCCCAAGGCGTCCATGAAGTCGCGAATGATCCGGTATTCCAGCGTGTCCTGCTGCCCCAATCGCTCCAATTGCAACATCAGGCATTGACGCAGATCCAAAGCCCCGACCCCGGCCGGCTCAAAACTTTGAATCACTTTGAGAACTTTCAAAATGTTCTCCACCGGCAAATTAGTGGAAGCCGCCAGCTCCTCCACGGTGGTCATCAGATAACCGTAGTCATCAATGTTCCCGATAATCAGCTCGGCAATCCCGCGTTCCTCGTCGGTGAGGTCAGTGTCGCGCACCTGATCCATCAGGTGTTGGGAGAGCGACGTTTCCACCGTGATGGAGTTGAACATGAACTCGCGCCGTTCTTCGTCCTCGGCGGTGGACCGGGTGACGGTGTTGGTTTGCGAAAAATGATCGCGCCACTCCTGATCCATTTGGACCAGCTTGTCAAACTCGGCTTGAAAGTCGTCAACGGGATCGTCGGAAGCTTTTTCGGCGGCAGCGTCAAATTTTACGTCGTCCGGCGGTTCGGCGGGATCTGCCGTCACGGGGATTTCCTCGCCTTCGCTGTCGGTGGATTTTTCACGGAGTTCCCTGTCCGTGTCCTGCACTTCCTCAAGCACGGGATTTTGCTGGAGTTCCTGTTCGACGAGCGCCTTAAGCTCCAAGGTTGGCGCTTGCAGCAAGGCCAGCGACTGCTGGAGCTGCGGCGCCAGCACCAGCGACTGCGTCAATCTCTGGGAAAGTTGTAATCCGGGTCCCATCTAACCAGAGGGTAACGCAAGACCCCGGAATCTCAAGCGCTTTTGGCACGAATCCCGCTGTTTATCATTTTGACGAAGGAAAAACTGGATTTTCGCCGGCAGTGATTGCATCTTTTTTTCATGAAATTAATTCTTTCAACGCACAACGTCACGCTCACCAAAGCCATTGAAGAGCACATTCTTGGCCGGCTGGACAAGCTCGAACACTTCGACCGTTGGGCCGTTGATGCCCGCGTCACGTTGGAACACGACAACACGCGCGCGCCCGAAAAACAGTTTGCCTGCTCGATTCGTCTGGGCGTGCGCGGGCCGGACTTGTTTGCCAAGGATGTGAAAAGCGATCTTTACGCGGCGATTGATGCGGTCGCCAAAAAAATCGAACAACAAATTCGGAAACGCCACAACCGGCACAAAACCGCCAAGCACAAAGACGCCGCCAAACTGAAAAGTGCCCGCCGCGGGAACTGATAATGATTCTTCGCGCCCGACTCGTTTTGCCTGTTACCGCGCCCCCCATTGAGGACGGCGCGGTTTTTGTTGCCGGAAATCAGATTCGGAGCGTGGCACCGTGGCGGGATTTGCGCCCCCATTTGCGCGAAAGCGCCACGGATTTGGGCGAAGTAATGCTCCTGCCCGGGCTGATCAACGCGCATTGCCATCTCGATTACACCGATTTGGCCGGCGAACTCACCCCGCCCAAAACCTTCACCAGTTGGATTGCGGCCATCACCGCCTATAAAACCGGATGGAGCTATTCCAATTACGCCCAATCTTGGTTGCGCGGCGCGCATCAACTCCTCAAAACCGGCACCACCACCGTGGCGGACATTGAATCCCTGCCCGACTTGCTGCCCGAAGTCTGGGAAGCCACTCCGTTGCGCATTTATTCGTTTCTGGAAATGACCGGCATCAAGTCGCGCCGGGTTCCCCGGGACATTTTGCGCGAGGCCGTCGAAAAAATTGATGCGCTCCGACATGCCAATTGCCGGGCCATGTTGTCACCGCATGCTCCGTATTCCACATTGCCCGAACTGCTGCGCCGCGCGGCCCGCACCGCCCAAAGACGAAAATGGCGGGTCAGCATTCACGTGGCGGAATCGGTGGAGGAATTTGAGATGTTCCAAAACGCCTGCGGCGAAATGCACGACTGGCTCAAACGCAATGAGCGGGACAACTCCGACTGCGGCATCGGCTCGCCAGTCGCGCATCTGGCCCGCAACAAATTGCTCGGTGAAAATGTCCTGGCCATCCATGTCAATTGCCTTGCGCGCGGCGATGCCAGGTTGCTGGCCCAAAATCACACGCACGTGGTTCATTGCCCGCGCAGCCACGACTATTTTCGCCATCCCCAATTTGAGCGCGCGCGCCTGGCCCGGGCCGGCGTCAACTTGTGCCTCGGCACGGACAGCCTGGCCACCACGCGCAAGAACGGAAAACAACCGCCCGAGCTCGACCTGTTCGCCGAGATGCGCGCCCTCGCAAATCGGGACAAAAGCGCGGACCCCATTGAAATTTTAAAAATGGCCACGGTCAATGGCGCGCGCGCCTTGGGACAACCAGGCAAAATTGGTGAAATTGCCAGTCACGCCTTGGCAGATCTCATCGCCCTGCCCGGCCCCAAAAAACTTAAAACCGTTTATGAATCCGTGCTGGAACACTCGGGCAAGGTCTCAGCCAGCATGATTGGCGGCCGCTGGGTGATCCCGCCCGGCTGGTAAATCTCACCAAGCAATCCTTTTGGCTCGAAAACCATCCGGTCTGAATCCAAGATTGCCACGTGCCGTCATTCTCCGACCATTTAAATCAGCGCCTCGCCACCTTGCGTCGGGAAAATTTATTCCGCGAACTGCGGCGCATCGATGCGCCAGCCGGCCCGCGCCTGGTTCTTGACGGGCGGACCCTCATCAATTTTGCCTCCAATGACTATTTGGGATTGGCGGATCATCCCGCCCTGAAAGAGGCGGCGATCAAATCGGTTGAAAAATTTGGGGCCGGCTCAGGCTCATCGCGTTTGATCTGCGGCTCATCCCGGCTCTTTCACGATCTGGAATCGGCGCTTGCAGACTTCAAACAAACCGGGGCGGCGCTTGCGTTTTCATCCGGCTACGCCACGGCGGTCGGAACCATCACGGCCTTGATGGGGAAGGACGATATTATCATCCTCGATAAGCTGGTTCATGCCAGTATTGTGGATGCCGCCAGATTGTCGGGCGCCAAATTGCGTATTTTTGCCCATAACGATTTGAACGATCTTGAAGACCGGCTGCGCTGGGCTTCGGAAACCCTGGCCGACTCAAGGGCAAACCGCTCCATCCTCGTCGTCACTGAATCCGTGTTCAGCATGGACGGCGATGTGGCGCCACTCCGCGGCCTGGTCGAGCTCAAAGAAAAATATGGCGCGTGGTTAATGGTGGATGAAGCCCATGCCCTCGGCGTGCTGGGGCAACATGGCCGGGGACTGGCCGATGAATGTGGCGTCAGCCGGCACATCGAAATTCAGATGGGCACGCTCAGCAAAGCCGTTGGCGCCAGCGGCGGCTACATTTGTGGCAGCCGGGCGCTGGTGGATTATCTCATCAATCGCGCCCGCAGTTTCATCTTCAGCACCGCCCCGGTTCCCGCCGCGGCCGGCGCGGCTTTGGCGGGAGTTCAACTATTGCAGTCCCGTGAAGGCGAACAACGCCGACAAGCCCTGCATCAGCGAATTCACAAACTGCGCGGCCTCATTCCGGGCCGGGCTTCCGAACAACCCTTGACTGCCATTTTTCCGGTCATTGTGGGTGACGAAGCCAGGGCGGTTAACACGGCCGCCCGGCTCCGCGAAAATAATATTTTTGCGCCCGCCGTTCGCTATCCCACGGTGGCTCGCGGCGCTGCCCGCCTGCGGATCAGCCTGACCGCGGCGCATTCGGCTGAAGACCTGGACGCACTGGCACAAAACCTGGCTCGAATCAACCGCTAATATGCATCCGCTCGCCCAGCTCGATCAAACCTACGTGTGGCACCCGTTCACTCAAATGCGCGATTGGTTGCGGCGCGAGCCTATTGTCATCACCCGCGGCCAGGGCGCCTGGTTGCGCGACGCCAGGGGCCGGGCCTATCTGGACGCCAACGCCTCCATTTGGACAAATCTGCATGGGCATCACCATCCCAAACTCAACGCCGCGATTCAGCGCCAGTTGAAGAAAATCTCCCATTCTTCCGCGTTGGGCTTGGCCAATGAGCCGGCCAGCCTGCTGGCGGAACAACTGGTGAAAGCGGCCAATCACTGCGGCCCAGCCGCGGCCCGGCATTCCCGTTTCAAACACCAGCCGCGGGCCCGCGCCGCGTTGGACCCAGCCCCGCTGTCAAAGGTGTTTTTCAGCGACAATGGCTCCACGGCGCTCGAAGTCGCGTTGAAACTGGCCTACCAGTTTACGCTCCGCAACCGCGGCAAAATGACTCAAAAAAACAAACGCCGGCGGGCTGAACCGAAATTTCTGGCCCTCGATGGCGCGTATCATGGCGATACGATTGGCGCGGTTTCGCTGGGTCACATTGATCTCTTTCACCAGGCCTACCGCAGCCTAGTGTTCAAGACCGACCAGGTGATGGCGCCGTATTGTTATCGCTGCCCGTTCAACCAGGCCAAGCCGGATCGCCTTGACGCCCGGAAATATCGCCAATGCCATTGGGAATGCGTTGGCCGCATCGAGCAAAAATTTTCCCGCCAAAAACGGCTGGGCAATCCGTATGCGGGCTTTGTCTTTGAACCGCTGATGCAAGGAGCGGCAGGCATGATTCCCCAGCCCGGCGGCTGGTTGGGACAAGCCACGGAAATCGCACGATCCTATGGCGCCCTGCTCATTGCCGACGAGGTCATGACCGGGTTTGGCCGCACGGGCGAAACTTGCCATGTGGATGCCCGGGTCATTGCAGAGGTGATGAAACATCCGATTCGGGGAAAGCTCTTTGCCACGACGCGCGCGGGTGTCGTCCCGGACTTTTTGTGCGTGGCAAAAGGTTTAACCGGCGGGTATTTGCCGATGGCCGCAACGCTGACAACCCAGCCTGTATTCGACGCCTTTCTGGGCGAATACGAGGAATTCAAAACTTTTTTCCACGGCCACAGTTTTACCGGCAATCAATTGGGAGCCAGCGCCGCGCTGGCCAGCCTGGACCTTTTGCAAACCCAAGCCTCGGTGCTTCAACGGTTGCGCTTGCAGAAGCTTTTGCGAACCGAGCTGGATTCGCTCTGGTCGCTGCCCCAAGTGGGCGATATTCGCCAGGTCGGTCTCGTGGCGGGAATTGAACTGGTCAAAAACTGGCGGACGCGCGCGCCCTTTGACTTGCGGGAACGCGCCGGCATCCGGGTTTGCGAAGGCATGGCCCAACGCGGCGTGCTGACCCGCCCGGTGGGCAATGTGATCGTGCTGATGCCGCCGTATTGCACCACGCCCGCGCAACTGCAAACCATGGTGGGCGCCCTGCGCGAATCGGTTCGGGCCTGCCAATGGTAAGCGGCTATTTTTCCCCGAGCAGTGCTTTCAGCGTGGGTTCCATCGCCTTGGCCCAGATGTTGTATCCCGTCGCATTGGGATGAAGGTAGTCAGGCATGATGTCCTTGGAGATGGAACCGTTGTTTTCAATGAACTGCGATCCAAAATCCAGATAGAAAATGTGCCTGCCATCCTCCAGCCGGGCCAGTGCCTGGTTCACCTGTAAAATTTTGCCCCGCTGGGGGCTGAACGTTTTGCCGCGCGGAAAGATCGCGCACAGGAGAATTTTGGTCTCGCTCCCCCCGGAGCAATTTGGTATCGCCGACCGCTTCTACGGTTTCTGGAATTTCTCGACGCGGCCCGCCGGGACCTCGCCTCCGACCTCTGGAAAAACAACGGCCACGACGAATTGCTCGCGGACAACAAGCTCACCGAAGCCTGCCAGCGCATCATTGACCGCATCCTCTTTCTCCGCATCTGCGAAGACCGCGACATTGACACCGGCACCACGCTCCAAAGCATTGTCGAAACGTGGCGCAAGAACACCGGCAATGAATCCAACAGTAGGAGACGACGTAAGGAGTCTCAAACTTCCTTTGCCTTGCGCGATGAACCACCGAAAGATCAGAGCCTCGTCACCTCGGCTCCTACGGAATCATTGTGGCGGCGCATCGCGGATCACTTCCGCGCGTTGGATCGCCGTCCGCCCACGCACGTCCCGTTCTTCAACGGCAACCTCTTCAAACCGCATTTTACCGAAACCCTCGTCGTCAGTGACGAATGGCTCGCGGGTTTCATCGGCGAATTGAGCGATGACGAATCGCCTTATCTCTTCGAGGTCATTCCGGTGGAAATTCTCGGCAGCGTGTATGAGCGCTTCCTCGGCAAGGTCGTCCGCCCGCACGGCAAAGGCATCACCATTGAAGAAAAGCCCGAAGTCCGCAAAGCCGGGGGCGTCTATTACACCCCGCGCTACATCGTGGATTACATCGTCGAGCAGACCTGCGGCAAACTGCTGGATGAAATTTCTGTAGGTGACGACGTCAGGAGTCTCAAGCTTAAAACCGAAAGTCAGAGCCTCGTCACCTCGACTCCTACAATCAAAGACTTTGAAAAGAAAACCGCCGCCCTGCGCTTCCTCGACCCCGCCTGCGGTTCCGGCTCCTTCCTCATCCGCGCCTTTGAACGTGTCTGCGAACACTGGCAAAAACGCCTCACCGCCGATTTCCGCTCTTCTGTAGGAGACGAGGTAACGAGTCTCAAATCGTCCCTTGCAGGCGACGACGTCAGGAGTCTCCAATCAAAACCAGAGAGTCAGAGCCTCCTCACGTCGTCTCCTGCAGGAAAGGAGTGGATCAAGAAACACCGCCCCCTCTGCTGGGTGGATGCCGCCACCGGCGACATGCACCTGACCGTGGCGCTCAAGCGGCAAATCCTCACCCAAAACATTTACGGCGTGGATTTGGACAGCGCCGCCGTGGAAGTCACCCAGCTCTCGCTCTATCTCAAGATGCTCGAGCACGAAAACCGCACCACCCTCCAGCGCCAGCGCGAACTGCTGCCCGACGCGGACGACATCGCCCTGCTGCCGCCGTTGCAGGCCAACATCAAGTGCGGCAACTCGCTCATCGCCTCCGATTTCTCGATCATCCCCGAAGACCTCGTGCGCGTTCACGCCTTCAATTGGCCGGTGCAATTCGAGCCTTGGAATGCAAAATTCGGATACGAATGGTTGCGCAGTCCAGCCACAAGGAACTAAACTGAAGCTGCTGACATGAGAAACGGTTTTACAATAGCTTCACAATTCAGGACGAACGCCCGCGCAGTCGTCTATGAAGGCGACTGCCGGGAAATGTTGCGAGAAATTCCTGATGGCGCGATTCAATTGGTTGTTACATCACCGCCATATAATTTGGGGAAAGAGTATGAAAAACATCTTCACTTGGATGATTACATTAAGCAGCAACGTGAGGTGATTTCAGAATGTGTTCGTGTCTTGGCTGACGGCGGGAGCATATGTTGGGAGGTTGGCAACTACGTGGACGACGGCGCGATTATTCCGCTTGATGCCTTGCTATATCCAGTTTTTGCCGGACTGGGTTTGAAGATGCGGAATCGTATTGTCTGGCACTTTGAACATGGCTTGCATTGTTCACGCCGTCTCTCCGGGCGCTACGAAACAATCATGTGGTTCACAAAGGGCGATAATTATTTTTTTGAATTGGATCAAATCCGGGTGCCTCAAAAATATCCTGGGAAAAAATATTTCAAAGGGCCGAAGGCTGGGCAATATTCATGCAATCCCCTGGGTAAAAATCCAGGAGACGTTTGGGTGGTTCCCAATGTAAAAAGCAACCATGTGGAGAAGACAGGGCATCCATGTCAATATCCCGTTGAATTGATCGAACGGTTGGTGCTTGCACTCACTCGCGAAGGGGACTGGGTGCTGGATCCGTTTCTTGGAACCGGAACATCCGTCATTGCGGCACTGCGCCATCAACGTCGTGGAATCGGTGCCGAGTTGATTCAAAAATACATTGGAATCTCCAAATCGAGAATCGAGATGGCAGCACATGGCGAACTTCCAGTTAGGCCGATGGATCGTCCGATATTTGATCCGAAGGATGCCGGTCGCAATTTGCTAAATGCGCCTTGGTTGGCCAAGAAAGGGCCGGTGGATCAAATGGCGCTTTTGGAAAAGGGAACCCCATACCGCACGCGCAAATGAAAATTGTTCAAATTTATTCACACCTAAACGGCTTGGAGTATTTGCTGGTTCACAAGAAAGATCTTTGGAACGAAGTGCAGAAGGTTATTCAATCGGTAGATGGCACCGCATGTAAAACCAAAGTCAGCAAGGAAAAAACCATGTCAGGCAAGGTTTTTTATAGCCCGATAGACATGAACAAGGCATTTTCCGGTTTGCTTGCCAAGCAGGGCTGGGCTGAGAGCCGCGTGAGCTACTGGGTCACCAAAAGCGAGCGGTTGATTCGACAGACACTTGCCAAGTCCGCTGACGAACAAAAAGCTGAAATTGAAGCTGCTGGAGAGAAGCCCATCTTCAGCTACAATCAAACAGACTTCGTAAAAGACCGTGTTGCTATTGAGGTTCAATTTGGAAAATACTCATTTGTCGCCTACGATTTGTTCGTCAAGCATCTTGCATTTTACGTTCGTGATCAGATTGATGTTGGCATTGAAATACTCGCGATGAAAGCGCTCCAATCGAATATGTCATCCGGTCCGGGTTATTACGAAGGCGAGCTTTACAATATTATCCGCAACGGACGTGGCGTGCCTGCTGTGCCTCTCGTGCTCGTCGGTGTAGAGCCATAGCACATGAGCATTGAAATCCTGCCGACAAAACGCGGCACGACAAGCTGGTGGCGCTGGTGGACAAGCTGCTGGGGTTGATGCCCAAGCTGCGCCTGGCCAAGGCGGAGTCGGCAAAGGCCACGCTGCAAAACGCCGTCACCGCCACCGACCAGCAAATTGACGCGCTGGTCTATGACCTTTACGGCCTGACCCCGGAAGAAATCCAACTCGTGGAGGGCGGCCAATAACCTGTAGGAGACGAGGTAACGAGTCTCTAACTAAAAAATAAAACCCAAATTATGAGTCTCGTGACCTCGACTCCTACAAACAAGGTGCGCGATCCGTTGAACCGGGCGTTTTACCTGCCCCGGCTGGCGCGGGAGCATTATCAGGCGGACGCGGTGGTGCATTGGACGTTGACGATCTTCGACCGCAAGCAAGGCTGGCTGACACCGTCATTCCACAGCCAATTCCGAGAATTGATGCTGCACACAGCGGCGCGGGAAAGTCTGGTTTGTCCGATTTACTGCCTGATGCCGGATCATTTGCACTTGGTTTGGATGGGGCTGCGGCTGGACACAGACCAGATGAATGGCATGGCTTTCTTGCGGACACACCTGGAACCGGCTTTGAAACCGGCCAAGTTTCAACCGCAGGCGCAAGACAACGTGCTGCGGGAACAGGAACGCAAGCGGAACGCCTTTGCCAAAGTGTGCTTTTACATCGCCGCCAATCCGGTGCGGGCGGGTTTAATGAAGGAGACGGAGAAATGGCCGTTCACCGGCAGCGTGGTGCCGGGGTATCCGAAGCTTGACCCGACGGCGGAAGATTTTTGGCCGAAGTTCTGGAAGATTTATTCCCAGCATCGCCAGCCGGATGCAGGCCACCTCAAACGCCCGCCGCTGTGATGAGAACAAGAAAGTCCAGTCAGAGACTCCTGACGTCGTCACCTACAAATAAAAGTCTCGTTACCTCGACTCCTACAAAACCTCTGCCCACGCAACTGGAGCGCGACACGATGCTGACGCCGCTCTGGGTGGCGGAAAGCATCGTGCAGGAGGTGGAACGGTTTCTCCATGCGGAGTTGCCGGCCAACTGGGCGCGGCGGCTGGCGGCCAAGGCGCATTACCTGTATCGGCGCCATAAACATTTCAAGGCCGGCCTGAACCGGCCCGGTTGGCGGGGCTTGGAAAACTTGCGGATGTTCATGCGGCATTGGACGGCGGGCTGGCTCAAGCGCGAGCGCTCCCCACTCTATAAAAAACTGCCGTGGTCCTTCGGCATGGGCCACCCGTTGCCCGCGTAAGAAGCTGTTTGCCCAACAGGCGGCTATTTCACCCCTGACGAGGTGGTTGGGAATCATTTTGAGACGATGTTCAACAACGATGCCGGCCCTGACGGGCGGCGTGAAAACGAAATACGGCGCGGATAGTTCGGAATACGAAATGGCCGGCGGCACGCGCAAGAGCGAAATCAAGCGCAGTCCGCGCGGCTCCAAAAAAGCAGCGACGGCCGCGAATTGACCGATCATCGAATCAGACCCAGCCGCCGGACTGAAGTTTGTCCCGGCGGTTTTCTTTTCACCTCCATTGGATTGAAACTTTCCTGCAGCCGTATCTTTGCGAATTGAATCACGCACTCTGAACCGCTAGTTTTGCCGCAATGAATCTCTCCGTTCAAATTGGCAAGCTGCGGATGCAAAATCCGGTCACGGTGGCCTCCGGCACCTTTGGCTACGGCGCGGAATACGCCAAGCTGATTGATGTCAATCAACTCGGCGCCGTCACGGTAAAAGGCATCCGGTTAAATCCGGTTCCCGGCAATCCCACGCCCCGCGCCGCGGAAGTTTCCAGCGGCATGCTGAACGCCATTGGTCTGCAAGGTCCGGGCGTGGACGGTTTCATCAAAAAATACTGGCCATTTCTCCAAGGCCTGAAGGTGCCCACCATCATTAACATCTGGGGCACGACGGTCGAAGAATACGCTGAAGTGGCGCGGCGATTTGATGCTCTCGGCGGCGTGGGCGCCTTGGAGTTGAATGTTTCTTGTCCAAACATCAAGGAAGGCGGCGCGCAGTTTGGCACGGATTGCAAATTGCTGTCGCAAGTCGTCACCGCCTGCCGGCAGGCAACGACGCTGCCACTCATCACCAAGATGAGCCCGAATGTGCCTAATATCGGCGTGCTGGCCAAAGCCGCTGAAGATGCCGGCAGCGATGCGCTCGCCGTGACGAACAGTTTCCCGGCCATGGCCATCGACATCCAGACGCGCAAGCCAAAGCTGGCCAATATCACCGGCGGCCTCACCGGCCCGGCGATCAAGCCGATCGCCATCAAGCTGGTTTGGGAAGCCGCGAAAGCCGTAAAAATCCCGATCATCGGCATGGGCGGCATTCAACACGCCGACGACGCGGTCGAATTTCTCATGGCCGGCGCCACGGCCGTGGCGGTGGGCACGGCCAATTTTTACGAACCGCAAACCGCTTTGCAGGTGATTGCCGGCCTCCGCGAGTTCATGGAAAAACACCACCTTGCCGACGTGAAAGAAATCACGGGCAGCGTGATCATTGCCAAGAAATAATCCGGCGGATCGTTGTTACCGGGAATTTACATTCCACAGTTTGACATCGGCGGGCGACGGAACATCCTTCCGCCATGAAGTTTTCCGCCGTTCCAGTGTGGTGAGTGATGAGTTTGTTTGCAAAGTGTGCTGACGCGATTCAGCATCAGCTCGGCGGTTGCCGTCCAAACGAAAGGCTTTGGATTTTTGTTGTTGGCCGCGATGTAATCGTCCATGGCGGCGATGAGTTCATCCACTTTTTTGAATACACCCCGCCGAATCCGTTGCTCGGTGATCTTCGCAAACCATCGCTCCACCTGATTGAGCCAGGCACCGCGGTGGGCGTGAAGTGCGGCTGGTAACGCGGGCGCTTCGGGAACCACGCCGCCGGAACGGTGTGCTCAATCCGAGCCGGAAAACTTAAACAGCGCAGACATGGTTAGATGCCTGGGTTTTCCCACAGGAAAGAGCGCTGAAACGGCGTAACCGGTGTTGGCCTCAGCGCGAGGCTACCAAATGTAAGGCAATAATCTCCTAACTCTTCGTTCATATTCAGGATACTCGTTCGGGTAGGTTGCTCGAAGGATTTTCTCTTCTGGCTTCAGCCTCCGAAAGAAAACTCCGCTGTCAAATAACAAGACCAAAGCTCTCATTTCTCCAAGGGCAAGAATCATCCCGACCGCCGACAGCATAAATCCGAAATAAATCGGATGTCGGATAATCGCGTAAGGCCCGGTTTGAACCAAGGCATGGTGATCCCGAAGCGCGACAACCGGACTCCAGTTCCCGGCCAGCGTGCGTCGGGACCAGATGGCAACTCCGACCCCAACCGCACACATGGCTGCGCCGAAAACCTCCAACGCCGGCCAGCGTGGAACCAGTCGCGTTCCCAGTATGGGAATCGAACTAAGCGGCAACGAGTAGAGTAAAAATTCCCCAATAGATACGAGCCAAAGCAGCCAACTCCACCGGCTTAAGACTGGCGTCGTGTTGCGCGCCAACCACGCCCAGTAAAGGTTGAGGACAACCCAGCAACCCACTGCGAACAACCAGCAGTAATTCCAAGGCCCTTGCAAAGCGCAAAGCAGAATGCAATCAATCACGACTACCGCAAGCACCAGACAGGGCCGCGCGCTACGCATTACATTCGCGGAAGTGAGCATGGTGTGCCTAACAATCCAAGCTGAATCACGCCGACCGGCCAGCGGCGAGCGGCTCCGCCGGCTCAATAAGGGTTGTATAACTAAAAGCGCTGATAAACTCAAGCGTCAGTCGGCACGGGCTAGGGCAGGCGCATCTAAAATTGAGGATTTTGGGCTGAACGAGGGCGTTGGATGATGATGTCGGCATAAGCTTGGGAGCGTTTAACGAAACGCTTATAGCCGGCGATAGCGCTTTTGAGGTTCTGAACCTGGTTGCGGGGGGCAGGCAGCGGACGACATTGCGCCTCTTTTCCCATGTTTGGTGGTTATAGAGTAAGCGTCTTCAGGGGTGCATACTATCGGTAGCTGATGCAGGCTGGCACAATGGGGGAATGAATAGAGTTTTTCGACCTCGACGGAAGCGATTTTCTCGCCAGCAACAGCAACAGTGGGCGGCTCA
>JAKALA010000007.1 GCA_021813325.1 bacterium | reverse complement strand
GTCCTGGCTGCCGGGTGGCGGCGGGACTATAACGAAGCGAGACCGCATTCGTCGCTGGAGTATCTGGCGCCGGCGGTGTTCGCCGCGCGCTGGCGCGCTTCGGTCGGGGCTTCGCCCCTCCCTGCGCACGCCCGCGCGGAACAACCAAAACCATGAACCAAAACTCTCATAGCAACTGGATCAATAAATGGGGGCTTGCCACCAACGCCGGTCAGTTTTCGCTGCGGGTTTCGGGTTGGCGGCAGCCACCGGCGGCGTGGCTCAGTTCTTGGTCGTTGGACGATTACCTCAACTCGCCAGCCAGAATCACCATGTTGTTTAAAGTATTAAGCAAGTTCCTCAAGAGTCTCGCCCTTAGCTTAGTTGCTTTGTTGAGCGCGTGCTCAACGACCTCTGTGCATCCCAGGAGTCAGGCTCCGAGCGGTGTGTCATCTTTGGGGCTTCCGGAGCCAGCCGCTCCGCAAATTGGTTCGCCTATCAATGTTTTGGCCGCAGTGTCTTATCTGGAACGCGAAGGCATCAATTTCGTCCGCCAAGGCAGGGTCAACACCAACCTCCTTGCTCAGGCGCCACCCCGCATCTGCCGGTTGCATCTGCCTCCAGCCGGTCCGGATATTTTGCTCCGCCTGAGCTGTTTCAGAGAGCGGAGCGGAGCGTTGCTGTCGTGGGTGAATTCGTAACCAAAGACGGCACCGTTACGTTCGACTCTTTTTGCAGCGGTTTTTTCCTCACGGAGTCTGGCGCCTTTGCCATGTGTGGTCACAGCCTGAATAACGCTGCTGGCAGGGGTTACGTAGTCATGACCCGGGGCGGGAGTTGTTTTCCGGTGCAGGCCGTGCTGGCGGTGAGCGGCTCCAACGACGTGGCGATCGTGCAGGTGGAGGGGGGGCGGATTCACCCCGCTCCCTGTGGCTGCGGCAGCTTCGATAGGTTCGGCGGTTTGGGTGATAAGCCATCCGAAGGGGCGGCTTTACACCTTCACGTCCGGCATGGTTTCCGGGTATATCGGTTGGTTTACCGAGCGCGGCGATGGACAAACGACTTGGATGAGCCTGACGGGCGACTATGCTGCCGGTTCCAGTGGAGCGCCGATTCTTAATGACCACGGCGCAGTTGTGGGGGTCGCGAGTCTAAGCCACACATTTTATTCCGATACTCCGGGGCACGACACACAGATGGTTCAGAAACTTTGCGTGCCATCGGCAGCGCTGCTGGACCTTATTGAACCCGAGTAGATGCGCACCACCTCGTCCAACAAACCCGATGCAGTGAACCCGGCGGTGGCGCTCCGGTTTGCATCCGAAGATCCGTGGCGCCGGGTCACTGATCTGGAATGTTAGGCCGATTTGCGCGTGAGCCAATTTGAGCGACATTGTCAAAACAAATATGAACGCAATAAACGGCATCTCTCGGAAGCGGGTTTCCACCCAGGCACTCTCGATTGCTCTGATCATCTGTTCAGGGCTTTGGGTGGTCAGCGCCTGTATTTACTATTCGACCAGCGGTTTTCGCGGTGATTGGTCTGCGACACCTTTATTGTGGATGCTGGCCGTGATAGCCACTCCAGCGGTTTGCTTCGCTGGCGGCATGATTTTGTTTGATGCGCGGAAGCATTCGCGATTCACCGTGATTGAGTGGTGGGCTTTGGCGGCCATATTTCTGCCGGTCACTGTTGGCACCTTGTTATCGGTATTGGCAGTTAAGGTATTGTTTGGGATGAGCGGCATTTGAATCGGCCTCTTGAGAAACTAGGCGTATAAGTTTATGAGGGAGGGAGTAATAGGAAGCCAAGGGCGGCGGCGGTTTGTTGGAGGCGTTTGATTTTTTTCTGTTTGAGTTTTGCTTCAGCTTGAGCCCAGACGGCGGGGTCATAGGGGACGCGATATTTGATGAAGTGCCAGAGGATGCGGGCCAGTTTGTGGGCCATGGCGGTGATGGCTTTTGGGGTTCCGAGTCGGGCTTTCCAGCGACGGAAACAATTTCCCAAGTATCTTTGCTGTGCCAGAGGCTTTGGGCAGCCAGGCGCAAGGCCATTGCGGCGCGGCTTTTGACGTCGCCAGTTTTGACGGAAATGATTTTGCCGCCGGTGATGCGGCTGTCGGGAGAGACGCCCATTCACCAGGCAGACTTCCAGTCCGGCGGCTTCAAGCATTTGAAAGATGGGAATCCAATAGACACTGGTGGATTCCATGGCGATGGTTTTGACGCCGCACTGGAGCAACCAATCGCGCAGGGCGCGCAGGTCAATCGGTTGCGGCAAATCGCCTGAAAACCACCTTGCAAGCCATCGGGAAACATAGCCGGATTTAGCCGCACTTGTTAGCAGTGGGCTGTTTTTGAAACTTGAAAAACTCGCGGAAACATTGATTTCATTGGGTGAAATTTGGATTGGTAGCGCGCACGGGAATCGAACCCGTCTTTCAGCCTTGAGAGGGCCGTGTCCTAACCGATAGACGAGCGCGCCAGCAGGCGTTCATCCTAGCGCTGATGGCCGCGAAGTCAATGCGCGGCTAGGATCCGGGATCTTCGCCCAGTTCCACGTTCCAGTAGGCCAAATCCACAAAGTGTTTCCAGCTTTCGTGCCGGTGCAACGTGAGGTTGATCTGCACGAACGGCCGCCATTTCGGGCGTTTGGGTTTGCGGATGAGATTCATGCCGGCTTCGCTCGGGGTGCGATTGGACTTGTGCGTGTTGCACGCAATGCACGAACAGACAATGTTTTCCCAGGTGGTCGGGCCGCCGCGGTCGCGCGGGATGACGTGATCCAAATTCAGATCTTTCCGGTCAAAAACTTTGCCGCAGTATTGGCAGGTGTCATTATCGCGCTCAAAGATGTTGTGCCGGGTGAATTTTACTTCCTTCTTCGGCATCCGGTCATACATGAACAGCAGGATGATTTTCGGCACGCGAATGCGGAAGGAGATGGATTGGATGAATTCCTCATGCGGTCCGTCGCCGGAAATGTCCCGCCATTCCTGAAAGCTAAAGGTTTGGAATGATCCGTCGGGGTTGTTCATGACCACCTGCGCGTGGCCTTGGAAGAGAAGCGTCAGCGCCCGGCGGGCGGTGCAAACGTTGACCGCCTGCCAGAGCCGGTTTAGCACGAGCACGTGCTGGCTTAACGCGGTTTTCATGGCGCAACTACGCGGACGCTATCAAAGAACGTTATGTTGGTCAATCTTTCGAAGAGTAACAGTTAGGTGACAAGGCACGCATGATTGCCAAAGACATTTGTGTCTGGCATTTTCGCCGGATGAAATCTTTCGTAATCGCGGTGCTGGTGCTGGCCGGCGGGTTGCTGGTGGCGCGGGCGCAATCGGATGCCGACACCAAATACATCGGCATCTACTCGATGATTCAAAATGCGGATCGGCTGGCCGAAAGTGGTGAACCGGGTGAGGCGCTGGCGGCATTCACCGATGCGCAAACCAATCTCCAGCAGTTTAAAAACCAGTATCCGGATTGGAATCCGTCCATTGTCAGTTTCCGTTTGAATCAATTGGACAAGGTGATTGCCGAGATGAAAGATCGCGTGAATGTGCCCACGCCGGGTGCCGGCAAGAATCCTGCCGGCAATGCCCCGACAGCCACCTCATCGGCACAGGCGGAAATGGAGACGTTGCGTTCGCAGTTGCAATCCGCCCAAGCGGCGAATGAAAAACTACAGGCGAAATTAAAGGAGGCTTTAACCACGCAACCCACTGCCGCTGATCCCGCCGAACTTACCCGCGCCCAGGAAAAAATTCGCTGGCTGATGAAGGAAAATGAATTGCTCAAGGTCAGCTGCGGGAATTCCAATTTGACGGCTCTGCAAAAGGAAACTGTGACCAATGTGGCCAAGGTGTTTATCACCAACCACACGACATTGACCGTTACGAATTTTAGCGAGGTCCGGGTGCTGGATACGAATGCGCCGGAGTTTGTGGCGTTGCGCGAGGCGAATTTACAATTAAAGGACGATCTGAAAAAAAGGTCGGCCGCAGCCGCGAATGCCGACAAGTTGACGCAGGAACTGGCGGCGGCCCAGGCGCAAGTCGCCGCTCTGAAATCCGCAACGGATGTGGCCGCGCTGGAAAAGCAAACACTTCAAAGCAAATTGCAGCAAGCCCTGGCGGCGACCAATTCCGCCGTAGCGTTGGCGGACGCTGAGGCGCGGGTGCGGGAATTGACGCAGGAACGGAATCATCTGATCGAACGGCTGGATCAAGCGAGCCAGCGGAAACCTGCCAAAGCCTCCGAATTGCAGACGAAAATTGCTGATTTGACCACTGAGAATGCCGCGTTGCAGTCGCGTCTCACCTTGGCTGAATCCAAGCCGCTGCCTTATACGACCGAGGAGTTGGCGTTGATGAACAGTCCGGCGCCAATGCCGGCCAATCCCGATGTCGCCAAAAAATCGGTCAAGGAAATGCCCGCCGGCACGATGGAGTTGATTTCCTCCGCGCAGAAACATTTTGCCGATCACGAGTATGACCAGGCTGAAGCGGATTATTTGAAAATTTTAAACCGGGACCAGAACAACGGCATTGCGCTGGCAAACCTGGCGGCGATTGAACTTCAGGAAAATAAGCTGGCGGAAGCCGGCCAGCACATCCAGGCGGCTTTGAAACAAAGTCCGAACGATGCGTTTAATCTGGCCACGCTGGGCATATTGCAATTCCGGGAGGAGAAATACGATGAGGCTTTGAACAGCTTGAGCCGCGCGGCGCAATTGGACCCCAATAATCCCGAAGTCCAAAATTATCTCGGCGTGACATTGAGTCACAAGGGCCAGCGAAAAGAAGCGGAGGCCGCGTTGCGTCGGGCCATTCAACTCGCTCCGAACTATGCGGCCGCCCACAATAACCTGGCCGTGGTTTATCTCAGCCAGGATCCGCCCATGGCGGCCTTGGCGTGCTGGCATTATGAAAAGGCGCTGGCCAGCGGTCAGCCGCGCAATCCTGATTTGGAAAAATTGCTGGCCGAAAAAGGCGCGCCGGTGAACCCTTAGCCGGCCAAACGTGAAGGCAAAATGCCAATGGCGGCGGTTGTCAACCAAACATCATCCCACCCGGTTTTGACACGCAGGTTTGATCCGAACGCATGTCCCATGGGTTTCGCTTTGAAATGAGTGGCGACTACCAGCTTGTCCAGTTATCCAATGGCGCCAAGACCTTGTTTTCGGCCAGCTATGGCGAAAAGATGCATCCCGGTCTGGGGCCACAAGCCGAGGCGGAATTGCTTTACGTCCGCCAGTTGAACTTGTGCGAACGGCTGCAAAAATCCACAGGCGAGTTTGTCGTCTGGGATGTGGGCCTGGGCGGCGCTGCCAATGCTTTGACGGCGCTTCGCGCCCTTCGTGAAATTCCGGGAGAATTGAGGTTGATCAGCTTTGACAACACCGCCGAGCCGCTGGAATTTGCGGCGGCAAATTCCGGTCAGCTAAAATATCCGGCGGGCTATGAAACTCAACTGGCCGAATTATTGCAAACAGGGCGGGTCGCCTTTCTCAATGGCCGCCTCAAGGTGGAATGGCAGTTTGTTCTCGCCGATTTTCCAGGCTGGCTGGCTGCCCATGTCAAATCGGACACAATTTCGGAAAACAGGCTGCGACTGCCCGCTCCGGACGCGATTTTTTACGACGCCTTTTCGCCGGCAAAAAATCCGGCGATGTGGACGTTGCCGGTGTTCCGAAAACTTTTTGCGGCGCTTGAGCCGGCGAAGCCTTGTGCGCTCACCACCTATTCGCGCAGCACGCTGATCCGTTCGACGCTGCTGCTGGCGGGATTTTATGTTGGCGCAGGACATGCCACTGGGATGAAAGAGGAGACGACGATTGCTGCGAATAAATCTGAGTTGATTGCCGAACCGTTGGGAATGCGCTGGCTGGAGCGGGCCATGCGTTCCGACAGCGCGGAGCCATTGCCAGAGGCGGCATGTGTTCGCAAGCCGCTTTCCCCGGACACAGCCCGGGCGTTGGAAAATCACCGGCAATTCGCCGGCAAGCCGGCCATTTAGAGGTTGACGCACGTTTGCGAAAGCCAGTAGGAATTGTCAACCTTCAACCTTTCTTGAGGGCTGGCGTTCAAAATAATACCCTAACCCAATCAAAAATATGAACCTTGGAGCACATGACGGATTTAGCTTTGCGCTGGTGGCGGTGGCGGGCTTGATTGCTTTTGCCATTTTTCTGATTCCGCTGATTTTTTACATTCTCACGCTGCAAAAAGCGTTGAATAAATGCAGCCCGCAGAATCAGGCGATGCAGCCCGGATTGGTATGGCTGCTGGTGATTCCGTGTTTCAGCATCATCTGGCATTTCTTTGTGGTCATCAACATGGCCAAGTCTCTCAGCGCAGAATTCCAGGCTCGCGGAATTCAGGAGGAGCCTGAGCCGGGCCAAGTTTTTGGCCTGGTGATGTGCGGTCTCGCTTGTGCGAGCGTCGTCCCGCTGCTCGGCAGTTTTTTTGGTCTTGGGTATTTGGTTTGCTGGATCATTTACTGGGTGAAAATCGCCGGCTTCTCCCGCAAACTCGGTGTTTGATCGCATTTTGAAGCCAGCCATCAGCGCAACTCGTGTCCCGATATATTTTGAACTTTCACACAGTTTGAACTGATTTACACTGTCCGCATGAACGTTTTTGTCACCGGCGGTGCCGGTTATATTGGTTCCGTCTGCACGGAAGAACTCCTCAACGCCGGACATCAGGTCACGGTCTATGACAATCTCACGGAAGGGCATCGCTCGGCGGTGGATCCCCGCGCCAAATTCATTCTGGCCCAACCCGAGGAGGAGGGAAACATTCTCGCCGCCGTCAAATCGGTGATGCCCGACGCCATTTTACATTTCGCCGCATTTGCGCTCGTCGGCGAATCCATGACGAATCCCAAAAAGTATTTTCACAACAACTTCGTCAACGCGTTGAAACTGGCGGACGCGGCGGTGGAATGCGGCGTGAAGAAATTCGTCTTCAGCTCCACCTGCGCCACCTATGGTCCGCCGGATCGCGTGCCGATGACGGAGGATTTGCCGCAACGCCCGATCAATCCCTACGGCGAATCCAAGTTGATGTTCGAAAAGGCGCTGATCTGGTATCAGCAAATTTACAAACTGGAGTTCATCGCTTTCCGATATTTCAACGCCGCCGGCGCGAGCGAGCAGTTCGGCGAACATCACCGCATCGAGACGCATCTGATTCCGAACGTGCTCAGGGTGGCGCTGGGTCAAAAAACGCACGTGGAAATTTACGGCACGGATTATCCCACGCCGGACGGCACGTGCATCCGCGATTACATTCACATCAAGGATCTGGCGCAAGCGCACATTCTGGGGTTGCAGCCGGGCCAGAGCGGTTTCTTCAATCTCGGCAATGGCGATGGCTACTCGGTGAAGGAAGTCATTCAGATGTGCGAGAAAATCACCGGCAAAAAAATTCCGGCCATTGAAAAACCGCGCCGTCCCGGCGATCCGCCCAAGCTCGTGGCGGCGGCCAACAAGGCTTACACCGAGCTGGGTTGGAAACCGCAGTATCCCAAATTGGAGGATATTGTGAAGACCGCGTGGGCATGGCATCAAAAGCATCCCGCTGGTTATCCAGACTGAACCTTTGTTCGGTCGCCAGCACCGTCGCTTTAACCCAATAATCCGCCATGAAAACGATCCTATTAGTCGAAGATGATCCGCTCATCGTGCATGTTTACCGCAAGCCACTGGAAAACAGCGGCTATCGGGTTGAGGTGGCGGGAGATGGTTTGGCGGCCATGAAAATGCTGCTGGGCCTGAAGCCTGATGTCGTGGCCCTCGACATCATGATGCCCAAGGTGGATGGAACGTATGTTTTGAAATACATCCGTTCCGAAGCCGCGCTGAAGGCCACAAAAGTGATTCTGCTTTCCAACGCCAGCATTGCCGACGCCGCCAAGGATGCGATCGCGCTCAATCCGGAACGCGTGTTTCTCAAGTCGCAATGCACCCCCAAGATTCTCTTGGCGGCGGTGCGGGAGTTGTTGGGCGATGGCGACTCCACGCCCCCGGTTCCGCTGCCACCCGGCTGAGAGGCCCGCCCCTTCGCTGGGTTCAAATTGAGATGGGCTTTGGTTCTGGTTTCGCCAGGAAGGAGTTTGCCCGGGGACGTTTGTGTGTGGGCATCTTGGCGGGCGCAATGAATAAATCGATTTAATTCCCTGAAGCATAAAATATCAGCAGCCGGCGATTAACCCGAAAAATGAAGCCGATCTCCCGCCGGTAACCGACCTGGCGGAATTGACTATGGAGCGGGTTCACGCGGAGATGGAGAAGCGGTTGATGCCGATGATCAGCCAGATTCTCCGGGGCATCCGGGAATTGAGCGGGAGTCCGGATCAAATGTCCGTGAATGATCTGGTCGATTTCATCAACAGCGAGGCCACGGCGGGCCTGAACCATCCGCTCCGCGCGTTCCAGTCATGCGGGGCGAGCCGCCGAGCTTTGAGGTTTGAGGGGGGGGGGCCGCAGTGCCGGAAATCCGGCTCGCGCGGCGGGGACCAGCGGAAAATCTGTTTTCCCGTTGGCTGGTTTACGTTGGTAAATTTTTTCCCGTGGTGGTGACGGTCAGCTTGCCATGCTTGACCCCTTTGGCCGCGATCAGTTGATCGGCAATCTTGCGAATCACACTGGCTTGGCCGCGCACAATGAGCACTTCCAAACAGTTGTGATGATCCAGATGCACATGAATGGTGGAGAGGATGGCATCGTGATGATCGTGCTGGATTTCGGTCAATGTTTCCTGCACATGCATTTTGTGGTGATCATAGACTAGGGTGATGGTGCCGCAGATGTCTCCGTCGCCAAATTTTTGCTGGTGTTCGATCAACTGGGCCCGAATCATGTCGGCTATGGCCAGCGACCGGTTGTCGTAACCTTTTTGAGCCGTCATTTCATCCAGTTGCCGGAGCAGGGTGGGGGCCAGGGAAACCGTAAACCGGGTGACATTTTCTTTTTTCATGCGCGAATCGCGGCAATCCTAGCCCGTTTCTTCCGCAAGTCAAAATTTCCCGGCGAACGCCGGTGGCCTTCGTTAGGGAGCCAGTTCGATCCGACAATATCCACATACGTTGGTAATGGTGAAGGCCAGTTCAGCGTAAACATCGTTCGCGGCGACACGGTCGCCCAAGTCGGACCAGCCGGTGGTGTCTAGGTCGTTTTTGAATTGCACGCGGTCGGTTTCGCCCTTTAAAAAGCGCGCCGGCGAATTGTAAAAGTGGCGTCCTTAAATGGATGGACGTGATTTTGGGTGCTGACGGAACCACCGCGCCCATCGCCACGATGTTGCTGCGGCATTTTTTGAAATCGGGAATTGGCAAATCTTTTGCCTCCACGCCGTCGCCATAAAACTTGGTCACGCCGTTATCGCTGACGATTTCCACGAGAGTGTTCGCCGTCCAGGGATGCGGCGGCAATTCGACAATTCCTTCGGGATTTAGATCCGTCAAATCCGCAGCGCGTTGTTGCGGCTGCCGGCTTCAATTTTATCGGCTTTGTCCCCGGCCGCTGGCAGGGCTTTCAATCCATCAGCAGCCCGGCGGCCAAGGTGGTGCGACCGATGTCACCATGCTTGGATTAACAACTTCCGGGCGTTTTGCAAAAATTTTTTGAGCTGTAGCGCGGTAGTTGTTTGGCTGGCGAGCGTGGAACCGCATTTCGAAGGCTGAAACAAAGGCTGCCCGGTAAATTTTAGAGTTAAATGGTTTATTGATCAGGCGAAGTTTGGGGGAGCCGCGATGTGTCAGGTGCGGAATTTGCCTCGCGTGTTTCAGCCGATTCATGTTTCACCAGCAACCGGCCAATCGCCCAGGCGAATGCGAACATCAACAGTGTCCCGATCGCGCCGGCGATGGCCGTGGCGATGCCCGCGGAACTGATGCCGGGCAGTTTGTAATCGGGAATCCAAGCATGGATGAAGGTGGTGGCCCGGCCATCGAAACCAAATTTCTCCGCGACCTTGTCCAATCCATCCGGCCACGAGCAGGCGTAGGGCGAAACAAAAATGGCCAAGCCCAGGGCAACGATCAAGCCGTAGCCCAAGAACTCCCAGCCGGCTTTGCGCGGGGACAACGTGGATTCCGTGTCGAGCAAATCGGGACGCGTTCTCGCAATGGCCAGAATGACCAGTGCGGTGATGAAACCTTCCCCAACGCCGATCAGCGCATGAACTCCCAACATGGCGGGAAATACGACAACGGGCGAGAGCGTGCCAGAGAGTGAGAGTTCGCCGGCGCAGGTCATGGCCGCCAGAATGGTCGAGAGCCACGCCGCAAAGAACACGGCGGTAATCCGGCCGCGCAATCCGGGCAAAAACCGTCGCGTGAAACGATAAATGACCCAGCCGCCGCCGCCGCCGATGAACGACATGTTGAAAATATTCGCGCCCAGCGCCAGCACGCCGCCATCGCTGAACAACAGCGATTGCACCGTCAACACACAGGCGAGCACAATGGCCGCCGCGCCGGGCCCCAGCAAAACCGCCGCCAGCACGCCGCCCAACAGATGCCCCGAGGTTCCGCCGGCCACCGGAAAATTCAACATCTGCGCCGCAAACACAAACGCCGCGCTGAGTCCCAACAGCGGGATTTTATTGCGGGGCAGACTCCGGCTGACCTGGCGGGCGGCCACGACCAGTCCGCCGGCGGACAACGCGCTGGTGATGGCCAGCGTTTTGCCGTTCAGGAAGCCGTCAGGTATGTGCATATAATCTTGCCGCCAAGATCTGCTTGCTTAGAGTGTTACCAATACGCTGTAGCGTAATAAAACTGATGTTACTGTCAATAAAATTAGTATTACCATTTGCCGCCCATGGGAGCGCACCACTTTCACGCTCATGACCATCGCCCTGGCTGGCTTCATCGCGGTCCGGCTGGTTTGAAGCTGGGTGTCGCGGTGGGCCTGATTTTATTCGTGGTTTTGCTGCCCCGGACGCGGACGGGAGGATTGTTGGCCGTCACCATTCTGCTGCTCGGCGTCGTGGTTGCGGGCCGGATTTCCGGGCGTTTTTTGGTTCGACGGTTGTTGGTTTTAGAGCCGTTTGTTTTGGGCGTGACGGTGCTGGCCCTGTTGCAGCCGGGCGGTTTGCTGGTTTTTGGCGCACTGCTCTGGAAAACCAATCTGTGCCTGTTCACCACGGTGCTGCTTTCGGTCACCACGCCGTTCACGGATCTGCTGCGCGTTTTGAGCAAACTGCCGGTGCCGTGGATTTTTGTCACCACGCTGACGCTGATGCACCGCTATCTGTTTGTGCTGGCGGACGAATCGGAGCGGATGCGTCGTGCCCGGGCCAGTCGGACGCTGGTTCGCGGTCGGCGGTTTGAATGGAAGCTGCTTTCCACAGTGCTCGGACAATTGTTTGTTCGCGCTTCCGAACGGGCCGAGCGGATTTACCGCGCCATGTGCGCCCGCGGCTGGAAATAGCGATGAACGCCCTCGAAATCACCCAATTGAAATACCGGTATCGGGATGGCACCGAAGCGTTGCGCGGCATCAGTTTCCGGGTGTTGCCCGGCGAATGCGTCGCGTTGCTGGGGCCAAATGGTTCGGGCAAATCCACCTTGCTGCTGCATCTCAACGGCCTGTTGCCGGAAAAAAAATCCGAAGCCGGCGCGGTGAAAATTTTTGGCGAAGCCGTTTCGTCGGCAAACCTGGAGTTGGTTCGCCGACAAGTGGGGTTGGTGTTTCAAGATCCGGACGATCAGTTGTTTTGCCCGACGGTGGCGGAGGACGTGGCTTTCGGTCCGCAACAGCTCGGCTTGAGCGAAACTGAAACCGTCGCCCGTGTGAAACACTGTCTCGCCCAGGTCGGTCTGAGTGGATTTGAAGGCCGCTCAACGCAACATTTGAGCCACGGCGAAAAGCGGCGCGCCTGCCTGGCGGGCGTGCTGGCGTGCGATCCCAGAATCCTGGTGCTGGATGAACCGACCAGCGACCTTGATCCGCGTGGGCGCCGCGAGTTTAAGGCCATGTTGCGTCGTCTGCCGGCGACCAAAATCATTGCCACACATGATCTGGAACTGGCGGTGGAACTGTGCGCCCGGACCATTGTGCTGGATCACGGCGAGATCATCGCCGATGGCCGCACGGGGGAGTTATTGTCTGATGAAAAACTCATGCTCGCACACGGGCTGGAGCGCCCGCATATTTTGCACCATCTGCATCCGCATTGAATTGGCGTGATGCCGGCATTTTATTCCTGCACCTGCACGCGATAGAACCCTGAGTTTGCATCCAGCGGCAAGCTGATCCGGTTCAAAGGCGGTGTGGGCGCGATGTCGTTGGACCACACGCCAAAGCTTCCGTCCAGATTGTCCGCCTGCAACACATTGTAGCGCCGGTTGGTTTTTCCGGGCCATTCAAGTGACAACGCGCCGTTCCCCACGTGCAACGCGGCTTTCAAAACATCGTTCGGATCGCGCGGGTTGGTGCCGGCGATGTATTCGGCATAGTTGCTCGCGCCGTCGTGATCGGGATCGGCGTTCGGACCGGTGGCCAGCGGATCGGTCTGTTCCGCGGCCGAAAATCCGCTGTCGGTCAGCCAGAGGGCGTAGGTGTTGCGAACCAGCAAGGTCAGGTTTTCGTTGATGTATTCGGAGGTGTTCGTGTTGCCGGCGTTGAGATATACCGTGAACGTTCCGCTTTCGGTGGGCGTGCCCGAGATGAGTCCCGTGTTGCCATCAAACAACAATCCGCCCGGCAGCGGTCCGGCGTAAAGCGTGCCCGGCGAGGCGTGCGTGGTGGTGAGTTGATAGCTGAACGGAGTGCCCAAGGTGGCCGTCGCGTAGCGCGGGCTGGTGATGACGGGCGCGTTGACGGAGCGCACTTCAAGCGTGACCTGCGCGGTGCTGCTGCCGGCGGCATTGGTCGTGGTGATCACGACCATGGAATAACCGTAACCTGTAGGCGTGCCGGTCAGGTGGCCGGTGGCCGGGTTCAACACCAGGCCCGCCGGCAAGTTTGTGGCGGCAAAGCCCGTGGCGGTGTTCCACGTCTGGAAAGCCACATCCAGCGGCTGGCTTTGATAAGCCACGACCTGCGTTGGACCGCGCAAAATCGGCTCGGGATGATAGACGAGATTCAGCGTGAACGTGGCATCTCCAAAGGTGTCCAGAGCGATATGATATTCCCGGCCCGCCACGGCGTTAAAACACGTCATGGCATTGAAGCCGAACAACGCGCCGGCTTCCGTGAGGGCGTCAAGGGCGTTGCCGGTGTAAACCGCCACAGCGGCGGGCATGAACAGGCCGTTCCATTGAATGCCGACGACGCCATTCGACGGCGCGGTCCAACGCCACCAGATGGAACCGGAGCCCATCGCTCCGGCATGATTCGGTTCGCCAGTCTCGTGCGTCGCGCCCGTCGTCGAGCCTTGAAAAATCAGCGGTGCGCCGGCCAGCGGCACGGCCTCGGCAAAATTGTCGCCGGCCGCTACGACCGTGGCGTTCACCTGCAAGGTGATTTGCGCGGTGGCCGCGCCGCCATTGTTCGTGGCCGTGACGGAGAACTGATAAGTTCCCGCCGTGTTGATTTGCCCGGTGATCACGCCGCTGCTGGCATCCAGCGAAAGGCCCGTGGGCAAATTCGCGGAAGTGAAGGTGCAAGGGCCGTTGTCCGCCGTGATGTCAATCTCCAGCCAGGCGCCCGCGTTCGCGGTGAACGACGTGCCCGAGGTGATCACGGGCGCGGGCGGCGGTGTCACCGGCGTGGAATACACATCCACGACAATGGTGGCCGGCGGCGAAGTCAGATTGCCATCCGAGGCGGTGACTTGAATCGGAAAACTGCCGGGTGTGCCGCCGTTGTCGAAGGTCAGCGTGTTTTGCGCGAGCGAAGCGCCCGCCGTGGGCGCGAGGGCAAAGGTGACGGCGTCGCCATTCGGGTCCTGGGCCGCGAGCGGAAGGTGGAGCGGCAGGGCGTCCGCCATGACGGAAACGCGGTTCGGAAACAGGCGCGGCGGCTGGTTGGTGTAATCTACGATCGCCTGGTTGTTCGCCAGGTTGGCATCGGGAACATCAAGCGGTGTGCAGACGGCGCGGATTTGGTAAGCGCCGCGCGTCGGCGCACCGAAGGCCAGCGCCAAAGTTTGTTCGTCGAAGGGCGGCATCAGCAGTGCCTGATCGTAGAGCGGCGTTTCCACTTCGCCGGGCCGCGCGCAGAACACCTGCACTTGGACGCGATTGGTGACACCTTGATTGCGAACGGTGACTTCCAGGTTGTTCGTCTGCCCGTAGCCGACGGCGTTCAAGCTGTAACCATTTTGAACCGGACTTACACGGATGTCGTCAGCGGTGAGCGACAAATCCACCGAAGTCAGATTGCCCACCACCACGTTCACCGAGTCGGTGGCCGACAAGCCGGAGCTGTCCGTGGCGATGACCGTCAACAGGTGATTGCCCGCGCTGAGGTTTGTGGACAACGCGGCGCCGGTGCCCAGCACGCCGTCCACGCTGGAACGCCATTGAATTGTGGCAATGTCCTGGTTTGGGTCCGAGACCTGCGCCTGAAGTTTGGGTCCGAGACCTGCGCCTGAAGTTGCCAGACGACATCAGTGGTGCTTTGCGAGCCGGCGAGCGGGCTGAGGATCTGGACCGTGGGTGGCAGAGCAACTTCGGGCAAGCCTTGCACGGCGGCGCTGAAGACCGAGTGGATGCCGTCGGAGGAAACCAGTTTGAACTGCGGATTGTTCTGCGCCAGACCCGCGCGCGGAATGCTGATGTGGTTCGTATAAGTTGGCAACGGCAGCGGCCGCCACGTGGCGCCGTTGTCGCCGCTCACCAACAGGCGGTTTTCCACGTCGCGCCGCGCGCCGGAATAAGCCCACGTCAGTTCATACGTGTCGCTGCCGGCGTTGTAGGTTTCCTGCAATTGATTGGTTGGCGCGGCACTTGGACTCCAACTCCACACGGCATAGGTGCCGAGATCGCCCGGAGCGCTGGTGTGAAATAATTTGTATTGGGTCGCCGTGGCGGGCACGGCGAAACCCTGCTGCCAGAAGGTGTTGGTGGTGTAGTCCGACAGCGGCGACTGACATTGGGCCGAGGACAGCAGATTGCCCTTCGAATCGTAGGAGCGGAAACTGTAGTTGAGGTTGTAAATGCCTTCGTTGACCACGCTGCCGCCGACCACTTCCTCCAAACGGATCGAAGGCACAAAGATTTTATCATCGCCGGGCAGGCGGGAGTAAATCGCGCCCACATGAACCGTGCGGGTCGAGGCGGAGCCGCCTTTGGGAGTAATGCCGCCGCCATCCTTGGCGGTGACCAGCAAGCTCTGGGCGGCGCCCACCGCGTTCGTTTTGAGTTTGAGATGCTCCGTGAACCACTGGTTCATCCGGTAAGAAGTGTCAGGGCTGATCCATTGCGGATTCACCGCCCCCATCACGTCGTAAACGCCATTATGCACACAGCTCGGAAAATGGCGGATGGTGCCCGGCGTAACGACGGTGTTCGGACGGCTGGACGGATTGAAGGCGGAAAATTCGGCGAGTTCCAGCCCGCGCCCCGGCACCAGGAAACCGCCGGCATAAACATAACCGGCGGCCAGGTTGTATTGCTCCGTGCCGGTGTATAACCCCATCGCGTGGCCCAGTTCGTGCAGCGCGGCGTCCGGCGAAAATTCATCCACCAGGACCGCGTGCCGCCGTAGCGACATCGAAAGGCCGTCCGCCCCGCCCAGCGCATTGACCGGAGCCACGCCCACCACAAAATCCAGCGGATCGGTCGCGGCGGAATTGTAGTCGCCAATGAACCATTCCAATTCCGATGGCAGTTGATTGGCGCGGCCGAGGTCCGTCATGGACAGCCAGGATGAAATCAGCCCGCCCGAAAACGTGTAGTAGCCCAAGTCCACCACCTCCACTTCCGAGGCCGTCAACCCGAGCTTGGTCAGCAAATCGTCCTTCAGCCGCGCGATGGCCTTGCTACGCGCGCCGGACCCGCAATTCGGCACGGGCGAACCGTCCTGGAGTTCGATCTCCATCACGCCAATCCGCAACGGCCGGGCAAAGCCGGGTTGAATGGGAATGCCGCCGTCGGCAATGCAAACCCGCGCCGGGCTGGGTTTGACGATGTTGGCGCCGCAACTGCTGAAATCGGCAAACAACTGCCAGTCGTTGGTTCCCGTCTCCGTGGCGGCGGGCAGGATGAAATTGAGCGTGAGATCCGCGTTATCCTTCCGGTTGTCCACCTGATACCGCGCCGTGGCGGTGAACGGGTTGGCCGGACGATACGTGGTGCCGTTATAGACGAGTTCATATTTCACGCCGGACAGTTCCTCCGCGCTCGATTTTAGATCAAATGACATGGCGAATGGCAGTTCCACCCGGATGCGTCCGGTAAAGTTTCCCGGATAGTAATTATAGGTCCAGGTGCCAGTTTGGTATTCCATCACTGAATGTCCCGCCGCCATGCGGATGGAGCGGAACGGCGCAATGTTGCGCGGGTCAGGCAGGGAACTGCGCACAATCGCCCCGTCATCTAGGCAGGGCACCGGATCCAAATGGTAGGGCACCAGCCAGCCATATTCGGTGGTCAGCGTGGACCAGGGAGCGCCGTAGTAGTTGTTTTCCACATGGCCATCCGACGAGCCGTTGTAAATCCAGGTGAGGGCGGTGTTGTTGCGGACCACGGTCGTGTGGCCGGTGGGATTGACCAAATTCAAGTCGCCATAGAACGTGTTGTCGTGCAGTAGCACATTGCCCGACAATTCCACCCGGCATCCTTGCGCCACCTCGGAACCGCTCATTTCCAGGCTGCCGCCGACGTTGAAGACCACGCCGCCGTTGAGCAGGCAGCTTTGAATCAACACATTGGTGCCATAAATAGTCGCATCATCCGTTTTGCAGAAGTTCAACGTCAGGCTTGAAACCGATGAACTGAACGAGCCGCATTTGCAGTGGTTCAGCGTGATTTCACCCCACCCGCCGAAAGCGGCATTGGTCCACACCACGTTGCCGCCCTCCAACGTCACCGCAATGCCCGTCTGCACCGAAAAGCCGGACGACGTGGTGCCCGGCGGCGCGTCAATCGTTTCATCATAATCCGCTTGGCCGGAAATCTCCGTCGGCTTGGGCAGCGCAAGCTCCACCGTCTCATTGGTGGATGTGCTCGTGACGGTGCGCATCATGACTTGGTAGGGGGGGCGAATCCATCGGAATCCGGTAGGTGTCATATAACCAGCCCGTGGTGGAGGCGATTACCGTCTTCTGTCCATTGCCGTCCACAAGGAAGAAGGTCCGTTCGGTGGCACCTCCCGTCGGCGAGTAAATACATTTGATGTGAACCACCGAGGGGGCGGAAAAATCCGTCCAAGTTTGCGCCCGGCTAGTCCACTGGGCGAACAGGACGAAAACGGTGATGAGAAGGGGAAGGCTTCTGATTTTCATACTTAAACGATTACCACACCTTCCGATAAATCAACAATCCGAATCGCGCGTTGATTTAAGGTAAGGAATCATAATCATAACTATAAGCGCGGTGCCTGGCATCGTGGCGCCGCCACGATTCAAACAGGCTGGGCTGTGGGCACATCGCCGGACGTGGAGGCTAAACAGCATTTGCGGTGCGGGGAATTTGCTTGCCAAGCCAGCTTCTGAAACGGCATTTTCCGACATGGCAGCGACGCGCACTTCCACATTCGACGAACCGTTCTATCAGCCTGCGGAAAAATTCTTCCCGGCGAACAGTAAAACCGGCCTGACTTTTGATGATGTCACCCTGGCCACGCTCTATTCGGAGATTCTGCCGCGCGACACCCAGCTCGAAACCACGCTCACCGATCAGTTGCGCCTGAACATCCCGGTCATTTCTTCGGACATGGACACGGTGACGGAAGCGCGGATGGCGATTGCCATGGCGATTAACGGCGGACTCGGGCTGATTCATTACAACATGCCGGAACGCCAGCAGTTGTCGGAAGTCAGCCGGGTGAAATATCACGTGCAGGGCTTGATTCAGGAGCCGATCAAAGTTTCTCCGGATCAGTTTGTTGGCGACGTGTTAAAACTGATTGAGGAAAGAAAATTCGGTTTCAGCACGTTTCCGGTGGTGGATGACAGGGGCAAATTCATTGGTCTGCTCTCCGGCCACGTGGTCAAACCGCGCTATGCCGCCAAGAGGATTGCCGACGCGCTCACGCCGCGCAGCCAGGTGCATTGCATCACCAAGAGGGAACTGGGCAAAGATCCCATCGCCCGGGCGGATAAATTTTTCACCGAGCACATCGGCATTCACAAATTGCTGGTGGTTGATGACGATGATCACCTGCACGGGTTGATCACTTTGAGCGACATCGAGCGCATTCAATTGGAACGCAAGGCGCAGTTCAAGCCGGCGCGCGATGCGCAGTTTCGCTTGATGTGTGGCGCGGCGGTTTCCGCCACGCGCAACGCCTTTGGCGAACTGGACCGTGAACGAATTTTGACTCACGTGGGCGCCCTGGTTGATCGCGGTGTGGATGTGGTGGCGGTCTCGACGGCGCATGGTTTCAGCAAAGGCGTGGGCGATACCGTAAAAGTTTTGCGGGATGCTTTTCCCAAGCTGCCGATCATTGCCGGCAATGTGACTAGCGCGGCTGGCGTGGAATATCTGGCCGACTGCGGCGCCAATGCCATCAAAGTGGGGCAGGGGCCGGGGTCCATTTGCACCACGCGCATGGTGGCGGGCGTGGGCATTCCCCAATTGACGGCACTCTATGTTTGTTCCCGCGTGGCCGCCAAAAAGAAGGTTGCGATTCTCGCCGACGGCGGCATCACCAAATCCGGCGACATTGTGAAGGCGTTGACGCTTTCAGACGCGGTGATATGCGGCGGCATTTTTGCCGGTTGTTCGGAGGCGCCCGGCGATGTGGTGGAAATTAGCGGCAAAATTTACAAGCATTATCGCGGCATGGGCAGCCTGGCGGCGATGAAAGCCGGCAGCGCCGCGCGCTATGGCCACGAGAAGGCGGATACGACGCGCAAGCTGGCGGCGGAAGGCATTGAAGCCTTGAAGGAGGTCAGCGGCTCGGTGGATCGCGTGCTGGCCACGCTGATCGGCGGCATTCAAAGCGGCATGGGGTATCTGGGCGCGGCCAATCTCGAACAACTGCGGCAAAAGGCGCGTTACATTCGCGTCAGTCCCGCTGGTCAGCGCGAGGCGGCTCCGCATGATGTGGTGGAACTCAAAACGGGGAACTAAGCTTGAATTGAAATTGAAGCGGCAATGAGCGTGCAAGTGCTACTTGTGGAATGTGCCGACCAGCGCGGGCTGGTTCACGCCATCACGGGAGTTTTGTTGCAGCACGGCGTCAATGTCGTGGGCAATCACGAATTTGTGGACCGGCCATCCCAACGCTTCTTCATGCGCACGGAGTTTGACGGCGCGGTGGATGCGGCAATGTTGCAGAGCGAAGTGTGCAAGGTTTTGCCGGCGAAGGCGAAGGTTCGGTTCGCGCCGGTGCGTCCCAAGCGGGTTGTGGTGCTGGCATCCAAAGAGCATCACTGCCTGGCGGATATTTTAATCCGGCATTCGTTTGGCGAGATCAACGCCGAAGTGCTGGCCGTGCTCAGTAATCACGCGATGCTGGAACCGCTCGTGGCCAAATTCAACCTGCCCTTCCGCCATCTCTGCCCTGAATCTCTGACCCGGGAGACGCACGAAGCGGAATTGCTCAAAATTATTGAGCCGCTCCAGCCGGACTATCTGGTGCTGGCAAAATACATGCGGGTGCTGACGCCGGAATTTGTGGGGCGTTTTCCGGCGCGAATCGTGAACATTCACCATTCCTTTTTACCGGCGTTTGTGGGGGCGCGTCCGTATCAGCAGGCGTTCGACCGGGGCGTAAAAGTGATCGGCGCCACCGCGCATTTCGTCACCGAAAAACTGGATGAAGGCCCCATCATTGTGCAGCAGGTGATTCCGGTGGATCACACGCACACGGCGCATGATCTGGCCCAGGCCGGCAGAGACGTGGAGCAAATGGTCCTGGCCCGCGCGTTGCGATTGGTTTTGGAGGATCGCGTTTTTTTGTGCGGCAATCGCACGGTAATTTTTGACTGAAATTTCTGGGAGTTGTTTGGTGGCTCAATGATCTTACCGCAATCATCACCAGCGAAGGTGCGTCATCGCGTCCGCTGATTCGCGGGTTTGGCTTCAAGTCAGCGGACCAGAAATTATGCGTTTGGGAGAGGCGTCGTGGGCGCCGCCGGAGCCGGCGGGGGAAAAACGTCATAATTCGGGCCGTATTGAGCCAGGTAATACAACGAATAGGAGCGTTTGAAAATCAACACCGGCAGCAACAAAACGGTGCCAATAAAGGGAATCACCATGAGACAGCCGGCGAGGCAGCAGGTGAGCAAAATCGCCAGTATGACAATGGTTCCAATGGCAATCGCCATCACAATTTGAAACAGCAGGTAGAGCGCAAACTGGCCCGGATGTATTTTCAACAATTCCCAAAATTCCCGCCAGGCATTCAGACACGATTGATTTCGCAGAAATTGGATTGGCACCACGAAATCATGCAGGAATTTTTTAACAATGGCGAAGATCAGCGCCAGCAGGATGGCACCCAGGATCAGCGCCGCCATCATCAGGATCTTGGCCAGGACGGGCACCCCGCTCAGGGCCATTTGGACGCCGAGGATTACGGTGAAAACCATGGCCGGCAGAATGAGCAGGAGGCTCGCGAGCCCGAGGCAAAGTTGGAAGCGAAACAGGCTGTTGGCCTGCGCGGCGTATTGATTCCACGGTTTCTGGACTTCCGCCACATTCCTCGAGACGCAGTGGAGAAACATGAATTTGCCCCGGCTATTGAGCCAGAGCAACACGACCCACAAGGCCAGGCAGAACGTGATCAAAAACATCGCCGCCGGGATGATCCAATAAAGATTTCCCAAGACATAGCTGCTGGCTTCGGCATAGAGGTGGCGAAACTCATCCAAAGGTTGACCGTTGTGGTCAAAGTGATGGTTGTTTCCGCCGCCGTAATTGCCGCTGAAGCCGCCTGATTCGCCCAGGCCCGCCAGCCAGGCGCAAAATCCGAGCGTAACCCATCTGGCCAGATCAAATGGGCGAAAGAGCATTTGTTTGACGCGCTCATAGGCGGGCGTGATCGGTTCGGCGACACTGACTGCTGCCGGATGATTGGTGACAGGTCCAATATTCATGGCGCGGATGCGGGTTGGATTTTGGCGGCGCTCAGTTTCCCATAAAAACCGGAATCTGGCACTGATCCCGCCTCCGGAGAACAATGGCCGGGTTCCCCGGGTGGCTCGATCAGTGGCTTGGTCAAGAATACTTGCAAAATAGTCGGGAAATGCAAGCGGGAGTTCATCCGGGCGAAAACATTGGAAGCCAACAAATTTTGCGGTGTAAAAAAACGCGAAATGCGCTAAAGTCCCTTAATCCAATGGGCGATACGATTACATCCCGGATTAATTTTTAATGTGTGATGTGGTTGACTCGCGGGGGTTGTGCCAACTCCCGAACCCGTGGAACTGGAGCCCAAGTCTATGCCAAATGCCGGAGCGCCGTCGCGACAGGAACTGGAGCAGCGAATTGCTGACCTTAAACAGCAGAACGCCGTGTTAAAAGCCCAACTGACCGGAACCAGGCCGGGCGATCCGAGCGCGGACGATCTGCTTCAGGCGCTGCTGGATCACATTCCGGATCGGATCTATTTCAAGGATGTTCACTCCCGGTTCATCAAGTGCAGTCAAGCCGTGGCGCATCGGCTGGGAGTGGCCGATGCCAGCCAGGTCGTTGGGAAATCGGATTTTGATTTTTTGCCGCCGGAGCGCGCCCGCGAGTTTTTTCACAATGAACAGGTCATCCTGCAAACCGGCGAACCGCTGATCAACAAGACGCAGAAGCAAACCCAGAAAGACGGCGAAGTGGTGTGGTCTTCGGTGACCAAGGTCGCCTTGCGCGGCAAGGATGGGAAAATATTGGGGCTGGTGGGAATCAATCGCGATATCACCGAGCACAAACGGGCCGAGGAAGCATTGCGGCAGTCGCATGACGCGCTGGAACAGAACGTTGCCGAGCGCACGGCGGAACTTTCGCACGAGCGTCTGGTGCTGCGGACCCTGATTGACAACTTGCCGGACGCCATTTACGCCAAAGACTTGGCCGGGCGCAAGACCCTGGCCAATCCGGCGGACCTGATCAATTTGCGTTGCCCCACCGAGGCTGAGGCAATCGGCAAGACGGATTTTGATTTGTTTCCGCCACCCCAGGCGGAGAAATTTTGGGCGGATGACCAGACCGTATTGCTCGGTCAGCCGGTGATCAACCGCGAAGAGTTTTTCTTCAACGAGGCGGGGGAAAAACGCTGGCTGCTGACCAGCAAACTCCCGTTGCGCGATGCCGGGGAAAACATCGTGGGATTGATTGGCATCGGGCGCGACATCACCTCGCGGAAAATCGCCGAGGAAGCTTTGGCCCGTGAACGCCTGCTGCTTCGCACTTTGGTGGATAATCTGCCGGATGCCATTTATGCGAAGGACACCGAAGGACGCAAGACGCTGGCCAACCACGCCGACTTGAAAAATCTCCGCCGCCAGAGCGAGGCCGAGGCCATCGGCAAAACCGATTTTGACTTTTTCCCCCAACCGCAGGCGGAAAAATTCTGGGCCGATGACCAGACGGTTCTGCAGGGCCAGCCCATCATCAATCGCGAGGAATTTTTCTTTGATGAATACGGGGTGAAACGCTGGTTACTGACCAGCAAACTGCCGTTGCGGGATGCGACGGGCAACATCACCGGGCTGATTGGCGTGGCGCGGGACATCACCGTCATCAAGCAGGCGGAAGAAAAACTGGCGGCGCACATGTTGGAACTGGAGCAGCGGAATCATCAGACGATGGAGGAATTGAACATGGCGCGTGAGTTGCAAATGGCCATGCTGCCTCACGAATTTCCGTCGGTCTCCAGCCATGCTTCCGCCGCGGAAAGCGACCTGGAATTTTTCAGTTTCTTTTCCCCGGCCGGGGCGGTCAGCGGCGATTTCTTTGACGTGGTGCCATTGTCGGAAACGGCTGTGGGCTTGTTCATTTGCGACGCCATGGGGCATGACGTTCGCGCGGCGCTGGTCACCGCGATGATGCGGGCGCTGGTGGCGGATTTGAGCCGCACGGTGGATGAGCCCGGCGAACTGCTACTGCAGATGAATCGCGAATTGACCGGCATTTTTAAGCAGAGCGGATCGGTCATGTATGCCACGGCGTTTTATTTGATTGTGGATCTGGAACGCCGGGAATTTCGTTACTCCAGCGCCGCGCATCCCGACCCTATTTTGGTGCGCCGAAATTCGCAAACCGTCGAGTGGCTCAAACCAGAGCCAGGCGTCAGAAAGGGGCCGGCATTGGGCTTGTTTCAGGACCGGGAATTTCCGACCTGCCGGCAGGCCATGGAATCTGGCGATCTGATTGCCTTGTTCACGGACGGTCTGGTTGAGGTGGAAAGCCCCGGCAACGAAATTTACAGTGCGGACCGTCTGCTGGCGGCGATTCAACGGCGGATTCAACAGCCCGCCGGCGAGTTGTTCGCGGAATTGATCGAAGAAGTCAAAGCCTTTTCCGGTCGGGCCAAATTTGATGACGACCTTTGCATCGCGGGGGTGGAGGTGAAGCGGCTGAAGCCGGCTCGCTGAGACCGGTTTGGCGCCCGGCAACTTCCCGGATGAAGGGCCGGTTGGGGCTTCGTTCCGGGCCTGATTCAAGATGTCTGGCTTGGTTGGGCGCCGTGAAAAATCTTCTGACGGCTTTCTCTTTCCGCGGTTTTTTTGGCGAATTTTCCGGGAAGCGCGGTTGGCAAATGCATCTAATCCACAGCAATAGTTTCCTTGCTGCGTATCGCGGCGGATTTTGCTAATGCAAAAGTCGCGAAAACGTTGATTTCTAATGGCGAATCGCGCGTAATTTTTGAAAACATTTATTGCGCATAAAATTAAATTGAGTAAAAAATAAAGGAACGCAGGCATGTCCGTCCTGCGATCACCTGAATACAATGCCGAAAGCCAATATGTCCGGTGCGGCGCCCGTGAGTGCGCCGCCGAAACAAGGTCTCTACGATCCGCAATTTGAGCATGATGCCTGCGGGCTGGGATTTGTTGTCAACATGAAGGGAAAGAAGTCCCACCAAATGGTGTCGGACGCTCTGAAAATTCTGGTCAATCTCGACCATCGTGGAGCTTGTGGCTGCGAAGCCAACACGGGCGACGGCGCCGGTATTTTGATCCAGGTGCCCCATGACTTTTTGGTGGCCGAGGCGGCCCGGCTGGGTTTCAAGCTTCCGGCGGTGGGGCATTACGGGGTGGGCATGATGTTTCTGCCGAAAGACCCGGGGCAGCGCGAAGCGATCAAGGCGGAATTCGCCAGGATCGTCGCGGCCGAAGGTCAGACTTTGCTCGGATGGCGCGATGTGCCCACCGATAATTCTTCTCTCGGCAAGACCGCCGTGGCAGCCGAGCCGTTCATGGAACAGGTTTTCATTGGCCGTTGCGCGACGTTGAAAGACGAGGCTGCGTTTGAGCGGAAGCTGTATGTCATCCGCAAGCAGGCCGAACAAACCATCCGCTACGGCAAGACCCTGGAGGGCGGGGGCGTGTTCTATGTTTCAAGCCTTTCGGCGCGCACTTTGATTTACAAGGGCATGTTGATGTCCGAGCAGGTTGAAAAGTATTATCCCGATCTGCGCAATCCGGCAGTCACCACGGCCATGGCGCTGGTGCATTCGCGTTTTTCCACCAACACTTTCCCGAGCTGGGACCGGGCGCACCCAAACCGCTACATCGCGCATAACGGCGAAATCAACACGTTGCGCGGCAATGTGAATTGGATGAAGGCGGCGCAGTCCAACTTCAAATCCGCCACGCTCGGAGCGGACATCAAGAAGGTTATTCCCGTCATCAACACCGATGGCAGCGACTCGGCGCAGTTTGACAATTGCGTGGAGCTGCTGGTCATGGCGGGCCGCGAATTGCCGCACACGATGATGATGATGATCCCTGAACCTTGGGAAAATCATGAGAGCATGGACGCGGAACGTCGCGCCTTTTACGAATATCATTCCTGCTTGATCGAACCTTGGGATGGTCCGGCCTCCATGGCGTTTACCGATGGTGTTCGTATCGGCGCTTGTTTGGACCGCAACGGTTTGCGGCCCTCGCGTTACTATGTCACCAAAGACGATGTGGTGATCATGGCGTCGGAAGCCGGGGTGTTGCCGGTGCCGCCGGAAAATGTGGCGGTCAAAGGCCGGTTACAGCCGGGGCGCATGTTCCTGGTGGACACCGAGCAGGGACGCATTATTGCCGACGAAGAGCTGAAAAAGAAATACGCCAGTGCGCAGCCGTATCAGAAATGGCTGGATGAACATCACGTGCTGTTGGAAAACCTGCCGGAGCCGGCGGAGCACACGGAGCCGTCGCACCGCAAGATTTTGCAGGAGCAACAGGTCTTTGGTTACACGTTTGAAGATTTGCGCTTCATCGTCGGCCCCATGGCGGGCACCGGCGTGCAGCCGCTCGGTTCCATGGGCACGGATACGCCGCTGGCGGTGTTGTCCAACAAGCCGCAACTGCTTTACAATTATTTCAAGCAGCTCTTTGCGCAGGTCACGAACCCGCCCATTGATCCCATCCGCGAGGAAATCATCACCTCGACCTTCACCATGGTGGGGTCGCGCGGCGGCTTGCTGAATCCCGGGCCGGAAAGCTGTGCGCTGATCCGCTTGGAACAGCCCATTCTGACAGATGAAGAGCTGGAAAAGCTGCGCCAGGTCAGCCGTCCCGGCTTTAAATCGGTCACGGTGCCGATTTTGTTCAAGGCGGCGGATGGCGCCAAAGGTTTGGAAACGGCCTTGGAAAATGTTTTTGCCGCGGCGGATGAAGCCATTAAAGCTGGCGCCAATGTGCTCATTCTTTCCGACCGCAACGTGGATGCGGCCAATGCGCCAATTCCTGCACTGCTAGCCACGGCGGGCGTGCACCATCATCTGATTCGCTCCGGCACCCGGGGCAAAGTTGGGTTGGTGTTGGAATCCGGCGAGCCACGCGAAGTGCATCATTTCGCGCTGCTGATCGGCTACGGATGTAGTGCCATCAATCCGTATCTCGCTTATGAGACCATCGATGATCTCATTCGTGAAGGGTTGTTGCCGAAGATTGATCACAAAACCGGCGTAAAGAACTTCGTGAAGGCGGCGATTAAGGGCGTGGTGAAAACCATGGCCAAGATGGGCATCTCCACAGTTCAAAGCTATCGTGGCGCCCAGATTTTTGAAGCGGTGGGATTGAACAGCGATGTCGTGAACAAGTATTTCACCTGGACACCTTCGCGGATTCAGGGGGTGGGCTTGGCAGTAGTCGCTGAAGAGGCGCTCGCCCGGCACAGCCGCGCTTTCCCGCCGCTGCCCGTCAACCAGGAACTGGATTCCGGCGGCCAGTATCAATGGCGCGACAACGGCGAATTTCACCTGTTCAACCCGCAATCCATTCACAAGCTGCAAACGGCCTGCCGCCTGAACAGTGAGAAAATTTATCGCGAATACGCCGAGTTGATCAACAACCAGTCCAAAAACCTTTGCACGCTCCGCGGGTTGCTGGAATTCAAATTCGCCGAGAATCCCATTCCAATCGAGGAAGTGGAATCGGTTGAAAGCCTGGTCAAGCGGTTCAAAACCGGAGCGATGAGCTACGGCTCCATTTCCAAAGAAGCGCACGAGACGCTGGCCATTGCCATGAACCGGCTCGGCGGCAAATCCAACACCGGCGAAGGTGGCGAAGATTCCGAGCGCTTTACGTGGACCAATGAAAAGGGCGATTCCAAGAATTCGGCCATCAAGCAGGTGGCCTCCGGCCGCTTTGGTGTCACCAGTCATTATCTCGTCAACGCCCGGGAAATTCAGATCAAGATGGCGCAGGGCGCCAAGCCCGGCGAAGGCGGCGAATTGCCCGGCAAAAAAGTGTATCCGTGGGTGGCCAAAACCCGTGGCACCACGGCGGGCGTCGGTTTGATTTCGCCGCCGCCGCACCATGACATTTACTCCATCGAAGATTTAGCGGAGTTGATTCATGATTTGAAGAACGCCAATCGCGACGCGCGCATCAGCGTGAAACTGGTGGCGGAAGTCGGCGTTGGCACCGTGGCCGCCGGTGTGGCCAAAGCCCACGCAGATGTGGTGTTGATTTCCGGTTTTGACGGTGGCACCGGCGCTTCGCCGCTTTCATCCATCAAGCACGCGGGCGGTCCGTGGGAGCTGGGGCTGGCGGAGACGCATCAGACCTTGTTGCTGAACGGTCTGCGCGACCGCATCTATGTGGAAACCGACGGCCAGCTCAAGACGGGTCGTGACGTGGCCATCGCCACGCTGTTGGGCGCCGAAGAATTTGGTTTTGCGACGGCGCCGCTGGTCGTCATGGGATGTATCATGATGCGCGTATGTCATCTGAACACCTGTCCGGTGGGCGTGGCGACGCAAGATCCGCGTTTGCGCAAACGCTTTACCGGCGATCCGGACCACGTGGTCAATTTCATGCGTTTCATCGCCCAGGAACTCCGCGAAATCATGGCCAAACTCGGTTTCCGCAAGCTGGAAGACATGATTGGCCGCACGGACAAGTTGAGTCCGTGGAAGGCGATTGAACACTGGAAAGCCGGCGGGGTGGATCTCACGCCGATTCTGCATCAGCCCAGCGTGGTCTCGGAAATTGGACGTTTCCGCACGCAGGCTCAGGATCACGGCTTGGAAAAATCACTCGACGTGACCAGGCTGCTTGATATTTGCAAACCCGCCATTGAGCGCGGCGAGAAGGTGAAAGCCGAATTGCCGATCATTAACATCAACCGCGTGGTTGGCACGATTGTCGGCAGTGAAATTACCAAAAAACACGGCCCGAACGGTTTGCCGGAAGACACGGTTCACCTGAAGTTTCACGGCAGTGCCGGCCAGAGTTTTGGCGCCTTCATTCCCAAAGGCATGACGCAGGAACTGGAAGGCGATGCCAATGATTATTTCGGCAAAGGCCTCAGCGGCGGCAGACTCATTGTTTATCCGCCGCAAGGTTCCACCTTTTTGCCCCGCGAAAACATCATCATCGGCAACGTGGCGATCTATGGCGCGACGGCCGGTGAAATCTTCGTGCGCGGCATGGCGGGCGAACGGTTTGCCGTTCGCAACTCGGGCGCCAGCGCGGTTGTCGAGGCCGTCGGCGATCATGGCTGCGAATACATGACCGGCGGACGGGTCGTGGTGCTCGGGCCCACCGGGCGCAACTTTGCCGCCGGCATGAGCGGTGGCGTGGCCTATGTCCTGGATGCCGCTGGCGACTTCCAGAGCCGCTGCAACACGGAACTGGTTTCGCTGGAAAGCCTGACGATCCCCGATGAAATCGAGGAGGTTCGGAAGTTGATCGAACGCCACAAGACCCTGGCCGGCAGTCTGGTTGCAACCGAAATTCTGGATGACTGGAAGAACTTCGTTCCGAAGTTCGTCAAGGTGTTGCCGCAAGACTATGCCCGCGTGCTGGCCTCGCTCAAGCGGGTGCAATCCCAAGGCTTGAGCGGCGATGAAGCCATCATGGCGGCATTTGAAGAAAATGTAAAAGGCGGCCACTGAACCCAAAATTTAACTCACACAAACACGATGGGAAAACCTACCGGATTTTTAGAATTCCAACGCGAACTGCCCAAGGACCGCGCGCCGCTTGAACGGATTGCGGACTGGGAGGAATTCCACCTGCACCAGCCCGAGGCCGACTTGAAAAAGCAGGGTGCCCGCTGCATGGATTGCGGCACGCCTTTCTGCCACACCGGCCAGTTGGTCAGCGGCATGGCCAGCGGCTGCCCGATTCACAACCTGATCCCCGAGTGGAATGATTTGATCTATCGCGGGCTTTGGCGCGAAGCGTTGACCCGATTGCACAAGACGAACAACTTTCCGGAATTCACCGGGCGGGTTTGTCCGGCGCCTTGCGAAGGTTCGTGCGTGCTTGGCATGAACAATCCGGCGGTGACCATTAAAAATATCGAGGTCAGCATCATTGACCACGGCTGGGAAAACGGCTGGGTGGTTCCCGAACCACCGAAAAACCGCACCGGCAAGAAAGTGGCGGTTGTTGGCTCCGGTCCGGCGGGACTTTCCGCGGCGGCGCAATTGAACAAGGCTGGACACGAAGTTACCGTGTTTGAACGCGCGGACCGCCCGGGCGGCCTGCTCATGTATGGCATTCCCAACATGAAACTCGACAAGCAGGAGGTCGTTTTGCGGCGGATTGCCGTGTTGGAAAAGGAAGGTGTCAAATTTGTTTGCAAAATCGAGATTGGCAAGGACCTGCCGGTCGAGAAGTTGAAGCAGGATTTTGATGCCGTGATTCTGGCTACCGGGGCCACCAAGCCGCGCGATTTGCCGATTGAAGGCCGGGCGCTGAAGGGCGTTCATTTCGCCATGGAATTTCTCACCGCCAACACTAAAAACTTGTTGGACGGCTCCAAGCCGGGTTCGCAAATCACCGCGGATGGCAAGGACGTGGTGGTGATCGGCGGCGGTGATACCGGCACGGATTGTGTGGGAACTTCGATCCGTCATGGCTGCAAAAGCGTGGTGCAGGTGGAAATCATGGACCAACCCCCGCTGGAGCGTGCCAAAAACAATCCCTGGCCCGAATGGCCCAAGACGCTCAAAACTGATTATGGCCAGGAAGAGGCGGCCGCGAAGTTTGGCAGCGACCCGCGCATTTATTTGACCACAGCCACCAAGTTTGAAAGCGACGCCGGCGGCCAGGTCAAAGCGGTTCACACGGTTCAAGTGGAATGGAAGAAGGACGACAAAGGCAACTTTGGTCCGCAAAAAATTGCCGGCACCGAAAAAGTCATTCCCGCCCAGCTCGTTTTGTTGGCCATGGGGTTTCTTGGACCGGAACAACCCTTGCTTGAATCACTGGGCATTGAGCGGGATGCCCGTTCCAATGCCAGGGCGGATTTCGAAAAATACACCACGAATGTGAAGGGCGTATTTGCCTGCGGCGATTGCCGCCGTGGACAAAGCCTGGTGGTTTGGGCGTTCAACGAGGGGCGGGGGGCGGCGCGGGAATGCGATCGTTACCTCATGGGCAAGACGGATTTGCCTTAATTGGCCATTATGTTGCAGCCGCTTGCGATCCTTTGCTACGAACGGGTCATGCCGGGCAGTCAGTTGGCAAACCGGTTGCAAGATTTGAATTATCGCGTTCTGGTGGTCAACGATCCGTCGCTGCTGGTGGCCACGGCCCGGCGTGAATCGCCTTTGTTGATCTTTGTGGATATGGTCCATCGGGGCGACGTTGTCGGCACCATCAGCCAGTTGAAGGCTGAAGCGGATTTCAGGCACTTGCCGGTGGTTGCTTTTGCGTCTGACAAAGATGAGGAATTACTGACCATGGCCCAGCAGACCGGGGCCAGGCTGGCGGTGGGCGAAAGCGCCCTGACCGGGCACCTGCAACAAATTTTGGAGCAGGCATTGCAACTGGACTGAGGGATGAGTTGACTTGGCTTGACTTCAGGCGGATGACCGAATTATGTTGGCATCCAACCCTTGAGCGCATGAGAACTTGGGAAAAGTGATTTTTGGACGCAGCTGAAATTTCGGCTGGGTCTTTTTTTGCTTTTGATCTCGGCCTCTTTTAAGTCAGGAGTAACTATGGCCAGTGGCAAAGTAAAATGGTTCGATAACAAAAAAGGTTTTGGATTCATATCCGGCGATACGGGGCAGGATGTGTTTGTCCATCACACCGCGATCCTTGGGCAGGGATTCAAAACCTTGAATGAAGGCGATCAGGTCACCTATGAAGCCTTGCCCGGAGAACGCGGGCTGAAGGCGCAGAATGTTCAGCGGGTTGATCAGGGCTGAAAACCGGTGAATTTCGTTCGCCTCCGCCAGTGGCTTCGCTAACCTGAAGCCATGCCTGAGTGGTCATCGCCCGTTGCTAGCCTTTACGTTCACGTCCCGTTTTGCGCGCAAAAGTGCGAATATTGCGCCTTCTATTCCGAGGCCTCGTCCGGTGAATTGATCAATCGCTACACCGCTGCCTTGGTGCGTGAGCTGGAAATGGTGGCGCATGAATTGAAGCCGCGAACCATTTTCTTTGGCGGTGGCACGCCTTCTATTTTAAATCTGCGCCAATGGGAAACCATTTTGCAGGCGATGGCGCGGCTTGATCTGCTGGGGGCCGGGGAATTCACGATTGAAAGTAATCCGGCCACGGTTTCGACCGATAAATCCAAGTTGCTTCGGGATTACGGAGTAAACCGCATTTCCATGGGCGTGCAGTCCCTTGACGAGCAACTGCTGGACCGGCTGGGCCGGGTGCATTCGCGGGAAATGGTTTTCAAGTCGTTTGATATTCTGCGCCGCGCGGGTTTTGACAACATCAATTTGGACCTCATGTTCGCCATTCCCACGCAGACGATGGAGATCTGGCGGGCGACCTTGAACGAGGTGATGGCGATGCAAAGCGAACACCTGTCCAGCTACGAAGTGATCTACGAGGATGACACGCCGCTCTTTCAGCAGCTTCAAGCCGGCGAGTTTTCCGTGGATGAGGAACTCGCCTGCGCCATGTTCGATGAATTGACATTCACGGCCTCAAACGCTGGTTTCCATCAATACGAAATTGCGAATTTCGCGCGCGATTCGCGAGCGGATGTCCAATCAACGGTTCCGCTCAAGGCGTGCAAGCACAACGTCAATTATTGGCGCGGCGGACAATTTCACGGCTTGGGTCCCAGCGCCACCGGCTATGTGCGGGGCGTGCGCACCAAAAATTGGGCCAACACCCAACTGTATTGCGAGCAACTGGAAAAAGGCAAACGCGCCATCGAATCCAGCGAAGAATTGTCGCCGTTGCGGCGCGCGGGAGAAATCGCCGCGTTTGGGCTGCGCATGAACAGCGGCTGGGCGTTTGCGGATTTTTTGCAAACAACGCGCTATGATTTGCGTCGGGAATGGGGCGGGGAGATGGCCCAACTGGCGGAGCGCGGCTGGGGCAAACTTTCCGATGACCGCTTTCAGCTCACCCGCGCCGGATTGCGCTTTGCGGATGCCGCGGCGGAAATGTTTCTGCGCTGATGAATATTTGCAAAACTGGTCATGCCCTGTCTGGGAAACCAGGCTTTGCAAAACCGCTGCTTAACCTTTAACCGCCTTGAACATGGCCAAACATTTGGCGCGCTGTTCGTCGTGCAATACAATTCTCGGCGGGTATTTGGATTTGGCCAGCCGCAAGGGATTTTCCCAGGGTTGCTGGATCAAATCGTCAGGAAAATCTTTCAACTCCGGAATCCAGCGACGGACGTAGCCGCCGGTCGGATCAAATTTCTCGCCCTGCGACACGGGATTGAAGATGCGGAAATAAGGCGCGGCATCCGTGCCGGTGCCGGCGCTCCACTGCCAGCCGCCGTTGTTGGCCGCCATGTCGCCATCCACCAGTTGCTTCATGAAATAGCGCTCGCCCCATTGCCAGGAAATCAACAGATCCTTGGTGAGAAACATGGCCACGATCATGCGCAAACGATTGTGCATGGTGCCGGTGGCATTCAAGCAACGCATGGCCGCGTCCACGATGGGATAACCAGTGCGCCCCTCGCGCCAGGCCGCGAAATGCTCCTGATTGTCCGACCATTTCAACGCGTTGTATTCCGGACGGAACGCGCCTTTGGTGACGTGCGGAAAATTGTGCAGCACCTGCAAATAAAACTCCCGCCAGATGAGTTCATTGAGAAACACGTCGCAGCCACTGCCTTTGCCTGCGGCCCGCTCACGCGCCTTTTTCAACTCGGCCAGAATCGTGCGAATCCCAATGGTGCCGGCTCGCAAATGGGCTGACAAATTGGAGGTGCCAGCCATCGCCGGGAAGTCGCGGCGAGCGCCATACTCCAAAACCGGGCCGGCCATAAAGGCGCGCAACAGATCCCTGGCGGCTCGCTCACCGCCAGCCGGAATGGTTTGATTTAAGGGATGGCCGAGTTCGACGGAAGATTCCGGCAACGGATCGGAATTCAGACCGGACGATTGGGATTTTGCGGAACCAAGTCGCGGACGTGGATGGGGAACCGGCCTGGTCTTCCACGCTTTTGCGTAGGGCGTAAAAACCGTGTAAGGATTGCCGCTTTGGTTGAGGATTTCTCTTTCTTCCCAAATCACGGCGTCTTTGAAAGACTCAAACCCGATACCCATTTTCAACAAGGTCTGCGCCACGCGTTCATCCCGCCGTTGGGTGTAAGGTTCGTATCGTTTGTTGGCGAAAACGCATTGCGCGCCGGCTGTTTGCGCCAGCTCAGGCAAAACCTCCTCGGACTTTCCCCGACGAATGACCAGCGGATGACCCAGTTCGGCCAGGTTCTTTCGCAACGACTCCACCGATTGCAGCAGAAATGTCAGTCTGGCCGCGCCGACATCCGGCCCGGAATGAAAAGCATCCTCGAAAATAAAAACGGGGATGACGTTTTGGGCGCGCTTCTCCGCCTCATTTAAAGCCACGTTATCCGAAACGCGAAGATCACGGCGAAACCAGTGGATGACTGTTTTCACGGGGAATGGCTACGAGGAAAGTTTCTTCAGACCGACTTCATGCGCGATGTCGTCAAACTCTTCGCGGCTGACAGTGTCGAGGTGTTTTCCACGGGCCTTCAGCTTCTCGTTGATTTTGATGGCTTTTTCAGTCATCTGCTCGTGCGTGTCCTGGGTGCCGCCCACCAGGGTGAAATTGTCGCCTTTGGTAATGCGCTTATGCCCGTCGGAATCCAGGCCGAGACCGAGAATTTGAGCTTTGCGTTTATGCTTTTTGGCGTTCGCCATGCCGCTATTTTGGCGGGATTCGCTCCGGGGTCAATGCAACTCCCGGTTGCCGCCGGGCATAAGTTACTTCTTGAAGACGACGGAGAGTCGTGTTAACTAGCAAGAACATCTAAAGCAGTAATTTTTTCAGAGGAATTACTCTTATGAAGAGCAAGCATTTTCCTGGCGCTGATTTTCTTAAACACTCTGGCCGTTCAGACCACCGATTACGGCAGCCTGCGCCCGGCAACTGGTTTGTCTCAACCAACTGGACCCCGGCCGGCATTCCCGCCAGCGGCGACAATGTCCTCCTCAATCACAAGCTGGACTTCAACTCCACCAACAGCAGCCAGTCCGAGGCCGTGAATTACAAGTGTCCTGCCGGATTGAACCCACAAATAGAAAGCCCCAAACGATGAAAACAACGCCTGCCCTCATGTTTCCGCTCGGCCTGACGCTTGCCGCCTCCGTGTTTTCAGCAAATGCAGACCTCGTCGGCCACTGGACCTTCGACGAAGGCGGCGGCACCAACGTCACCGACAGCTCCGGCTTTGCCAACAACGGTGTGATCGTCGGGCTTCAGTCCTTCACCTGGACCAACGGCGTGAGTGGCGGCGCGCTTTATTTCGACGGCACCACGGGCGCGGGTTCCACGTATGTGAGCATTCCCGATGCTCCGTCGCTGCACCTCACGAACGCCGGTTCGTTCGCCGCCTGGGTGCGTTGCGATGACACCGGGCTTGACGGCCCCATTCTCGACAAGGAAGGGGATGGTCAGCTTGCCTATTGGTTCGGGGTCTTTGGGACGTCCCATTTCGGTGTGTTGTTGGACACCGACGGCAACCAGCCGTGGACCCTGTATGATCGCGATCAAGGCTCCGTGCCGCAGGGGTTGTGGGTGCATCTGGCTACCACCTGGGCCGGAACGACCATCCGCCATTACCTGAACGGCGTGCCACTTCCGGAAACGGCTTCCCTGACCGGACCGCTTTTCGATTCTGTCAACGCGCTCATCATCGGCGCGAATGTTCCCTACAACACCACTGCGTTCAAGGGAACGTTGGACGATCTTCGCCTCTACAACCACGCGTTGAGCGCCGAAGAAATCCAGGCCCTGGTCGCCACGCCCAAGCTGATGGTCGGCTGCTGGTCGTTTGACGAAGGTGGCGGAACCAACATCTGGGACAGTTCCGGACAGAACAATCATGGCACCATCATCCACCTGCAAACCAACACCTGGACCGCTGGCGTCAGCGGCAGCGCGCTGTATTTCCCCGGCGTCGCCGGCGAAGATTCCACCTACGCCGCCATTCCGGACGCGCCACTGCTGCGCATCGTCGGCGACATCAGTTTCGCCGCGTGGGTGCGGTGCGACGACATCCACCGCGACGCACCCATCGTCGCCAAGGAAGGCGACGGACATTTGAGTTACTGGTTCGGCGCCTTTGGCCTGAGCAACGAAGGCGGGGGAGCGGGGAACTTTGGCATGTTGCTCGACGCCGACGGCAACCAGCCTTGGACCATGCATGATCGTGACCAAGGTTCCCTTTCCGAAGGCCAGTGGGTGCATCTGGCGAGCGTCCGCGAAGGCACGGTTGTCCGGCATTACCTGAATGGCGTTTCGCTGGGCAGCACCGGCGGTTCGTTCACCGGGCCGATTCACATTTCCGACGCGTTTCTGGCGATCGGGGTGAATTCACTTTACAACTTCGCGGCAAATCACACGGCCTTTTTTGGGGCGATCGACGAAGTCCGCCTCTACAATTACGCCCTCTCGGATTTCGAGGTCGCGGCGCTCTATGCTGCGGACGTCAAGCCCGCGCTTCGCATTGAACGCCAGGCTAAAACCGTGTTGGTTTCCTGGCCGATGCCAGCCGACGGCTGGGTGCTGGAAAGCACCAACGTTTTGCCGTCCAGCGCCACGGACTGGCCGCAAGTCGCGCCGCCGTATCAAAAAACACCGGCACAATTTCTGTGACGTTTACCAACGCGCCATCCGTGGGCAACCGGTTCTTCCGATTGCAAAAACCTTAAAAAGCAGAAATCCAACTCCTTGTTCGCCCTCAAAACAAGTCTATGAAAGCTTCCTCCGTTCAGCCGATCGGCTTTGCTGTGGTTGTGATTGCCTTTGCCGCATCCGCATCGGCGGCCAACTTAATTGCCAATGGCGATTTCAGCGCTGGCAATAGCGCATTTACATCCGGCTACAACTATGCGGATCCCATGTATTGGCAGCCCACCCACTACGACGTCGGTTCGGTTTCAGCGTTCACTGACCACTCAGAAAACGAGGTGGACAGCCTGCTGATGGTAGATGGGGCTTATTCAGCTACAACCGTGGTCTGGCAACAAACGGTTAGCGTCAGTCCCGGCACCGGCTATGATTTCGAGGTCTGGGGGCGCTATGTCATGCGCGGCACGGGACCGACCGTCACGCTCAGTTTTACCGCCAATTGCGCTTCACTGGGCACGCTCGTCTTGAGCACCTACCCGAATGATGCCTGGCAAGCCTTCACCGGCCATTGGAATTCGGGCACCAATACGAGTTTGACTTTGAAAATATTCGATCTTCAGAGCAACAACAGCGTTGCGGGAAATGATTTTGCCGTGGACGACATCAGCCTGACCACCTCACAAGTCCTGCCGCCATCGCTCGCCGTTTCGCAGCAAATCAACGAGGTGATTGTGTCGTGGCCTGACGCGGGGACGTTTCTGCTGCTGCAAAACGCCAACCTGACCGACCCGAACGGCTGGATCACCAACACCAGTTGGACCACGAGCAACGGCACGAATTATTTGAATCTCACGCCACCAACCGACAACCAGTTTTTCCGGTTGTTCAAACCCTGATTTTACTGAACCCCAACCTGACATCTGATTGTCGCCAGCCATGAAGATAATTGTTTCAAACCGCCGTTCTGCTGTTTTGAGCGGTGTTTTTGCGACGCTCACATTGCTCCTGGTGATGGACGCGAGCGCCACATTGCCTGAAGCCATCGCCCCGACCAACACCCTGCCGCCGACTGCCGGCACGTATGTCATCTGGCCGCCGGAAACGCTGCTGAAGTTTGATGGCACCATGAACTATCTGGGCACCAATTACCCGACCTGGTTTCACCTTCAGCAAATCGAGGTGGGACCGTTTACCAATGTTGTCCGAACCGTGGATGGCAATGATCTTCTGCTGGAGTTTGATGCCTTCATGAGCACGCATATCCCTTATGTGAATCTGGCAGGAACCGTGTTGACCAACGCGGCGCTTTACGATCAAACCGGTCACTTCCGCATTCGCGTCCATGGAGGCAATACGCCGGTCTCAAACCGGCTTAGATTGACGCTGGAGGCATTTTCCTGGACGTATCAGGCCAGAATGAACGAGGTGTATTACGATTTTATCCACGTTCGCAACCAGACCAATCAGGTGTCGTCCGGCTGGATTGAGTTTACCCGTCTTTCCGACGGCAGTTATGTGCAACAAAGCGAACTCCAGATCTGGCCCGAGGGGGTGATGCTCCCTTCACCGGGAATGAATCCGCCTTTTGTTTCGGATTACATACCGGTCGAGAACGGTCCGATCCGCCTCGTTTTGAAAGGCATCTCCCGGACGCTGGAAATCCTGCATGTGGCCTGCGCGGACGAAGGGAAATTGCAAATTCACGGCTCCTATCTGGGACCGGATTACCTCTATGGTCTGGAATACACAACCAACGGCACGGCCTGGATGGAATACACGGTGCCAACAGGGTATGGCGATAGCGTGAGCTGGTTTGAAGACACGGAGGCATGGCGTTGGAATTTTCATGCCACCAACGCCCCCATGACCTGGTTCCGGTTGAAGGCGAAGCCCTGGCCGTAACTGCCCTCAAGCTATTCCGCCGCCGGGCGGCAGCGGTCAACGGAATCGCTCCGCCGATTCACAACTCGTTGACGGTTCCCATGAATAATATCAATTCCGTTTGAGCGTCCACGATCGCAAAAAGAAACGGGCGATCCACAATCATTTCAAAGGGTTTCGGTGGGTTCAATTCAATGCTTGCAGCGTCCATCCTAATCGCAGTGACGGCGGCGGCTTCGGTGCCTTCTTCATTCACTTCAACAAACGCCTTTTGTCGGACTTCGGAAATAAAGTGCGGGTCGGCAAACAGGTTGGAAAAATCCGCCTTGCCACGGGTGAAAGCCAAATTCATTCCCAGGGTTTGGAGCGGATGATTCAATTCCAAAGTGGTTTCCAATTTGAACTTGGGCAGCACGACCGTTCCTTCGCGATCGCTGAATCCGGGCATGGTAATGCGCCGCCAGTTGTCGCCGTTCATGATTTGCAACAACTTCATTGGACTTGAACCCGGGTCCGGCAAAAAGACATACATGGCCAAATCATATCCCATGTAAGGCAGCCGCACCGCCTGATAGCCCGTGCCTTGGCGGTGGTTGAAATGCTTGGACATTTCCATCATGGGCATCTGGACCTCGGAACCAGCCGCCGGATGAAACGGACGTTCCTTGGTCAACTTGGCATCAAATGGGTCCAGCCATTTTCCCTTGAAATAAATTGCATTCGCCAAAATCAGGTCCGTATCTTGGTCGATCATCTCGCTGGCTATATTTGTGATCCGCCCATGCGTCTGATCGCTGGCCCAGCGGTTGATTTTCGCTTCAGCCGCCGGCGCATTCTCGAAATCCAAAGCGTTGATGGCGGATTGAAAATACTTCAGATTCAATCTAAGAAAATCGGGTTTCACTTCGGCGCCCTGCCGATACCACAGCGCGTTCGCCGTGGCGAGAATCAGATTAGTATCGCCCGATTGCAACCGGCTGTTCGCCGCACTTTCCGCCTCATTCAAAGCCGAAACCGGCATTCCCGAAGTGCCGAGGACACGTTCCATTTCATCTTTGGTCCGGCCCGCCGCTCCGTTCGCCGCCATTTGCAGGGCCGTGGCCGCGCTGTAGGGCGAGACAAAAATATTCTTTCCCGGCTGTTCCGCGACGAGTTGCTTGAGCAGTTTGAACGCGAACTGATTATTGGCCGCTGCCAGCGCTGTTAAATTGGTGGAATCAGCCAAGCCAGTTTGCCAGACCACCAGCAAACCCGTGGCAACCATGCTTCGGAACATCGTTTTCATACTATTGACGTTCTTTCTCCCGCCCGGTGTTATTGGCTCAATCTCTGGGATTAAACTTGGATTCGTGGGCGAGTTGTTCCCAAAGTTTTTTTTGACCGTCGGTTAATTTTGTCGGCACCGTAATTTTGGTCAACACAAACAAATCGCTTTCCTTGTTCAAACCGCGACCACGCACGCGGAATTTCTGTCCGCCTGAAGTGCCCGCCGGAATTTTTATGTTCACCCGCCCATCCAGCGTTGGCACCGACAGTTCCGCGCCAAGCACGGCTTCCCAAGGCGCTATTTCCAGTTCATAAACCAGGTTATGCCCTTCCACTTCAAAGTCAGGATGCTTTGCCAGACGCACGCGGAGATACAAGTCGCCGCCGTGTTCGCCCCGCCCGGAAATGCGCAACCGCTGTCCTTCGGTAATGCCGGCCGGGATTTTCACTTGATGAGTTTCGGTGCGATCTTCATGACTCACGTTCACGGCCCGAAGTGATCCGCGCCGGGCTTCTTCGAGGCTCACCAGGATGTCGCCTTCAATATCGCGCTGGGGTTCGGCATGAGCATCGTTGGCAAATCCGCCCCGCCCGGTAAATCCACCACCTCCACGGCGTCGCGAACCGAACAGTTGCTCGAAAAAATCGCTGAATCCGGTGCCGCCAAACTCAAATTCCTGCGCTCCGCCGCGCGAACCGCCGTGGGAGGGGCGGCCGGCAAATCCGCCATAGCCGGGGGGTGGGCGAAAATCCGCGCCGGATTTCCAGTTCGGCCCCAACTCGTCGTATTTCTCGCGCTTGTCCGGGTCGGAAAGGACTTCGTAGGCTTCGTTGATTTCCTTGAATTTCTCCTCGGCTTTTTTCTTGTCCTTGGCGACATCGGGATGATATTCGCGCGCCAGTTTGCGAAAGGACTTCTTGATCTCGGCGTCGCTCGCGGTCCGCGAAACACCGAGAATTTGATAATAGTCTTTGAATTGAACGGGCATCTTCAGTTGCCCGTTGCCGGGCTATGGTTAAAAGTCCCGGACAACGGTCCGTAACTTTTAACCGGTCACCCGCAACTTGCAACTTAGTTTTCCTTGTCCGGGCGGACATTGTCCACGGTCAGGAACCGTGTGCCGGCGAAGTCATCGCCCAGGCGGCGCCAGATTTTGAGCAGGATTTCATCGCCTTTGGCGGCCCGGCACAGCTTGACCGCGGCATTGGCATTGGCGACCGGCTGACGGTTGATTTCCACAATGATGTCGTTCGGCTGAAGCCCGGCGTCCGCCGCATTGGAGTCGTCCGCCACGCTGGTGACAATGACGCCATGAATATCCTCCGGCACGCGCAACTGCTGTCGAACTTGGGCGCTGTAATTCGCCACCGTCACACCGGCGAGCGCATCGGCTGTGGCATTGCCGGGATCCGAGTCATCATTGTTGTTGGCCACCAGGTCTCCGGGCTGTTCGGCCAGCTTCACCGTGAAGGTTTTGGTCTGTCCGTTGCGGACCACCCCCAGTTTTACCGAGGCTCCGGGGAGGAATTCGGAAATAGTGAGCTGCAAATCATGGGCGTCTTCGATGTTCTTGCCATTGATGGAGAGAATGACATCGCCGGATTGCAAACCGGCTTTCTCGGCGGGCGTGCCGGGCACCACATCGCCGACGAGCGCGCCATTCTGACCGGGCAGTTTGAATTGCTTCGCCAAATTGGCATCAATGTCTTGTGGCATGATGCCGAGGTATCCCCGGGTCACTTTGCCGCCGGCGACCAGCCGTTCGAGCACATTCCGGGCGAGGTTGATGGGCACGGCAAAGCCAACGCCGTTGTTGCCGCCGCTGGGACTGATGATCGCGGTGTTGATGCCCACCAAACGGCCTTCGACATCGACCAAGGCACCTCCCGAGTTGCCGGGATTGATGGCGGCATCGGTTTGAATGAAATTTTGGTATTGGTTAAAGCCGGGCACGATGCGCCCCAATCCGCTCACAATGCCCATGGTCACGGTCTGGCCGACGCCAAACGGATTGCCAATGGCCAGCACCACGTCGCCGACTTCGATCTGGTCGCTGTCCGCCAGGGTAACCGCCGGCAGATTGTTCGCATCAATCTTCAGCACGGCGATGTCCGTGGCGCGATCCTTGCCGATCACTTTGGCGGTAAATTCTTTTTTGATGCCCGCGACGGCAACCTTGATTTCATCCGCATCGGCCACGACATGATTGGCGGTGAGGATGTAGCCATCCTGGGAAACGATCACGCCGGAACCCAGACTGCGCTCTTTGCGCGTGCGCTCCTGCTCATCACCGTAGGGCGACATCTGGTTGCCGAAGAAATGCCGGAAGATCGGGTCATTGAACATCGGGTTGGCATTCAACAGGCGTTCCTTGATGATTCGGGTGGAAAAGATGTTCACCACGCCTGGCGCCGCTTTTTTGACAATCGGCGCGAAGCTGGTGCCTAAATGAGCATCACGGTTGATGGGCGTGCTGGAAACAGTGAACACCGGCTGGACTTCCTTGGCCCAGAGGGGGAAATGGGAAACAGATAAAATTGCAACGGTGGTCGCCGCGGCCGCAGCCAGCCCGAACAATGGTTTGGAAAACAATTTCATAGTGTTAATGACAAACTGACAAACTTCAGACCTGTAAGCTTATTGACTTAAAACTTTGGCTTTTGTTCAACCAAACTGGAGAGTTTTCACGACTCATTGCCAAACCGCCGGAAACGTGGCGAACAAAAAGCCCGTCACCATTCGAGGCGACGGGCGCAATGTCTCGGCAGACGATTTTATTTAGCAGCTTGCGGCGCTGGCCGTTTGGGCTGAACGCTGACGATCTACTTGACGTTGTTTGTCCGCGCCTTGGCGGCATCTTCCGGCTTGATCACCTCAATCTTGGCGCCTTTCTTCATGTCTTCCGCCGAAGGCACCTTGATGATGTCGCTGGTCAAGGGGGCGGCGGCCGCTGGCGGCGGGGGTGTTTCGATGTTCAGCAATTCCACTTCGAAAATCAAAGTTGAGTTCGGCGGGATGCCGCGATTGCCGCGTTCGCCATAGGCCAGTTCCGCCGGAATGAACAATTTCCACTTGGACCCGACTCTCATCATTTGCAAGGCTTCGGTCCAGCCCCGGATCACGCCGCTGACAGGGAAACGGGCGGGCTGACCGCGCTTGTATGAACTGTCGAATTCGGTGCCATCCAACAGGGTGCCGCGATAGTTCACCGTGACGGTGTCCTTGGCCGTCGGACTAGCCCCATGACCGTCGGTCATCACGAGGTATTGGAGTCCGTCGGGCAGGCATTGCACCCCCGCCACATTCTTGTTGGTGGAGAGAAACGCGTCGCCCTCGGCCTTGTCCTTGACGGCCATTTCCGCGCGGAGCTTTTGCTGTTTGGCGGCAAACTCCTTCTGGAAGGCTTGGAGGGTTTGCTGCATTTCCTCCTGGGTCAGCAGCGTGGTGGCGTTGGATTGAACATCCTTGATGGCGCGGGCGGCGATGTCGGGATCGACTTCCAAGCCCTGTTGTTTCCAGTTATGGCCCAGCATCATGCCGATGGCATAGCTGACGCGGGCTTTTTCATCGCTCAAGACGTTTGTGTTTTCAGCCAGCAGCGGTAGCGCCACGCTGAGGAGGACGGCGGATCCAAAGATGAGTTTTTTCATTTGATTCATACGAAAGCGGGCATGATTCTGGATTCCACAGACAAAGGCAATCTACTTTTCGTTCGAAACTTTCTTCATGCCGGCGCGCAATTTGTTTTTCTTCGGTGAACGAATTGGGCTATTTTGAGTCAAATTTCGCAAATTGATATGCCACAAGTGAGCCAAGCCAAAAATCCGCTGGTAGCCCTGACCATTCTCGTGATTGCTCTCGCCCTTTGGGCCGGATGCGAAACCGCCACCCCGTCAGGCTCCGCCCTGCCAACGCCGGCCAATCCGGATTTGAAACCGGGGCCGATGGATCCGCGCATCGCGCTGGTCACGGCCCGGCTCCTCGAGGAGTATCATTACTCCCAGCACCCGCTGGACGAGGAGTATTCCAAGCGCTTTTTTGACAACTACATCGATTCGCTGGACCCGCGCCATGAAAACTTTCTGCAATCCGACATGGCGGAGTTTTCCCACTGGCGCACCAATCTGGACAAGCTGACCATCAACCCGCGCAACGCGTCCGACCTCACGCCGGCATTTGCCATTTATGACCGCTTTGCCGAACGCATCCAACAGCACGATGCTTACGCGATGGAATTGTTGAAAAAGGAAAAATTCAAATTCAACAAGGATGAAAAAATTGTGATTGACCGCCACACGGCGCCTTTCCCCAAAGATTTGGACGAAGCCAAGGAACTCTGGCGCCAACAACTGCGCTACGAGTATCTCCAGGAAAAGCTGTCGCGGGAAATTATTGAAACCAACGACACCATGGTCATTAAATTGCCCGCCAATGCCGCCCAGGAAATTACCGACACGCTCCTCCGGCATTATCGGTGGAACCTGCACCTGACCACCAATTGGGACAGCGACAACGTGCTGCAAGCGTATTTGAACGGCCTGTCCCACGCGTATGATCCGCATTCGGATTATTTCAGCGCTCCCCACGCGCAGGATTTTTCCATTGGCATGAACCTTTCGCTTTTTGGCATCGGCGCCCAGCTTTCGGAGGATGACGGCTATTGCACCATCCGCTCGCTGGTGCCCGGCGGACCGGCGGCCAAAAGCAGGCAGTTGAAAGAAAAAGACCGCATTGTCGCCGTGGCGCAAGGCGACAAGCCGCCGGTGGATGTGGTGGACATGGAACTGGAACGCGTGGTGCAACAAATCCGCGGCCCCAAAGGCACGGAAGTCCGCCTGACCATCAGTCCGGAAAACGACCGGGCGGCCAGAAAAATTGTCACCCTCGTTCGGGATGAAATCAAACTGGAAGACGCCGAAGCCAAGGCCAAGCTGCTCGAAATTCCCGACGAACACGGCGGCACCAATCGTATTGGCATCATTGACCTGCCTTCCTTTTACGCCCCGGTCAATCCTGGCGGCGATCGGCAGGCCGCTCCCAATTTCACTTCAGTGGATGTGGCCAAGCTCATTACCCGCCTGAAGAAGGAAAAAGTATCCGGCATCATCATCGACTTGCGCAGCAATCCAGGGGGATCCTTGGAGGAGGCCATTCGCTTTACCGGTCTCTTCATCAAGGACGGGCCCGTGGTTCTGGCCCGAAATCCTGATGGCGATGTCACGGTGGATTCCGACCCGGACCCGACCGAACTTTATGATGGCCCGCTGGTCGTGCTGGTCAACCGGTTCAGTGCTTCCGCCTCGGAAATCGCGGCCGCCGCTTTGCAGGATTATGGCCGGGCGCTGATCGTGGGCGACACCTCGACCCATGGCAAAGGCACCGTGCAAAATCTGAATCCGTTGAAACCGTTTTTCAGCAATGCCACCAACGACCCGGGCATGCTCAAGATCACCATCCGCAAGTTTTATCGCATCAGCGGCGCGTCCACCCAGCTCAAAGGCGTGGAGCCGGACATCGTCCTGCCGGATGTGCTGAATTACTCGACCAAAATCGGCGAGTCCTCGCTCGATTATCCGCTGCCGTGGGACACGATTCGGCCGGTGTTTTACGACAAGTTGAACCTGGTGCGACCGTATCTCGCGGAATTGCAGACCAATTCCGAAGCGCGTGTCGCCACCAATCAGGATTTTCTCTACGTCAAGCAGGACATTGCCCAGTTTGAAAAATTGCAGGCGGATAAGACCGCCACCATCAACGAAATTGACGCGCTGAAAGAGCGCCAGCGCATCTTTGCCCAGAACAAGGAACGCGACGCCGAACGCCTCGCCCGCAAACCGGACGGCATCAAGATTTACGAAATCACTGTCAAGAATGCCGGTGAACCCGGCCTTGTGGAATACAAGCCCGACGCCACCGACAGCAGCACGGCAACCAGCGTTGATGGTGACTCCGGAAACAATAATGTCACCGTCGCGGCTTCCACCAATGCCGTGAGTCCCAATACTGTTTCACCGACAACCAAAACTTTGAACTCGGACACCAATTCGGTGAACGCCACCGTGGCGGTCAAGAAAACCCCGCCGCCCTTCGATCCCATGCTCGATGAAACCGAGCGTATTTTGGAAGACTACATCGCGCTGCTCTCCAAAAATGGGGCGCTGACGGCCAACCCCTAGTCTTATGAAAACGACGTTATGCATCGTCCTGGGAATGTTAGTGGCCGGAGCAGCCAGGGCCGATGTAAACATGTCGATAGCCAAACAACAGGCTCGCCGGGCGGCCACGCCGGGCGGGCAGGCGGCTGGCCCGCAAGGGCCGTCCGCCGCGCCGCCGGCGCCCACTGATCCGGAATTGATCGCCACCCGGCAAAATATCTCGAATTTACGCGCGGATTTCGCCGCTATCTGTGCTGCGGCGGAGGCCGCTTCCGCGGGAGATCAGAGAATTCCCTTGCTGAATCATCTGTCGGCGGCCGCTCTGGGAACCAAAGCTTCCACCGCCAGCGTGCGGAAAATGGCCGGTGATCTCATCAAGGCGCTCGCCAGCCAAAAGGCCAGCGCGGAGCAGGTAGAAAAACTGGGCGTCGCCGTTCACGCCTTTTTCAATGGCGGCCATATTTCCGCCGCCCAGCAAACAGCCTTGCTCAAACAGGTCAATGAGGTGCTGTCTGAACTGCACGTCGCCGCCGAAGATGCCGATAAAATCAGCGAGGATTTGAAAACCGTCGCCAAGGAAACCCGCTAGCCCGATGGCCCGAACCGAATGTCCGACCTGCCAAAAATCCGGCGATTGGTTTGCCGGCAAACACGGGCCGTTCTGCTCGCACCGGTGCAAGTTAATCGACCTTGGCAAGTGGCTGGGCAATGAGCACGCCATTTCCGAGCCGCTGCGACCGGAGCAGCTTGGAGAAATTTCCGAACCTGCTTCCGGTCGCCACCTCACCGGCAGTGAAGATTGAATTTGCCTTCGCGCCATTGGGGACGAAGTTGCGGGCGTCGCTTTTATTGCTGAAACACATGAAAATTAGTATTTGCCTTATGGTCTCGCTCGCGCTCACCAGCCTCACGGTTCAGGCCCAGACAACCGATCCCATGAAAACTCAAAAACGCGAAACCGCCACGCTCGGCGGCGGCTGTTTCTGGTGCATGGAAGCGGTGTTTGAACGCCTGCCTGGCGTGATCTCCGTGACCAGCGGATTTTCCGGCGGCACGGTTGAAAACCCCACCTATGAACAAGTTTGCACCGGCAAAACCGGCCACGCGGAGGTGACGCAAATTGTTTTTGATCCCGGCAAAATTTCCTACGCAAAGCTGCTGGAGGTTTTCTGGCAGGCACACGATCCCACCACGCTGAACCGGCAAGGAGCCGACGAAGGCACGCAATACCGTTCCGTCATTTTTTATCACGACCAACGTCAAAAGCTCAGCGCCGAGAAATCCAAGCTGGCCGCCCAGGCCGATTTTAACCGTCCGATTGTCACCGCGATTGAGCCGTTCACCAAATTTTACAAGGCTGAGGATTATCATCAGGGTTATTACGACGACAACACCAACGCCGGCTACTGCCGGTTTGTCATTGCTCCCAAATTGGAAAAACTGGAGCACAAGAAAGTAATCCAGTCCCAAGTCCAAACCCAAAAGTAGGGCGGCTTTCACCTGCCGTGGAAGAGTGCGCCGACAAACTTCAGTAGCGATGGCCGGTTCGTGAGCCGATGGCATTGAACCACCGGTCCCCCTCGTGCGCTACGATTTGCATTTGCCTCAAACACGGTTAACTTGTCCGCGTTTATGGCCGAGCCGATTGTCCAGATTCGAAACCTGTCGAAGATTTATCAACAGGGTGAAATCAACGTCACCGCGCTCGATAACATCTCGCTCGACATTGCCGGGGCCGAGTTTCTCACGCTCATGGGACCGTCCGGCTCCGGCAAGTCCACCTTGCTGCACATCATCGCTGGCATTGATCGTCCGACGAGCGGGGAATGCCGGGTTCAGAATGTGGATGTGACCAAGCTGAACGAATCGCAACTGGCTGACTGGCGAAATCAAAATGTTGGTTTTATTTTTCAGACTTTCAACCTCATCCCCGTCCTGACGGCCGCCGAAAATGTGGAGCTGCCGTTGTTGCTGACCCAGTTGAGTAAAAAGCAACGTCATAACCAGGTGGCCACGGCGTTGGAACTGGTTGGTCTCAGTGACCGGTCAAAGCATTTGCCCCGACAGTTGTCCGGCGGACAGGAACAGCGTGTAGCCATAGCGCGGGCGCTGGTGACGGATCCCGCCCTGATTGTGGCCGATGAGCCAACCGGCAATCTGGATTCGCATAGCGCGCATGAGGTTCTTGGCGTGCTGCAGTCGCTCCGCAGAGATGCGGGCAAAACCATTATCATGGTCACACACGATCCCAAGGCGGCGGCCTTCGGCACCCGGCAGATTCATTTGGAAAAAGGCGAGCTTTCTTGATTTCCAACTGCCAATTGCTAATTGCCAACTTGAATTATGAATGCGGACGAAATGAGAAAGAGGACAAAGATGTTCGCTTTGATAATACTGAAACTAGCAGATTCTTTGCCTCGCACAGCTTCAGGACGGACGATCGCCGGACAGATTGCGCGCGCAGGAACCTCCGTCGCGGCTAATTATCGTGCCGCTGGCAAGGGGCGTTCCAAGGCTGAGTTTATAGCCAAACTCGGTATTGCCGAAGAAGAGGCTGACGAAACCCAGTTCTGGCTGGAGATGATTGTTGAATCAGGAATGGTTCCCGCCAGGAAGCTTGAATCGCTCCAAAACGAGGCTCGGGAGTTGACTGCCATCATCGCTGCGTCCCGTATTTCAGCGTCAAAGAGAAAATAGATTGGCAATTGGCGATTGAAAATTGGAAATGACCATCAGCGCTTTCATATTGAAAAACGCCCTGCGCAACAAGCGGCGCGCATTGCTCTCGGTTTCCAGCGTCGCGGCGAGTTTGTTCTTGCTGGTCACCTTGCAAGTGGCCTTGCGCGAGTTGACCCAGCCGCCGGAAAGTTCCGGCGCGGAATTGCGCGTGGCCGTGCGGAATAAAATTTCCCTGACCAATCCGCTCCCCGCCCGGCAACGTGGCGTCATTGAACGCATTCCCGGCGTCGCCGGCGTCACGCCGTTCACCTGGTTTGGTGGAAAATACAAAAACGAGGGCGGCATGACCTTTGCCCAGTTTGCGATTGATCCCAAGGCGCTGGGCACCGTTTTCAATGATGCCAAAATGGATGCCGCCGGTTACATCGCCTTCAATCAGCAAAAAGACTCCTGTGTCATCGGCAAAATCACCGCGGAAAAATACGGACTGAAACCCGGCGACCGGTTTTCGCTGGAAAGCACGGTTTATCCGGGATCGCTCACGTTCCGGGTTGCCGGGATTTATTCGGGCACGCCGGACGACCGCAACATGCTTTTCCGGCAGGATTATCTGGACGATTCCATCGGCATGCCCGGCTATGTCGGGATGTGGTGGCTGAAGGTGAAGTCGGCGGCGGGCATGCCTCGCGTGATCGCGGCGGTGAACAAAGCTTTTGAAAACACGTCGGCGGAAGTCCGGGCGGAAAGCGAGCGCGCGTTTCAACTCGGCTTCATTTCCATGCTGGGAAACATCAAGGCGCTGGTGGCTTCCCTCAGCACCGTGGTGGTATTTACGTTGGTTTTGGTTTCCGCCAGCACCATGAGCATGGCCATTCGCGAACGTTTTCGGGAACTGGCCATTCTCAAGGCGCTGGGTTTTCGCCGGCGCGAATTGTTTGCCTTCATTCTCGCGGAAAGCTTTGGTTTGGCCGTCGCCGGAGCCGTCATCGGCATTGGTGCCGCCTATTGTCTTTATACCTTCGGCGACATCAGCAAAATGACCCACGGCATTTTTGTAACGTTTGAAGTCACGCCGCGGATTATCGGCTTTTCGGCCATGGTCGCTGCCTTGTTGGGTATTGTGTCGGCAATTGCCCCGTCCCTTTCCGTGGCTCGCATGAGCGTGGTGAACGGCTTGAAAACACTTGATTAAATGGCCCTGCCGCTTTCACACAACTTCCGCAACGTCACCGTGCGCTGGCGCGCGACGCTGGCCACAGTGCTCGGTATTGCCATGGTCGTGGCGGTCTTCGTGCTGGTGCAGGCGTTGGCGGTCGGCTTGGAAAAATCCGCCAGCAACACGGGCGATCCGCGCAACATTATGATTGTGCGCAAAGGTTCCACCGCCGAATCGAGCAGTCAGGTATCGCTGCAGCAATTTCAAACCCTGCATTATTGGTCGCAGATTGCGCGGGACAAAAAGGGCAACCCCATTGTTTCCGCCGATCTGGTCACGCTTATCAGCCAGCCGCGCATTGATGGCAAGGGCGAAGCCAATGTGTCAGTTCGCGGACTTACGCCCATGGGGCGTTTTCTGCGTCCGCAAGTGACCCTGGTCGCGGGGCGATGGTTTACTCCGGGCAAACGCGAAGTGGTGGTCAGTTCCCGAATGGCAAAACGCTTCGCCCACTTTAAAATTGGCGACCGATTTAAAACCGCCGGCAACTGGATGACTGTGGTCGGTGAATTTGCCGGGCAAAATAGCGCCTTTGATTCCGAAGTCTGGATGGATGCCGATGAATCCCGCGCCCTTTTTGACCGCGAGAGTTATTCCAGCGTGTTGGTGCGCGCGGCCAGCCCGCAGGCGGCGCAGGAAATTATCAGCCGGTTGGATTCCGACAAACGTCTGCCGCTCCGGGGCGATTCCGAGGTGGAGTATTATTCCAAACAAACCGCCACGGCGATGCCGATCCGCATCCTGGGCAATTTTCTGGCCACGGCCATGTCCATTGGCGCCATTTTTGCCGCGATGAACACCATGTATGCCAGCGTGGGTTCACGCACCCGCGAAATTGGCACGCTGCGCGTTTTGGGTTTCCGGCGGCGGACAATTCTGCTGAGCTTTATCATCGAAGGCGCGCTGCTGGCGGCCATCGGCGGTGTGCTTGGTTGTTTGCTGGCGTTGCCGTTGCACGGTTATTCCACCGGCACCATGAGTTTCAATACCTTCAGCGAAACGGTTTTTCAATTTCGCATCACGCCCTGGCTCGCGACCAAAGGAATTATCTTTGCCGTGGTGGTGGGTGTGGTTGGCAGTTTGCTGCCCGCCATCCGGGCTTCGCGCTTGCCGGTGATTGCGGCCTTGAAGTCGGTTTAAAGCCAGGGCCGACCTGTTGGTCAGCCCGTTGGGCGGCGCACAATGCACCGCCCTGTTACCAGTTGTGATTTTGGATTACGCCCGCAGATCGGCTTTTAATTGAGTTTTCAATGCACCCAGAATTTTTTCGTGCGCTGCATTCACGTCCGCGTCCGTCAACGTTTTGTCGGCGGCGCGATAGGTGAATGCGTAGGCCAGACTTTTTTGGCCGTCCGGCACCGATTTGCCGCGGAACACGTCAAACAGTTCCACCGATTCAAGATTGGCCGCCTTGGCTTGTTTCACGGCGGATAGCACGGCGTCGTGCGTGACGGTTTCCGGCACGATCATGGCCACGTCGCGCCGGCTCGACGGAAACTGCGGCAACGCCTTGAACGCTTTGGCCGGATTGCGTTTGGAGAGCAATACGTCCAAGTTGAACTCAGCGAGATAGACCGCGTCACGCAGGTCGTATTTCTTGGCCAGCACCGGCTGCAACTGGCCCAGTTCACCGAGCGGCAGTTTCCCGCCCAGCGTTACCGCGGCGGATTCAAGAAACAGCGACGTGCTTTCGGCGCGTTTACCAAAGGCCACTCCGCGCAGACCAAACTGTTCAATGAACTCCTCCACCAAGCCTTTCAAATCGTAGGCATCAAATTTTGCGTCGCGTTCGCTGCCGCTCCAGAAGTTCAATGCCCGCTGGCCGGTGATGGCGATGGCCACGTTGCGGTTTTCTTTGGTCTGGCCGTTTACATTGGTGAAAACGCGGCCAATTTCGAACAACGCCACGTCGTAATTTTTGCGGCTGACGTTGTGACGCAATGAATGAATCAGCCCCGGCAACAAGCTCGGACGCAACACGTCCATGTCGCTGCTCAACGGATTCGCCAGGGCGACGAGCGCTTCCGCCGTGTGACTACGAACCTCGGATTTCGCGATGAGCGTCTGGCCTTGGGCCTCATTCAAGCCCAGCCCGGATAGAATTCGGCGGGCTTCGCCGATCTGGTCATAGACCGCATCAAATGCATTTGATCCCAACGCACCGCGCGGGGGCGTGCTGGGGATTTTATCCACACCGTAGAGCCGGCCCACTTCTTCGATCAAATCCACCTCGCGCTTCAGATCCACGCGCCAGGTGGGAATGTTGAATGAACATTCACCTGGTTCCTGATGGGTAATGGAAAGTCCGAGACTGGTCAAAAAGCCGATTTGATCCGCATGGGAAATGCCAATGCCCAACAAATCCTTGCACTTGGCAAAATGCAGCGTCAGTTGTTTGACTTCCGCCGTTTTCGGATAAACGTCCACAATGCCTTCAGCCAGCTGGCCGCCGGCCGTTTCCAAAATCAACTGCGCGGCGCGCTGGCTGGCCCAGTCGCAAATGCCAACATCAGCACCGCGTTCGAAGCGGTAGCTGGATTCGCTGCGCAGGCCAAGCTGCTTGCTGGTGCGGCGAATATTGGTGGGCGAGAAATAGGCGCTTTCAATCAGCACGTCCACGGTTTGATCGTTGATTTCCGTGTTGGCGCCGCCCATGACCCCAGCCAGCGCAATGCCTTTTTGCTCGTCGGCAATGAGCATCATTTCATTCGTCAGCGTGCGTTCCTGGTTGTCGAGCGTTTGGAATTTTTCACCGGCAGCGGCGCGGCGCACCACGATGGTGGGCTGGCCGTTGGCGCCTTTGGTGATGAGGTGATAATCAAAAGCGTGCAGCGGCTGGCCAATTTCCATCATGACGTAATTGGTCACGTCCACGACGTTGCTGATGCTGCGAATGCCGATTTTTTCCAGCGTGCTGCGCAGCCATTCCGGGCTGGGGCCGATCTTGACGCCTTTGATGAGGCGCGCGGTGTAGCGCGGACAAAGCTCGGCGTCTTCGATGCGGACGGATACCAATTCACTTGTGGATTCACTGGTGGGGACGTGCCGCTGCGCGTCCTGGGCAGATGGGGCAGCGGGGCACCGCTGCCCCACCGAAACATCCGGCACGCGGAGTGGACTTCCGGTCAGCGCGGCGATTTCGCGGGTAATGCCGATGACACTGTTCCAATCCGGACGATTTGGCGTGGTCTCCAGATCATAAACCACGTCGCCGCCGCTGAGGCCGAGGTATTCGGCGAATGGCTGGCCGACCTTGGCATCCTCGCGCAAGATGAGCAGTCCGTCTTCCTTTTTGTGGCCGATGGCTTCGGGATCGATCCCCAGTTCTTCATGCGAGCACATCATGCCGTGCGATTCCACGCCGCGGATTTTCCCGACCTTGATGGTGAATGGCTCCTTGTCGCCGGGCTTCATGGGCAGCGATGCGCCAGGCACGATGAGTGGCACTTTGTCGCCGGCCTTGAAATTTTGTGCGCCGCAAACAATCTGCCGTTCGCCGGTGCCGTCGTTCACGCGGCAGAGCGAAAGCTTGTCGGCATTCGGGTGTTTGTCGCGGGTGATGACCTGGGCCACCACGACGCCTGCAAAGGCGCCGGAAATTTTCTGCACGCCTTCGACTTCGAGGCCGAGCATGGTGAGCCGCTCGGTCAGTTCCTCGGGTGTCCAGTTGAAATCAACGTATTGCTTGAGCCAGTTAAGGGTGACTTTCATTTTGTAAAATTAACACTGGTCTGGGGTATCTTTATGCCACATTGGCGGAGGCTTTGCAGCACTTTCCGGATATGCGCGCGGTCGCTGGTTTCAATCGTGCAAACCACGTTCACGATGGAAACATCGCCGCCGCCGAAAGCGCGATCATGGCTGATGTCTTTGACACTGGCGCCGGCATCCGCTATGGCGCGGGATAATTTGGCCAGTCCGCCGGGCCGGTCGCTGATTGTCGCGGTAAAACGCGCCAGACGGCCCTCAACGACCAGACCTTTTTCAATAATATAGCCGAGAATGTTCGGATCAATATTCCCGCCGCAAAAGGCCAGCACGACGCGTTTGCCCTCCAGACCTTTCAATTTTCCAGCGAGGGCGGCGGCCAGGGCGGTGGCGCCGGCGCCTTCCAAAACCGTTTTTTCCGCTTCCAACGCTTTCAGGATGGCAAAGGCGATTTCGTTTTCGGTGACGCTGACCACGTCATCCACGCGGGAACGGGCCAGTTCAAAGGCATTGGTGCCCGTCACGGAAACGGCCAGACCATCGGCAAGGGTGGGGGAGCCGGTGATGGGAATGGGATGTCCGGCGCGCAGCGATTTGCTGAAGCCGGGCCAGCGGGCGGATTCCACGCCAATGATGCGAACCTTCGGTCGCCTGGCTTTGATGGCCGTGGCCACACCGGCGATGAGTCCGCCGCCGCCAATCGGCAGCACCACGGCATCCACCTTCGGCACTTGTTGCAGGATTTCCAGTCCCATCGTGCCCTGGCCGGTGATGATGGCTGGATCATCATAGCCGTGGATGTAGGTCAGATTGTTCTCACGGCAAAGGCGGTCTGCCTCTTCCTTGGCCGCGCCAAAGGTGTCGCCGTGCAAAATCACCCTGGCCCCAAGCCGGCGACAGGCGCTGCTCTTGATCAGCGGGGCGAATTTGGGCATCACCACCGTTACCGGAATTTTCAACAGACCGCCGTGATACGCCAGGCCCAACGCGTGATTGCCAGCGGAAGCGGCGATGACTCCAAGCCGTTTTTGAGCGGGCGTCAGCAGCATCAAGGCGTTGCGGGCGCCGCGTTCCTTGAAACTGCCCGTGTGTTGGAGGTTGTCCAATTTGCAAAAAATCCGGGATCCAATGAGTTCCGAAAGTGCGTGAGACTCCTGGCTGGGAGAAAGCCAGACACCGCTGGCAATCCGTCGGCGGGCCTGCTCAATCTGGCTCAGAGTGATTTGCATTGGAAAATGAATGCGCCGCTCAGTGCGTTTCAAACGCGCTGGTGACCGGACGGCCCCAGAAGTAATCAGGCACCGGCACATGCAGCAGCCAGAGTGCGGTGGCGGCGGTGTCGTATTGAACCACCGGTGCGGTGATCGAGTAATTCTTCTTTACGCCCATGCCCCAGGCGATCCATGGAATCCGGACATCGGCGCGTTCGGCTGATCCGTGCGTGCCGACCGTTTTGCCGTTCTTGTCCTTGATGTTGTGGCTGCCGTGATCGGCGGTGAGGATAATGACGCTCCTATCCAGGATGCCCGCGTCGGCAATGGCGTCTTTAATGATCTTGAGCGCCGCGTCGCAATTTTCCAGGGCTTTAATTTTCTCAGGCGAATCTGCTCCGTATTTATGTCCGGCGGTGTCCGGGTCGCGAAAATGAATGAAACACAAGTTCGGTTTCAGCTTGCCGACATTGGCGGCAAACACGCGGGCGACGGCTTTGGCGTCATCTTCCGGTTGCGGCCAGTCAAAGACATCCACGCTGCCCGGCAGCAACAGATGTTCAAATTTTTCTTTGCCCACGAACATGGCCGTGACCAAACCCTGCTGCTTGGCGAGGCTGAAGATGGTGGGGACTTTGACCAAGCCTTTTTGGGGTTCGTAATCATTCCAGAGAATTTGGTGCACCTGCGGTCCGACGCCGGTGAGCATTGACGTGTGCGAGGGCAGGGTAAGGCTGGGAATAATCGTGTAAGCGCTCCAGTCATGGGCGCCTTGTTCCGCCATCAGATGAAACGTCGGCATGTCGCTCCGTTGGATCAAATCCGGATTGCCCTGATCAAAGCTGATAATGAAGACATGTTTGACTGGAGGAGCTTTGGCAACGGCAACGTGCGCACAACCCGTCGTCAGAGAAAAGACGGCGATCGTAATCAGACTCAGGGTGAGTCGCAAAATGGGGGCGACAAACTTCATTATTTGATGTGCGCTTTTGGTTGAGACTTGGTCGTAAAAATGAGGACTAATTCAATCACATAACCGCGTCCTGCGAAATAAAATTCAAAGGCTCATTCCGGGCTTGATGGCGCTTCATTGCTCGAAAAATTGTCGAGGTGCCGGGCGATGCTGGTTATTTGGAGCGCAAAACTTCTTCCCACCACCGTGCCGATGACTGAACCCAGAATGGCTCCGGCAGCAAAGTCAGAAAACCAGTGAATGGTCATCGAGACGCCCAACCCGATGTAGATGGCGTAAACAATCGCCAGCCAGCCGAGCCAACGCTGCTTGGGAAACAACATGAATATGGTTCCGGCCATGGCAAAGGCGATGGTGGTGTGCGATGACGGCCAGCCCCAAAACACGCCGCCACGCAGAAAGCCAAATCGAAACAGGTCACTAATGTCATGGCCAACTTCATGCATGGAGGGATGCACGCGTCCGGTAAACGCCTTGTAAGTGGACGATAGAAGGGAACCTATTAACGCCGCCTGACCGATGGCCCATCCGACCAAGGAAATGCGTGGCTGGCTGACAATGAATCCGGAAAGAATCAAGATTACCGGGGCCATCAGCGGCATCAAACCGCCAATCGGGGCCGCCGGAAACATCCAAGCGCGAAGTTCAGGATTCCGAGTGGAGCAAAAGTAAAACCAGTCAAAATGGGAACGAACCAGAACGAACGTGAGGCCGATCAGCAGGCCATGCCATAAAATCCTTCGACCCCGGAAACAGGCGAGAACATTTCTAGGAAGCGTAGTGATGAAGATTTTCACGCCGGGAAAGCATGGGTTTTATTTAGCATCGATGTCGGCGTCCTGGGCGAACGGTTGCAGAAAATTTTCCACGGTGAGGCCGCCTTCGTTGAGCGAATGCACCTGCGTCCAATCCTTGCCGGGAATTCCTGCGCAAACTTTACCAAACTCATCCGCGACCGCCTTGCGGGACGCTGACAGTGGCCATTTTGCGTTTTGTTGCTGACATTCGCTGCGGAGCTTTTTCCAATCCCGCAAAAAGGCCAGGCGCACCGGCAGATGGGCTAGGCGCACCCGGGCGAGCTTCTCCGGATCATGGACGGCGGCTTTTTCCGCCTGCTGCCATAGCCGTTCGGCTTGCGCCAGGACTTTGAAGGACCGGAATGGCGCGTTCGGGCGCGTGTAGCAAGCCAGATAAAATCCTTTCGACGCGTCCTGCATTAAATCAAGATAGCGCCGGATTGGCCTGGCGGCGGCCTGGCCGTAATAACCTTCGAGAAATTCCTGAATGAGCGCGTGGTCATCCTGATGTGGATTCCAGAGCAGTTGCGCCAGCACCCAGGAGCGCAGCTCCGCCATTTCCGCCCCCGGTCCGCCATAGGCGCCCTCTTCAAAAACGCCTTTGACGTGGTATTTCTCCAACAGCCGAAGATTTGGGCCGAGCACAAACCAATTGGGATGCGGTAAAAGGTAATTCGCAAAATCTGTGACGTAATCCCAGACGTAAAGCCGCTGACAAATTTTGGACCAGCCCTGCAAATCGGTCAGGAACGCGGCGTTCGATGGGTCATCCAGCGGCGCCCGGAAATTGCATTCGATGGAACAGAGACGCACGATGACATTCGGGCGCGGGTGCAACGTTTTGGGCGGATGCCGCGTGTATTGGTAGGCGAATGTGTCCACCGCCACGTTGGGAAATTCCGGCGCGATTTTTTCGGCGACGTAATTGACGAATGCGATCATGCTGCCGGCGGGAGTTCCTTCCGCATCGTCAATTGCTTTGCAAGCCGGGCACTGGCACGCGCCAAAACAGTCGTTTTGGGTGAGCGAAACAATCTGGCAATCCGGCGATTCGCGTAACCAGTCCTTGACGCGGCTGACGACGAAATCGCGCAGCTCGGGATTCGAGAGGCAAAGTTGAGCGTGGTCGTGTGTGCGCTTGCCGTTGATGAGGCTGAACCACTCTGGATGGGCGGCAAAATACTTGTCCGGCGGCACCAACTGGTAAAACGTGTGCGCAAAACCTTTGTATTTGATGCAGCCACCCATATCGGCGGGAATGGGACTGTGTTCGCCGTTTGCGCCGTTGCGCACTTTCCACAAGGGATCAAACGCGGGCGTCCAAAACGGTTCGCGGTATTCGAAGGCCGGCGTTTCGTGAACCTGCAAATCGGAAGTTTTAAGGGAGGCATGGCGGGGAACATTCGTGGCCCAGGGCGTCCACCAGCGCACGCCGCATTGTTCCTGGAGAAAATGCTCGATGGCGTAAAGCGTGCCGCGCGGGCGACCACCCGCGAGCAGCAGATAATTACCCTTGGTGCGCATGACAAATTCTTCCGGACCAAGATTGCTCAACGTGACTTCTGGAAAATAACGCGCCGCCCATTCACCAGGCCCGACGATGACGATGCCGCCGGAGCGATTGGTTTCCGGCGAACTGAAAATTGGAAACGTTGCGCCGGTGATTTGCCGCAAATAATTTGTGAGTTCGCCGGCGGCGAACTGCTCGGCGGGCGCGGCGTTGGTTGGCTGGAGAATGATGACCCGCGGCTGGCCGTGCGAAGCCAGCGTGAGCGCTTTGGCTGAAACAACCGCCAGCATCGAAAGCAGGGCGATGATAAAAAATTTCTTCACAAAATCTGCTTTTCAGAAGGTGCCCTTGGTCAATTCCTAGGGCGACCAGTTGGAATCAGCGTGGTGTTTGAGCCGGTTGGAAAGGATTCTCATGGCGAATTTAAATTCTTCTTTCGCTGTTTGCCTATTCGGTAGGCGATTGGTTTTTCGTGGAAAACCAGCGATTCTTCCTTTGGCGCAGGCGGGTGAACACACTCAAAATCAGTTGTCGAAAATAGATTTTCATTCTCGGCTAAAATTCTTCGCGCTGCCAAACGGCAATATTCTGAATCAATTTCGATGCCAAGGCTGTTTCGTCCCCATTTCATCGCAGCGAGCATCGTGGTGCCACTGCCACTAAAGGGGTCAAGCACGGTGTCTCCCTGAAAGGAAAACATGCGAACCAAGCGGGATGCTAATTCGAGCGGAAATGGTGCGGGATGCTCGCGAGTCGAAGCGCCGGTAAGTGTCCATATTTGCCGAAACCATTCGTTGAATTCACTTTTTGGAATCATGCTTAATCGCCGTTGTTCTTCAGATGGTTGGCGATAGCCTCCCGGCTTACGTTGCATGAGAATGAATTCGATGTCGTTTTTGACAATGGCGTTTGGCTCGTAAGGCTTGCCCAAAAACTTGCTGCTGGTGTTGGCTTCAAAAACGGCGTTGGAAATCTTATGCCAGATGATTGGGTTAAGATTGTCGAAGCCAAGGCGGCGACAAATCACGCAGATGTCTGCGTGCAGCGGGACGACAACGTGCCGTCCGTTTTCTTTTCGCGACAGACAAACATCACCCACAACGCAGACAAGCCGCCCGCCCGGCACGAGCACGCGATAACACTCCGACCATACCTGCTTCAAGTCATCGAGAAATTCTTCGTAATCTTCGACGTGACCTAACTGGTTTGGGCCTTGGTTGTAGCGTTTCAGCTTCCAGTAAGGCGGAGAGGTCAGCACGAGATGCACTGATTCATCTGCCAAATACGAAAAGTTGCGAGCATCGCCTTGATAGAGACGGTGAGTCGTTGCTTTGCCATTATTAGAATAGCCGTGCATTAATCGGAGTAAGCCGAGACATGCGCCGTCAGTGACTTCGCAAATTGTAAAAAGGCCAAATCCTCTGCCGGCTCATTGAATTTACCATCAAGACCAGCGGTTTGTTTCGAAGTCAGGAATGCTGCGGTGTTGTAATGTCGCTCTCGCACCAGCTTGCGGCAGAAAATTTCGTAACGCTTGGCGTAAGATGCGTTGGCGAATTCAGGAAATACTTTGAAGTGTGGTTCTTTAACTTTTACGGTCCGCCGCGAACCATCGCACTCTTCCAGCACGAAAAAATAGCCAAGCCAAGGCCGGATGCTTGTATTGAAAGCGCCGTCTCGAAATGCCGTCCACAAATCCAGAGCACTGCCCATTGCCTCCTCGGTTCGGTTGTTGAAATTGTTGCCGAACGATGGGCCAACTTGCGACTTTGTTTCCAGCGCGAGAATCAACTGGCCATCCCGAACAACGAGTAAATCCCATTCTTTGGTCGGGCGAAAGTATCCCGGCAATTCCAAGGCGGTTTGATAAAAAATGTGTTCCTGTTTTATTCCTGCCTTCTGAATCAATTCCGTGATCAGGTTTATGAAGCCATCCATCTGCGCGCCACCAGTGACCGCACTGCGAGCGCCTTGGTCGCGTTGACCGGAAGACGCTTGTTTGACGGATTGGCTTTGACGTGTTTTCCAATAGCTGCTCACAGTTTTGGCAACACGGGTCTCCAGCGCCGTTGGTTCAAGTTTCATTTCTGATTAAAATTGCCTCAAAAACCGCGCGTCATTTTCGTAGAAGAGGCGGATGTCGTTGATGTCATAGCGGAGCATGGCGATGCGTTCGATGCCAAAACCGAACGCCCAGCCCGTCCAGATCTTGGAATCGTAGCCGACGGTCTCAAATACCTGCGGATGCACCATGCCGCAGCCGGCGATTTCCAGCCAGTCCTTGCCCATCTTCTTGACCAGGGCATTGGTGAAATCAATTTCGTAGCTCGGCTCGGTGTAGCTGAAGTAGTGGGGACGGAAACGGATTTTGACATCGTCACCCATGAGTTCCTTGAACACGAATTTCACCGTGCCTTTGAGGTCGCCCACGGTGACGTGTTCGTCCACGTAAAGTCCTTCAATCTGGTGGAACGTGGGATTGTGCGTGGCGTCGGCGTTGTCGCGGCGATACACGCGGCCCGGCACAATGATGCGCACGGGCGGCGCCTGCTTTTCCATCACGCGGATTTGCACGGACGAGGTATGCGTGCGGAGCAGGCGTTTATCGGTGGTGTCGAGGTAAAAGGTATCTTGCGAATCGCGTGCTGGATGGTCGGCGGGTGTGTTAAGCGCGTCGAAGCAATGATATTCATCCTCGATTTCCGGTCCGTCGGCGACGGCGAATCCGATCTTGCGGAACGCACGGACGATGTCGTCAGTGACCTGCGTGAGGGGATGTAATTTGCCGAGGGCGCGGCGGCGGCCGGGCGCAGTGAAATCAGTCGGTTCCTTAGGCAGAGCGGCCTTAAGCTCCAGTTCCTCGCGGCGGGCGGCCAGGGCGGCTTCGAGTTCCAACTTGGCGGCATTGATGAGCTTGCCGGCGGCGGGTTTTTCTTCCTTGGAGAGCGTGCCCATTTGTTTCATGAGCGCGGTAAAGCGTCCGTTGGGACCGGTCCAGGCCCCTTTGGTTTGTTCCAAGGTGGCCAGATCGGGAGCGGCCTTGAGTTCGGTCAAAGCGGTTTGTTTCAGCGGTTCAATTTCGTCTAGGAACGGCATAGATTTTTGCAGAGTTTATCGAAAAAAATTGCAAAGCACACAAAGAAAACCATCCAGTGGACCGGGACTGCGCCCTTCGCTACGGTCGTTTTCGGTCTTGAACAATGATATTCTGAATCCAGTGGTTGTCCACGCTCATAAATTCGCGGGATTTTTTCCAGCCGTTCAGGTGCAGGCTCCATTCCAGTTTGGAGGCAATGCCGAGCAGTTTGCCGGAAGAGGAGAACAACGGTCCGCCGCTGTCGCCACGCCAAAGCGGAACATCAGTGTTGATCAGGCCAAACTCATCGTGACCCGGAATGCCGTTGGTTCCGATGATTTGTCCGCCCATTAAATCGAGCGAGCCGGTGATGAAATTGTCTTGATGGAAAAACCCCACGGCACACACACAGTCTCCCACAGTGGGGGCGTTGCCCGCTGTTAAAATGTAATCTGGTCTGGCATCGACTTTGAGCACGGCAAGGTCGATGGCGTGTTCGTTGAGCTTGTAAACCACGCGCGCGGTTTGCAGGGCCGGTTTCCCGCCGAACCAGCCCAGAACATATACCTTTTCTTCCGGCACATGACCGGCGGTCAATAAATATCCATCCGGCTCCACGCAAACGGCGAGTCCAAAGCTTCCTAACAAACGATCGTGACTGTCTCTATTGGTGATGCTCAGGTGGCTGTGCCCGGCCGCATCTGAGGTGGACAGGGTCACCGCGAGCTTGGCATCGCCGGTGATGACCACGCAGGTGGATTTTTTGGCCAGCTCGGGATCAATGGACAGTTGGGCTTTGGCGTGTTCGAATGAGGCACGCCGTTCCACATCCGTTGGTTTGATCAAGCTTTCGCAACCGCAAAGGGTTAAGCACAAAGCCGCCAGAATTATTTGAAAAATGCCGTTCATTCCGGCACAACTTGGGTGAAGCGCATCTGTCCGGCGCGGCACATAACACTCTGATTTGGCGGTTCAATGACTCCGGGAAACAACATAAGCTTCGCGGAAACAAGTTAGGAACCAATCGCAAAATAGAACAGCCAAAAGACTGGCTCCCCAAACTTGCCTGGGGTGGGCGCGACTTGACCCGCGCCCCCAGTTGGAGCGCCGACGTGCCCGTCGGCTTTACGCGTTATTCATCCAGAAACACCACACGATGGAGGATTGCCAACCGACAGTTTTATGCCCAAAGCCGGCCAGAGGCCGGCGCTCCGGATTGGTGGCCAGCGCGGTCACGGAAGTGCGCCCGTGCCATTGCAGGAACGGTCCTGGTTTTACGGGTTTGTGCTGCTGCTTTTGTTGGCCATTGGCTGGCTGGGCTGGCAGTCCATCAACCAATACCGGGAAATTGCCGCCACCAACAACACTTTGCGTCAGGAAATCGCCGTCCGGCAGCAGATGGAATCCGCGTTGCAGCGCTCCCATGAACAGTTGGAGCAGCGGGTCCGTGACCGCACGGCCGAATTGACGCGGGTCAATGAGTCGTTGAATCGGGAAATTCATGAGCGCCAGCAGGCCGAGGAAGCCCGGCGGCGGTTGGAGGCGCAGTTCCACCAATCCCAAAAAATGGAGGCCATTGGCACGCTGGCGGGCGGCATCGCGCACGATTTCAACAACGTCCTGGCGGTCATCATGCTGTATTGCCAGATTCTCCATGATGAAATTCCGGGCCACCTTGAACTGCGTGAACACATCGAGGAAATGCTCAAAGCCACCCAACGGGCCAAAGGTCTCATTCAACAAATTTTGACATTTAGCCGTCAACAACAGCATGATTGTCGCATCATGAAGTTGGAACCCGTCGTTAACGATGCCTTTAAGATGTTGCGGTCGATGTTGCCCAGCACCATCGATATGGTTGCGCACTTTAAACCGGCTCCGCCGGTCTTGGTGGATCCCAATCAAATCCACCAAGTTATCATGAATTTGTGCGTCAACGCCCAGCATGCATTGGCAGGTAATCGGGGATCCATTGAAATCGGGTTGGATGAAATCTCGGTGGATGCGGCCTTTTGTGTGCGGAATCCCGATCTGCGTCCCGGAACGTATGCGCGATTGACGGTGCGCGACAATGGACAGGGCATGACTCGGGAAATTCTCCAGCGTATCTTCGAACCTTTTTTCACCACCAAACCTCCCGGACAAGGCCCCGGCCTCGGGCTGGCCGTGGTGCATGGCATCGTGAAAAATTGCAACGGCGCCATCTTGGTGGAAAGCCAGGCCGGACAAGGCACCGCCTTTCATGTGTTTCTTCCCGCGCAAAATGATCCGGTTAAATTCGATGCCGAAGCGACCAAGCCCGCGCCCCAATCCGCCGGCGGCCATATCCTCATCGTGGACGACGAAACGGCCATTGCCCGCGTGCTGGCGCGTTTTTTGGTCAAGAACGGCTATCAAGTGACCACGCACACCGAATCCAAGGCGGCTTTGGAAGCGTTCCAAAACAATCCGACCGGGTTTGATTTGATGCTGACCGATCTCACCATGCCGGAGATGGATGGATTGGAACTGGCCCGAAAAGTGACGGCAATCCGGCCGGGATTCCCGGTGGTCATGGCCACCGGTTTTGGCGGAAACTTGACCAGCGAATCGCCGGCAGTGGAACGGGGAAACATTCGGAAAATCGTGCAGAAACCGTTCAGTCCGCAATTCATCCTGCAACTCGTCTCTGAAATTTTGCAGCCGCCCGCTCCCAGCCAGGGATAATCGCAAACAGTTTCTTTCAACCCGAACTCCGCAGTCGGGGAGCGCCGGCCGCTGGCTGGCGGTGTTTGGCGGCCCGCCAAACCCGGCGTCTCACCATGATCTTCACCGAACGAAACGGGGATATATATTGGTTCAACGAGGTTTTCGGACGGCCGCCGAAAACCACACGCGAGCCGCGGGTGGTCCCCATTCCAACTTTGGTTTTCGCGTTAAATGCAAAAAAACAGGCGACCCATGAGGTCGCCTGTCTGCTTAAATCAATCTGATTTGTGAATCAGGCCTTTGCCAAAGCCGCGCCAGGTTTGGCTTTGAGCGCGTTCTTGGCCACATTGACCAACTCCACAAACGCGGCGTTATCCTGAGCGGCAATGTCGGCAATGATCTTGCGGTCCAGTTCGCACTTGGCGGCTTTGAGACCTTCAATCAAACGGCTGTAGGTGATGCCAGCGGTGCGGGCGGCGGCATTGATGCGTGCCTGCCAGAGATAACGAAACGTGCGCTTCTTGGCGCGGCGGTCACGATAGGCATACTGCCGGCCATGATCCACGGCGTCAGAGGCGTAACGGTAAAGCTTGGAACGCTTCAGGCGATAGCCCTTGGCGGCTGTCAACATTCTCCCGCGGCGTTTACGGGAAGCTGGGGAATTGGTTACTCGCATAAATTTTAAACGGATTTCGGTTCGGTCGGGATTTTAACCGCGATGGCTAAAGGGCATGCTTTGAGTGATGCGATAAGCGTCCGTGGCATCCACCACCGCTGTTTTGCCGAGACGGCGCAGGCGCTTGGCGTTCTTGGATTGGGCCAGATGGCGGCGGCCCGCGCGGGGACGCAGCACTTTACCAGTGGCGGTGATTTTAAACCGCTTGGCTGCGGATTTATTGGTCTTAATGCCTTTGGGACGTCGCATAAATCAAATATGTTCTAAAAAAGAGCGCAAAACATATCGGCTTGCGGGGCTGGTAGCAAGCGCGAATTTGAGTTGTTTTGGCCGAACAATGCAGTCGCCAAGCTGCCGACAGTTTGCAATTCTAGCCAGCAAATTACCGTCGTTACCGATCCACTTCAATAATTATGCATGTTTTCCCTGCAATTCGCCGGCTGGCTGCCGTCGTTTTGGTGCTTTCATGGCCGTTGGCCGTTCTGGCGGCGCCCAAGGATGGCGTTTTCAATGTTCGCGATTTCGGGGCTAAAGGCGATGGCCAGAATCTCGATGGCCCGGCCATAAATCAGGCCATTGACGCGGCGGCCAGCGCCGGTGGCGGCACGGTGTTGCTTCCGGCGGGCACTTATTTGAGCGGTTCCATCCATTTGCAAAGCAACATCCATTTGTTGATTGACACCGGGGCCACGCTGTTGGGCGCACCGCAGAACTTGAATGCCTATGATGAAACCGAGTCGTTCCCCGGCATCGCCTATCAAGACGGCGGCCACACCTATTTTCACAACAGCCTGATCTGGGGCGAAAATCTTACGAATGTTTTCATCTCCGGCCATGGCATGATCAATGGCGGCGGCCTCGTGCGTGATGCGAAAATTCTGGATGAAATGTGCGGTTACGAACATTTCCAGACGCCCAATCCCAAAACCTATCCGCCGGTGCGGATCGGCAATAAATCCATCGCCTTGAAGTTGTGCAAAGGCGTGGTCATTCGCGATGTCACGATTTTTCACGGCGGGCATTTCGCCATCTTGGTCACCGGATGCGACAACGTGACCATTGATAACGTGACCATCGATACCGATCGCGATGGGATGGATCTGGATTGTTGTCGCAACACGATTGTTTCCAACTGCCGTGTCAATTCGCCGCATGACGACGGTATTTGCCCCAAAAGCACCTATGCATTGGGCGAGGCCCGCATCACCGAAAATCTGACCATTGTGAACTGTCAGGTTTCCGGATTTGAAGAAGGCACACTGTTGGACGGCACCCTGAAGCCGGCCCGCAATGGTTTTGGCCGGATTAAATTTGGCACCGAATCCAGCGGCGGCTTCCGGAATTGCACCGTGGCCAATTGCACGTTCCGCAGTTGTCACGGACTGGCGCTGGAGGAGGTGGACGGCGGCATTTTGGAAAATATCGCCATCAATAATTTGACCATGACGGATGTGCTGGATTACGCGATTTACATCACCACCGGCAAGCGCAACCGCTCACCCCAAATAACCCAGCCGAGCCGTGTCAGAAATATTTTGATTTCCAATGTCATTGCCGACGGTGTCAGTAAGATGAGCGGCATTCAGATCATGGGTTTGCCGGGACAACCCGTCGAAGGCGTGCGGCTGGATAACATTCGCCTGATCAGCCAAGGCGGCGGCACCAAGCATGATGCCGCGATCACGCCCAAGGAACTGGGCACGGGCTATCCCGAACCCAAAGGCCTCGGCACTTTACCGGCGTATGGGATTTTTGCCCGGCACGTTCGTGGATTGGAACTCGCCAACCTCAACCTGAGTTTTCAGAAAGACGATTTTCGCCCCGCAGTGGCATTCGTGGATGCCGACGGCCTGGAAATCGACAACCTCAAAGCCCAAGTTTCCGACGGCATTCAGCCGGCGGTTTTTGCGGACGACGTGAAAAACATCACGATCCGCAATTCTCCCGGATTGGAAGACCGTTGACCGCGACCGCCGCTTTGGACTTGCGGACGATTATTTGGTCATCGGCCAGCCGGCGGCGACCATGCCCTTGTAGCCGCCGATCACGGAGTGGACGTTTTTGTATCCCATCTTCTGGGCCGCTTCACACGTCAGCGCCGAGCGGTAGCCGCCGCCGCAATACATGATCAATTCGGTGTTTGGATCGGGGAAAGTTTTTTCCAAGTCCCGTTCAAAAATGCCTTTGCTCAAATGCACGGCTTTGCCCGCATGGCCGTTTTGCCATTCATGATCTTCGCGGACGTCCAGCAAAACGGCTTTGGAATCGGCGGCCAGTTTGGCGCGCGCTTCAGCCACGCTGATTTCGCTCACGCGCTGCTTGGCGGCCGCAACAATTTTCAAAAATCCGGGGGAGTGGTCCATGGTTGAAAGATAATTTTAGGTGCGACTGTAATGGTAATGATTCGCGACCGCAAATCTTGGCTTCAGTGGTGGTGGCGAAATAGTCGCCCCCGGTTCCGGTAAAGATACCAGACGACGAAGACATTGACCGCCAGTAGCGCTGCCAGCGCCAGCTTTGAGTGTGAAAAGGCACCATGCGTATCCGCCCGTGATGCGTGGTGTCGCGCCAGTTCAAAAATTTCAATCGGGACAAAAAAGGCGGATTCGCCGATGGCGAGCCAGATGGCCCAGGCCGCGCGCAAAGCCAGGCCAATCCCGCCGGCCGATAAAAACAAGCCATAAATGAACGTGCCGGAGGCGATGAATTTGACGTTTGCCGGGGTGATGGTTTCCAGCCAGTCGCCGATGTTCGAAAAAAAACGTCGTTCCGGGTCGAGACCGAGCCAGCGCACGAATCGTTCGAAGGAGTCCTGAAGATCATGACCCGCCAGCGAAAAAATTCCCAGGGCCGCCAGCAGCAACAACAAACCTTTGCCCACCTTGATGCTGGCAATGAGATATAGTGTGGGCGCCTGCTTGGGTTGGGATTCCGGTTTTGGAGACGTGGCGGCCATAACGCCGGATCAGCCCGGAGCATTGCCAGGCGAAACTTTGTTCTGCGAGGCTTCCACCTTGATGTAGTGCAGCACCACTGGCGCGAGAATCAAACCCGGCACGCCCATCAATTTTTCTCCCAGCACCAAGCCGATCAAGGTCAGCCACATGGGGTTTTTAATGCGGTCGCCGATGATCTTGCTGTTCAGAAAATATTCCAGCTTGTGAATGATAATCAGAAAGATCAGGGCAATCAGAGCCATCCGCGGCCCCGTTTCCGGAATCGTAAACGCCACGCCGATGATCAGGGTGTTGCTGATGATGTTGCCAATGATCGGCAGCAGGCCGCACAAAAAGGTCATCATGATCAGCACGGGCGCGAAGCGAAAATCGTTCCAAACCACAAAGGCCGCCGTCAGCGCCGTGTTGATGGCGGAGATGATGATCTGGGCGCCAATGACCTTGGAAAAGCTCCGGAAAAAGGTCTGAAAACGCAGGCTCAATTCGCGCACAACGGTCGCGTAAAGGCTGTCGCTGGACGTGCCCGGATCGTTTTCGCTGCCCCACTTCGCGCTGAGAAACATGCTGGCCGCCACCACCAGGCCAATGACGAGTTGCACCAGCTTGAAGCCGGCTTCGCGCGCGTGTCTTCCCGCGCCAACCACATCCTGTTTCACCTCGTCCAAGGCCAGCACCTTGAGGCTTTCATAATCCGTGAACGGCAGTTCGATGCCATGTTTCTGCGCAAACTGCGTGATTGCCGGAATGGATTGTTCAATGATCGTGGGAACTGTGTGATACGCCTGTTTGCCAAAATAGATCATGCCGCCCGCCAGCGCCATCACGGCGATGATATACACCATAATGCCAAGTAACCGGCTTCGGCCCAGGCTGAACACTTGGAGCGCAAAGAAACCAAAAAACGCCGTCAACATCAGCGTTCCCAGGTGAAAACAGCCAATGAGCACCAACAGCACCGCCATGATGACATAGGAAATGCGCGTTGGCTGACTCATGGCCACAATCTAGCAGATTACCGGATTCTCGCCAGCAACCAATCGCGCAACTCGGAAATCTTGAGCCGTTCCTGCTGGCCGTCGTCGCGGTAACGCAACGTCACGGTGTCGAGCAGTTCCGTTTTTTCACCGAGCGTGTCGAAGTCAATGGTCACACAAAACGGCGTGCCGGCTTCGTCCTGGCGCGCGTAGCGTTTGCCAATGCTGCCGCCGTCGTCGTAATAGACATTCATCCACGGACGCAGCAGGTCGCGCACTTCCAGCGCCTTCTTCACGAGATCGGGCTTGTTCTTCAACAGCGGCAGCACGCCGACTTTGATCGGAGCCACGCGCGGATGGAACTTCATCAGGTAAATCGTCTCGTTCTTGCCCTTATCGTCCGTCTTTACCGTTTCAGAATACGCGTTCGTGATGAGCGCGAGAATCAAACGATCCACGCCCGCCGACGGCTCGATGACGTGCGGGATGTAATTTCCCTTGGCCAGACCGTTTGCGTCTTCGGTCGCCTGTTTCTGCGCCGGCTCGGCTTCGACGCCGGATTTTTCCAAATAGCGTTTGCGGTTCTCGTAGTAGCGGCGCCACAGGTCATCCTGTTTTTCTTTCGGCAATTTGTTCCACGCATTGCGCAGTTCGTCGTCGAACACACTCATCGGTTTGCCCGAAAATCTTTGGTGCTGCGACAAGTCAAAATCACTGCGCGCGGCAATGCCTTCCAGTTCCTCGCCCTTCAGCTCGCCGTTTTCGTCGCGTTTGCTGAACGGGAACTTGAACAAAATATCCACGCAGGCCCGGGCGTAATGCGCCAGCTCCTCCGCCGTCTGGCGATGAAAACCCAACGTCTCGCGCGAGAGGCCGATGCCTTCGTAGAAGCGCACGCGTTCCTCGACCCAATATTGGTGCCAAGCCTGCCAGCCCCAGTTCGGCTGCGGTTCGCCCGGATGACCAGCTTCGGAAACCGTAGCGACCGAACCGTGAATGGCTTCAATCGCCTCGTCCGGCTTGATGAAAAATTCCAATTCCATCTGCTCGAATTCGCGCGAGCGGAACGTGTAGTTGCGCGGTGTGATTTCGTTGCGGAACGCCTTGCCGATCTGGCCGATGCCGAACGGCACTTTCTGGCGCGAGGTTTCGAGCACGTTCTTGAACTGTGCGAAAATCGCCTGCGCGGTTTCGGGGCGGAGATAGGCGATGTTTTCTTCTGACTCGATCGGGCCGGTGTGTGTTTTGAACATCAAGTTGAATGGCCGCGGTTCGGTTAACTCGCCACCGCAATGCGGACAGGGTTTCACCAGACCAGTGACGCCACGCTGCTCGGTAGCGAGATAAGAATAATATTCCTCCGCATTTGCTGGATATTTTCCTTTCGCAACGTCCTCGGCCATCCACGAAAGCGTGACTTCGGGATTCTTGACCAGCGCGAGATTTGGCGCGAAACTCTTGCCCTTGGTTTTTGCCCACTTCAACAACTCCTCACCACGCAATTCATTCGTGCCTGGTGCGACGATGGCAGCGAGCGATTGCACCCATGGCTGTTCACACATCATCGGCCACCATTGATCCTCGCGGATGAGCTTTTTGCAAGCCTTGCAACTGCACATCGGATCGCTGAACGTGTCCACGTGGCCGGAAGCCTTCCAGATGGCGGGCGACATGATGATGGTGGCTTCGAGGCCGGCAACGTCTTCGCGCCGGCGGACAATGGCGTTCCACCAGAGTTCCTTGACGTTGCGTTTAAGCTCGGCGCCGAGCGGACCGTAATCCCAAAAGCCGTTGATGCCGCCGTAAATTTCGGACGACTGAAACACAAAACCGCGCCGCTTGCACAGCGACACGATTTTTTCCATCTGCAAATTTTCTTTTGGTTCGGCCATATGAATGGACATTTTTCGTTAACGGGGCAAGGGTGTCAATCGCAGTTAATTTTGTTTTTGGCTTCACTCGGTTCAATTCGCGACTTGATTAATTTCTGGTTTAAAACAGATCGCCTCCATCGGAATTTCATTCGCAAGTGACGTCATTTGGCTTAATTTCGCCGCGTGTCGGATAAAAAGAATAATTCAATCATTGCCGGCGGATTGCTCTTCACCGTCTTTTTGTGGGGCGGCAACAACGCCGGCACCAAATGGCTGGTGGCCTCCTGGCCACCCGTTTGGACCGGTTGCGTGCGTTTTTTGGTGGCGGGCATTGTGCTGCTGTTGATTTTGCGATTTACCCGGCTGCTCGGAGAATTTCAGCCATTGACCAGCCCCCTTTACCGCCTGTTGTGGTGGCGGGGCGGACTGGCGTTGGCGGCCTACATCGTTACCTTTTGCTGGGCGCTTAAGTTGACGGCGGCGTCGCACGTGGCGCTGTATTTGGGGGCTTCCCCCATCTGGGTTTTGCTGGCGGAGGAACGTCCCCGGTTCAACTTGTCCAGTCTGCGCCGTTACTCGGCCGCCTTGCTGGCGGTCACCGGCGTGGTGGTGCTGTTCTGGCCGGCGCTGCACACAGCCAAAGCAAGTTTGCTGGGCGAATTATTTGGTCTCGGCGCCAGCTTGTTGTGGGCGAATTACAGTTGGCAAGCCCGCATGTTGAGTCAGCGGGTTGCCGGCGTTGAGGTGGCGGCGCATTCCATGTGGATGTCCGGAGTCTGGCTGCTGCCGCTGGGGATTTTTGAGGTTGCCAAGCAGGGACTGGTGTTGGATTCGCCGCATTTGGGCGTGCAGGCGTTTTGTATTTTCTTCGGCGGAGTGATTCCGTATGCGCTGTGGAATTCCGCGCTCCGTCATTGGCGCACGAGCCAGGTGATGTTGTTCAACAACTTCATTCCGCTCTCGACCGCCACCTGGGTTCATTTCACCCTGGGCGAACCGATTACGCCCACATTTTGCACGGCGATGATTCTGATTATTGTTGGGGTGCTGATGGGCCAGATGGATTGGTCGCGAATTTTTCGCGTGCCGGAGAGTTTTTAAATCAAAGCATTTATGGACGTCAAAAATCTTAACGAAGTTGTTCCGTTCATTACCAAGGACGGATCAGAAATCCGCGAGCTTCTGGCGCATCGCAACTCGGCCATTCGCAATCAAAGCCTGGCCGAGGCCCGGTTGCCGGTCGGGGGCAGCACGCAGGAGCATTACCATTCGCAGGCTGAGGAAATTTATTACATCACTCACGGCACCGGCAAAATGCGGATTGATGGCGAGTTGCGTGAAGTGAAACCGGGAGATGCCATTGCCATCCCGCGCGGCCAGAAACATAAGCTGTGGAACACCGGCAATGAAGTGCTGCGCCTCCTGTGCTGCTGCGCGCCGGCTTATGAGCATGAGGATACGGTGATCACAGAAGTCGATTCGCCCGGTTAAGGGCGAAATTCTTTTTTGACCGATCGGGGTTGTAAATCTACGCTTTTCTTGTGCGCGGAAAATTGGCCAAGGCGTTTGAACTGGCGAACACCCAGGTGTATCGCCATGTGCCATTGCCCAAATCTTCGGCAAATTTCCTGCGGCGAAAACTGTTCCGGGCTTTGCTGACCTTGCAAGGTCAGGGGGCGTTTGCGCTGATCACGCTGGCGGTGGCGTTGAAAAAGTTTGGGACGGCTCGTGGCGTGGTGCGTCCGCGAATGCTTCAGGAGATTTTCCGGAGCGGCGTGGCGCTGCTGCCGATGTTCCTGTTTGTGGCGCTGGCACTGGGCTTTCTCGTGGTGGGCCAGACGGTTTCGGCCTTGGCCAAAGTCGGGGCTACAGGTTATTTGGGATCAACCATGGTCATCGTGATCGTTCGTGAGTTGGGACCACTGCTGGCCGCCACGCTGGTTTTAACCCGGGTGGGAACAGCCAACGTGATCGAATTGGGCACGGCCCGGGCGCTGGGCGAAGTGGAGGCGTTGGAGGCATTGGGAATCGACCCGGTGCATTATCTGATTTTGCCGCGCGTGGTGGGAATGGCCCTGGGCATATTTGGATTGACGGTTTATCTGATTTTGGGCGCGCTTGTCAGCGGTTACTTGTTTGCGTTTATGCAGGACGTGGCGCTGACTCCGCGTGATTACCTGAAACAAATCGCGGAAGCGCTCGACTGGCTGGATTTTGCCTTGCTGGCGTTGAAGACGGTTTCGTTCGGCTTTTTTATCGCGATTGTGACCTGTTATCACGGTCTGGCCCAGCCATTGCGATTGGAAGATGTATCGCGGGTGGCGGTGCGGGCGGTGACCCAGGGAATTCTGGTTTGTGTGCTGGTCGATGCCTTGTTCATTGTGCTTTATCTCGTGACATGAACGCGAATATTTCCGCAAACGTCATTGAAATGGCGGGAGCCGATGTGGTGGCGCTGCGCGATACCTTGCTCGTGGCGGTGGAGGACGTGAATTGGACGGTGGCGTCCGGCGAATTTTGGGTGATCGGCGGCCAACAACATTCCGGGAAGAGCGATTTGCTGATGCATGCCGCGGGGCTGATTGCGCCGGCGCGTGGCACCTGCCGCACCTTTGGCGTGGAAACGGCCCGTTTCGATGAAACCCAACTGGACGAACGGCTACGGGTGGGTTTTGTTTTTACGGGCGGACGATTGTTTAACCAGCTTACGATTGAGGAAAACGTCGCCCTCCCGTTGCAATATCACCAGGGTTTTGCCATGGCGGCGGCGGCGAAAGAGGTGGCAGAGTTGTTGGATTTGCTGGAATTGACTCCCTTTGCCGGGGCCACGCCTTCAACGCTTGCGGCCAACTGGCGACAGCGCGCGGCGCTGGCCAGAGCCTTGATCTTGAAGCCGGATCTGCTGCTGCTGGACAATCCGCTGGTGGGCTTGAGCGCGCGTCATCGCCAGTGGTTGCTGTGTTTTCTTGACCAGTTCTGGCGCGGGCACGACTGGTTTGGCGGACGGCCGGCCACGGTGGTGGTGGCGACGGATGATTTGCGCGCCTGGCAACATCCCCGTCGTAAATTTGCGATGCTGGACAAAAAAACTTTCGCCGCGCTGGGCGCCTGGGGCGATGTGGAATCGGCCACGCATCATGCGGTGAAAGACTTGCTGGCGGAGCCGATGGCAACGATCACCTGACGAGACTATTTTATGCCTTTACAAGATTTGACCCCGCAACTTCGGACGCGCCTGAACAAAATGGAACAGACTGTCGGCTGGTTCGTGTTTGTGGCCCTGGTGTTGCTGTTGTTTGGTTTCGGCTGCTATATTTACCACTCCGCCGAGCGCAAGGGCTGGTTCAAGATCAAGGCGCCGTTTCACACTTACGTTCAATCATCGGCGGGATTGAACGTGGGCGACCCGGTTTACATGATGGGTTTTCCGGTGGGACAAATCACCGGGATTGGCGCGATGCCGCCGGGCGACAAACGCAATGTCCGCGTGGATTTTGAAATCCGGGCCGACAACCATGCGGATTATTTCCGATACATCTGGCGCGACGGTTCGCATGTGCAAATCAACAATGCTGGATTTCTCAATCAACGCCAGCTTGAGGTGACCCGCGGCACGAACGGTCCGGCGATCGTGGTCACGCAGCCGGGCGGTTGGAAAACCGTGCCGGAACTGGAGCGGATCGTCGCTGTCGAAACCAACCGCTGGCAGCTTTATCAGGATCTGCTGGACGCCAAATCCAACGTGGTGTTCGGCGCCTATACCATACTGACCGAGTCCAATCTCGCCCTGATGGCCCAAATGGACCTGCCGACCAACGGCATTTTTGTTTACGACAACACGGTCAATTACAATCGCATCGTGGCGACCTGGGACAACCGGGTGCGGCGCTACGTCAATTTCACGGAGATCAAGGACACCGCCTGGCTGCGCGCGGCGGAGACCCCGCCCATTTCCGACCAGTTGCAGGCCATGGTGTTCCAGGCGCAGACCGCGCTGCCGGGAATCCTGGCGCTCACCAACCGGCTCAACGCGGTGCTGGACAACGCGGCGAAAGCCGCTTCCAATCTGGATGCCACCGTGGTTGCCACCCGGCCGCTGCTGGCGCATTTCGCGGCCATCAGCGATCAATTGCGCGAACCCGGCGGACCGGCGTTGTGGGTGTTGGGCACCAACTCCGAATTCCAGCTCGCCAGCACCCTGACCAATGCGAATTCGTTGACGCTGAACCTGGACACCAATTGGGTGCGGTTATCCGCCGGCCTCGGCGAGACGTTGGAAAATCTGGCCGCCATGACCAGCAACCTGAAGGCGCAGGTGCAATCCAACTCGAACATGCTGGGCGGCATTTCCAGGACGGTTACGGATGCGGATGATTTTGTGCAGGGATTGAAGCGGCACTGGCTGTTTCGTTCGGCCTTTAAAACCAAGGCGACAAATGAAATCAACAGCACTGCCGGGGAACGGTTAAAATCGCCACGTGAAGCGGCGAATCACTGAAGCCCGGCGCCATGGAGGGCGGAAAGAATTCACGGAACCAAAAACGCACCGCCGCCTGGTAAATCAATTGGGATTTCCCAACATGCGGCGCAGCCGATTCAACATGCTATCCGCAAAGCGTTCGTAAGGTTGCAGGGTGCGGCCGTGAATTTTGATTTCGTCGATGGTGGCCAGCGCCATGGCAAAATCAAAATCGTGAAATGCCCGGTCACGTTGCACCCGGCGCAACCAGCGGCGGAAATCCTGGACTTCCTCGATTTCCCCCGGATGTCCGGGATAGAAGGAAATGCCCCATTGATCGTGCCGCTCAAATCCGTCGCGGGCGCCACGCTCCTCAAACCACGGGTCGCAGAGCAAAATACAAACCGAGCCGCGCGGACTGGACCCAAGCCGGTAAAACACCATGCGGGCATCGGTTTCGCTGAACTGGTCGTAGGCGATTTCCAGCGCATCATCCGAGGGCGGCGTGAACTTGGTCTGAAAGCCAACCCGGAAACTTCCCGGCGTGACCGGGGAGGGTTCAATGCAGAGGTTTTCCGCAAAAATCCAATGCACTGCGGTGGGAAGATTATGGCCGGCAAGGCAATTTCGCCAGGCGGTCAGGACGTCGGCGCGCAGTGGCCGGGTAAATTTCGCGTTGGTCATAGGACCGTTCTGATGGTGTATTACTGCCGGTTTTTGAGAAACCAATCAATAAATAACGGAATGCCTTTTTCCGCTTTCACCTGCGGCTGGTAGCCAAGCATCTGCCGCGCCTTGGCAATATCCGCGTAAGTGATGGGCACATCCCCAGGCTGAAGCGGCAGCCGGTTGATGCTGGCTTTCTTGCCGAGCGCCGATTCTATCAGCGCAATGAGCTGATCCAGACGAATCACCTGGGATTCGCCCAGGTTGAAAATTTCGAAACCGAATTCCTTTTGGGTGCAGGCCATCACGCCCTCCAAAATATCGGATACAAAGGTGTGATCGCGGGCGGTGCTGCCATCGCCAAAGACCGGAATGGGTTTTCCGGAATCAATCAACCGGGTGAATTTATGAATGGCCAGGTCAGGCCGCTGCCGTGGGCCGTAAACCGTGAAGAACCGGAGCATGGCAATGTCCATCCCGTAAATATGATGGTAGGTATGGCCGAGCGCTTCACAGGCCAGTTTGCTGGCGGCATACGGGGAGATGGCGGAAAAAATCGGGTCGCTTTCGCTGAATGGAACCTTGGCATTCACGCCATAGACCGACGATGAGGAGGCTATGGTAAGTTTTTTAACGCCGTTTTTGCGGGCCGCTTCCAGCAGGTTGACCGTTCCCTCCACGTTCACCCGCTGGTAAAGCGCTGGTTGCTCCAGACTCGGACGCACCCCGGCGCGGGCCGCCAAGTGAATGACCTGGTCGAATTTTGTGTCGGCAAACAGGGCGTTGATGGCGCCGACATCCGTCAGATCACCGTGAACGAATGTGAACGGCTTGCCAAGCGATTGAATATCAGCCAGTGTGCGCCGCTTGATTTGCGGGTCGTAAAAATCGTTCAGGTCGTCAAAGGCCCACACGCGGTGTCCATCGTGAAGCAGGCGTTCGCAGACGTGCGAACCGATAAAACCTGCGCCGCCGGTGACGAGAAAATTCATGAGCTAACGCTAGCAACGGAGCCGGCACCTGTCGAGCCGTGGGATTATGTTCATAAATGTCGGCAATTATTTCCGTCCCAGCGTTTCTGCGGCAAAATCAACGAGCCGCCTAAATCTAATTTTTGGATTCAAGCGGCTCGCTCAGAAAGTTTGATCCTTTGACTTATTCCTTGGCCAGCACTTTTTCGAGCAATGAATTCAAGCGCGTGAGCATGGCGCGCGGATCTTCCAGCAAACCCGCGGCCACGCGGGCGTTATCCAAAATCTGCTCGGCCACACTGCCGGCGAGCGCCGCGTCCTTTTGCCGCATGAAGTTCAGGCGCGCAATAATCGGATGGGCCGGGTTGATTTCAAAATCATGTTTGGCAGCGGGCAAATCGGGGCCGTCTTGCTTCATGGCCTTCATGATTCGGCGCATGCTGGCGGTCATAAATTTGTCGGCATCCACCACCACGGCGGGACTTTCCACGAGGCGCTGGGAAGGACGCACTTCGCCCACTTTGTCGCCGAGCGTTTCCTTGAGCCATTTGGCCAGGTCCTTGGCTTCATCGTCAGACAACGCCCCGGCTTTTTTTTCGCTCAGGTTCAAGTCAGCTTTTTCCGCCAGCTTCAACGGCTTGCCGTCGAATTCACGCAGATGTTCCATCACAAATTCGTCCCACGGATCGTAGAGAAACAGGACTTCCCATTTGCGCTCCTTGAACACTTCAAAATAGGGACTTGCTTCGGCGGCTTCGCGATTGGCCGCCAGCAGACAGTAAATTTCCTTTTGATCACTCGGCATCCGCTTCACGTAGTCGGCAAATGAAGTCATTTTGCCCTTGTCCAGGGTGGACGATTCAAACCGCAGCAGTTTGCCGAGCGCTTCCTTGTGGGTAAAATCGGTGACGATGCCTTCCTTCAGGAAACGCTGATATTCCTGATAGAATTTTTCGTAGGCTTCGGCTTCTTTCTCGGATTGCTCGTCGAGGAATTTCAGGAACCGCCCGGTCAACACTTTGTTCAACTTCTGCATCAGCGACGTGTCCTGCATGGTTTCACGCGAGATGTTCAGGGGCAAATCTTCGCTGTCCACCACGCCCTTGAGAAAACGCAGCCATTCAGGGAACAAGCCCTTCGCCTTCGCCTGAATTAGGACTTTGCGGCAATACAGGTTCACCTCGGAATCAATCCGGCCCATGCCCATGCTTTCGAAATTCCGTTGTGGCACGAACAACAGCGCCTGAATGGCCAGCGGCGCGTCCGCCGAGAAATGCAGGCGGAACAACGGCTTGTCGTGATCGTGGCCGATGAACGTGTAAAACTCGTTGTATTCCTCCTCTTTGATATCGTTTTTGTTGCGCGCCCAAATGGCTTGAACGGTGTTGAGCCGCTTGCCATTCAATTCAATCGGGAACGGCACAAAACTGGAATAACGCTCGATGATGCGTTCGACATTGTTTTCCTTGGCGAAATCCCTGGCGTCATCCTTGAGTTCCAGCGTGATTTTCGTGCCGCGAGGAAGATCAGCCGCCGGCGCGATGTCGTAGCCGCCCATGCCTTCGCTGGTCCATTCCCAGCCCTGTTCCTCCGGTCCGAACGAACGGCTGAGGACGGTGACTTTTTTGGCCACCATGAACGCCGAGTAAAAACCCACGCCAAACTGGCCGATCAGGCCGACGTCCGGTTTCTTGTCCTCGGCGAGCTGCTTCAAAAATGCTTTGGTGCCCGAATGCGCGATGGTGCCCAGATTTTCCACCATTTCGCCATGGGTCATGCCGCAGCCGGTGTCGGTGATGGTAATGGTGCCCGCTTTGTCATCGGTGGTGACGGTGATGCCGGAGGCCGTCTCCGATTGATAAACCGGCTGGCCGGAGGATTGATTGAACCGGAGTTTTTCGCAGGCATCCGCCGCGTTGGAAATGAGTTCGCGGATAAAGATTTCTTTATCCGTGTAAAGTGAATGAATGACGATATCCAGCAACTGCTGAATTTCCGCCTGGAAATGATGGGTTTCTTTTTGGCTCATAAAATCAATCTCTGCTCAAATTTAAGGGGCTATTTTGATAATCGACACGAGTCCGCTCGTCAAGAGGGTGAAATGCGGATTTTAGCATCGTCTCCGTTTCGGAGGAGCGTCCGGCGAGTGTTCCAAAATAGGCGGTTCACGCTGCAAAATCTGGACAAAGCGTTGTCGTTCCGTTCGGTTGGAAGATGCGGCCCGGAATTTGTTTGAACTCATCGTCCGCGCCATCCGTGCGCGGCACGGGCTGCAATTTGATTATCGTAAGCCGGGATCGAAGGCCGCTGAACGGTGGCGAGTGCACCCCTGTCACCTCATGCTGTTCAATAATCGCTGGTATCTGCCGGCGCATGACTTTCGCGCGAAGGACATCCGCAAGTTCGTCCTGGCCTTCTGTTCGAGCCGGCTTTCGGCGTAGGTTTTCAGTAGTTGACTGTCGGTTTGGGCGGTCACTCATTGAAGGTTAGCCGCCAAAGGAAAAATCGGACAGGGAAAGGTGATTTTTCTTCCCCACAAAAGGGAGGATATCCTTCATCCGCCCGCGCGGACGTGCCAGACGCCGCCTACGCAGCCGTGAAATGTATTCAGTTTGAAGACGCGCATTTTCGCTGAGACATCGCCGCAAAAGCGTTCTGAATTGGTAGCAGAAGGCAAATACACTCCTGTTTTCCTGGTTAGGTTCCTGGTTAGGTTATCGGAGGAAATTTTATTGCTGGCTTAATTGGTCTTTAGGCCAATTCCATCGTTCGCTTTGAATAATTCGATCAACGGCAGCTTTTTGTTCAGGCGTCGTGACGTAAGGTTGTAAAGCTGCATTATCTGAAGGAAACACTCCCTTGGCCGTCTTGTAGGCGTCTCGGACAGGCGCAAGCACATCAAATTTGTCTGTAATGACAAAAGGCCGTGAAAGCACATACTTCCCCACCACGACGCGATTATCAAAAAGGTCATCCAAGGCAGTTTTTTGGGTTATCACCCAATCTCCCCCGGCGATCATTCCTTTAATTTGACTTGCTGGGACAATTTCCCATCGGCTTAAAAGTGCATCTATGTTTTCAATCGGCAACTGTGAATCAGGTCGGTTTTCTGACCGCTTGAGATAAGGTTCCAACTGGTTTACATCCGTCGGGAACTGATCGCTGTTGTTTTCTTTGAATTGCGCAAGTGCATCACGAAACATGCTGCCGACAATCCGGTCAGCGCGATTGCGAAGTGCGCTAGCGCCATGCCGATAGGCTTTGTCTTGGTCCACTCCAAATGCATTAAGCATCGAACTTGCAGCTACTTCCACCCACTCACCCGCGATCAGGAATTGAAGTTCAGGAGTTTTCAATTTCGGATTTTGTTCAAAATAATTTTTAAGAAGGTTAATATCTTGGACAACATAGCCTGCATAGCGCGACTCCTCCGTGTTGGCCCCTGCCTTCAGACGACCAACCTCGCCGCGCAATTTCAAAAGCTCATTTTCATTCGATTTTGATCTCAACTGAATGTTCTCCGCCTGCAATCCTGCCAGCCGGTTCCTCGAATCTTCCCTGTCGCGGTGCAATTGCTTGATTTGTTCCGCCAACGGCGCTTGCTGTTGCCGGAGCGTCTGCACTTCAGCACGGGCGTCGTGAGCTTGTTTGGCTTGGTAAATGCCCGCGCCAGCCAACACGGCTATGGTGGCGGTGACGACCGTTTTTTGTAGTGTAGTCATAGCAATGGTTTTGGTGGTGGCGGCAATAATAGTTGAAGTCGTAGCCGCCGTTCCGGCGAGGGTGGCAGCAGAAATGGTGACAGCCAGTCCGACGGGTGCGGATTGCACGGCGTTGGCGGAAATCAAAACCGTCAGACCGCCGGCGCCAATGGTGATTTTGCGTCGGGAGAAAATTTCGCGCAGTTTGTCCACGGCGCGCGCCACCCGCTTTTGCGCGGCTTCGCTGCTGACGCCGAGCAGGCCGGCCATTTCCACCGCGGATTTCTGCTGAAAGTAGCGCAATAAAATGGCGTCGCGATCCGATTCGTTTAATTCACCCAAAGCGGTGTCCAGATGCGGCGCGATTTCCTCCCACGCCGCGTCCGGGGTTGAGAGCAGTTCGTTCATGGCAGCAGCGGCCTGTTCGCGCTGGCGACGGCGCACATCCGTGCGAACGGTCTGCGCGGCGATGTTTTGGGTGGTGCGATGCAGCCAGCCCGCCAGCACCGGATGCCCGGCCAATTTGTCCGCATCCCGTGCCACGGCGATGAAAACGTGCTGGGCGACGTCCTGGGCCAGTTGCGGATCGGCGACCAGGCGCAGCGCCGCAGAATACACCAGGTTGAGATGGCGGCGGACGAGTTCATTGAAGGCCGCTTCGGAGCGACTTTCCGCATAGGCACAGAGGAGTTGGGCATCAGTTTGGTCGTTCACTACATCGGATAGTAGCCGCTGGGGAGAAAATCGGACAGGCAAAGGCAAATTATTTGGCGAGAGAAGATCAAAGACTTGCCGCGCACCGGGCTTGCGGGCATTGTGGAGCGACCAATCCCATGAAATCCCCCTTAAAAACTCTGGTGCTGGCGGCGCTGCTTCCGCCTTTGTTCACGCTCCAAGCCGCTGAATCCGGCTTTGACGGCCTTAATCTCGATTTGGGAAATTTATCGCGCATCTCAGAGGCGCAATCCCGGTCCATCAGCCCGGAAAATTTTACGGGTGAAAAGGGCAAAGGCGGCATGGCCATTCACGGGACAGGCGAATACGCCTCGCGCGAGCTGGGGCAGGGCTGGAAGGTTTCGCCTTCGGTGCAAATCGGCGCGCACAAAACGTTCACGTTGGCGGAAATCACCGGTCCGGGGGCCATTCAGCAAATCTGGATGACGCCCGCGCCGCTGGACAAGACACGCTGGCAGATTTTGCGCATTTACTGGGATGACGATCCGAATCCGTCTGTGGAATGTCCGTTGGGCGACTTTTTCGCCTGCGGCATGGGCCGTTATTGCCAGATCAGTTCCATCCCGGTTTGTGTCAATCCGGGCAGCGCCTTCAATTGTTACTGGCAAATGCCGTTCCACAAAAAATGCAAAATCACCCTGGAAAATCTGGATGACGGGGCCATGACGATTTACTACCAGATCAACTACACGTTGACGCAGGTGCCGGATGATGCGGCTTATTTTCACGCGCAGTTCCGTCGGGAAAATCCGCTGAAAACCAAGGGCACCTACACGATCCTTGATGGCGTGGAAGGCAAAGGCCAATACGTCGGCACCTACCTGGCGTGGGGCGTGCACAACAACGGCTGGTGGGGCGAAGGCGAAATCAAATTCTTCCTCGATGGCGATCAGGAATTCCCGACGATCTGCGGCACGGGCACGGAGGACTATTTTTGCGGCTCGTATGATTTTGACACGCGCGGCGCCGACGGTCAGTCGCACTACACCGAATTCACCACGCCCTACAGCGGCCTGGCGCAGGTCATCCGGCCGGATGGTCATTACGATTCGCAGACGCGTTTTGGCTTGTATCGCTGGCACCTGCGCGACCCGATCCGGTTCCAGAAAGATTTAAAGGTCACGATTCAGGCGTTGGGCTGGCAGTCCGGCGGACGTTACCTTCAGGAGCAGGATGACATTGCTTCGGTGGCGTTTTGGTATCAAACACTGCCGCACAAGAAATTCCCGCCGCTACCCAGCCGCGACGAGCTGGAATTGCACTGATGGATCATTGTCCAGTGCCATAAAGCTCCAGGTGATGCGCCAGTCCTTTACTTTCCCGGCGGGCTGGCGCATTTTTTGGGCGCATGATTCGTTTATTGATTTTGTTAATTGCCGTCGGAATGACGCCTTGGTGCAGCGGAGCAGAAGAACCGCCGATAAAAGTCATTCCCATGGATAACGGCGTGGTGTGTGTCCGCGTCAGCCAGATCACGGGAGATTTTGCGGCTCAACTCGACTCGCAACTGACCAATCAATTCACCGGTTTGGTGTTGGATTTGCGGTTTGCGAACGGCGACAAGGCGGTTTCTGCGGACAGCGTTTTTAGCAACATTAAAAAGCCGTTGGTCATTCTGGCCAATGGCGAAACGCACGGGGCTGCGGCTGAATTGGCCGTCCAATTGCGCGCCGCCGGCCGCGGGATCATCATCGGCAGCACGAATGCAGCGGGAAAAATTTCGCCGGACATTGCCGTTGACGTTAGCCCGACGGATGAGAAGAAATTTCAGAAAAATCCGTTCGCCAACCTGACCCAGCCGGAAACCGACCCCAATGCCACGAACGCCATGTTGCCATTCATTGATCACATGAGCGAAGCCGAACTGGTGCGCAAACACGCCAAGGACGGTGAGTTGGACGAAGAAGACCTCCCGCGACAGGAATCTCCGCGCCCGGTGATTCACGACCCGGAACTTGCCCGCGCAATGGATCTACTTAAGGCTCTGGCAGTTCTAAATCAAAAGCGCGGTTAAACCGGCCATAAATCACCCGCAAATTGAAAACCTTTCGGATTGACGATTGGGCTTCCAGAACCCACCTTTTTCGTTCGCGTTTGAAATGAAAACGATTCTATTTCTTTGCACCGGCAATGTCTGTCGCAGCCCGATGGCAGAAGGCCTTTTCCGCCATGCCGTTCAGGGTCGCGGCGACTTTCAGGTGCTGTCCGCCGGCCTCGGGGCCGTGGACGGACAGCCGCCAACCCCGCATTCGGTGCAGGCCATGAAAGAGGTCGGCTTGGATATTTCCCGGCAACGCAGCCGCGCACTGACAGCGGAACTGGTGCGTTCGGCGGATTTAATCCTGGGCATGACGCACAGCCATACCGACACCGTCGGCCTGCTGTATCCACATGCGGCCGAAAAGACCTTTTTATTGCGTGAATTTGACGAAACGCTTGAACCCTACGAAAAAGACATCAGCGACCCCATCGGCAGCCCGTATCATGTTTATGTGGAATGCCGCGATCAGATCGAACAGGGCATCGTCACGCTCATTAAATTTATGGAACAAAACAATCTTTTGCCAAAAACTGACAACGCCAATGCGGCCACGGTAGATTTCGCGCTGGGCGCGGATCACGGTGGTTTCGAGATCAAAGAGACGCTCAAGGCGTTTCTGTCTGAACGCGGCATGGGCGTGCGCGATTTCGGCGCCACCAGCAAAGACCCGGCGGATGATTATCCCGATTTTGCGCTGCCCACCGCGCAGGCTGTGGCCGCCGGCAAGGCGGAATTTGGCCTGCTGGTCTGCACCAGCGGCGTGGGCGTAACCATCACTGCCAATAAAGTCGCCGGCGTGCGCGCCGCTTTGGTGAACGATGTGGAAACCGCCGCACTCTGCCGCCAGCACAACCATGTCAATGTGCTGTGTCTGAGCGGGGCAAAAACCGCGCCAGAACTCGCAAAAAAAATCCTCGCCGCTTTTCTCGCCGCCAAAACGGAGGGCGGACGCCACGAACGCCGCGTAATGAAAATGGATGCAAAATTCGCGCCGGCCAACTTGCGGCTGGCCAATGTCGATCCGGAAGTCTCCAGCGCCATTGAGCACGAGCGGATGCGTCAGCAGGAAAACATCGAGCTGATCGCCTCGGAAAACTTTGTCAGTCCGGCCGTGATGGAAGCTCAAGGCTCCGTTCTCACCAACAAATACGCGGAAGGTTATCCCAAAAAGCGCTGGTATGGCGGCTGCGAAAATGTGGATTCAATCGAACAACTCGCCATTGACCGCGCGAAAAAAATTTTTGGGGCTGAACACGCTAACGTCCAGCCGCACTCGGGTTCCGGCGCAAACATGGCTGTTTATTTTGCCATGCTCAAGCCGGGCGACAAGATGCTGACCATGGACCTGAGCCACGGCGGCCACTTGACCCATGGCAACAAAGCCAACTTCTCCGGCAAATTTTTTGAAATCGTCCACTACGGTGTCAGCCAGGAAACCGAGCGGATCGATTACGAACAATTGGCGGCGATGGCGCGCGAACACAAGCCAAAGATGATCACGGTAGGCGCCAGCGCGTATCCGCGCGTGATTGATTTCCAGCGCATGGGTGAAATCGCCCGCGAAATTGGCGCCCTGCTGCTCGCGGACATTGCGCACATTGCCGGCCTGGTGGCGGCGGGCATTCATCCCAGCCCGATGGAACACGCGGATTTCGTGACAACCACCACGCACAAAACCTTGCGCGGACCGCGGGGCGGTTTGATTCTCTGCAAGGAAAAATACGCCAAGGAAATTGATTCACAGGTTTTCCCCGGCATTCAAGGCGGCCCGCTGGAACATGTCATCGCCGCGAAAGCGGTCTGCTTCCAGGAAGCCTTGCAACCGAGCTTCAAGGCTTATCAACAACAGATCGTCACCAATGCTGCGGCGCTCGCCGAAGGCATGAAACGCAATGGCTTCCGGCTCATCAGCGGTGGCACGGACAATCATCTCATGCTGGTGGACGTTGGCGCCAAGGGCATCACCGGCAAAGATTCCCAAATCGCGCTGGATGAAGCCGGCATCACGGTCAACAAAAACACGATTCCCAACGAAACCCGCTCGCCGTTCCAAGCCAGCGGCATCCGCCTCGGCACGCCGGCCTGCACGACTCGGGGCATGAAAGAGACGGAAATGGCGGCCATTGCCGACATGATTTCGGAAGTGTTGATGGACATCAAAAACGTGGAAACGGCGCATAAAGTTCGCAACCGCGTGCGCGAGCTGACAGCGAAGTTCCCGTTGCCATATTGAGCGATCCGGCCTCCTCGCCCCCCTTGGGGGAGAAGTCTGGGTTAATATTACTGTTATGTGACACTGCTGTCCTGCTTAGAACTCCAGTAAACATTGATGATTTTTGGCAACTGGTGATGGGGAAGTGGGTGGAAGTTGAGAAAGAGCCTGTAAAATGGGCGTTTTTTCAAAAAGCGTAAGGCTCAAAATTTGTAAAATAGTGTAGAGGCTGGCCTCCAGATGCAGACCGGCGCGTTTTTGGATCAATGACCTCAAGCGCGGGTTAATTACGCTACAAGGCCGGCGGGCGTTGTTGTTGTTTTGTATGTTTTTTGTGGGCCGAATATCTGCTTTTGGTTTTCTTCCCGGCGCCGGCGGCGCTGGGCAAGTTTTTCACTTCGCCTTTGCTCGACGATGCCTGGCCGCTGTCCCAGCACCAGCGCTGATTGGGGCCGGTCAGGTCTTTGCGGACCGGCGGCTTGGAGTTGCCATTGTGTCCACGGCTGGCACTCCGGCCTGTTGCCGCTCCGCAGATGCGCCGGACAGCCCCGCTGGCCGATCAATCCTGCCAGCACCGCAATCACGTCTTTCGCCCGAAAACTCCGCCGCACCGCCAGCGCCAGACATTCCCGCGTGAACTCGTCCACCACGCACAAAAACTTCAATCGCCGTCCGTCGCTGGTCTGGTCGCTCACAAAGTCGTAGCTCCACACTTCGTTGGGCCGCGTCGCCACCCGGCGTTGACGGCCGTTTTCGCTTGTCCCCAAACGCCGCTTCTTGCACTGTTTTCGCGGCCCTTTCAGCCCTTCCTCCCGCCACAACTGCTACACCCGCTTGGGATTCACCCGCAGCCCTTCCTGGCGTAATTGACCGCACGCCGTGCGATAACCCGCTCGCGGTCGTTGCCGACTGAACGCGTTGAGCCGCTCGCGCAATCGGACCGCTTCTGCGTCCGGCTGGGGCGTGTGCCGCTGGGTCGCACGCGGTTGTCCCACCACTTTATACCAATTCTCACCGATTATCGGAACAATGAGTCAGGGCGTAGCGTTTGCTTGAGCGCGGAGCCAGTGATGGATCAACGATAACACGCGGGCCGGCGTTTCCCAGAAGGGGCGGAGCGCCGCCGTCAGGGTTTCTTCCAAGGCGTCCAAACTTTCGTGCCGACGATTACAAGTCACATCCTGCACTTGATCCCACA